>CANLIC010000025.1 GCA_947491025.1 Myxococcales bacterium
CCCCCTCTCCCGCTGAAGCGGGAGAGGGGGGCACTGAATTCATTGTCATGTCGCCCCTCTCCCGCCCGACGGGAGAGGGGGTGAGGGGGTGAGGGTGTCTTTCGCTCCGGACTTTGCGATAGCCCTGAGCCCAGCGGCGAGGGGAGTTGCGCGAACGCCGGCCCTACCGGTACTCTCCCGCCCCCCAGGCCCGACGCCGAGGGAGGAGCCCAGATGAGCAACCGCCGCCGAATCGTCAAGACCTACAAGCAGAAGCAAGAGGAGAGCGCGACTGAGATCGAAGTGCCCGAGATCATTCACGAGCAACTTTGGTCGCTGTCGGAGTGGATGGAGGCGAACTGGCGGCCTGTGGTCGCTGGCATCGCCATCGTCACCGTGGTCTGGGGCGGCATCGGCCTCTTCCAGTTGCTCACCGCCCGCGGCGCCCGCTCGACCGCCGCCGCGAACGCCCCGGTCTACGCGGCAATGGCGAAGCCGGTCTACGCGCCGCCAGCGACCTTGCAGGGCGAAGATCCCAACAAGCCGCTGGGGACCTCGTTCACCACCGCCAAAGAGCGCGCCGAGGCGGTCGTCGCTGCGGCGGCCGGCCTCGAGGGCGACGAGAAGGTGCTGGCCGAGGTGGTCGTCGGCGCCGCCAAGGGCACCCTCGGCGACCGCGCCGCGCAGCTCGCCGCCATCGACGCCGCGATCGCCGCCGCTGGCGATGCTCCCAACGCGCAGGCGCTGCTGGCGCAGCGGGCCACGGTGCTGACGGCGATGGGCAAGGGCGCCGATGCGGGCGAGGCCTGGCAGAAGGTGGCCGCGGGCGCCAACACGTCGGCGCTCAAGGGCATGGCCCTGGTGCGGGCCGGCGACGCGATCAACCCGAAGCTGAACAAGGACGCCGCCGGCGACGCCGCCAAGGCCAAGGCCGCGTACCAGGGCGCCATCGCGGCCGTCGCCGTCGCGGGCAAGGCGCCGAGCGAAGGCCACGCCGGGTTCTTGCACCTCGAGGCGACGGCCAAGCTCGGGCAGCTCGAGTGATTCGAGCGTCTTCGGGGCCGCGGCCCCGCGTGAGCGCGAAGGCCGACCGCAGCGCGCTCCGGCCTCGCTGGCATGCGCCGGCGTGGGCCTCTTGCCTCGCGCTGCTGCTGATGACCTTGCCGTCCATCGCCTCGGCGCGCGCCTTCGCTGAGCCCGTGTGGCGGGTGCCGACCCAGAAGCTGCCGGGCCTCGCCTGGAAGCCAAGACGCACCGGCGCGCCGGTCCTCGATCGCCGCGGCGGGCAGGTGCTCGTCGGCGCGGCGGACGGCCTCTGGGCCCTCGACGCCTTGACCGGCGACAAGCTCTGGCGCCTGCCCACGGCCGATCCCATCGCCGGGACGCCGCTGCTCAATGCCGCCGGCTCGACCGTGACCTTCGCCGATGGTGGCGGCGTGGTGCAGACCCTGGGCCTCGGCGACGGTAAGCCGCGCTGGGCCCGGCCAGCGACGTTGGACGCCGTGGTCTGGGCGCCGCTCGTCAGCGACGGAATGCGGCTGTACGCCGTGGTCGAACCGGGGAGCCTATTCGCCATCGAGGCGACCACCGGCAAGCCCCTGTGGCGCCGGGCGGTGCCGGGCGGCCGGGATTTCTTGGCCGAAGGCACCGGTGCCCCCACCGTGCACGGCGAGTCCGTGATCGCCGGACTGGGGGATGGCAACCTCGTGGTGCTGAACGGTCGTGACGGTGGCGTGGTCTGGACGCGCGATCTCGCCGGCGCGGGCGACGGTCCGCCCGACGTCGACACCACGCCGCTGGTGATGCAAGGCGCCGACGGCAAGGCCTTTGTCGTGGCGGCGAGCCAACGGAGCGGCCTCTACGCCTTGGCGCTCGAAGACGGCGAGGTGCGCTGGCATCGCAAGGGTGAGGGGTATCAGACCCCCCTTCGCAGCGGCGATGAGCTCCTCCTGGTCGACGGCGATCACCGGCTCTTGGCGCTCGCCGCGACAGACGGCAAACTCCGCGCCGGCCGCCACCTCGACGGTGAGCCCAGCGGGGCGCTGGCGCTCTGGCACAAGCTCCTGCTCGTCGCCGCCGGCGATGGGCTGTGGCTGCTGAACAGCGCTGACCTGCAGACGCGCGGACGCATCGTCGATCCCTACGGCTTCGCCGCTGCGCCCTGCCTGGACGGCGATGACGCCTGGATCATCGGCAACGATGGGACCGTCTGGGCGATGCGTCTGCGGGAGCCCTAGCGTCCCGACGCGCCGCGGCGCCTCTGGGCGTCTCTAGGAGGCGATGGCGATGGACCTCGAGATCGCACACTTCGAAAGCGGGCAGGGGCTCCACCGCCCGGCGACCTCTCCCGGCCGCGGCCTTGGCGTCCGCGCGACTCCCGTGGGCGCTTCCGCCCTGCGCGACGGCGCACGGGTCGGCCTTTCGGTGCAGGTCCTGGCGCTGCTCGCAGCGGTTTGGGTCGGCTGCGCGGCCTGCAGCTCGCCGGCGCCGGCACCATCGGGCGGCAGCGGCGACGGCGGTGGAGGCCTCCCTCTCGGCGATGGTGGCGCTGCCGGCGGCGACAGCGGACAGACCGGCAACGGCGACGGCGGGAACGCGACCGGCGACAGCGCCGCCGGCAAGGGCGACATCGCGGCGACCGTCTGCGTCGCGCCGGGCAAGGGCGCCTGTGACGCCGCCAGCGAATGCGGTTCCGAGCAGTACTGCGATCCCTGCAGCCACACCTGCGAGACGCCGCGCCAGGTCTGCGATCCCTGCACCTCGGACGCCCAGTGCGACCTTGCCGAGCAGGGCTCGGTCTGCCTGCCCTACAAGAGCGGCGGCACCTTCTGCGGGCGGGTCTGCCTCGGCGACGCTGGCTGCCCCAAGGGCTTTCGCTGCGTCAACGTCGGCGCCAAAGACCAGCAGTGCGTGCCCAAGACCGGCAGCTGCGGCCCGCTCAGCGGCGGCTGCAAGACCGACGCCGACTGCCCCTTTGGCAGCATCTGCAACGCCGAGTATGCCCAATGCAAGAAGGGTTGCGGCGAGGACACCGAGTGCCCGACCGGCAAGATCTGCACGCTGTTCCGCTGCAATCCGCCCTGCGAGAGCGACACCCCCTGCCAGGCGCTCGCCGCCGAGGCCAAATGCGAGGCCGGCCGCTGCAAGATCCCGGGCGGCTGCTTGGGATTCGCCGATTGCGTGGAGAAGGCGACCTACTGCGACGCCGTCAGCCACAAGTGCCAGAAGGGCTGCAAGCTCGACGCCGACTGCAAGGAGTTTGGCGTCAAATGCCAGGCCGGCAGCTGCGTCGCCAAGGGCTGCCTGGAGAACTGGGAGTGCGCCTTTGGCGAGGTCTGCGATCCCGCAGCCGGCAAGTGCAAGGCCGCCGAGGGCCCCTACTGCGCGCCTTGCGACGCAAAGGACGACAAGGCGACCGCCTGCGGCGGCGCGCCTCACAAGTGCTTCTCGTTCCAGGACCAGGACGGCAACAAGGTCGGCGACTTCTGTGGCCTTGCGTGTTCTGACGCGGCCAGCGGCCCCTGCCCGCAGGGCTACGGCTGTCAGGAGCTCAAAGACCAAGACGGCAAGAGCACGGGCAAGTTCTGCATGCGTGAATGTTGGAAGAAGCCCTTTGAAAGCGGGACTCAACCATGACCACTGGATCCGAGACACCAGCCGACGAGGCACCCTCCCCGCCGCGACGCCGCATGGGCACCATCACGCCCGGGCCGATGACGCCGCGGGCGCGGATGATGGCTGCGCTGCACTGTGAGCCGGTCGATCGGCCTCCGGTCTGGATGATGCGCCAGGCTGGGCGTTACCTGCCGGAGTACCGCGCCACGCGCGAGCGCGCCGGGTCCTTCTTGACCCTCGTCCGCTCGCCCGAGCTGGCCACCGAAGTGACGCTGCAGCCCATTGCGCGCTACGACTTCGACGCCGCGATCTTGTTCTCCGACATCCTGACGGTGCCCGAGGCGATGGGCATCGAGGTGCGCTTTGAGGGTGGCACGGGACCGACGTTGCAGCCGGTGGTGCGGACCCGCAGCGACGTCGAAGCGTTGCGGATGCCCGACGTCGGCGTCGAGCTCCGTTACGTCGCCGATGCCATGCGACTCTGCCGGGCGGCGCTCGGACCCGACCGCGCCTTGCTCGGCTTCGCCGGCGCGCCGTGGACCCTGGCCGCGTACCTGGTCGAGGGCGAAGGCAGCAAGACCTTTGCCAACCTGCGGGCGATGGCGTGGCAGGAGCCGGCGCTGCTCAAGTCGCTGCTCGATCGCCTCGCCGACGTCGTCATCGATCTGCTGTTGATGCAGCTGGAGGCTGGCGCCGACGCCGTGCAGCTGTTCGACTCGTGGGCCGGCGAGCTCTCGGCCGACGACTACCGCCGCTTCGCGCTGCCCTCGTTGCTACGGATCATCCACGCGGTGCAGGCGCGCAAGGGTACGGTCATTCTGTTCCTGCGCAGCCCCGGCCACCTCGACGACATCGCCATCGCCGCCCAGCCGCGCGCCATCGGGCTCGACTGGCGCTCCGACATTCACGCCGTCGCTGGGCGGGCCGCTGAGGCCGGCGTCGCCATTCAAGGCAACCTCGACCCGGCCGAGCTCTTCGCCAGTCCGGCGCATATCGCGCAGCGCGTGCGATCCATCCACTCCGCGGTCGCCGGCCGCACCGGGCACATCTTCAACCTGGGCCACGGCGTCTGGCCGCAGACGCCGCTCGAGGGCGTGGCATCGTTCGCGAGCGCGGTCCAGGGCTTGCGCACCACGGTGGTGTAATGACGGTTGCGACCGCGTCGCCCGCGGGCAGGGCCAGCCAGGGCGACGGCCCGGCGCCGGCGCGCGTGGCGGTCGTCGGTGCCGGCATCGCTGGCCTCAGCGCTGCGCTGACCTTGCAAGACGGTGGCTGCGAGGTCGCGCTCTTCGAGGCCAGCGCGCGCGTCGGCGGCAAGATCGGCAGCGCAGTTTGCCAGACCCCGGCTGGCGCCTTCTTGCTCGAGCGCGGGCCCAACAGCTTCCTCGGCAGCGCGCGCGCCCTCTGGCCCCTGGTGGCGCGGCTTGGCCTCGCCGATCGCCTGTCGCCGGCGCAGGGCCGCGGCGCGCGTTGGGTTTTTCGAGACGGGCGCCTGCGCCAGCTCCCGCTCGGGCCGCTCTCCGCGCTCTTCGGCAACTGGCTGCCCTTTTCGGCCAAGCTGCGCCTCGCCAGTGAGCTCTTCGTCGCCGCCCGCCGCGATGAGGGCGAGACGCTGCACGATTTCGTCGCGCGACGCTGCGGCGTGGCCTTCGCCGAGGGGATGATCGGCCCCTTCGCCAGCGGCGTGTACGCCGGCGACGCGCGGCAGCTCGGCGCCGCGGACGCTTTTCCCCGGATGTGGCGCCTTGAGGCTGACCACGGCGGACTGATCCGCGGCGCCCTGGCGCGCATGTTCTCACCCCAGCTGCAGCGGGCGTTGCGCGACGAGCGCGGCGGCCTGCCGGCGCGGCCGGGCTTGTGGAACTTCGACGGCGGGATGCAGGTGCTCCCCGACGCCATCGCCGCTGCCCTGGGTCCGCGCTTGCACCTCTCGCTCGCCATCGCTGCGCTGCGCCGGGATGGGGCGCGCTGGCGGCTTGAGCCCGATGCGGCGTCCGCGCCCAAGGCCTCAGCCGCGGCCTCCCTGTCGCAGGCCTTTGACGCCGTGGTGCTGGCGTTGCCGCCGGCTGCGACGGCTGCGTTGCTCGCGCCCCACGATGGGGCAGCGGCGCGGGCGCTGCAGGCAACGCCGCTGGCGCCGGTCGCCATCGTCCACCTCGGCGGCGAGGATCCCGACGCGGCCTGCCCCGATGGCTTCGGCGCGTTGGTGGCGCGGGGTGAGGGCATCGACGCGCTTGGGGTGCTCTTGCCGTCGGCGCTTTTTGCCGGCCGGGCGCCCGCTGGAATGGCGCTGTCCGCCATCTTCCTCGGCGGCGTCCACGACCCCGCGGTGGTCGGGCGAGACGACGGCGACCTCATCGACCGCGCGATCGCCGGCCGCAGCGCCGTCTTTGGCCCCGCCCTGCATCGGCCGCCGATGTTGGTGTCGGTGACGCGCTGGCCGGCGGCGATTCCGCAGTACATGCCCGGTCATCGCAGTCGCATCGCCGCGGCGCGGGCCGACCTCGCGCGCTCTTGTCCCGGTGTCGAGCTCGCTGGTGCCGGCTGCGATGGCGTCTCAGTCGATGACGCCGCCGCCAGCGGTGTTGCGGTAGGCCGCCGCCTCTTGACGACTTGGGGGGCGCCATGAGCCGCACGGCGCACGCGTCACACGCCAACGCCCGCGTCGGTGGCGGCGAGCCCCAGGGCGCGGAGCCACAGCCGCGCGCCGAGGGCCTGCTGCCGCTCGCCGTCGTCGGCTGTGATTTCCGCATCGCCTCGGCCTCGTGGCGGCAGCGGGCGCTGCTCGACGCGGCGGCGCGCCAACACCTGCTCGGCCAGCTGCAGCGCAGCGCTCGGGCCCGCGGCCTCGTGGTGCTCGAGACGTGCAACCGCGTGGCGTGGTGGCTGGACGCTCCAGACCCGCGCTGGGCCGGCGATCTCGCCCGCGCCGCGATGATGGCGACCTGGAGCGACCTGCGCGCTGGCGACGCCCCTTTGCCACAGCCCTCGCTCTATGTCGGCGAAGACGCGGTGCGGCATCTGGCCCGTGTCGTCGTCGGCCTCGAGTCCTTCGTCGTCGGCGAGCGTGAGATCGCCGGCCAGCTCAACCGCGCCCTCGACGCGGCACGGGCGCTCGGCCACAGCTCGCCCGACCTGAACGCGCTGCAGACCACGCTCGGTCGGGTGGTACGGGCTGTCGAGCGCGGCACGGCCTTTCGCGCCCATGGCCGCGGCGTCCACGCCGTCGCCGTGCAGGCGCTGCAGACGGCGCTCGGTGAGCGGCCGGCACAGGTGGTCGTCGTCGGGCTCGGTGAGATCGGTCGCAAGGCGCTCGGCCTCTGCCAGCGTCGCAGCGGCTGGACCGTGCGCGCCGTCAACCGGACCCTCTCCGCCAGCCAGCGCGGCCGCGTGGCGCCACTCGAAGACCTGCCGGCGCTGCTCGCCGAAGCCGACGGCATGGTGGTCGCGACCGGCGCCCGGCAGCCCCTCCTCACTGCCGCGATGCTCGACGCCGTCTGCGCCGCTCGCCGCGCGCGCGATCCCGATGCAGCGCCGCTGCAGGTCATCGACCTCGGCGCGCCGGCCCAGGTCGAGGCGCCATCGGCGGGCGCCGAATGGCGACGGCAGGGCCTCGACGAGCTGTTGGTCGGGACCGAGGCCGCGCCCGATCGCGACGAGCTGGCGCGGGTGCTGGCCCTCTGCGAGGACGCGGTGGCCGAGCATCGCGCCGTGGTGCAGCGCCGAAGCGTGGGACCCCTGCTGCGCGAGATCTGGGAGGGCTACGACGAGGTGACGGCCCGGGCAGTGCCGCAGCTCCTCGCCGCCCATGCCGCCGGGCTCTCTGACGCGTCGCGCGCGGCGCTGGAGGCCGGTCTGCGCGAGGCGCTGCGGCTGCAGGCGCGGCGTTCCATGGCTGCGGCGTTGGCCGGCCCAGCCTCCGACGCTGTCGGCCAGGAGCGCGAAGAGGGCAGCGGCGCCGCCAACGGCGGGGCCCACCCGGCTGCGGCGGCGATGGCATCCATGACCGACGAATCAGCGCCAGACGACGCCGCGCCCGACGGCGACGCGTCGCCCTAACGCTCCGACACTGCGACGAATCCAGCACCCTGCATCCATCACGGACGAGCGCACCGGCGCCGCCTCTGCGAAGCCCTCGTTGCCCTTGCTCCCGGTCTCACGCGCGCTTGCGATTGCCGCGGCGCCAGAGCCACAAAGCCAACAGAATGGAGCAGGTGGACAGCGCCGCCATCGCTGGCAGCCCGCTGGTCTGCAGCTCCCCTCGCTCGTCGAAGAGCGTGCCGCCGAGGTAGCTCACCAGCAGCAGGGGCGGGATGTAGCCGAGCAGCGAGCCGAGGGCGTGGGTCCAGAACGGCACCGACGACACGCCGAGAAAATAGTGCAGCGGCTGCGGCATCCACAGGACGAGACGCAGCAGGAACGTGGTCTCCAAGGCCCGCGCCCGCAGCGCGTCCTCGTAGCGGCGCAGGCGCTGAGGAATGCGGGCCTGGACCCAGTCGCGGGCGACGAAGCGGGCGAACGAGAAGCCGACGATGCTCGCCAGCATGGTGCCGACGAGGTTGAGCGCGAAGGCGATAGGCCAGGGCCAGATGAGCGGTGCCGCGACCACAAAGACGGTGCCCGGCACGCCGAAAGGCTGCAGCAGCGTATAGGCGGCGATGAAGGCGAGGTAGCCCAGCGAGCCCATCGCTACGAGCGCGTCGGCCAATTGCCGCGGGTGCTGCAACCGGTCGAGCGCGCCTTGCTGCCAGCCGACGAGCAGCGCGAGGACGACGACGACGAGCGCCAGGACGCGCCACTTGCCCATCGCTTAGCGCCCCATGCTCGGCTGAAGAGCAGCCAAGCGCTGGGCCCGGCCTCGTGGCCCACGGCGTGCGACCGTCTGCAGAGGGCCGATTCGCTCGCCGGGATTCATCCGCGCTGATAGCCGCCGCGTCGCCGCCATCAGGGCAGCTGGACCGAGAGCGGCGCGTCGTCAGGGCCGAACCAGTGCTCGACGCAGTCCTGTGCGCTGCCGTCTTCCCAGGCCAGCATCGCGAACGAGCCGCCTTCGTCGAGCGCGATGATCGGGTGGTGCCAGACGCCGCGGCGGTAGTTGATGCCCTGGCCCGGCAGGCACAAGAAGGCGCGAACGCCTGAGACATCGGGGCGGCCGTCGGCGCCAGTCGGCGCGACGCAGATGAGGAAGCGGGTGCAGACCAGCGGCAGAAAAGCCTGCGTCGAGCAGGGGTGGCGCTCGAGCAGGCGTAGCTGAAAGGGCAGCTCGCGGCCCTCCGCGCGGAACACCGCCAGGTTCGGCCTGGAATCGGGCCTCGTCGACTCCAACGCGGCGGCGAAGTCAAAGCGCGTGGCCGAGCCTTGGTTCGCGGACTTGCCGGCGGCGGCCTCCGCCAAGAGGTCGGCGGCGATGACCTCGCCAAAGGGCGCAAACGCGGCGGCGCTGAGCGGCTCGACGCGCACCATCAGGAGCCCCGATACGTCGAATAGCCATAGGGATTGAGCAGCAGCGGCACGTGGTAGTGGGCGCGCGGCGGGTCGTGGATCAGGAACTCGATGTCGACCCGCGGGTAGAAGGCCTCGACGCCGTGGCGGTCGAAGTAGTCGCCGACCGCGAAGTCGATGCTGTAGTGGCCGACGTCGGGCGCCTCGCCGAGCAGGTCCGAGACCCGGCCATCGGCGTTGGTCGTGCCGCGCCCGAGGTGGCGCCAGACGCCGCCGACGCTGCGGTACAGGTTCACCTCGACGCCCTCGGCCGGCATCCCGATCGTGGTGTCGAGGATGTGGGTGCTGATGCCCATCGCGGGTTCCTCCTGGCGCGCCAGCGGCGCGCCCATGCGCTTCGGGTCCGGGCTTGGCCTAGCCCGCCAGCAGCCAGTTCTCGAGGCGCAGGCGGGTGATGCGGGCCTGTTCGTCGCCGGCGTTGCGGATCTCGGCCTCGCGGTCGTTGCCGATGCGCCGCTGCAACAAGGCGAGCATCTGCGCTGCGCTGCGCCCAGTGGCGAACACGATGAAGATGAAGCCGAAGCGCTCGAAGTAGGTCTCGTTCAGCGTCGCCAGCATCGCCGTCACCGACGACTCCGCCCCGTGCACCTGCGCCTGCTCGCCTCGCGACCACTGCGCCGACTGCGCCGTCGCTGCCGCAGCGTCTTTGCGCGCACCGATGCGTGGGTGGGCAGCGAACGCCTCCAGCCAGTCCGACTCGCGCAGCGCCCAGAACGCGACGTCGACGGCCTGCAGCACGTCGCGCACCTGGCTGCAGGAGGGCAGGGCCCGCGCCACCTGCTGGGCCCAAGCCGTCGCGCCGCAGAAGGAGAGCAGCAGGGCGTCCAGCTCGGCGCGCGGCAGCGCCTGCAGCGTCGCCAGTCGCTCTTGCTCGCGCGGGGTTGGCGCCGCGAGGCCGAAGACCCGCATCCGGTTCACGCCGCCGTGCGGGAAGATGTGCACCCGCAGGTGGGTCGCCACGGTCGGGCGCGCCGGCTCAAAGCTGTGACGGCGGTGCTGGACCAAGGGCGCGAGGTCGAGCAGCGGCGTCCAGCCGGCGTCGTCGCCGGTCGGCACCTGCGCCATCGCCGCGGCCATGCCCTCGGCGTCATCGGGGTCGACCGCGCCGGCGTCGAAGGCGAAGACGCTGCACGCCTGCGGGGCGTTGCCCTTGAAGAAGTGGGTGTCGACCTCGATGCGCTGGACCAGGCCGCGCCGACCGAGTCCGATCTCGCACCAGTCCGAGCCCGGCGTGCGCCGCCGCCGCGTCTCCCAGCCGTCGCCCATGTTCACGCCGCGACCGGGCAGCAGCAGGTTGGCCGGTGGGCCGAAAAAGGCGTCGCTGATGGCCGTCACGCGGCCGCCGTGCTCGATCGCCGCGAGATCGATGGATCCCTGCTGCCAGAAGATCTGTGGCGCAGGTCGCGCCACGCCATACACGCGCAGCCGCGCAACGCCGCCGTCGGGGTAGATGTGGAGACGGACGTGGGTCGCCCGCGGCGAAAGCTGGGGCAGCGCGATCACGTTGCCGAAATCGGAGCGGATGTCGGTCTTGGGCAGCGCCAGCCGCCAGACCTTGGCGACCTGCGCCGCGCCCTCCGCACCTTCCTCGGCCACGGGCCAGCTCAGCAGCTCCTCGGCGGTGGCGGTGTGCGGCGCCTCGCAGACCTCCAGCGCGACGGCGATGGGCGCGTTGCCTTTGAAGTGCGTGGTGTCGACCAGCAGCCCTTCGACGCTGCCCGGCACGCCGAGCCGCAGGATCGCGGTGTCGTGGCCCGGGCCGCGCATCCGCTGCGACTCCCAGCCGTCCATCCACTTGCCCTTGTCGGTGTAGACGCCCTCTTTCCACACCGGCGCGTCCGAGCGGACGAGGTTCTCCTTCTCGGCGAAGTAGTCATCGCTCGCCCACAGCACGAAGGTGCCGGTCTCGTCGGCGGCGAGGTTGACGAGGTGGCTGAAGGCGGCGGGGGCGGGCTGCTGCGACACGGGGGACTCCCAACGGGGATGGGGCTCGACGGGCGAGCCAGGTCAGCGACGGACGGCGACGAACGACCCGACAGGGCGCGAAGCGAAACCACGCACGGCGTCGTAGGCGAGCTTGCCGCCGACGTAGGTCTGATGAACGCGGCCTTTGAGCGTGCGCCCCTGGTAGGGCGTCAGCTTGTGCCGGTGGCGGATGTCGGCCTGCTGGACGGTGTGTTCAGCGAGGTCGTCCCAGACCACGATGTCGGCGTCGTAGCCGACGCGCAGCCGGCCCTTGCGACCGCCGAGACCGACGAGGTCCGCGGTGGCCTCAGCGTGCCAGCGCGCCATGGTCGCCACATCGTGGCCGCGCGCCGACGCTCCGGTCCACAGCGCCGACAGACCGAGCTGCAGGCCGGCGATGCCGCCCCAAGCCGCCATGAAGTCGCCCTGCTCCAAGCGCTTGAGCTGAGGCGTGCACGGCGAGTGGTCCGAGACCACCATCGACACCGGGCCGTCGGCAAGCGCCTTCCAGAGGCGTTCGCGGTTGTCGGCCGAGCGAATCGGTGGCGCGCATTTGGCGAAGGTGGCGCCGTCTTCGATCTCCTCGGCGGCGAAGGTCAGGTAATGCAAGCAGGTCTCGGCGCTGATGGCGACACCCTGCTGCTGCGCCTCCGCGATCAGCGGCACTGCACCGGCCGCGGCGAGGTGGACGACGTGCACCCGCGCCCGGTGCTTGCGGGCGAGCTCGATGAGCAGCGCGATGGCCTCGATCTCGGCCTGCTCAGGGCGGCTGCGCAGGTAGGTGTCGTAGCGGCGCGGGTCTGCACCGCCCTGCACCCGCTCCAGCGCCAGCGCCGCTTCGGCCGCGTCGAGGGGGCCCGGCGCCTCGGCGTGGGCGATGAGCGGCAGGCCAAGGTCCCGCAGGCGCGGCAGGGCGGCGTCGAGGTGGCGGGCGGCGACGTGGCCGAATTCATCGACCCCAGAGGGGCAGAGGAAGCACTTGCAGCCGGCGACTCCGAACTCGGCGAGGCCATCGAGGTCGCGCCAATCCCCGGCCTCCTGGTCCGGCACCACGCCGCCCCAAAACGCCACATCGACGTGGAGTTGGTCGCGCAACGATGCGCGCTTGGTCTCGGCGGCCGCGCGGTGGGTGGTCGCCGGGATGCAGTTGAGCGGCATGTCGACGACGGTGGTGATGCCGCCCGCCGCTGCGGCCTCGGTGGCAGTGGCGAAGCCCTCCCACTCGCTGCGGCCGGGCTCATTGATGTGGACGTGGGCGTCGACGACGCCCGGCGACACGACGTGGTCGCCGGCCTCCACACGGTGGGAGACCGCCTCGGCGTCGACGCGAGGGTCGTCGTAGGCCGTGATCGCCGCGATTCTGGTGCCGTCGACGTGCAGCGCCGCTGGCCGCAAGGCGCCATCGACCAGCACGCGGTGGCCGCGCAAGACCCAGGTCATCGTCCGCCCTCCCACGACGTGGTGCGCATCGCCCAAAGCCAAAGCGCGACGGAGGCGCGGGTCGTCAAGCGACCGCTTCTTCGCCCTGCCTCGCCAGCCCTCATCGACGGCCCCGGGTCACTTTGCGGCCTCGGCACGCGCGTCGACATCGGCGCCCTGCACGATCCAGGCCCCGACGAGCAGCCGCTCGGCGTCGGTCATCGCCGTCAGGTTGCCGAGCGGCATCGTCTTGGTCTGCACCGTCCGCACCAAGATCCGCTGCGCTTGCGCCTGGATCTGCCCGGCTGTTTCCAGCACGACCCCCTGGGGCGGCGCAGCGAAGCCCTGGAAGCTCGGCGTTTCGGCGTGGCAGCTCACGCAGCGAGCGGCCATGATCGTCCGCACCTCGCTGAAGGCCACCTTGCGGTGCTGCAAAAGGGCCGGATCGTCGGCGGCGCCAGTGGTCGGCACCGTCAGCGCCATCGCCCCCACCAAGGCGACCAGCGTTCCGCCCCAGATCCACAGCGGCGTGGCGCGGCGCTGGTTCATCGCGATCTTGACGCCGACCCCGAGCACGCAGACCAGCGTCAGCACTGCAAAAGCGTAGGGCCCGCCGTAGAGCGACGGGAAATGGTTGGACAGCATCGTCAGCAGCACAGGCAGCGTCAGGTAGTGGTTGTGGGTGCTGCGCAGCTTGGCCTTGGCGCCCGGGCGGGTGTCGACCGCTCGGCCTTCTCGCGTCGCGGCCATCATCTCGCGCTGCGCCGGGATGATGGTCAGCAGGACGTTGCTGGCCATGATCGTGCCGAGCGTCGCGCCCACCTGCAGAAACGCCGCGCGCGGCGTCAGGACCTGCAAAAGCGCCCAGCCGCCGCCGGCGACCGCCAGCAGACCGACCAGGCCCATCGCCGCCGGGCGCTGCACCAGGGGCGTTCGGCAGAGCAGGTGGTAGAGGGCCGTGGTGCCGAACAGGGTCGAGGCGGAGAGGCCGATGGCTGTGGCGTGGGCCGTCGGCGACGCGGCATCGAGCAGCATCGCTCTGCCGCCCGCCCAATACACCAAGATCAGCAGCAAGAATCCGGTGATCCAGGTCGCGTACGACTCCCACTTGAAGGTGTGAAGCTCGTCGGGGATGGACTCCAGGCTCTTGCGCTTGACGACCTCATAGAAGCCGCCGCCGTGGGCCATCCAGAGCTCGCCGATCAGCTCGCCGGTGCGGGCGGGGTGGGCCTTGCGCAGCTTGCTGTCGAGCCACATGAACAGAAAGGAGTCGCCTACCCACATGATCGCGGCGATCACGTGCGCCCAGCGGAGCACCAGCTCCCCCCACTCCTGCAAGATCGCGGTCATTTGGCCACCTTTGCGCACACGCGGCGTCGACGGTAGCCGCGCGGCGATGCGGTGGCAAGCCAGCGCTCCGCTTGCGGATGGTGATCCGTCACCACCCCGTCCCCCGGGCCCGTCGACGGGCGCGTCCATAGATGCGAAACCAACGACTCCAAGTCAACGCACCAGCAGCAGCGTCGCGTAGGCCGCCAGCACCAGCACCGCAGACCAAACCGCCAACGTGACCGCGATCAGCGACCAACTGGCCGGTGCTGCGTCCGGGTCCAAGGTCGCGCTCGCGCCAGCGCGGCCGCTCGAGGTCGAGGCCAGCGCCAGCGACAGCGCTGCCGGGGCGGCCTGGGCCCGCTTGGGCGCCGCCGCTGCGCGTTCCTCGTCTGCCATCGCCGGCACCGAGCGCGTTGAGCCCTCGGTGTTGCTCGGCGCGGCTGCGCTGCTGACACCGCTGCGCCGCTGCAAGCCCGGCCGAACCTGAATCGAAGGCGGCACCGCGAGCACGGGCAGCGCAGGCGGCGCCTCATCGGCCCGCGCCACCCGGGCCAGCCCAACGGTCTCGGCGGTCGCGACCGACGCAAGGGGCGCCGCGCTGCCGCTGGCCGGGGCAGGCGCCTCCTGGGCGGTCCGCGGCGCCGTCGCGCGGACAGGGCCCGAGGGTCGACTGCCGCCGCCCAGGCCGATCGGAGGATCGGTGGGGGCCGGCGTAACAGGGTGGATCTGCAAAAGCGACGGCCGCTTGGACCGCGCAGGCAATGGACTCGCCTGCCGAGGGATCGGTGGCGGGATGTCACTGGTCGCAAGCTCCGGGTCCACCGAGCGCGCCGCCGTCGGCATGGCTGCGGCTGTGGTGGGCAGCGGCGGTGGCTCGGCGGCCTGCAGCCGCCGTTGCACCTCGTCGGTGTCCAGCAGCGCCGTGGCGCCTTCGCCATCGAAGTCCGGCAGCGCCTGGGCGCTCTTCGCCGGGCTCTCGGCGCGCCGCTCTGCCTCGGCGCTGGCCAGCGGTCGCCCCGCTGGGCGAGGCAACGCAGCGCTCACACGCGCCTGGGGTCGCTCGGGTGCCGTTCGCGGCTGGGCCAGCAGCGACTCGGTGGCAAGCGACGACCAGTGGTCGGCGTCGGCGTCGACCTCGGTACCGTCGGGCCGGAGCGGCCGGTCGTCGCTGACGCCGAAAAGCCGCCTCACCCAGGCCCCGAGCTCATCGCGGTCCGCCCGGGCGTTGCACTCGTCGGCGACCCGCAGCAGGGCCTCGCGTAGCTCGCGCCCGGTCTGGTAGCGCGCGTCGGGCTGTCTCGCCAGCGCACGATTTGCCACTGCCAGCAAGGGCGCCGGCACCCGTGCCGCCTTGTCGGCCGGCCAGCGCACCTCGCCGCGCGAGACCACCTCCAGCAGTCTCCGCGGGTCGGGGACGTCGTAGAGCGGCCGTGTGCAGAGCAGCTCGAAGAGCAGGATGCCCGCGGAGAAGAGGTCCGCCCGATGGTCCAGCCGCTCGCCGCGCGCCGCCTCCGGGCTCATGTAGTAGACCTTGCCCTTGATCTGTCCCACCTCTGTCTGGGTGCGGCGCGCCGCCGCCTTGGCGATGCCGAAGTCGGTCAGCTTCACCTCGCCCTGGTAGCCGATGAGGACGTTCTGCGGGCTGACATCGCGATGGATGATCTGCAGCGGCGACCCGTCGGGTGCGCGTCGGGCGTGCGCGAAGTCCAGCGCCGAGGCCAACTCGGCGACGATGAAGATCGCGAGGCTGATCGACAGGTCGCGGCCGGTCTCGAACTGCCGCTGCAGCAGCCGGAACAGGTCCACGCCGTCGACCAGCTCGTAGGCGAGGAACCAGTCCTCTCCTTCCCGGCCGAAATCCAGCACCGATGCGATGTTGGGGTGCGAGAGCTGGCTGGAGATCCCTGCCTCGTCGGCGAGCATCGCGACGAAGGACGCGTCGTCAGCCAGGTGCCGAAACATGCGCTTGATCGCGACGCTGCGCTCGAAGCCGCCGAAGCCGGGCATGCCGGCGCGGTAGACCTCTGCCATCCCGCCCGCAGCGATACGCTCGCGCAAGATGTAGCGGCCGAACGCGAGGGGCAGGGGCGGGTTCCGCGTCATCGCGGGCAGGAGCATCGCAGCGCTGGGCGACGCAAGCAAGTGATCGACGCCGAAGAGTCCATGCCCAGGCCCCGCCCGGGCTGCAAGCCGCTGCAAGGCATACGAGATCCAGCCGCATCCGGCGCTTTCATGACGTCGGTCGCATCAAGCGGTGGCAGGCTTGAAGATGCTGGAATGACACGGCAATCCTGGCGCGATTCTCTGCCTCAGCGACGGGTGCGGAGCCATTCAGAGCGCGCCGACACGCGTCTAGAGTCCGGCGTCGCGCAGCGCCCGGGCCGCAGCCAGTTGGGCCTCACTCAGCTTCTCGGGCACGGCGACTTCCAGCCGAACCAGCAGATCGCCGCGGCCGCCGCCGACCATGTGTGGCACACCGGCCCCGCGCACGCGTAGCGTCCGCTGGCTGCTGGTGCCAGGCTCCACCCGCAGGCCGCGGCTGCCGTCGAAGGTCTCGACCTCGATGCTGCCGCCGAGCAACAGCGTGCTCGGCAGGACCTTGGCCGTGGCCTGCAGATCGTCGCCTTGCCTGACGAAGCGCGGGTCGTCCTCCACCTTGACGAGCAGCAGCAAGTCGCCCGCGCCGGCGGGCCCGGATTGACCCTTGCCGCGCACGCGGAGCTTCTTGCCCGTGGCGATGCCGGCAGGCACCCGCACCGTAATCTCGCGCTCTTCGCCGCCGACCTTCACCGTAAGGTGCCGCTCGCTGCCGTGGACGGCCTCGTGGAGCGCGATGGAGAGCGGCAGCTCAATATTCGCCCCACGCGCTGGAGGTTCGGGCGCCGCTTCTGGGCGGGGACCGCCCCGGCCGCGCCCAGCGCCCGGGCTTCCGCCCGCGCCGCCATTGAACATGTCGAAGAAGTTGTTGCCGTTGCGACGGAAGTTGCCCCATCCAGAGCCGCGGAGCCCGAAGCTCGACAGGATGTCGTCGACATTGAAGTCGCGCAGGATGTCTTCGGTCGACCACTGCTGATGAAAGCGCTGGTCGCCGAACGTGTCGTACTGTTTGCGCTTCTCGTTATCGCTCAGTACGGCGTAAGCTTCGGAGACCTCTTTGAACTTCTCCTCGGCCGTGGGGTCGTTCTGGTTGCGATCGGGGTGGTACTGCATGGCCAGCTTTCGGTAGGCCTTCTTGATCTCATCGGCGCCGGCGCCTTTCTCGATGCCGAGCGTTGCGTAGAAATCCTTGCGCATTCCGCCCTCCTTGATGCTGCTTGCCGGTCCAGCCCGGATGCGCCGACGCCCGGGGGCGCATCGCTGCGACTCCCCGGGCGTCCATGGCTCACCTCACTGGCACAGGCCAGGGGACCCGTCATCCCAATGCTTAGTTGACCTCGAACTCGGCGTCGACGACGTCGTCGTCCTTGCCGCCCGCTGCCTTGCCCGGCCCAGCGCCTGGCGCTGCACCGCCGGCCGCGCCAGCGCCCGGGGCTGCGCCGCCGCCTTCGCCGCCGCCGCCCTGCGCCGCGTAGAGCGCCTCGGAGAGCTTGAACGAGGCCTGCTTCAACTCCTCCTGGGTGCGCTTGATGGCCTCGATGTCCTCGCCCTTCAGCGCCTCTTTGGCATCCGCCAGCGCCTTGTCGAGCCGCTCGCGGTCGGGCCCCTGGAGCTTGTCACCGTGCTCCTTCAGCGTCTTCTCGAGCTGGTACACCGCAGCGTCGCCGGTGTTGCGCGTCTCGACACGCTCGCGAGACTTGCGGTCCTCCTCGGCGTGGGCGGCCGCCTCGCGGACCAACCGCTCCACCTCGTCCTTGGCCAGGCCGGAGCCGCCCTGAACGGTGATGCGCTGCTCCTTGCCCGTCGCCTTGTCCTTGGCGTTGACGTGCAGAATGCCGTTGGCGTCGAGGTCGAAGGTCACCTCGATCTGCGGCACGCCGCGCGGCGCCGGCGGGATGCCCTCCAGGTTGAACTGGCCGAGCAGCTTGTTGTCTCGCGCCATCTCGCGCTCGCCCTGGAAGATCTTGATGGTCACGGCGTTCTGGCCGTCGTCGGCCGTCGAGAACACTTCGGTCTTGCGGTGCGGAATCGTCGTGTTCCGCTTGACCATCGGCGTCATCACGCCACCGAGCGTCTCGACGCCCAGGGTCAGCGGGGTCACGTCGAGCAGGAGCATGTCCTTGACTTCGCCCGCCAAGACGCCGGCCTGCACCGCCGCGCCCTCGGCCACCACCTCGTCGGGGTTGACCGACTGGTTGGGCTCCTTGCCGAAGATCTCCTTCACGATGTCGCGCACACGCGGGATGCGCGTCGAGCCGCCGACCAAGAGGACCTCGTCGATGTCCGAGGGCTTCTTGCCGGCGTCGGCCAACGCCTTGCGGCAGGGCTCGAAGAGGCGGCGGAACACGTCGTCGCAGAGCTGCTCAAGCTTGGCCCGGCTGAGCCGCTGCTGGAGGTGCTTCGGACCCGTGGCGTCCATGGTGATGAAGGCGAGCTGGATCTCGGTCTCCGACATCGAAGACAGCTCCTTCTTCGCCTTCTCTGCGCCTTCCTTGAGGCGCTGCATCGCCATCTTGTCGGCTGCGAGGTCGATGCCCTGGTCACGACGGAACTCATCGACCAGCCAGCCGATGATCACATTGTCGATGTCGTCGCCGCCGAGGCGGGTGTCGCCGTTGGTCGCCTTGACCTCGACCACGTTGTCGCTGACCTCGAGGATCGAGATGTCGAAGGTGCCGCCGCCGAGGTCGAACACGGCCACGGTCTCGTCATTCTTCTGGTCGACGCCATAGGCGAGGGCGGCGGCCGTCGGCTCGTTGACGATGCGCTTGACCTCGAGGCCGGCGATGCGTCCAGCGTCCTTGGTCGCGCTGCGCTGCGAGTCGTTGAAGTACGCCGGGACCGTGATCACCGCCTCGGTCACGGGCTCGCCGAGGTAGGCCTCAGCGGCCTCCTTCAGCTTGCGCAGCACCTTGGCGGAGATCTCCGGTGGCGAGAGCAGCTTGCCGTCGATCTCGATGTGGGCGTCGCCGTTGTCGGCGCCCTTCACCGTGTACGGCACGTGCGTCAGTTCGCCCTTGATCTCTGCAAACTTGCGCCCAATGAAGCGCTTCGCTGAGAACACGGTCCGCACCGGGTTGACTACCGCCTGGCGGAGGGCGATCTGGCCGACCAGCACTTCGCCTTTGTCGTTCCAAGCGACCACGGACGGCGTGGTCCGACCGCCCTCTTGGTTGGCGATGACCTTGGCCTTGCCGCCTTCCATCACCGCGACGACCGAGTTGGTCGTGCCCAGGTCGATTCCGATGATCTTGCCCATCTTATACCCCCCACGCGGCGCTTTGTCCGCTGCGATCTTCGCGCTCCCCCGTCCTGTGCCGTCTGCCTGCACCGCTGCAGGCCGCTGGCGGCGTCGCCCGGAATGTCGAGGTCCCGGCGGTCTCTGACCGCAAGCGCCCTGGATTGCAGGGTTTCGCGGGACCCGAGCGCAGACGCAGGAAAGGACGGCGTCGGCGCCTGTCAAGGGTCCGGAGTCGGCGCTGCTGCTCTTGGCCTGTCTGCCCCTGGGCAGCGGCCGCCGACGTGAGGGCGACCTCGACGACAAGTCTGTGTCTGCCAGGATCCACCACCGAACGCCTGTTCGACCGCCGAATTCGGAGCCAGCTCTAGGCGTTGCGAGGAAGGTACCGGAGGCGTACATGCGGTACGTTGAGGAAGGGACCGCAGCAACAACAACGAGATGGCCCGAGGGCGGCGGATCGGGATCTGCGCTGCGTCTGGCGCCAAACAACGCGTCGTGCTAGAGACGCACGCGGGCGTCGCCGACGGCGATGGCCAGCGCACGGGGGCACGCGACGGCGATCGAGGCGGACCTGACAGTGCCGGTGCCTGCAGGGGCCTCCGCGCTGTTCGCCATCGCAGCGCGGCTCTGATCGGGAGGCAAGGCGTGGCCAGGATCAGCTTCATCAGCGACGAGGGCGAGGCGCTCGAGATCTCCGTCGGTCCCGACAACCCTGAGGTGCTGGTCGGTCGGCACCGCACCTGCGCCATCCGCACGTCGACGCAGTCGGTGTCCCGCCAGCACGCCCGCATCTTCTACGATGGCGAGCGCTACTGGCTGCAGGACAACGGCTCGTCCAACGGCACCTACTACAAGAATGAGCGGCTCGAGCCGCAGGAGTCGATCGAGCTGGAGGACGGCGAGTTTTTCATGTGCGGCAACTTCGAGATGCGCTTCGATCTCGACGACGAGGATCTGCGCCAGCACGCGCGCCGCGACCACGGCTTCTCGGACACGCTCGACGAATACAGCGAGGGCGGGGCCGAAGAGATCGCCGAGCCTGAAGACGCGACCCGCTTCAGCAGCGCCGACGAATGGCGCAACGAGCCGCCGCCCCCGCCGATCCCGAGCCCGCCGCCCGCCCCGCGCCCACCACCGCCGCCGCCGCCGCCGCCTGTGGTCGCTGCGCCCCCGCCGCAGCCAGAGCCGCCACGCCATGTCCCCTCGGGTGGCGCCCGCGTGGCGCCGCCGCCGCCCGTCGCCGCCCCCGGGCGCCCGGACGCCGGTGGACGCTCTGACGCCGCCGTCATCGAGGAACTGCGCTCCGCCCTCGACGCGCGCAGCCGCGATCTCGCCGATCGCGACGCGCGCCTGCACAACTTGGAGATCGAGCTCGAGTCGCTCAGCAGCCGGCTGGCTGACAGCGGCGACGAAGCGAAGTGGGCGCAGATCCAAGCCGAGACCGCCGCTGCACTGAGTCGCGTGGCCGAGCTTGAGCCGCAGCTCGCCGCCGCAGAGACCGGCCTGGCCCGCGCGAGCCAAGAGCTCCAGCTCGCCAACCAAGAGGCGGAGTCGGCGCGCGTTGAGGTCGACGAGCTGCGGTCCGAGGCCGATGAGCTGCGGGCCGAGGCCGACGATCGCGCTGCAGCGGCAGCCCAGGCAGCCGACGAGCTGCGTTCGCTGCGCGTGGAGCTGGCGCAGCTCCAAGCCGCCCCACCGGCGGGTCTCTCGGATGAGGCGCAGGCGACGATCGACGCCTACGAGGACGAGATCGCGACCCTCAAGGACGACGTGCGCCACTTGGAGGAGAAGTACGAGGAGGCCCGCGCCGGTCGCCGCAACGCTGAGCAGTTGGCAGAGCTCTTGCGCGGCCAGACCGACATGTTCAAGGGCACCATCGACTCGCTCAAGGCCCAGATCGAGGCAGCCAAGGCGGCCTCCGGAGCGCTGGATGCGCGGCCGGTCGACGTCAAGGCCGCTGCCGACGCCGCCGCGGCGACCTCACGCGCCCTGGCCGCAGAGAGCGCCCGCGCCTCGGCGGCAGAAGCCCGTGCCCAAGGGAGCGAGGCCACCGTCGCCGGTTTGCGCCAAGAGGTCGCGGTGCTGCAGGCCAAGATTCACGGCCTCGAGGGCCAACTGGCGGAAGCGCAGGCGTCGCCCATCGCCACAGCGCCGAGCGATGGCGGCCTGGTTGACGGTCTACGCGCCGCGCTTGCTGCCGCACAGGATGATCTCGAGGCCACACGCGCGACGCTCGCCAGCGCCCAGCAACAGGCCACCGCGGGTGCCGACGAGGCCGAGCTGGCCGCGCTGCGTAACGAGGTCGAACTGCTCCGCAACGACCGTGACGACCTCGAGTCGGCGGCCTCTGCCAACATGAAGCGCATCAAGAAGCTGCTCGAAGACCTTGAGTCGTCACGGCAGGAGTTGGCCCAGCTGCGCAGTCAGGCCCAAGCCGCCGGAGACGGCGGGGCGGCGGCGGCATCTGCTGCGAGCGGTGCCGCCATCGCACAGCTGCAATCGGCGCTGGCCAGCACGCAGGCCGAGCTCGAGCGGCTACGGGCCCAGGCGGCAGCGCCAGCACCGGCGCCGGCGTCGGGTGGAGCCAACCTGCCCGGTCTGCGCGCCACCATCGACGACCTCAACGGGGTCGTCTCCAGCTTCCGCACCGATTTTCGCTCGATGACCGACCACTTCGACGCCGCCCGCAGCGACGATCCCGAAGAGGCTGCGGACGGCATGGACGCCCTCGCCGAGACCATCGAGGCCTGTCAGGTGCGCGCCAATCAGCTCAAGGAGCTGGTCATGCGCCTCCGCGAGCAGCTTGGGTAGGAGACGGGATGCCCTCCGCCGGCTGAGCCATCGCGGCAACCGCACCAGCTTGCGCACATCCCAAGCGCCCAAAGCGCCCGCGGGGTCCCGCGCATCACGCCCGAGCGCTCGGCCCCCCCGCATGGCCCCTTGGTGTGCGCGCTGTCCCCCACGTGTGCGCACCGTCCATTGACGCCTGGACCCCCTTTCTCCATCCTCCCCGGCCCCACCGTCCGCCCGGGCGCCCGAGCGGCCGCGGCTCGGTGGGGAGTGGCCCGCCGCATCCCCCCGAAGCGGCTAGGGCTGGAGTGGTCATGGACGAGAGCGACCTGCCGAGGCTGAACGAGCCTGTGACCCTGCTGGTGCAGTCGGGCGGCGTACCCGTCAGCGATATCTCGCGCGTTGTCCGTGTCGACAGCGCCGGTCTGCACATCGCGCGCACCGCCGTGACACGCGGGATCGCGGTCGTCGATGGCGCCTTGGCCACGGTCCTGTTCCTGCGGGGCGGCCGGCTGCGCCGATGGGAGGTCCGCGTCGAGCAGCTGTTGCCTTCGACCTGGATCTTGGCGTCGCTCAAACCCCCCAGCAAGGGTGAGCGCCGCGAATTCGTGCGCGCGGACGTGACGATGCAAGTTCGGTTGCGTTCACACCCTGACGGCGTCTGGCGGCAGGTCGCGGCCAGCGTCGACCTCTCTGCTTCCGGATTTCGTGTCGAGGCGCTCGTTCCGCCCTTCGACAGCCAGCTCCTCGACGTCGAGCTCCGTTCGACCGAGGGCGGGGCGCCGGTCCAAGCGACCGCGCGCGTCGTGCGAGCCACCCCACGCCAAGACGGCAGCTGCGACCTCGCCTGCGCCTTCGTCGCGCTCGACTCTGCCAGCGAAGTCCGCGTCAGCGAACTGGTCTTCGCCGTCCGCGAGGCCGGGCTGCGGGCTCGCTTGAGCAGCTAGGGACGCGATTCTGGCGCTGGCCGGGGCAAAGGCTTGGTCGCTCCGGGCGCATGGCGAGTTTCAGCGAACGCCAGGTTTGGACGGCCATGTGGTCCGCCACCCGGCGGTGGCTCTAGGAATCGCTGGAAATTGCTACGATCTCGGCAGAGGCGCGGCGGCTGCGGCGACATCGATTCAGCTCGAAGTCGCCCTGCGATTCCCGCGCTCCTTTGCCTTGCACGGCTCGCCCAGCCCCTGCCGTTGCGCGGACAGATTCGGCCAACATAGCGATAGCAAGCGCAATTGACCGTGAGCGAGGCGCGCCGAATGCCACCGGTCGACGCGCGTTGCAGCCGCCTGCCCGCCGCGCGCGACTCAGTGGGCTCACCGCGCACCGGTGCTGGCAGGCCGTCGCTGCCCAGCGCATGGCTCGAAGAGCCACGAGACGGGCGCGGGCCACAGCCCTGCGCTGGTTCAGGCCGTTTCAGCGAATGGCCTGGTAGGTTCCACGGCTAGCCCGGGTCGGTCCGCTACCGCAAGGGACGCCGAAGTGCGCCACCTGGACCTGCAACGCCCTAGCCGCGTGCGCCGCCCGCGTCATCCGCTCCGGTCGCCGCGCTGTGGCGGCGGACCACCACCTTGGCCTCGGGGCGCAGCGCGCGAAGGCTGAAGGCGCCGGCATGATCGCGCACGAAGTGCTCAGCCGCCCGCTGCAGCGTCGCGTTGAGCGCCGGCTGTGGCGAATCGGAGGCGGACCACTTGTTGGCCTTGGTGGCCGCCACGATCTCGTCCATGGTCACCGGCCGACCGAGGCGCGCCATCCACACCACGACTGGACGAAGCAAGCGCGCACGTGCGTCGAGGCTCCGCACCACTTCCTGGACCGCGGGCGGGAGGTCCGAGATGTCCTCGCTCGGCGCCGATTGGGGCGCCGAGGTTGCCGGGCGGGCCGCCATTGGCCGCGGCGCCGCCGCTGAGATGCGGCCGGTGCCGGTGCGTGGCGCCGCAGCCACAGCGGCGCGTGCCGCAACCGGCGTCTTCGCCACGCTGGCTGCCGCAACAGCCGCAGGTGCTGCCACGGGTGTCTTCACCTCAACGGCGCCCCCGTCGTCTGTTGCGCTGCTCGTCTTGGCCTGGGCGCGCTTTGCCGCTGCCGCCGCCGCGAAGCGCGCCGCCGCTGCCTTCGGACCACGCTTGACCGGCTTGCCGTCGACGCGGAGCGTGGTGCCTTGGCGCGAACGACCGACGTCATCGTCGCTCGCTACGGCAGCGCTCTTGGCGCTCCCTGCGGCCGCCTTGGGCTTTGGCCCGGGCTTGCCCTTGGTCGCGATAGGCGCCGCCTCAGCGCGCGCACTGGCCGCAGGCTTCGCAGCTTCGGCTGGCTTCCCATTGTCCGCGGCGCTGCCGGCGCTGGCGACGAGCGCCTTGGCGGCCACCTTGCCTCCATCCGACTTCGCGCTCGCTGCGCTGCCGGCCGTACCCTCGCTGGTTGCGACGGCGGCCATCCGGGCCAGCGCAACCAAGAGTTCGGCGAACGCCTGGATCTGATCGGCGTCAATGACTGCACCAGACGGCTGGGTTTCGAATCGCAACCGTCGATCTGCAGTGCCGCGAATCGTCCAGCCGTTCCATGTCCATTGCATACTCATTGACTTCTCCTGTAGCGGGTCTTCGGGTGGAGGGGCGAGCTCGGGCCGACTCTTCTAGGATCGACCTACATCGCTCGGTTGGATGCATCGAATCGCTTGCCGGCGTGCCGTCCTTGCTTGTCTGGTCGCGGATCGCAACGGATCCCATGGAGTGATGGAAGGCTGCCGGGTCAAGGAAGGCTCGAGAAGCCAGCAGATGGAACGGGTTTCGTCCGCGGTAGACAGTGATCGACGCGACGTCAGAGTGGCGCCGCAGGTGAATCGAACCGGAGATTCTTTCGCATCACTGATCTGGGGTCGGGCGATGCGGGGCGTCGGGGTCGGGTTGAAGCGCTGGGAACCGTGCCAATAGACTGGTCGAAGATGGATCAGAGCGTGCCCGGGAAGGCACTGCGATTCAATACCTGCAACGACATCTGGGCGCAAGCCCTCTCTTCGGCTTGGCCCTCTTGCAGAGATCCTACGACGCACACGCTGTGCCTTATGACACGCATTCTGGCGCCCGGGTTGCCAGAAAGGACGCGTTGGCGGGAGACCTTCCTACTTGAGATCCGCAAAGGACTTTTTGAACTGTTCGACCATCATGGCCGAGATCGTGACCACGCGGGTCGCGCCGGTTCCGTCCTTCAACTCAGCGTACGGATTGTTGTCTTTCTTGGTCTCCGACAGCGCGAGCGACCAGGTCTTGGCGCCAACTTTCAGCGAGAGCTGCCACGGTGCCGGATCGAGGCCAACGCTCTTGCGATCGGCGTCGACCTCCATGTGGTAGCTGTACTGTGCCAATGACTCGAGCAGCGACGTAACTTTCGCCGCGTCCACTGTCAGCGCGGTGTCGCCCTCGACCTTCCAGGCTGCGCCATCCTTGACCAGATTACGGGTCTTGTCGCCGTCTGGGACCGTGAGCGAGACGACCTCTGCCACCGGCAACCGCAGCAGGTGCTTGTCGATGAAGTCCCGTCCGGTCCGATGCAGACGGTCGGCGTTCCAACTCTGCAGCTCGAAGGGATCCCCTTCCCCCACGCGTCCATACGTCTTGTCGCCCATGCGCGGGCTGACGCTCAGGGTCAAGACGCCGTCGGCAAACGTCAGGGCAATGCGCGTCGCCGGCTTATCGAGACCCAGCGATGCGAGATCCTTGCCGGTGCGGAATTCCACCCGCGTCGAGTCCAAATCGCGGAGCCAGTCCTCAACGCCCTTGGGGTCGAGTTCGATGTCGGTCGAGGTCCAGCCGGCTGACTCCTTGCGGGCCTGAAACACCGGCGCCGAGGCCGAGTCGATTCGAATCGCGATTGCATCCGCGGCCTTGCCAGCGCCGAGCAGTCGCAGGTCGCGCAACGTATCGACGTCTTTGATGATCTGGTCAGAAGACCAGCTGGCGACGCTGTAGGCCAGGCTGTCGCCTTCAACGCCAACGTAGATGTCTTGCTGGTCGCCCTTGGGCGTCCGGTCGCCGAGCCGCACGACCGTCTTGCGCGTGCCCTCGTGCAGCACAATGGTGACGGTCCGCTTGTCGTCGTTCAGGCCTGCGTCTGCCGGTGGCTTGTCGTCCACCAGCTCAAAGGTCTCGGTCATGCTCATGCGTTCGGTCGACTCCAGCCAAGAACCGATGTCGCCGGCCGCAAAGCCCGTGGGCGAGTCGATCTTCCAGCCGTCATCTGACTTGCGCACCTCTTCCCACTTCTTGCCTTCATCGAGTTGCTTGCGCTGCTCGTCGGTCAGCGCCGGGCGGCTCGCCACAAGCTGGCCACGTCCGGCTGGAGCGCGCGGATTGACCAGCTCGACCTTGTCGATGGCGGCGAGGTTGATCGATAGGATCTTGCGATCGCGGACGTCCTTCCATCCGACGGCGGCTTCGGTGCGCAGGTCGTGCCCGGTGACCTGGTAGACCACGTCCTTGCGCGCCGGATCCTGGACCCAGGTCGACATCGCCGACTCGTCCTCACTTTTCTCCGACTTTCCGATGATGAGCGCGACCTTGCGTTCTGGCGCCTCAGCGACGAGCTGCACGGCCTGACTGGAGTCAAGGCCGTATTCTGCGAGGTCTTCCGGCTTGGCAACAAATGCGTAGCTGGAGCGAAACGGCCGCGCCAGCAGCTGGTTGATCATCTTGACGCGGTAGCTCTCGCCCGCGGCCTCGATGGTCTTTCCGCCCTTGGTCCGGGTGGCCAGCCACTTGCGCTCGGCGGGCTTCGCGGATGCCTGACCCGGCTTGAGCGCCAGGGTAAAGCGCTCGCCGTCGCGCTCCAGTTCGAAGCGCGTGTAGGGCGACTCTTCGTCTTTGTTGAGGACCTTGATGTCCTGTAGCGAGATGTCGCCCTTCAGGTAGCCCTGCACGACCAAGGGGGGAATCTCCTGGACCGCGTCCTCTCCCTGCGTGAGCAGCCACGCCACCAGCAGCGCGGCGAAGATCGCGACGATGGCGATGGTCGAACGACTCATGGCACCTCCACAAACATCCTGGTGTCACTGCCCCGGCGAAGCCGAGCGCCGCTAGCTGCGTGCGTCGCGCACGGCCGTCGCCGCCAGCTCGACCCGACGTCGGCGGAAGCGCATCCGGCCAAAGCCGAGCACGATCAACAGCAAGGGCGTCCCGACCATGGCTGCGATGCGCAGCGTTCGGGCGTCCTCGGCCTTGACCTCGGTCATCGGGCGGCGCGTGTCGCCCTTGCTGCGGATGTCGGCCAAGGCCTCGTGGGCGGTCGCCCAGTCGAGCACGTTGGAGAGGAATCGCAGGTTCTCCTGCAGCAGGTGGCTGACCTGCGTGATGCGGATCTGCCAGTTCTGAAAGCGCGCTTGCCACTCTTGGTATTGCTGCAGCGCCTCGACCGAGAACTTGCTCATGTTCGCGGCGTTGAAGTCCCGCAGTACCGCGCTCCGGCTCAGCCCCTCGATGCCCATGTTGCTGCCGAGCACGAGGATCTTGCCCTGGCCGTCCGGCTTGAAGTTGCGCTTGACCAAGGCGTACTCATCCTCGCTCTCGTCTTTCTCCGGCGGGCCGAATTGATCGAGGCGCGGCTTGGGCTTGGGCCGACGCGGCGGCTCCTTGCCGGCGAATGCCGACTTGAAGGGACCGCGAACCACCACCGCCACCACGTGCGGACCGGTGCCGGACTGATTGACGACGGCCTGCTGCAGCGCAAGCGGGTTGGCGGACAAGCCGCTGTCGCGGGCGAGCGCCTCGGGCGCGCTCTTGATGAGCTCGTGTACCTCGAAGCGGCTGTCGTTCTTGAGTTCCGGCTTGACCGAGACGGTCGTGACGTAGGGGATCGACATCGACTGGATCGAGCGAGACAGCGCGTGGTTGCGAGAGAAGTCGGTGAAGACCGGGATGAGGGGGTAGGCGAAGTCCCGCTCAGACTGGAAGCGCATGCCGCCGCGGTTGAGCAGCTCCATGACGCGCACCGTGTCGCTGTGGCGGGGGTCGATCACGAGATCGTTGCCGAGGACGATGCCGTAGGGCGCCAACGTGGCCGGCAGATCCGAGCCGGTGCGCTCGAGCGCCGTGTGGTCCAGGCGCACGTCCTGCCCGATCTCCTTGGGCGGGACCATGTTGTTGATGGCGACCTCCCACTGCTGGGCGAAGACGGCAACCGGCCGGCCTGAAAGCAAGAACTGGTCGAGCTGGTAGCGGTCGTAGTCCGGAATCGAGCTCCGCGGGCCGAAGACGACGAGCGCGGCGATGTCGCTCGGGATCGGCTTGCCGCTCTCGACCTTGGTGATGGCGTAGCCCTGCTTGCTGAAGAGGCCATCGCCGACCCGGCTGTTGGTCTGGTCGATCGCCGAAGAGATCTGCTGCGCCGTCTCCGCGATCTGCTTCATCATCTGGTTGTTCTGAATCATCGCAGCCATCTGCGGATCCATCAGCGAGTCGCGCTCGGCGAAGGGGCAGAACTCCATGTGGCCACAGAAGAAGCCGATCTTGCGTTGGCCGGGGCTGTCTACCAGCGTCTGGTGGCGTTGCTCGACCTCTCGGCCGATCTGATCGAGCATGTTGACCAGCTGGGGCAGGGCCGCCTCGGTCGGCACTTCTTTCGGGCCCTCGCCGCGCAGATAGCGATGCAGTTCATTGTAAATATTGAAGAACTGCTGCGATGACTTCAGCAAGTTGTCGACGAACTCGCTGCGGCCCTCGAGCTTCTTGGTGCTGTCGGCCAAGACCTGGCTCACGGCCGCGCAGTCGCCTTCCATTTTGGGTTTGCCCGCCTCCAGCTTCTGCTGAAGACCCTTCTGGTCGGTGGCGAGCTTGGTCAAGTCGAGGCCAGCTGCCTGACCCTCAGCGCTGTCCTTGGTGACCTCGCGGATGGCGTCCGCGCACTTCTTGACCGATTCGTGGAGGCGCTTGCCGTCAGAGAGTACATCCTTCATCAGCTGGCTCTGCTCGTGCTTGTCGCGCAGACGCAGGAGCCGCTTGGTGATCTCGAACTCGAAGAAGCCAGGCTCCAGCGCCTTGGGCAGCGCCTCGGTCACCGACTTGTAGTGGAAGGTGGCGCCGAGCGCGTAGCGCGCGAACTTCAGTTGGTTGCCCTCGACTTGCGCCTCGGTCGACGAGAAGAGCTCGAGCTTGGCGGCCTCGGCCTGCTCCTCGATGCTGCCGGCGTTGGGCACGTCTTGGTCGGCGTAGACGAGGCGCAACTTGCCGTCGGAGGCGGCCACGTATTCGTCGATCTTATCGCGAAATGCCCGATCGACGCCCTTGAGCGAGGTCTTGCCGCCCTGGGTCGGGATCGACTCTGGCAGACGCTTGCTGATGTAAACGGTGATCGACACGCCCTCGAGGGCACGCGCCGCGACCGCGCTCTCCGGGGACAGCGTGTGGGCCTTGGTCTCGGTCAGATCGACGCGCGCCGGCACCCGTAGCAGGAGCGCGTTGCCGACCAACGCGATGCCGATCGTGGCCAACAGCACGACGGTGGCGTCGGTTCGGATTCGGTTGCGGTTCTGACCGGCGGCGCCGGCAGCTTGCTTGGCCATGTTCGGCTCCTCTCCACGTTGGGTCGCTCCTGGGCGCCGGCGGTGCGACGAGCGCACGCGGCCACGGCCCCGCTGGCGACGACTACTTCCAGTTGCGCGAGCGCAAGGTCCAGGTCGACGCGGCGACCGCAACTGCGATCACCGATGCGAAGTAGATGATGTTGCGCAAGTCGATGACACCCTTCGAGAACGACGCGAACTG
Source organism: Myxococcales bacterium (assembly GCA_947491025.1). Lineage (GTDB taxonomy): Bacteria > Myxococcota_A > UBA9042 > UBA9042 > UBA9042 > SXNM01. Next base: position 29,689 of record CANLIC010000025.1, read on the forward strand.
CTGCTTGAAAGTCAGCAGCGTCAAGGCCATCGGCGGGCGCTCGAAGGCGAGCTTGATCAGCGCGTCCGTCGCGGTCCAGAAGAAGATGCACAGCAGCAAGCCGAGGATGAAGGCCACGATCTGGTTGTGGGTCCAGGTCGAGGTCATCACACCGAGCGCCAAGAATGTGGTTCCAATGAGGAAAAGGCCGAGGTAGCCGCCAACGATCGCGCCAATGTCCGGCGAGCCGAGCTGCAGCACCAGGAGCGGAAAGACGGCTGTCAGCGCGAGCGCGACGACGAGAAAGCCCATCGCGCCGAGGAGCTTGCCGATGATGATCTCGAGGTCGCTCACCGGCAGCGTCACCAGCAGCTCCAGCGTGCCGGATTTCTTCTCCTCGGCGACGAGGCGCATGGTCACCGCGGGCAGAATGACGGCCAGGACCCAGGGCGCGCTGTCGAAGAGCGGGCGCACCGTCGCCTGCCGCGCCTCGAAGAAGTCCTCGCCGCCGTCGATGCCGAAGAAGAACATCAGGCCCGTGGCGATGAGGAAGACGGTCGCAGCGATGTACGCAATCGGCGAGTCGAAGGTGGCCGCCAACTCTCGGCGCGCGATGACAAGGACGGGTTTCATGTCGCTCCCTTGCGGTCGTTGCGACCGCGCCCGCAGCTGCGGGCCCAAGCTCAGCGATCTGAGGTGAGGTGCTGAAAGATCCCTTCGAGATCCATGCTCTTGCGACGCAACTCAATGACCGTGTGGCCGGCCTCGCTGGCGTAGCGCGCGATGTCAGGGCGCACGTCGCGGCTGGCGGACACGGTGAAGTGGAGGTGCGTCACGGGCGCATGCACTTGGTAGCCGATGACTGCCTTGCGGACACCGGCGATCGCCGCTAGCGCGGTCCGAGCCTTCTCGCCATCGCCGTCGGCGAGCTGAAGACCGACGATCAGCTCGTGCTCGTCGGCCATCTTGCCCTCGATCTCCTCGATGGTGCCGTCGGCCACGACGTTGCCGCGGTGGATGATGACAATGCGATCGCAGGTCTGGCGCACCTCAGGCAGGATGTGGGTGCTCAGGATGACCGTGTGATCTTTGCCCAATTCCTTGATGAGCTCGCGGATCTCGACGATCTGGTTGGGGTCGAGACCTGAGGTCGGCTCGTCGAGGATGACGATCGGCGGGTTGTGCAGGAGCGCCTGCGCCAGGCCAACGCGCTGCTTGTAGCCCTTGGAGAGGGTACCGATGCTCGCGGAGAGCTTCTCGACGATGCCGACACGACGCGCCAGCTTGGCGATGCGTTCGTCGCACTCTTTGCGCGTAAAGCCTCGCATTTCGCCGCAGTAGACGAGGTAGTCGTAGACCACCATGTCGGTGTAGAGCGCGGTCGACTCCGGCAGATAGCCGATGCGGCGCCGGGTCTCGATCGGCTCGCGAAACAGGTCGAGACCGTCGACCGTCACGGACCCGCTGCTGGCCGAGATGAAGCTGGTCAGGATCTTCATCGTCGTCGACTTGCCGGCGCCGTTGGGCCCGAGCAGGCCGAGAATTTCGCCGCGCCGCACTTCGAAGCTGATGCCCTTCAGCGCCTGGAAGTCGCCATAGCTCTTCTGCAAGTCGCGAATCTGGATGACCGCGCCTGCGCTCGTGCCGTCACGCTGTGCGTCTTTGTGCGCCATCGACTCCCCTCCCAAAGGTCGCTGCAGAAGGCCCGCAACGTCGTCGCAGAGCCGGCCTCAGCCGACGTCGCGCCCGAACGCCGGGCCGCGCGACGGCATTCCCGGCGCGGCGCGGGTCGCAGCGGCTTGGCGCCGCGGGCGCTGTCCACTGCTCGGTTCACCGCGCTCGCCAGACGTGGTCCAGCTGGCGGGTGACGAGCTGGCCGCCGCCGCGTCGTGGGCGGACCCACGGACGGCCTACGTACGGATGCCGACACCGGCATCGGCCTTCAGCCGCTGTCACCGGCTGCCGCCCCGATCTTCGCCGACGCGGCGGCGATCGGGGCTGTCCCAGAGACCGTGCCGAAGTTAGGATGGCGCTCCGGCGTGTCAAGCGCCGCCAGAGGTCCAACTTGCGCCAACTCCATCGCTCAGCATCGCCCTTCTCGACCCTCGCGCGGCACCCTGCGATCGCTGCGTCTGCATTGGCGCTTTGGCTGCTCGGCGCCGCGCCTACGCTGGGCCAGTCGGCGCCCTCGGCGAGCGCTGCGCCCCCGCCGGTCGTGGGCGGCTCCGTGCAGCCAGTGGCAGCGGGCAGGGACCCAGGCGAGAGCGTCGGCCCCCCTGCACCGGCGACGGCGATCGCAGGCGATGCTGAGGCCCCGGCGGAAGGTTCCGACACGCGGTCGCAGCTGCCTCCGCCGCCCTGGTCCTTGATCTTACAATGGCTACCGCTCAAGCCGCAGCCTTCGGCCACCCTGCAGCGCCGCGAGCTGCGCGCCATCGCCCAAGACCTGGAGCGCGGACGCCCGGAGGCCGCCTGCCAGGCCGCCGCGGCCTTGCTCGACGCCCGACAGCTAGAGGCGTCGCGGCTCTTCTATGCCCCGATTCGCAAGGACGCGGACCTCGCCGGCATTGAACGCTTCCTCGACGCCTTTGTGCGCGGCCCCGATCCGATGCTGGTGGTGGCCGGGGAGCAGTGGGCGCCGGCGCCTTCTTGGCGCGACACTGCCGCTGTGGCATGCGCACGCGCCGCCAAGCCCGCGATCGCCGAACGGTTCCTGCGGGCGAGTGCGGGTCTGCAGCTCGGCGGCCGCTCGGCTGTAGCGGTCGCGTTGCTTCGGTGGCGGCGTGGCGGTGGGCTTGCAGCGCACGCGTGGTGGTTGTCCCCAACGGCGCCAGGCCCTTCGGGTGCGGGAGGCGCGCCTGCAGCCGAGGAGGCGGCGGCCGGCTCGCTCGAGGGGCGCTTGCTGGCGGCGATTCTGCTGCCCGACGACCCCCGCCGCCGAACCCTCGCCCGGCTGCGCGCCGACGCCGATCCCACGCAGCGCCCTCTCGTCGACGCCGTCACGGTGTGGCGCAGCGCCCAGGCCAGCCCAGGACCGACGCCATGAGTACAGACCGCTCGCGGCCGCGTTTTCAGCCGGAGATTGCAGGCACAGAGGGCCGCGCTGCCGCCAACGCCGCATTCGCTGCCGACGTGCTGCGCTACGGCCTGCGTTGGCGTTGCGACGACTGCGCCTTCCTGGCCCCTACCGAGGGGCGCTGCAGCGTCGGCTGGCCCAACGCCACGCTTCGCGACGCCGTCGAGGCAATAGGTGACGACGGGATCCCGGTGTTCTGTAAGGCGTTCGAGGACATCGGCGCCTAGCGGCTAGCTGCCGCGGCGGCCCTGTCCGGCCCGCAGGCCCTGCCAGAAGGCGTCGAGGGTGGTGCGGCACTGCGGCCCGCCGACCTTGGTCAGCGGCTCCAGCTGTCGCAGCAAGGCGCGCACCTGCGTCCGGCCACGCGGCGTCGCCATCGCCTGCAGGGGCGTCGCGCCGTCGAGCGCGGTCAGCGGCCGGTGCTCGAGGCCGTGCAGGTACTCGGTCAGCCAATCTCGGGTCAGCCGTGCCAAGTCCTCACCGTCGCTCTCGTCATCGAGCAACGCGCTGACGTCTCGCACCAGGGTCAGCCGCGGCCGCAGCCCAGGCAAGGCGTGGCTCAGCGCGCGGCGCAGCCGATCGGCCCCGGCCAACGATCGCGTGGTCGCCAGCAGGCGATCGCCGCGCCAGATGAGCTGTGCGCCGACGGCTCCCAGCTCCGGATCAGCGATGACCCAAGCGTTGTCGCGCCGTCGCAGCAGGCGGCCCGCCGCCGTCAGCTCGGCCAGGGCAGGGCGCAGCTGCCGCGCCGTCGCCAGGTCGAACGTCACGCTGACCCGCACCATCGCTTCGCCCTCGGGCGCGGGCAAGCCGCGCAGCCGTCGGCGGCGTCGCTTCAGCGCCCGAATCGACGCGTCGAGCAGTGTCGGCTGGCGGCTCTCGCGGGTCGCGGTCACGGCGGCCTTGGCAGCCGCGATCATCGGGCGCAGGCAAGCGCTCGGCAGTACGAGGTGGACAGCATCGAGGAGCCAGATGGCGCCGTCGGCATCGGCGATCTCAAGCGCCCGCGCCAGGAGAAGCTCACCTGGCTGCGCCACCGTCGACAGGACCGGCTCAAAGATCTCAAGCGATGCGCCGTCGTGCAGCCGCACCAAGGTCGCCGTCGGGCCCAGCAGCGACTCCACTCGGTAGACGTCGGGCGCAGCGGCTTCCAGGGCAGCAACCAGCGCGAGCTCGTCTGCCTGCAGGCCCCGCGCTGGCAATAGACGCTTGCCGAGTCGGCCACGCCGCATCGGAGCATCCCAGAGCAACCAGGGTAGAAATTGGCCGTGGGCTTCGCGCTCGCCGAGGAACTCCGCCAGCGCCTCGCCCGACTTGAATGGCGTGCTGAAGAAGCGCTCTGCCGCCCGCAGCACCTCGACCCGGCCCAGCACGTCTTGGACGGCGTCCATGAGTCGCACAAGCAACCCGAGGTGGAGCTGCCTGAGACGGTGGCGGCGAAACGAGAGGGGGGCATCAGCCATTGTGGCGGCGGCTCCTGGGCGCCGATGCGCCGACGCCGGGCTTCTTAGGCGCCGCCTCCTGCGCTGTCAACGCGGCGGCGGAGCAGACCGGGCGGCTGAGTCCGCGGCACGGCGCTCTGCACCTTCTCGTAGGACGGCCCCGTGATTGGCGTTGAATTCTCCATGGCTTCGGCTGTGGCGCTGGTGTCTCCGGGCGCTGCAGCGTCCGGCTCCATGGGGCCGCGCATCTCGAGTGCGCGCTCGGCGCGGCCGGCGGACCGTAGGGCCTGGCGCTCGCGATCTCGTGCATCCAAGGCTGCCTCGACGTCGGCCTCGGCGATCTGAGGCCGGGCGAGCGGGGCCAGCGTCGCTTCGTGCCACTTCATCGGCCCATCGGCGTCCGCTGACGCCGCGCCCGCCGCAAGCGGCAGCTCCTCCAAGGGCGGCACCACGCGGCCGGTCCGCATCGCGAAGTCGCCGGCAGCAGCGATCGCACCGAGATCCAACGGCGTTCCTGTCGAGAGCTCCGGGCGGCGACGCCAGCCACGCGCCAAGGCGGCGATGAAGAGCAGCGATACGATCGTCCAGATCGTGGTGTCGCCGAGCCACACCGCCCAGCGCGAGCCGGCGCTCTCCAGCAGACGGGCATAGATGACAAAGAGCTCGCGTGGGCCCAGGCCGAACGTCGCGATCCACGCTGGCTCGAAGTCGAGCCCGTGATGCATTCGCTCGTGCAGGTCGGCGAGCGCCATGCTGTTGCCGCTGCGATCGATCGCAAATCGCAGGAACCCGGCGGCCGTGGCGTAGGCCCGGCTGGCGCGCAGGCGGTCGGCGCCGAAATCCGACTGCAGGTCGTCGAGGACGTCGATGGTGCCGGCCGCGCCGCCGGTCATGCCCTCCAGCAGCCGCTGCGCCGTGGCCTCGCCGGCGACCAGCATCGCCACTGCCTCGTGGTACCACCGCGGCAGGTACCGCCCGTGGCCGAGCGCGTGCACCGCGATGTGGGCGATCTCATGGCGCACGGTCTCGCTGGTATGCAGCAGGCCGGCGCCATCGAGGCGAATCAGCACGTGGTCTTGCGACAGCAGCGCCAGGCCGGCGATCCACGGCTCCGACCACTGCGAGCCGGCGCCCGCCTCGGCCACCAGCTTGCGAAACGCCGCGTCACTGCCGGCGAAGTCGACGCGTAGCTTGCCATCGAGGCGCGTGCGCAGCGTGCCAGCGACGTCGGCCTCGGCTGAGCTGACGAGCGCGGTCAAGGGCGCGCGGCGGTCCTCATCGAGATCGTGGAGCCCGATCTCGAACTTCAAAGCCGACACGGACATCGGCGCCCAAAAACTCAGCGCCGCCACCAAGCCGAGCCACGTCCGCTGACGGGCTCTGCGTCGAGGCCCCACCTTCGCCCTGGCCATGTCGGCCTGCGCCGATCGCCACGCCCGAAAATAACGAAAAAGTCCCATGGTCCAGCCGGACGCCAACGGCGCCCGCGCTGCATCGCCTGCCATCGCTTCACCTCGACACGTGGTCTGGTCGCCGATCGCGATCCGCGGCCACAGAGGTCCAAGCACCCGCTTGCCCGCCACCTTGACGGCCCCGATGGGCCTGGACCTTCCGCGAAATCAGAATGCGTCTCAGCCCGCCGGCCCCAGCCGTTCGGTCCCGCCGGCGATCACTCCGCTCGGAAGAAGCGGAAGCGCGAGGCCGAGATCTCGAACATGAACCCGAACTGGAACTCGACCTCGCCGCGCTCGTTGACCAGACCCGCCGGCGGATTCGGATAGGGCCCAGCAGCAGAGAAGGCGCGCATCGCCTCGTCGTCAAGGAAGCTCAGGCCGCTCGGCTTGCGCACCTGGAGATCCTTCACTTGGCCGGTGGGATCGAGCCGCACGCGCACGATCGTCAGCCGATCGCGCACGCCATAGCGCCGACCATTCGGATCGCGAGACTGCCACACCGAGACCGGGTTCCACTCGCCGCCCACCCGCTCGCGCACCCGCTGGTAGAAGTCCCAGTAGCGGAATTTGCGCGTGTTCAGGAGGTTGGTGTCGCCTTCGTCCTCGACGTCCGGCAGGTAGTCGTTCGAGCCCGGCTCGCCCGACAGCGCCTGCATGTTGTGCAGGACATTGGCCGAAGACGTCGACGGCAGGAGCAGTCCCGCGCCGCCGCCGCGCGTGACCGAGGGCCGAATCATGTCGGAGCGCGGCGCGCCGTCCGGTGCAAGCTCTGGAGCGCTCCCTGGGGCCTCAGGTGCCGTCGGCGCAACGCCCGGTTGCGGCCCATGCGTCGGCTGCACGGGGGGCTGCGCGCTCGCCACTTGCGTCGGCGCGGGGGCCGCCGCCACGGCTGCCGGGGCGCGTCGGGCGCTGCGCACGCGCTCGGCGGTGGCGATTCGCTTGGGGGGGCTCGCGGCCGCCTGCCCCGCCCGTTCGCCCGGGCGCTGGGCGGGTGGGCCGCTGGCGCCGGCGACCTTGGTCGGATCGCGGCTCCTGCTGTTGGGACTCTGCAGCTCGGACGGATTGTCGATGTGGACGCGACCGAGATCACGACCTTTCCGCTGGTGACCACGGCTCTTCTGCTCGCGCTCGACCTGCATGTCGTAGCGCCCGAGGTAGCGCGCGTCTTGCGGCTGTTGCTCGTGTTCGGGGCGGGCGGTCTCGACGATCTGCCCTTTGGGCTCGGTCTCGGGCGGCTTCTTGATGGGTGGTGGTGGCTCCGGCCGCGGTGCCAGCGCCACGCGGCGATCCGGGCGGGCAGCGGCTGCGTCGAGCCTCGGCTGGGCGGAGGCCTGTTTGCCGGTACGCTCGGTCCGTCGGTCTGCGAGCCGCGCCTTGACGCCGAGATGGGCCTGACGCTTGGCGTTTGCCTCGCGCGTGGTGTCGCTGGAGCCGCCGTGGACGAGGAGCAGTGCCAAGCCCTGCAGCAAGAGCGCCGCCGCCACGATGCCGGCCAGTCCCGCTGCAGCCCTGCGTGTCCAAGCGCCCATGCCGCCTCCGCACCCCGCGGTGCCGGCCCTCCGTCCCACTCTGGAAGCTAAGGGTGCCCCTGGAGGCGGTCAAGCCTGACGGCAAGACGCATGAAGCGGCCCACAGTTGCAGCGCACGGTCGGTTGGCGCTCGCGATGTGACGCTGCCTCTTGCGCAGGTCACGCGCACACAGCGCTGCGGGTCGCGCCGGCGCCCGCGCTGGGCTCAGAACAGGTCGCTTACGCTGTCGCCATCATGGATGCGGCGGATCGCGTTGGCCAGGAGCGGAGCCACCGACAAGACCTTGATCTTGCTGCAGGCTTCCGCCTTCTCCCGCACCGGGACGCTGTCGGTGACGACGACTTCGCGGAAGGGACCGTTCTGAATTCGCTGCAGCGCCGGGCCAGAGAGGACGCCGTGGGTCACCGCGACCGAGACAGAACGCGCGCCGTTGTCGAGCAAGAAGCGCGCCGCCTCGACCACGGTGCCGCCGGTCGCCATCTCGTCATCGACGATGATCGCGTCCATGCCGTCGACATGGCCGATCAGGTTGGTGGCGACCGCCTTGTCGTCATCGCCGAAGCGCCGCTTATCGACGATCGCCATCGGCAGGTGCAGGCGGTTGGCGAAGCGCCCGAGCTCCTTGGCCTCACCCGCGTCTCCAGCGACCAGCACGGTGTTGGAGAGGTCCCAAGTGCGCAGGTAGTCGCAGAGGATTGGTGCCGCCACAAGGTGATCGGCTGGCATGCGGAAGAAGCCTTGAATCTGCGGCGAGTGCAGATCCATCGTCAGCACGCGGTCGGCACCGGCGGTCTTGAGCAGATCGGCGACCAGGCGGGCCGCGATGCTGATGCGGGGGCGGTCCTTCTTGTCGGAGCGCACGTAGGGCAGGTAGGGCAGCACCGCCGTGACCCGCGCCGCCGAGGCGTGCTTCAGGGCGTCGATGGCGATCAGCGTCTCGACCAGGTGCTCGTTGACGGGCGGGCTCGAGGTCTGGACGTAGTAGACGTCGCACTCGCGCACGTTGTCGCCGATCTTCACCATCAAGTTGTCGTTGCTGAACTTGACGACCTCGCTCTTGCCCAGCGCCAGGTCGAGCTGGTCACAGATCGCTGCCGCCAGCTCCGGGTGGCTACGGCCAGCGAACACCTTGATGCGGTTCATGATCGGTGACTCCTGACGCGGGTGCGCAGTGATGCGGCGGCAAAACGCGCGCCGCCATCACGCCCGAACTCAGTCGTTGTAGCCCTTGAGCGCAGCGACCTCGCCCATGACCTCGCCGGTCGGGTTGGCCAGCATCGCCCGGTCGCGGTAGGTGTTGAGCTTGAGGCGCAAGGCGTTGAGCTTGATGAAGCCGTCGGCGTCGCCCTGGTTGTAGACCGAGTCGGCCTCGAAGGTGCTGTACTCGGGGTTGTACAGCGAGTTCCGGGCCTTGCGACCCGTGATCCAGCAATTGCCCTTGTAAAGACGCAGGCGGGCGACGCCCGAGACGCCCTTCTGGGTGTTGCGGATGAAGGTCAGCAGGTGCTGGAACTCCGGCGAGTACCAGTAGCCGTTGTAGATCATGCGGGTGAACTGCGGCACCAGGCTGTCGCGCAGGGCCATCACCTCGCGATCGAGGACGATCTGCTCGATGGCGCGGTGGGCGTGGAAGAGCAGCGTGCCGCCCGGGGTCTCGTACACGCCGCGCGACTTGATGCCGACGTAGCGGTTCTCGACCAGGTCGACGCGGCCGATGCCGTGCTTGCCGCCGATCTTGTTGCACTTGGCCAGCAGGTCGGCGGGGCCGAGGCGCTCGCCGTCGATCGCGACCGGGATGCCGTCCTTGAATTCGACCTCGACGGACTGCGGTTCATCGGGCGCCAGCAGCGGCGAGGTCGTCAGGCGGAACATGTCCTCTGGCGGCTCGTACCACGGATCCTCGAGCACGCCGCCCTCGTAGGAGATGTGCAGCAGGTTGCGGTCCATCGAGTACGGCTTCTCGGCGGTGGCGTCGACCTGGATGTTGTGCTCGCGGCAGTAGCGGATGAGGTCCATGCGGCCCTTGTAGGGCCACGTGCGCCAGGGGGCGACGACCTCGATCTCGGGACGCAGGGCATAGGCCGTCAGCTCGAAGCGCACCTGGTCGTTGCCTTTGCCGGTGGCGCCGTGCCCGATGGCGACCGCGCCGCACTCGTTGGCGACGTCGATCAGGCCCCGGGCGATGACCGGCCGCGCCAGCGCGGTGCCGAGCAGGTAGTAGCCCTCGTAGACCGCGTTGGCCTGAATCGCCGGAAAGACGTAATCGCGCACGAACTCTTCGCGCAGATCCAAGATGTGGATGTCGCTGGCGCCCGACCCCAGCGCCTTCTCGCGCAGGCCGCTGAGCTCCTCGCCCTGGCCGATGTCGGCCGTCATGCACACGATGTCGTAGCCCTTCTCGGCCTGCAGCCAGTGCAGCATCGCCGAGGTATCGAGCCCGCCCGAGTAGGCCAGCACCAGCTTCTTGCGTCCGCTCATCGCCTTCTCCACATTGCGCCCGGCGGAGGCGCCAGGGGGCGGCAGTCTGCGATTGCATGGCGCATTGCGTCAAGGCCTGCGACCGCCGCGCGCAGGGCGGTGGCAAAGTCGACGTCAGCGCCGACAACCCTCACCCCCGCCGCTTCGCGGCACCCCCTCTCCCGCTGAATCGGGAGAGGGGGGCACTGAATTCATTGTCATGTCGCCCCTCTCCCGCCCGACGGGAGAGGGGGTGAGGGGGTGAGGGTGTCTTTCGCTCCGGACTTTGAGATGGCCCTGCCGCCGCGCGGACGGGCATGAGCGTCCATCGCAGCGCTGCAAGCGGAGACGCGAGAAGCCGTCCTGGGCCCTTTCGCCGGAGCAGCCAAGGGCCACCGCTCCGGGGATTGAGTCGGCCGCGGGCATGGCCCATGCTGTGGCGCGCCAGTGCCTCAGAGGGCGGATGGCGGGAGGGCGTGACATGACCGATTCGCAGACCGACCCGGCATCCGTGGACTGCGTCACTTGCGGCAAATCGGAGCCCCCGATCGCAGGCCGCGTGACCCTGCGCGAGCCGCTGCGCAGTGAGGTCCGTGCGCAGGTCGGTGCTGGATGCTGGGCATCCTGGACCGCGCAGCAGCTCCGCATCATCAACGAGTACCGCTTGAATCTGGCCGAGCCGCGCTCACGCGACGTGCTGGAGTCGGCGGCACGCGACTTCCTCAAGATCGGCGGCGTCGGCGGCGAGGCTCCAACGACGGGTCCGGAGACCGCGCGCAAGCTCGGCAACCTCTAGCCCAACTCAGCCCATGGCGAAGTCGGCGGCCAATGCAGAGGCTGTGGCTCTGTTGCCAACGGTCTGCACCGCCAAGGGAGCCCCACCCGGCGGGGGCCGACCTAGCGCCGCTTGCGTCCACGTGCGCCGGGATCGGGCGCGGCAGGGAGCACCGGCGCCGGCGGACGCAGCGCCTCGACGTCGAGCAGCAGCACCTCCTGGCGCGCCGGGCGCGGCCGGCGACCCGGGTCGAGCGCCATGGCGAGCCGGTGGTCGGCCTCGTCGCGTTGCCAACGCTGCAGGGCGCGGAGATCGGCGTCACCGTCGTAGCCATCGGGCAACTCGACGCCCATCGGCAGCGGCTCGGCGACGGGCAGCCCGGCGCTGCTGCGGGCCAGCGCCGCGCGCCCCTCCTGCCAGTACGTGATCGCGATTCCGATGCGGGCCAGCTCGTGGCCCGGCCGCTGGGTCAGCAAGGCCTCGAAGTCGGTGCGCGCCCGCCGCGAGTCGCCACGCCGCAAGCGGGCCTCGGCGCGGCAGAAGAGCAGGGCGGCGCCTGGGCGGTCGCCCAAGGCCGGCGCGGTCGCGATTTTTTCGGCCAGCAGCGTGTCGCCGGCGCGCAGCACTTGGGCGCAGCGCAGGGCCGGGCTCAAACCCCCAGGCAGCGCCGTCGGCCCGTCCCCGCTGCTGGCGTCATCGGCCGCCGCCTGGCCCGCCATGACGCCTTCGCTGCGCAGCTTGCGCAGGGTCGTCGGCCAAGCCGAGCGCGACGCCAGGTGGTTGGGATCGGCCCGCAGAGCCGCGCGCAGGGCCATCGCGGCGCGCAGGTAGTCCCGGACGGCCAGCGCCGCCACCGCCTCGCGGTAGCAGCGATCGCCGCTTGGCGCCTCGCGGCAAGCGAGTCCGGCCAGGTCCGCCGCCTCGGCGGCGCGGCCAGCGGCGATCAACCTCTCGACCTCGCGATCGACCTCGGCGGCGTCGCCTGGCGTCTGCGCCGCAGCGTCCAGCGCAGCCAGCCGCTCGCGCGCCCACCGCCCAGTCTCGCCCTCGCCATCGGTCGCCACCAGCGACTGCAGCTCGGCGCGCGCGGCGTCGGCGTTGCCGGCCCCGAGTGCGCAGAGCGCCAGGGATTTGCCCAGCGTCAGCCGCTCGCCGTCGGTCGCCCCGGCCAGGAGCCGCCGGTAGTGGCCCGATGCCGCGATGAACTTGGCGTCGGCGCGCAAGATCTCCGCCAGCGCGAGGCGGGTATGGCGGGCGTCGGGTCCGAGCTCGAGCGCGCGCTCAAAGGCGGCCTGTGCCTCGTCGAATTGGCCGTGAATGGCATAGAGCAGGCCGAGCTCGTGCCAGGCCCGCGGCAGCTCGGGCGCCAGCGCCACCAACGCCTTGAACGCGGTCAGCGCCGCCTCGAAGCGCCCCGCCTTGCGCTCCCCGATGGCCGTGGCGAGCGCTTTGGCCTCAGCGGCGTTGGGCTCCCGACCCGCGGCCGCGGGCGCAGCGGCGGGGGCAGCAACGGGCGGCGTCTGGGCGGCGGTCGGTGCCGAGGGCGCAAGTACGGCGGCGCAGGCCAGCGCGCCGATGCCGAGCGCGTTGAAGCGGCGCAGAAGGCCCAGTGGCATCCAAGTCGCTGGCCTTCCGTCGCCCATGCCGCCTCTCTCTCGGGGCCGCGCCAGCGCTGGCAGCTGCCTCGCGCAGCGCCGAAGCGCCCTGTCCGCTACGCGCTGACGTGGCTCGGGGTGTTGCGGCGCGGTCGGCCGCTCTGCTCGATGTCGTCCGGTGCGCCGATGTAGCCGAGCACGGCCGAGGCCGCGACCACGCGCGGGCTCGCAAGGTAGACGTCGCCGGGGCCACTGCGGCCCGGGAAGTTGCGGTTGATCGCGGAGACCGTGATTTCGTCCGGCCGAGTGCTGACGCCTGGTCCGGCCTTGATGCAGGCACCGCAGCTCGGGTCGATGACGTTGGCGCCCGCGGCCTCGAAGATCGCGAGGTAGCCCTTGCCGATGGCGTACTCCTTGATCTTCTGGCTGCCGAACTGGATGTAGAGCTGGACGCCGTCCGCCACTTTGCGGCCCTTGTGCAGGGCGTCCGAGAGCACGGCGGCGTACATGTCCATGTCGGCCATCTTGCCGCCGGTGCAGCTGCCGCCATAGGCGATGTCGATGTGGATGCGATCGCCGAGGTCCGCCAACGGCACGCCATTACGCGGATCGCCTGGCCGCGCCACCATCAGCGCGAGGTCATCGAGGGCGACCTGGAAGCTCTCGGAGTACTGGGCGCCGACGTCCGGCTCCAGCAGGAAGCCCTTCGCCGAGGCCAGGTCGAAGCCTGGGCGGATCTGCGCCAACCAGCGCAGCGTCACGTCGTCGGCGGCGATGATGCCGGTCGTGGCGCCTGCCTCGACCGCCATGTTGGTCAGGGTCGCGCGCTCGTCCATCGACAAGAAGGCGACGCCCGGACCACCGAACTCGAGCACCTTGCCGATCGCGTGGCCTTCCTTGATGTAGGGGAAGGCCATCACGTGCAGCATCACGTCTTTGGCGGCCACGCCCTGCGGCAGGCGGCCATGGAGGTCGATGCGCACGCTCTGCGGCACGCCGACGCGGATGTCGCCGGTGTACCAGGTGTTGGCCATGTCGGTGCTGCCGACGCCAAAAGCGAAGGCGCCGAGCGCGCCCGCCGTGCAGGTGTGGCTGTCGGTGCCGACGACGATGTCGCCGGGAGCGCCGAGATCTTCGAGCACCGCGTTGTGGCAGATCGCCTCGCTGCCGCGGCCGTCCGGCGTCTCGTCGTAGAGACGGATCCCCTGCTCGGCGCAGAACGCGCGCTGGATGACGGCGAGGTCGGCAGCCTTCTGGTCGAGCCCCAACTTGCGGTGGGCCTCTGGCATGACGCGGTCGAGGAAGGTCAGGTGATCGCGGAAGGCGAAGACCGAGCCCGGGTCGCGCACCTTGGCGTCGCGGCCGAGCGCGGCCTTGAACGACGCCTGCGCCATCGCCGTCGTGTAGTCATGGCTGAAGCGCACGCCGGTCCGCACGAAGACCGCGTCTCCGGGCTGCACCGCGACGGCCCCGGTCTGGCCAGTAGTGGCGTCGATGATGGCGTGATGCGCGATCAGCTTCTCGGCCAGCGTCATCGGCCGCGCCGGGGTCGACAACTCGGGCGGACGCACCGCTCCGCTGAGCCGGGCGCGGTTGTAGGCGAAGAGGCCGCCGTGCTCGACGATGTCGCGCGCGACCGGGTCCAGGCCCTCGGTGAACTCGGCCAGCGGGATCGCCTCGCCGGCTTGGATGCGGGGGATGAGCCCGAAGTCGGTCGAGGTCAGCAGGCCGATGTTCTGGCAATTCTGGCCGTAGATCTTCTCGACGCTGCGCGCGATGACGAGCCGAATGCCGGCGGCCTGTTCAGAGAAGGGCGCCGTCTCGCGGCTGCTGCCGCAGCCTTTGGACAGGCCCGAGACGATGACCTGGAAGCCGCCGCGCTGGATTTCGCGCGCACGCACGATGCCGCCGCGTAGGCCGACCAGGCAGTACTCGCCGAGCGTCTCGTCGAAGTAGAAGCAGACCCAGCCCGGCGTCAGCTCGTCGGTCGAGATGTTGTCGACCAGGGGCTCTTCGGGCAGCCAACCGATGTCTTCGCCGTCGAGCTGGCGGCGCACCAAGGCAGCGTCCCGGTAAAGGAACAGGATGCGTCCACCGAAGGTCAACGCGCCGCCGCGACCGGTCGCGGGGGGCGACGTAGGTTCGCCCGTGGCCTCGGTCTGTCCTACTGCTGTTGTCATGCTCTCCCCCCAACCAATGGCGTCGCCGGTCCGGCGCGGCCGTCTACGCGTGCGCCGGGACCCAAGGCGTGGCCGGCGCAGCGTCGAGCGCCGCGCAAATTCGGGCCGTCACCTCTGCCGTGCCCAGGCTGCCGCCGAGATCGGGCGTGGTGGCGCCGGCGCGCACCGCGTCTTCCACAGCCTGCTCGATGGCCGACGCAGCCTGCGCTGTGGCCGCACTGCCCTCGTCCCCCAGCAGCATCGCAGCCGACAGAATCGCTGCCATCGGGTTGGCGATGCCCTTGCCGGCGATGTCGGGCGCCGAGCCGTGCACCGGCTCATACAAGGCGTGCCGGCCCGGGTGCAGACTCGAGGAGGGCGCCAACCCCAGGCCGCCGACCAACGCCGCTGCCAGGTCCGAGAGGATGTCTCCGATGAGGTTGTCGCCGACGATGACATCGAACTCGTGCGGGTGGGTGACCATGCGCATCGCCGCGACGTCGGCGTACAGCGTGCGAGCCTGGATATCCGGGTATTCGTTGCGAATTGCGGCGAGGCTCTTGCGCCACAGGCCGTGAGCCTCAGGGATGGCGTTGGCCTTGTCGCACAGCGTCAGCACACCACGTCGGCGTCGGGCCAGCTCGAACGCGTGCCGCAGCAGCCGATCGCAGGCCGGCCGCGTCGCGATCATCACGCTCTGCGCGACCTCGTCGGCGGTGTCGGGCCGTAGGCTGCCGCCAATGCCGACGTAGACGCTCTCGGTGTTCTCGCGCACCACGGCCATATCGATGCTTGGCGTACCGCGCAGGGGGCATAGCCGTGGGTCGAGCAGGCGCACCGGCCGCAGGTTCACGTAGAGATCGAGGCGCTGTCGCAGGCCGAGCAGGATGTCCTTGGCCTGGATGTTGCTCGGCACGCGCGGATCGCCGAACGCGCCGAGCAGGATGCGGGTGTGATCGTCGCGCAGCCGGCGGAAGTCGGCGTCCGGCAGGGTGTCGCCGGTCCGCAGGTAGCGCTCGGCCCCGAGGTCGAAGTGCTCGCCCTGCCAGGAGAAGCCGAAGCGGGCCGCCGCGGCATCGAGCACCGTGCAGGCAGCGGAGATCACCTCCGTGCCGATGCCGTCGCCCGGGAGCAATGCGACTCGGATCATCCTCAGGGCCTCCTGACACGGCGTTGGGTGGACGCCGAGCCCGAGCAGGGTAGCGGAGCAATTGCCGATGTGCCAACCGTTCCTGCAGCGCCCCGGGCGCCTGGGCGCTGCCGACGCCGCCCGCAGGGTGCGAGCGGGCCGCATTGACCCTTCAGCGGAGCCAGACGCAGAAGCCGACACCCCCGCCGAATCCACCCCGGAACAGCGTGAACTCATTGGAGGTCGTCGACCCCGTGAGCGGGCTCCGGGCGTCGCCGTTGATCGCCAACACCGGGCCAAGGCTGCCAACGATGGAGAATTGATCGCTGAAGAAGTACAGGGCGCGCAGGGGCGCTTCGATGGCAAATCCGGCGCGGGTCGCGGGGTCCGCCTTGGCGCCGTCGTCAGCGCGGGCGAGGCCGAGCGTGACCCGCAGGCCGGTGGTCAGGTTGACGCGCGGCGAGCGAAAGACCGCGAAGTGGCCACCCAGGCTCGCGAACGCGGCCCACGACATCGCCTTGTCCGGCGCCGTTCGCAGGTGCATCCCCACGAGAAATTCCCAGCCGAAGTCGTTGATCCAGCCCCACATACCGAGGCCGCTGGCGCGAATGTCGGGGGAGAGGCCGGCGGGCCGTGCGCCTCCGTCCAGCGCGATCAGCGTCTCTTCGAAGCCGATGCCGAGCTTGCCATCCATGGCGTAGGCGTGGGCATCGTCGGGCGCCATCGCCAGCGCAAGGCTTGCGCAGAGCGCCGCAGAGCCGATCGCCGACCGTCCAAGTCGCGCCAAGCGCCTCCCCGCCAAGCCGGCGTCGCCTCGGGATCGCTTCATGGCGCCTCCGCTCTCATGCCGATTCGGGTGCGCAGGCCGGGCTCGCCGCGCAGGGCCCGCGTGATCGGTCGCTGCTCTGCCGCCCCGACGATCCAACAGGCGTCGACGCCGCCTTCGACCAGCGCGACCAGCTCTTCGAGCTTGGCGATCATGCCGCCCTTGACCGCGCCGCTCGCAATCATCGCCCGCGCCTCGGACGGCGTCAGCGCCGCGCGGTGGGTCTCGGTGCGGCCCAGCTCGCCAAAGACCCCAGGCACGTCAGCGACCGCGATCACGTCGTCGACGGAGAGGCCAAGGGCGAGCGCCCGCGCGGCGCTGTCGGCGTTCAGGTTGAGCCGGGCGCCGCCGTCGTCCACGCAGAGCGACGACAACACCGGTACAAAGCCACCCGCCCACAGCGCTTCGCAGAGCCTGCCGTCGACGGCGCCGGGGTCCGCGACCTCGCCAAAATCGATGGGCTCCGCCTCGCCTGCGACCACGCGCTTGGGCCGGCGTTGGGCCCGCAGCAAGCGTCCTGAGGCCACCGGCGTCGACACCGCCCGGACGCCTGCCGCCAACAACGCCGCCAGCAGTTCGCTGCCGACGCCGCCGACCAGCGCCAGCGCCACGACCTCCAGCGTCGCCAGGTCTGTCACCCGTCGCCCAGCGCGAAAAACCGGCTCGATGCCCAGCCGTTGCCCGAGCGCGCTGGCTTGCGGGCCGCCACCGTGCACCACCACGAGGTCGACCTCATCGCCGATCGCCGCGAGATCTTCGGCCAACGCCTGTCGCTGCGCGCTGTCTTCCAAGGTGGCGCCGCCGACCTTGACCAAGACCCTGCGTCGCCGCGGCGACCGCGCTTCGTCGACCGTGGCGCTCGCGCCCGCCAGCGGCGACCCGATCATGGCCACAGCGCCGGGGCATCGAGCCCGAGGGTCTCAGGCCAGCCGTAGGCGACGTTCATCGCCTGGACCGCCTGCCCGGCGCCGCCTTTGACGAGGTTGTCGAGCGCGCTGTGGGCGACGACGGTGCGGTGGGCGCCGTAGGGAGCGCCGACTGTGGCCGCCACGTCGACGTACATGCTGCCCTTGACTGCAGCGACCTCGGGCAGGCGGCTGTGCAGGACCCGCACCAGGGGCTCGCCGTCGAAGCAGTCCCGCAGCAGCGCCTGCACCGCCTCGGGCGTCAGCGACGCGTCGACGTCAAAGAAGCAGCTGGTGAGGATGCCGCGCGAGAGCGGCGCGCTGACCGGCACGAAGTCGAGGCCGAAGCCCTCCGCCGTCGCCCCGCCGCCGCGCCCGGCGCTGGCCCGCCGCAGATTGAGCTCGATCTCCGGCGTGTGCTGGTGATCCAACGCCTTGTAGGGGCGCAAGTTGACGGCCCGCACTGGGTGATGCGTCCCCGCCTGTGGGTTGGCGCCCGAGCCCGACGAGCCGGTCATGGCGCTGACCCGTACCCTCCCCTGGAGCAGGCCGGCGCGGGCGAAGGGCAGCAGGGCCAAGGTGATGGCGGTGGCGAAGCATCCGGGGCTGGCGATGGCCCGGGCGCCCTGCAAGCCCACGCGGTCCAACTCCGGCATCCCGTAGGCCCAGGTGCCGAGCCGGTCGGGAAAAGGGTGGGCGCAGCCGTAGAACTGCTGGTAGGTGCTGGCGTCGTCGAGCCGCCAGTCGCCCGACAGGTCGATGACCGCGCAGCCGAGGCGCTGGTAGGCGTCGCCCACGAGTGCGCTCGTCCGGTGCGGCAGGCCGAGGAACACCAGGTCGGCGTCCTTTGCGACCGCAGCCGGCTCCGCGTCCTCCACCCGCAGCGCGCATTGCGGTGACAGGTTGGGGTGGACCTCATCGATGCGCTGGCCGATGGCGTCCTTGGCAACGACGCGCCGGATCTCCACGTGCGGATGGCGCAGCAACAAGCGCAGCAGCTCCGCGCCGCCGTAGCCGGTCGCGCCGATGATGGCCACCCGCACCCGCGGTCGCGTCTCTGGCGCGTCAGGATCGCGGCGGTGGGTCTCTGGCTGCTGTGTCGCGCCTTGCATCATCGCCGGCTTCTCCCTGGGCTCGCCGAGGGCGGCAGCGTCGGTCCATCCTGGGCCCTGCGGGAGTCCGCCGGCCGCTTCAGGCGCCGCGAAGCCCTTCGAGCGCCGCTGGCAGGCCAGGCACCAACTCAAGCGCCCGGTTGAACGACGCCCGCGCCTGCGGCCGCTTGCCTTGCCGGAGCCAGCAGTGCCCGAGCAGGACCGAAGCCGTCGCGCGGTCTTGGAGGCTGGCGCTCTCGGCGTTTGCGCTCGCGACCTTCTCGAGGTCCGCAATCGCGCGGGGCACATCGTCGACCGCGAGTGAGGTCCGGCCATGGCCGAGCAGCGCTTCGACGTCCTGCGGCCCCGACGCCAGCGCAGCGCGGTACAGGGCCCGCGCCTCTTGGTGGCGGTTGAGGTGCTCGAGCAGGGCGGCAGCCCGCCGTGTCGCAGCCGGCACCTCTTCGCGCGCGCCCATGCGACGCAGCCGCTCCAGGGCCTGAAGTTGCAGGTCTGCAGCCTCGTCCAGCTTGCCCTGCCGGGTTCGCAACAGGGCCAGCGTTCCGAGCGCGTGGGCATCGTGCGGAGCGGCCTCGACCGATGCCAGCAGCGGCGCCTCGGCTTCGTCGTCGCGTCCGAGCTCGAGCAGGAGCGCGCCCAGGCGGGTCAGCACCTCGACCCGCATCGAGTCGCCCTCGTCCATCGCTTCGAGCCAGTGGCGGAACGCCTCGACGAGCGCCTCGGTGCTGCCGCGCACGTGGTAGAGCTCGCAAAGACGGGCGTGGGCATCGTAGCGACGCCGATCGAGCCGCAGCAGCCGCTGCAGGGCCGAGATCGCCTTAGCGGGTTGGTCCAGCCGATCGCTGTACAGCGAGGCCAGGCGCCCGAGCAGCCGCAGCTTGCGCACCGGATCTTGCGTACTGCGAACCAACGCCTCGAGGCCCGCCGCCGCCTGCTCTGGCTCGTCACTGGCGGCGAGGACCAGGCCACGCAGCGACGCCGCCTCGCCGTCGCCCGGGGCAAGCGACTCCAGCTCCTTCAGCCAGCGCTGCGCGTCGTCGTCGGCGTCGACGGCCAGGCGCGCCGCTTTACGGACCAGCAACAGACGCTCTTGCCGCGGCAAGTTGCGGCGCAGGCGCGATTCTGCCGCGTCGCGGAAGGCCGCCCAGTCGCCCGCAGCCTCGGCGGCCTCGAGCAACTCGACCGCCAGCGCGTCATTGTCGGGCGCGTCGACCAGCGCCCGAGCGAGCGCCTCGCGCGCTCCCTGGGCATCGCCCTGACCCTGCAAGGCCATGGCGAGCTTGCGCAGCACGACGACGCGAGTCGGCCCTGCCGGGATGCCCTCAGCGCGCCGTCGCAGCAACGCGATGAGGGCGGCAGGCTCCTGCGCCTGCCGCTCCAGCTGGACGAATGCCTCATCGCTGCTTGGGTCGGTGGCGAAGGCCTCGCGGTAGGCGTCGAGCGCAGCCGCGCGATCGTCGAGGCGGTTGAGCAGTCGCGCAGCCTCATTGAGGGCCCGCACCTTGTCGGCGCCCTTGCTGCGCAGGCCGACCGCCTGGAGCGCCTCGGCTCGCCCTGCCAGGTCGTCGGTCGACTCGAGCGCGTCGGCGATCGACTGCCACGGCCCCGGGTCGTCGTCGAGCAGCCAGCCGAGCTCGCGCCACGCCGAGATCGCCTCGTCGACCGCGCCCGCGGCCGCCGCTACGGCCGCGATTTCGTTGAGCAACGCCACGCGAGCTGCGTCGTCCGTCGCGAATGCGAGCCGCTCACGACGCAGGGCGCAGAGGTCGAGCCACCGCTCCTCGACTTGGAGCTGGGCGTCCAAAGCGTCAAACGCGTCTGTCCGCGCGGAGTCGGCCGCCATCAGCGCCCGCAGCAGCGACTCGCGGGTCGGCCGGGCCGCTGCGTCCTGTGGCAACGCCGCGAGCAGACGGTCGAGCGCCGCGATCAGGGCCGCAGTGTCGGTCGACACCCGGCGCAGCCCCTCGAACGCCTCCGCGATGGCAGCCGAGGTGCCGACCTGGCTCGCGATCTCGACCAAGATGCCAG
This sequence comes from Myxococcales bacterium, assembly GCA_947491025.1. Taxonomy (GTDB): domain Bacteria; phylum Myxococcota_A; class UBA9042; order UBA9042; family UBA9042; genus SXNM01. Next base: position 50,156 of record CANLIC010000025.1, read on the forward strand.
CGCTCAGGCTGTCGCCAAGCTCGACCGCGCGCCGAGCGACCGCCGTCGCCTGGGGCAACCTGCCGACACGCAGCAGCGCCGCCGCCAGCTCGCGGTTGTCCTCGACCGTGCCCTGCTCGCCACGGAGGCCGATGCGGCGCTCCAGCGCCCCGATCAGGCCCTCGTCGTCGCCACGACGGCGATAGGCGCGCGCCAGCGACTCGATGGCGTCGCGTTGCAGGCCCGTCTGCAGCGACAGACGCTCCAGCCGCGCGCTCGCCTCCGCGTCATGCGGCTGCTCATCCAAATGCGCTCGCAGGTGCGTCAATGCGGCGCGCGTCCGGCCGATCGGCTCCACCAGCAAGTCGGCGAGCTCCAATCGCAGCGGTCCGATGTCGCCACCGCCGGCCATCACCGCGCGATCGAGGTCGGCTGCCAACCGGACCGGGTCGCCTTGGGCGCGACGGAGCGCCAAGACAGTGGCACGGACCTCGCGGTCCTGGGGCAGCTGATCCCAGACTCGACCCCAGATGTCGGCGGCGCGCGCGGTGTCCCCGAGCTCTTCGGTCGCAGCCGTGGCAGCCACCGCGGCGATCGCTCGCATGGCGTCGGCGTTCAGATCGTCGCGGTCGATCGCCGCCTCGGCGGCCTCGAGCCAACCGATGATGCTGTCGCTCGCCGCAGCGCTGATGCGCAGCGAAGCCAACACCTCGGCGGTTCCGGGTTCGCCGGCCACGGCGAGCCAGGCCTCGAGCGCCGCGTGGACGCTGTCGGCACCTCCCGTGGCATTGGAGGCTTCCGCGGCCCGGCTGACGGCGTCGGCAGCGGCTGCCGCCAGCGCCCGCGCGACCCGCACGCGATCGCCGTCACCCGCGACCGCCATCGCGCGCTGCTCCAGGGTGCGCGCCAGCTCTGGCGAGCCTGCGTGACGCAGCGCGGGGCAGAGATCGTCCAGCGCCTCCAGCGCATAATCGCCGTCCTCGGCATGGCGGGCGATCGCGGCGCAGAGATCGGCGTCCGCGCCGCACAGGACGACGAGCGCCGTTGCGCGCTGAACGTCACCGGGCTCCTTGTGCGTTGCCAGGGCCAAGGCCAGCGCGGACGCTGCCTGAGTGCGCAGCGCGATATCGGCCTCGGCCAGACGGGCCAGCAGCGCATCGAAACGATCGCGGTCGCCACCTGCGGATTGCAGCGCGCGCGCGCTCCAATCCAGGGCCATCCCAGCGTCCGCCAGAGGCCCGTCGGCGTGCGCCACGAGATCGTCAAGCAGCGCGAGTCGCCCCGCGTCGTCGGCGCTGTGTCCGACCCGCTGGAGCAGCGCCGAGGCGAACACGCCGGGATCCGCCGCCGCGTCCAAGCGCCCGACGCAGAACGCCAAGGCCGCGTCGGACGCGTCGCCGAGCCGGTGCGCCTCCTCGACCAGGGTCATCACCGCTTGCGAGCTCAGCGCGCTGCGCGCCCCGTCCGCCGCCGCGCCCTCGCCGCGGATGCGTTCCCACGCCGCAGTCGCGTCGCCGCGCCTGAGGGCTGCCTCTGCGAGGAGCGCCAACAGGGCCGATCGATTCGCCTCTGAAGCTGCGCTTAGCGCGCCGTCAGCCAGCGCGTCGGCGTCTTCATCGTTTGCGGCCATCGCCTCGCGGACCAGGGTCAGGCGCTCGTCGTCGCCAAGGGCGCCGGCTTGCAGCAGCTCGCGCTCGATCTGGCGCGCCGCCGCCGCTTGCCCATGGCTGCGGCGCAGGGCTGCGGCTGCCCGCAAGGCCTCGGCCCGCTGCGCTGGATCGGCGTTGGCGTGGGCCTCGTCGACCAGGGTCTCGGCGAGCGCGTCGTCCTGGCCGCTCTCGGACAGCAAGTGGTGCAGCCTAGCGCGCACCTCGGCGCCGGCGCCGGCCTCCAGCGCGAGCCGAAGCCAGGCGCCAGCGGTGTCGAATTCACCGTCCGCCTCGGCGATTCCTGCCGCGCGCACCAGCAGGTCGGCGCGCGTCGCCTCGCTCGGTGCCGCCTCCGCCGCCGCCAGCAGCCGATCGAGCAGCTCGTCGCGGCGCTCGGAGCCAAGGCTCGCCTCCAAGGCGGCCCAACGACCTGGATCTTCTGGGCAAAGTACCGCGAGCTGTCCAAGCGCCGGCGCGGGATCTTCGGCCAAGCGTGCCACTTCACCGAGGGCTCGCAGCGCAAGGTCGCGTCCGGAGTCGCTGGCCATGGCGGCATCGGCCCTGCGCTGCCAAAGCTGTGCCACCGCAGCAGGGTCTTGCCCCTCGAGCGCTGCAGCGATCGCGTCCGCGTCAACGTCGCTCGGCAGGTCCGCGCCGTGCAGCGCCAGCAGCAAGGACGCAGCGTCGGTGGCGGCGCTCGGGTCGGAAGTCGCGCCGGCCAAGGAGGCCCGCGCCCACTCACGCGCCTGCGACGGCGCCTCGGTGGCCGACAGTCGCGCCGCCCGCAGCAGTCGCGCCGGGGCATCCACTGCGCCTTGCGCTGTGACGGCGAGCAGGGCTGCGGCGTCGAGATGGAGGCCGGCGCCCTCGCCGATCGCCAGCGCCAGCGTCACGGTCTCATCGCGGCGTGGCCCCAGCGCCTCGGCCTCTACCGCCGCCGTCAGCAGCGCGAACGCGGCAGCGCTCTCGCCGTCTTCGCTCAGGTGGCCGGCAAGGGTCAGCCGCCTGCCGTGGGCCAACTCGGCGTCATCGCCTGCGGCCGCGAGGGCCTGCTCCCGGTGCGCCCTCAGGCGCGCGCGGCCAGCGTCGCCGAGGCCCTCGAACAAGGCTTCGCGCATCGTCCAGGCGTCGTCGTCAGCCGGCGCCTCGCCAAGCAACAGGTCCAGGGCGGTGATCGCGACCTCGACGCCGTCAGAACGGTCCATCGTCCGCTCGACCATGGCCAGCAGCTGGGTTCGCCGGGCGTCGCGGTCGCTCAGGAGCGCGATGGCGTCGTTGGCCTCGGCAAAGCGCTCTGCGGCGACCAGCGCCTCGACGTGGCGCGTAATCGCAGCCACATCGCCGCCGTCGCGCGCCAAGCGACCGCCGATCTCTAGGGCAGCCTCGGCTTCGCCCGCCGCCAAGAACAGGCGCTGGGCGCGCTGCAGCAGGTCGCGTCGGACAACGGCGTCGTCGATGCTGTCGGCCGCCATTCCCAGCGTTGCGGCAACCGTTCCCGGCGGCACCGACTCACCGTTCTGCTCAACGCCGGCAAGCGCCTCCATCTGGGCGGCGATGTCGGGCAGTTCGGGCGCTGCGTTCAGCGCGTCAGACAGCGCCTCCAGCGCGGCCATGGGTCGGCCGAGGCCGATGGCACGCAGGGTCGCTTGAGCCAGCCGCAGCTCGCCGAGCGCGACGCCGCTGAGTTTTTCAGCGCGCAAGTCGAGGACGCGGTCCTGGTCCGCGAGATCGCCTCGCACCGCCAGCAGCTCAGCCAGCGATGAGAGGGCGTCGTCGTCGCCAGCGCTCGCCAGCCCCAGCGCCGCAGCGGCGGCCTCGTCGTCGGTCGGGTCGATGTTGAGGGCGCGCAAAAGCAAGCCGAGCGCGGCGTCCGGGGCCTGCGCCGCCTCCAGGGCCGCGAGCTCGCGCAGCCCGGCGGAGAGCGGCTCAACCTCGGCGGGCGCCAGGCTGTCGATGTGTTGGCGCAGCCCGGCCCGCAGCGCAGCGTCGTTGCCGTGCGCACGCAGCGCTTCGAGCCGCCCTTGCCATACGCTCGCCTCGCCGGGCAGCGCCTGGGTCGCCCGCTCCAGTGCGTCGAGTGAGGCGCCTTGATCGTTGCGCTGGTGGGCGTGTGCGTCGGCGAGCCGAAGCCAGCGAGCGGCTTGCTCTCCGGCCGGGGCGCCTTGGCGCGCGCCGCTTGCGAGCTGCGCTTCGAGCACCTGCACCAGCGCGTCGCCGTCTCGTGCGTCGCGCCAAAGCGCCTCTAGCGCCTCAAGCGGCGCGCCGTCATCGGGGCGCAACGTCGCCAGCGCTTGCCACGCTTGAGCGGCTGCCTCAGGTCGTCCGCGGGCTTCGGCCCGGCGCGCCACGCGCAGCAGCAGGGCTGCGCGCAATGCGTCGTCGTCGACGACAGATTCGGCTGCAGTTGCAGCACCCTCTGGACGCGCGTCCACCCTGCCGATGCCCGCAAAGGCGGCGAGCATGGCGTCGAATTCCGCCTCAAGCCCGCCGCGTGCGGCCACCGCTTCGGTCTGCTGCCAGAGCGCCTCGTCCGTCGGTGCCAACCGGAGGGCCCTTCGCAGGCTTCCGAACGCGGCCGCGAAGTCGCCGAGGCTCTTCTCCTGCAACAATGCGAGATCGCGAAGTTGCTGCAAGCCCGCGCCGGGGTCGCCGTCGTCGACGCTCCGCTCCAAGGCGCGCGCCAATTCGTCGAGTCGGCCGTGCTTGCGGGCCACGGGCGCGACCAGCGCCGCCGCGCGTCCCTGCAACGCGTCGATTTCCATCCGGGCGGCGACGATGGCAAAGACGGCTTCGTCTGTATCATCAAAGGCGTCGGCGTCAGCCAGCGCTCGCATCCGCGGCTCGGCGAGATCGAGCAGACGGCCGTCTTCCAGGTCCGAGAGCTCGGCCCGCTCGATGAAGGCGCTGCCCCACAGCGCGCTGTCGTGCAGGCCTGCCGTCAGCAGCTCGTCGAGCAAGGCGCGCAACGCGTCTGGGCCGCCGCTGGCCCGCGCCGCTTCGCGCAGTCCGATCCAGGCGCCTTCGGCCCCTGGGCGCAGCGCCAGCGCACGCCGCCACAGCTGACTCGCGGCTGCCGGATCGCCCGCGACGCCGTCTGCCAGGCTCGCTGCCCGCAGCAGTGCGTCCGCCGCAGCGTCGTCGCTGGCCAGCGCCGCACCGGACTCGATGGCGCGGAGCGCAGCCGGCCAATCTTTGGTCGCCTCTGCCAGCATCTCGGCCCGGGCCCAGTCCTCCGCCGTCGACGCTGCGCCCATGCGCGCCTGCCAGGCGGCGTGGGCCTTGGGCAGGCTGGCGTCGTTGGCGAGCGCGAGCTGAACGGCCAGCTCCAGCAGCGTCCGCGCCTCGGTCGTGGCCTCGGCGGCCTCCAGGCTGTCCGCGCGCTCCAGCAGCGCCTCGACGGCGAGGTCGGGCGCGCCAAGTTGTTCCGACGTCGCCGCCAGTTCGGCGCCGAGCCTCGTCCAAGCGTCCTGCCGCGACAGGGCAACCACCCCGTGGGTCGACACCACGGCTGTGCCCGACTCCGCGGCCTGCACATCCAACTGTGCCTGTGACCATGCAGCGGCCAACGTGTCGACATCGGCCTGCAACAGCGCGATCTCAGCGTCCCAGGCCCGCTCCGAGTCGCCAACCTCGGCCGCGGCGAGCGCGATCCGGGCGTGGATGGCCAGACGCTCGACGTCGCTCGCCACCTCGATCCAAGTCCCAAGCGCCACCAGCGCCTGCGCTGGGTCACCGGCGGCGCGGGCTGCGCGGGCGGCGAGGTCGGCGCAGCGGGCGATTCGGGCGGCGTCCGCGGCCTGCTCCGCATGCTGCAGCGCGGCGAGGCCGAGCGCAGCGGCCACGTCATCGGCGGCGTCCAGGGTCGCGATCTGGGCCGCCAGCCAGAGGTGATCGGCGGCCGGCGCCGGCGCCAGACCCTCGGCGAGGCCGATCAGGTGCTCGCGTAGCGCCAAGCGGTCACCTGCCTCCTCAGCGGGGAGCTGCGCCCAAGCCGCTGCGAGGGCTGTGGCGTCGAGATTCGCGATCGCCAAGCGTACCGCGGCGCGCGCCACCAGGGGCGTGCCGGGCTCCTGGTCTGCCAATCGTGGCGCCCATCGTGCCAGCATCTGCTCCGCTGCCGCGTCGCTGCGGGAAACCGACAGCGCGGCCGCCACGCCTTCGCGCAGAAGGCCGACGCGGTCGCGGTCTGCGGCGTCGCTGCCGCCAGGGGCGTCGAGGATCGCCGCCGCGAGCGCCAGCGCCTCTGCAGACCGTCCCGCGGCCGCGAGTTGTTGCACGGCGCCTGCGCGCGCCTCGAGATCGCCTGGGTTGGCGGCAACGGCCTCCAGCAGCAGCGAGAGCCCGTAGACCGTGTCGCCGGTCTCGCTCGCCAGGGCTGCCGCTTCGGCACGCAAGGCCCCAAGCGCCGGATCATCCGCGGCGGCCAGCTCGATGCGCCGCTGCAACGACCGCAGCAACAGGGTCGAGGCGGGGTAGGCCCGCAAGGCAGCCAGGGCGATTTCGAGGCGGGCGATTGCGCCTACGGACGCCGCAACCTCTTGCTTTGGGGCACCCGAAGCCGTCGCATCGGCCGAAGCCGGAGCAGCGTCGTCGCCGGCGTCTGCCGCTGCGTCTGCCGCTGCGTCTGCCGCTGCGTCTGCCGCTGCGTCTGCCGCTGCGCCTGCCGCTGCGTCTGCTGCTGCGTCGCCGCGCCCGTCCGGAGCCGCGTCCGTCGCCACGCCATCGCGCCGTACGGCCTCGTCGGCTGCCAGCAGTGCCGCGGTGGCAGCGCTATGGAGCTCCGCGTCGGGCGGTCCCTCCAGCGCGGCGGCGACGAGGGCGTGTTGGTCGCTCGTGGGCAACGCGAGCAAGTGCGACGCGCCGAGCGTCTTGAGCAGCAACTCGCGTGCTTCGGCCGGACGCGACTGCGAAAGCGCGCGGTGCAGGCGCAGCAAGCGGGCCGCGTCGCAGGGGCCTTGGCTGCACGTACGCGCCAGCTGGCGCAGCGCCTGCAGGTGTGCGTCGGCGTCCGGCAGGTCCCCGTCGGAAGTCGAGAGCGCGATGATCTCGTCCAAAACCTCAAAAAGGGCCTGGCGCGCCTGAGCGTCGCCGACCAGCGTCCGCCGCTCGAGCACCGTCGCCCGCCGCCGCAGCAACTCAAGCAGAAGCAGCGCGTCGCCTGCCTCACGCTCGACCTGGGCCAAGGCTGCGAGCGCGTCGGCGTGATCGGGCGCCAACGCCAGGACGCGGTGCCAGGCCTCAGCGGCGCGATCGGGGCTGTTCAGCGCGCCTTCGGCGAGCTGCGCCATCTCGACCGCGACCAGCAGCGCCTTGTCGCCTTGAGCGGAGGCCAGGCGGGTGCCGAGCAGCACATAGAGGCGCTCGAACTCGCCGGCGCTGCGGTAGCGCATCTCGAAGTGATTGAGGGCGTCAACGTTGTCCGGCTCCAGCGTGCGGACGCGCCGCAGCATCCGGTCGACGCGCTCCTCGTCACCGCGTTGGGCGGCGGTGCGGGCCAGGCCGAGGGCGGCCGCCGCCTCTGCTGCGCGGTCGCGGGCCCGCACGGCTTCGGCGCGCAGCAGCTCCAGCGCCGGCTCGGCGTCGGTCTCGCCCGCGAGCGCCCGAGTGCCGAGCAGGCGTGCCCGCAGCGTCAAGTCGTCGGGCAGCGCCTCTGCCAGGGCGTCGAGCGCGACGATCAAGGCCGCCGGCGCCAGGCGGTCGACCCCGGGCAGGTTCGCGAGCTCGTCTGCGGTGCGCATCCGTAGGTGCGGCGGCAGGTCGGTGGCGAGCTGAGCCGCCAGCGCCCGCGCCAGGTGATCGGTCTGGTCGGCGGCGCGCGCGGCCTCCGCCCAGAGCGCGGCGATGCGCTCCGGTGCAGCGCCGGCGTCGGCAGCGTCGGCGAGGACGGCGGTGACATCGGCTGGCGTCGAGTCGCCGATGACCAGCAGCTCCGCCATCTCGACGAGGCGCTCGGCGACATCTGCGGGGTCCGCCTCAGCGACCGCCATGCGCGCCGCCATCAGCGACTCGTCCCTAGCTTCTGACTGCGACTGCGCCATCTCGCGCAGCGCCTCATCGTCCTCGTGACCGCCGTCGATGGCGTTCGCCCGCTGCAGGCAAGAGAGCGCGGCGGCGCCATCGCCCAAGGCGAGGTGCTGCTGCGCTGCCAGGCGGTAGGCGTGGCCGGGCGATGCCATGCCTTGCTGGGCCGCCAGCGCCGCGCCGGCATCGATCACCGAGCGCATGCGGCCGAGGCGCGCCAGGCTGGCGTCCGCGTCGGCGAGCTCGACCAGCCTGCCGGCGATCGCCGGTGTCGGCAGCAGGCGCATGGCCTCGCGCAGCAGCAGCGCGCTTCGCTCGCGGTCGCTCTCGATCACCAACGCGGCAGCGCGCTCGAGCAAGGCCGACTTGGCGCGTGGGTGGGGCTCGCGCCCGGCGAGGCCGACCAAGGCGTTGGCGATTTCGGCCCGGCCTTCAGCGCTGGAATCGTCAAGCAGCGACGCTGTAAGACGATCGACTGCGGCAGCGTCGGGCAGGCCCGCGGCCAGCACCTCAGCGTCGACCTGGCTGGCGTCGTTCATCTGCCCCCTGGTGGCCAAGCCACCGCTCCACACCCGCCTCAGGCTGGGTCGCGCGCTACTCTATCCCGGCGAACCGCCTATCGACAAGGCAGGCTCGAACACGTCTGGGCAATTGGGCCCGGAGACCTCCAGCGCTGCCCACCTCAGCGGCGGTAGCGGTCCTCCAAACGCACCACGTCCTCGAGCTCCGGCGTGCTGACCTCGACCAGCCGCACGTCGACCGCGTCGGCTGCGAAACGGTGCACCGTGCCCGGCGCGACGTGAAACGACTCGCCCGGATTCAGGTACTGGACCTCGACATCGGGAGCGCGGCCGAGCTCCAGCCGTAGCACGCCTTCGAGCACGCAGATCGTCTCTTCCTTTCGCTCGTGGTACTGCCGCGACAGCTCCTCGCCGCTACGGATGATCAGGAACTTGCCGGCATATCGGGCGGTCTCAGCCCAGATCTCCTCGTGCCCCCAAGGCTTGTCGACGACGCGCATGGCTCACTCCTGGCACAGGGCCGCGGCCTGCGGCGAGACGGCCTCGACCCGTGCCAAACGGGGCGGCGGCAGCATCATCACCGCTCTGCGCGTGCCGTCAAAGTCATGTGTGTTCACCGGGCCACAGGTCGCCCAAACCGTTCGCTGCCAGCAAAAACCGCCGCCCCGATGTGCAGCGCCAGCGCCAAGAGCGCCGTGACCACCATGTCGGGAAGCACCGTCAGCGGCGACCGAAGCGCCGCAAGCGCCTCGAACAGGTGCAATGAGGACTGGCTGCCGGCTTGATTGGGCACCAACAGCTCGAGCGCGGCGTAGAGCCACAGCGCCCCGGTGCCGATGGCGACGCAAAAGGCGCCGACGACGTCCCCGTGAAATAGCTGGCCGGCCCCCGGCACCAGCAGGCCGACGAGGCGGGCGCGGCCTCGTAGCGGAGCGCTGGGCGCGGCCGGCGCGCCGGCGCCGGCGGCTGGGACGAACGTGGCGATGGTCAGCCTCTGCAGCATCTTACCCCCCTCTCCCCATGGCCTCAGTGTCTCGGCGCCGCCGCGACCCGCAACGAGCGCAGCGCTGTACGCAGCGTCTCCGCAGACCGGGCATGGACTTCCGCCGGCACCGCCAGCGTTGCCACGACCAGCGCCTGCTCGGTATCGGTCGCTAGCAGCAGCAGCGCGCCTCGCTCGACACCGATCACCTCGACGATCTCGACCAACCGGCCATCGAGATCGCCCAGTTCGACGGGCTCGTCGCGCACGACGCCGCCGACACCGGACTTGCGCACGTCGCGCATCTTGGCCTCGACCACGCCATCGGCGCCGAGCTCCGGCGGCGGATCCACCACCTCAATCTGCAGCAGCGCCAGCACCAGGCCATCCTTGCGGACCCAGAACACGCGATCGCTGGCCCGCTCGAAGGGCAGCGGCACATCCAGGCTGACGGAGGTGCCGATGATCGTCTGACGCGGGCCGGCGCTGAACTTCAGCCAGGCGGTATCGACCCGCTGCGGCTGAGTCGCCACGGCACCCGCGCACGCACAGAGCAGGGCAAGCGTGACGGCGATGCCGACGCGGCGCAACGCCATGGCCAGCCCGGGAGGCCCGAGAGCGTCGGGTCGACCTGCCCGAGCGGGGTGGGCCGAGGCCTCGGGGCGACAGGCGCCCAGCATGGCTGAGCGTTGGCGGCGCCCGACAGACGGCTTTCCGACTGTGTCCGCGGCCTCCGACCGAAGCGGTGAGAGGCTGGGCGCCAAGGGCCGCCAGGTCGTCAGTTCAAACGGTTCGAGGCGGGCGCGGCCGCGCAGCGGACCGACGGGCGCGGGCAGCGCTCCGGACATGGCTGCGCCGCGTCCCGCCATCGTTCAGGCCCCGACCAGCCCGCAGAGTTGGCCGATGCGCGTGACCAAGGGCGCGAGCGCCTCGGCGGCGGTCGGATCGCCCGCGATCACGGCGTCAGCGTCGACGAGCCGGGCGCTGCGATCTGGGCTCAGCAGGACGGTGTAGACCGGCGACGTCAGGTCCTCGAGCACCCGGCCGTGATCGCCAAGGCCCAGCGCGTTGCTGGTGGTGACGACGCAGAGCCCAGCGCCGAGCAGCGGCGACAACGTGCGGCGCAGGTCGGCGAGCAGACGCTCGCGGGCGGCCTCGGTCGACGTGTCGCGCGGCGCCTTGGCCAGCGGGTCGTCGCAATCGAGCAGCACGGCGTCGACCCCAGAGGCAAAGAGCGCCTTCTGGAGCGCCGCAGCGCAACGACCTTTGCCCAGCCCGGCCTCGCCCGCCACCACCACCAGCGTGGCCCCATGGCCGCGCCGTTGGCGCAAGGCGTCGGAGGCCACCGCCTGGGGGCGCCAGCGCAGCCCGGCGGCGAACTCGATGGCGCGCGCGCCGACCCCCGGCAGGGGCGCGAGGCCCAGGATCTGGCCGCCGCCCCAGATGTCGTAGCCGTCGAGGAGCACAAAGCGCCGCGTCTCGGCGACCCCGGCGTCGACATCGGCGGCGAGGGGCTTGTCGAGGCGCAGGCTGATGACGGCGATCTGGTTGCGCTCGACCTGCGACACGTCGAAGGCCGTGGTCAACGTCGAGGCGTCGGTGGCCTCGTGGACCGCGGCGACCTCGGCCTCGATCTCCGCGCTGCCGAGGCGAATGCCGTAGACGCCGCCGACCCGCATCGGCTTGCGACCGAGCCAGAAGATGCGCCCACGCAACAGCCGACCGACCGTCGGGGCGACGTCGGCCTCCGGGTGGTGCATCAGCTCGCCGCGCGGCAGGAAGAGCTCGTCCTCGAGCACGATCGTCGCGTTCTCGCCGGCCGAGACGACCTGTGGGTGTGCTGCCGCGAAGGCGCGCAGGCCGCGGACCCTCGAGCGCTTGCCGCTCGGGCTAAAGACGACCTCGTCGCCGACTTGCAGCACGCCGCCGTCCAGGCGACCGACGATGAGCCGCTCGTCGTCGCCGCGCCGATTGAACTTGTAGACGTCCTGCACCGGCATCCGCAGCGGACCTGCGTCGTTGCGCACGGGGCCAGCGAGGGCGTCCATCGCCTGCAGCAAGGTCGGACCCTGGTACCAGGGCATCTGCTGCGAGCTCTCGACGACGTTGTCGCCGCCGCGCGCCGAGACCGGCACCCAGGCCACGGGCGTGATGCCGCAGTCGCGCAGGAAGGCGCCGTAGGACGTGACCAGCTCGTCAAAGCGGCGCTGCGAGAACTCCACCAGGTCGAGCTTGTTGACGACGACCAGCACCTGGCGAATGCCCAGCAGCCCGAGGAGCTTGCCGTGGCGGCGGGAGTTCTCGCGGATGCCCTCGTGGCCGTCGAGCAGGAGCAAGGCCGCGTCGGCGCGGGCCGCGCCTGAGACCATGTTGCGGATGAACTCCACGTGGCCCGGCGCGTCGACCAGGATGTAATCGCGGGCATCGCTGTGAAAAAACGCACGCGCGGCGTCGATCGTGATGCCCTGCTCGCGCTCCTGCTCGAGGGCGTCGAGCAAGAATGCGTACTCGAAACGCTTGCCTTGCCGCTCGCAGAGCTGGCGCACCGCGTCGATCTTCATCTGCGGGATGCTGCCGGTGTCCGCCATCAGGCGACCGACCAGCGTCGATTTGCCATGGTCGACATGGCCGACGGTCACGACGGTGAGCAGCTCGCGCTCGGCGAGCAGGTCGGCCTCGGCGTGACCTTCCGCCGCGGTGAGGGGCGCCGCGCCGGGCTTTGCGGCTGCGTCGAGATGGGGCTCAAGGGACGGGGCGGCGACGACCATCGTGGGCGGCTCCTGCGGCGAGGGTGGGGCGAGAGGGCGCTACATGTAGCCGTCGCGACGGAGCTTCTCCATCGCGTGGGCGTCGACCTGATCTTGGGCGCGGCCGGCGCGCTCGGGCGTTTTGATGGTGCGTAGCTCGCTGACGACTTCATCGGGATTGCGGGCCACGCTCGTGATGTTCGCCGTGCAGGGCGCGCAACCGAGCGAGCGGTAGCGGGTGCCTGCGCCGCGATCGTAGTAGAGGTCGATGATCGGGATCTGCTCGCGCGCGATGTAGATCCAGAGGTCGATCTCGGTCCAGTCGAGCAGCGGGTGGATGCGGACGTGCGTGCCGGGGGCGAAGCGCGTCTTGAATTGGTTCCAAAATTCCGGCGGTTGCTCAGCGACGTCCCAGTCGTTGTTCTCGTCGCGCGGGCTGAAGGTCCGCTCCTTGCTGCGCGACCCCTCTTCATCGGCGCGGGCGCCGACGATGACGCCGTTGTAGGGCCGCGGGTTCCAGTCCGGGACGTAGACGCCTTCGCTGTTCATGCGCTTGCGCGGGCCGGTGCCGTCGAGGGTACGGCGCAGGGCCTCGGTCTTGAGCGCGGCGCAGCAAGTCAAGCGGCCGCGGGTGTGGTTCATGCCGTCGCGGAGGGCCTCTTCGTTCTGGCCGACGACCATCGTCAGGCCCCACTCGCGCGCCACCCGGTCGCGGTAGGCGATCATCTCAGGGATCTTGAACGAGGTGTCGATGTGCACGAGCGGAAAGGGCACTTCGCCGACGAATGCCTTGCGGGCGAGCCAGAGCAGCACCGTGCTGTCTTTGCCGATCGACCACAGCATCGCCAGCGAGTCGAAGCTGCGGTAGGCCTCGCGCAGGATGTAGATGCTCTGCGATTCGAGGCGCGCGAGGCGGTTGTGGGCGGTCGGCGCCGCGGCGCGGCGGGGAGGCGCGGCGTCGGTCGCTTGGGACGGAGTCTCTGGGGCGGTCATGCGGTCTCCGATGCGGAAGCGGGCGCGTGCGGCGGGGAGAGCCTGCCTGCGGGGCAGGGCAGAAGGCGAGCGGCCAGACTCGGTCGGCGTGCTTTCGCCGGCAGAGAGGCTGGCGCCGAGAACCCGGCTGCGACCCTGGCCATGCCCGGCTTCTGGCGGCCGTCGTCCGGCGCTTTAGGCGTTGCCGCGGCCTAGGCGGCGCACTCTCCGGCGCGCGAGATGACGTGGAAGGGCTCATCGAGGCCGATGTCGACGAAGTCGTCGGCGCCGAGCTCTTCGGGCTCGATAAGGTCCGCGACCACGGCCGTCAGGGCCTCGACGCTGGCCGCGCGCAGCACCTCCGCAGTGGTCTGCGCCGCGCCCTTGTGGGCGTCGCCATAGGCCAGCAGTCGGTCGATCGCCTCGGGCACACGCCGCGCCGGCACCAGGCCCAAACCCTCGCCAAAGCGCGCGCCCGTGCCGTCGACGAAGCCGCCGACCATCAGCCGGTAGTGTGGCGCCGCCATGCCGTTGACGCGGCGAACCGCGCCATACAGGCCGATGGTGCCGACGTGGTGCTGGCCGCAGGAGTTGTGGCAGCCGGACATCTTGATCGTCAGGTCCTGGTCCTCGCGCGCCTGCAGCGAGACGGTCAGCAGCTCCGCCAGGTTGCGGCTGTGCGTGATGCCAAGGTTGCAGGTCGAGGTGCCTGGGCAGCTGGTGGCGTTGCCCGACCAGAGCGCGCCGGGACGCGCCAGGTTGTGCTGCTGCAGCTCGCGCCACAGCGTCGGCAGCTTCTCGACCGGGATGTCGCGCAGCATCGCGTTCTGCTGCTGGGTCAACCAGAGCAGCGGCTCGCCGTGGCGCTCGGCGAGGTCGGCCAGCGCCCGCAGGTCGTCGCCGCGCACCCGGCCGCCGTGGTCAAAGCGCACGGTGACAAAGACGTGTCCCTGCCGCCAGGTCGGCTCGACCGAGGAGCGGAACCAGTCGTAGTAGCCGTTGGCGCGCGAGATGTCGTCGGTCGGTGGCGCTGGGCGCCAATCGGAGCGGGTGCGGACCGTGACCTCGGCGGCGATGGCGGGCGGCGGCTCGCGCAGCACGGCCTCGAGGTAGCCCTGATAGAGGGCCGCAAACGCCTCTTCCTTGATCTTGCGCAGCACGTGCTTGATGCGGGCCTTGCTGCGCACCTTGCGGTTGCCGTGCTCCTGGAACATGTCGATGACCGCCAGCAGCGGCGTCAGGACCTGGTTCGCCGGCCACGCCTCGTGCAACACCATGCCGCTCTGTGGCATCGAAGCCAGGCCACCGCCGCAGAGGACGCGGAACGCCGGGCCGCCGTCGGGCCCGACCACAGCGACTAGGCCGACGTCGTGGATGGCCGCCATCGCCCGATCGGCCTCGCTGGTCGACAGCGCGATCTTGAACTTGCGCGGCAGCCCGCGGCCGCGTGGGTGGTCGAGGAAGAAGCGGGTGATCCCCTCCATGAAGGGCGTCGTGTCGAAGACCTCGTCGGCCGCCAACCCGGCGTAGGGGTCTTGCGTCACGGTCCGCACGGCGTTGCCGCAGGCATCGATCTGCGTGATGCCGCCGGCGTTGAGGCGCGCCTTCCACTGCGGCACGGTCTCGAGCGGGATGTGGTGGATCTGGATGTTGGTCCGGGTGGTGATGTTGCCAAAGCGCAGCGGCGCCTCGTCCAGCAGCCCAGCGAGCAGGCGCGCCTGCGCCGTATCGACGAAGCCACCGGGCAGCTTGATCCGCATCATGTAGACGTCTTCTTGGCGCTGGCCGTAGACGCCGCGGGTCAGGCGGTAGGCGCGGTAGGCGTCCGGGTCGAGCTCGCCGCGAACGTAGGCATCGGTCTTCTGGACGAATTCATCCACCTCGTCCTTGACCACCCAGTTGGTGTCGAGCTGGGCGGCGTAGCTGCTGGTGGGCGCGCTGGCGGCGTCGGCGGGTGCTTGCTGTAGGTCGTCCATGTGGGGCTCCAGGGTCTCGAGGTCGTCGTTGTGGCTTTGGCTCGCGCTGGGCTTCTTCTGGGCTCGCGCTGGGCTTCTTCTGGGCTCGCGCTGGGCTGCTGAGGGCAGTTTGTGGGTTTCCGCTCGCCATCGGGTGGCGAGTGGCCCCTTCGGCTTCACGCGCCGGATGGCGGGTGCCCGCCGTGGCCTCTGCGGCCGTGACGGTGAGAGGGGGTCTCGACTGCGGCATCGGGAGAGGGCCCTGCGTCGTCGCCTCGCTTCAGCGGATGGCGACGGCCCAGGGCCCGCGACAGCTGCAGCAAGCGCCACCCTTGCCAGCGGACACCAGACGCGCGGGTCCGGCGACGAGGGGGTCAGCGACGATGAGAGGGCACGCCGTCATGCCGTGCAGCGTCGCGTTCTCAGCAGACGCTGTCAAGATCCCGCCCGCCCCGGATGGGCGCAACCCGGCGTGGCCGCGCGCGATCCCCGCCTCCATGCCGTCGCTGCGGCCAGGAACTCGCCAGGGGCCCACGACTGCGCTAGCGTCCGACGAGCGCGCGCCGCAGCCAAGGGCGCCACAGGAGCCGGCATGAAGCGTTTGATCGGGCAGAAGGTGTGGGTCGTGCAGTTCGACGACGACGACACCAGCGCTTTCGGCCTCGTCGACAGCATCGACGACGGGTTCATCGCCTTGCGCAACGAGCGCGAGACCGAGCCCTCGCTCTACGTCAATCTCGCCAACGTGCGCGAGATCGAGATCTACCGCGCCTCGGGTGAGGGCGAGCTGCGCCTGCTGCGCTTTCCGGAGCGCGAGGGCGAGGAGCACGACGCATGACCATGGCGCCGCTCCGCGTCGGCGCTGAAGTCGCCGCCGCCAAGGCTTTCGCTGATCTGCGCGGCCTGCGCGTCGCTGTGCTCAGCAACCCGACCAGCGTCCTGCGCGTGGATGGGCCGCCTCGCCGGCGCGTCTACCTAGTCGACGCGTTGCGCGCAGCCGGCGTGCAGGTGGTCAAGCTCTTTGGCCCGGAACACGGCATCTGGGCGACGGCGCAGGACATGATCGGCGTCGACGACGGCGTCGATCCGGTCTTCTCGCTGCCGGTCGCAACGCTCTACGGCCACGACGAGGGCAGCCTCTTTCTAAGGCCTGACGCACTCGACGGCGTCGACGTCTTGGTCTTCGACATCGCTGACGTCGGCTCCCGGTACTACACCTACGCCGCGACGCTGGCGATGGCGCTGCAGGCCTGCGCAGCGCGCGGCGTCGGCGTCATCGTCTACGACCGCCCGAACCCGCTCGGCGGCGTCGTCGTCGAGGGCAACGCGGTCGAGCTTCCGCGCTACCAGTCCTTCGTCGGCTGGCTGGACGTGCCGCAGCGCCATGGCCTGACCATCGGCGAGCTCGCTCGGCTCTCGGCGGCAGAGTCGGGCCTGCGCCTTCACCTCTCGGTCGTCGCCTGCGAGGGTTGGGACACCGACGCCTTCCTCGACGCCCAGCCGACTGGGGGCCTTGGCCCGCTCTGGACGCCGCCCTCGCCGAACATGCCGACGCTGCAGACGGCCATCGTCTACCCGGGCATGTGCCTCATCGAGGCGACGACCTGGAGCGAGGGCCGCGGCACGACCCGCCCCTTCGAGGTCGTCGGCGCGCCAGGCATCGACGCACGCGCTCTGGCAGACAGCCTGCGCCGCCGGCTCGGCGATGTGCTCGATGCCAGGCCGCTGCGCTTCGAGCCCACCTTCCAGAAGCACCGCGGCCAGGTCTGCGAGGGCGTCGTGCTCGAGGTCCTCGATCGCGATCGTCTGCCCGCAGTGCGGCTCGGCCTGGAGGTCATCGCCGCGGCGCTCGAGGTCGCCCCGCAGCGCTTCGACTGGCGCGCTGAGGCGTACGAGTTCGTCCAGGATCGCCCCGCGCTGGACCTGCTGATGGGCGGCAGCCACGCCCGCACCACCTTGATGCGCGGCGCACCGATGGACGAGGTCTGTAGCGACTTCGAGGCCGCAGGGCGCGCCTTCGCCGCCCGCGCCAAGCCACATCTGTGCTATCGCCGGCCCCGCGGGCTCCTGGCATGAGCGTGGCGGCGCCCGCCCGCGTCGCCGTCTTTGGTGGCAGCTTCGACCCGCCACACGTCGCCCATGTCCTGGCTGTGGCCTGGCTGCTTGCGGCGGCCCCCATCGAAGCGGTCTGGGTCTTTCCCGCTGCCGACCACGCTTTTGGCAAGAACCTGACCGACTTCGCGCAGCGTCTCGAGCTCTCGCGGCGGGCCTTCGCGCTCTTTGGCGCTGCGGTCTCGGTGCGCGACGATGAGGGCCGGCTGGCCGCAGGTGGGCGCACGCTGGCGCTGATCGAGCACCTCCACCGTCAGCATCCAGGGGTCGGGATGCGCCTGGTCCTCGGCACCGATCAGGTGCAAGAGCGCCATCGCTGGCACCGCTTCGACGCCATCGCCGCCTTGGCGCCGCCCCTTGTCCTCGGCCGACCCGGCTATGCGGGCGACGCCGACCTGCAGCCCGCCATCACGCTGCCCGACGTGTCCTCGACCGCGATTCGGGCCTTGCTACGGCGCGGGGAGTCGATCGCCGGCCTCGTACCGACGGCGGTGGCGGAGGCCATCGCGGCGGAGGGCCTCTACCCTGCGGAACGGCCATGAACGCACCGCGTGCTCGGCCCGTGCCTGAGGCCGTGGGCATCGTCGGTGCCGGCCGCGCCGGGCTGACGCTGGCCCTGGCCCTGCGTCAGAGGCGCCATCCGGTGTGGCTCTGGGTGCGCGATTCCGCCCGCCGCGAGGCGCTTCTCGCCGATCCAGCCATCGGCGCCGACCCCGGCCTCCGCCTCGACGCTTTCCCGCAACCCGATTGGGCTGCGCTGCCCACCGTCGCGCTGGCGGTGCCGGACGGCGCCCTCCTCGACGTCGCCAGTGATCTGCAGCTGCGCGGCGCGCTCGGCCCCCAGGCGTTGCTCTTTCACCTCGCTGGGGCGCTTCCAGCCTCGCACCTCGAAGCCGCGCTGCGGGCCTTGCCTTCGCTGCGCCTCGCCGCGGCACACCCGTTGGCCGCGCTGCCCGATCTGCTGACCTTGGCTCCTGGACCGCCGAGACGCGCCGGCCTGCGGGCCCTGAAGGGCGCCACCTGGGCGCTCGATGGCACGCCCGAAGCCCTCGCCGCGCTGCGCCGCCTCGTCGGAAAGCTCGGCCGCCACATGCTGCAGCTCGCGCCCGCCGACCGCGCCGCCTGGCACGCTGCGGCCGCCATCGTCGCCAATGATCTCGCTGCGCTGCTGATGGTAGGCGAGGCTGTGGCACGCGCTGCCGGTGTCGAGGCGACGGCGATTCGCGCCGGACACCTCCACCTCGCTCACAGCGCGCTGCAAGCGCTCGCCGCCTTGCCGACTGCGGCGCCGCTCTGGCGCGGCCTGACCGGCGCCGTGCGCAGAGGCGACGCGGCGACCATCGGTCACCATCTCGAGGTCTTGCAGCAAGCGGCCCTGGCGACGCCGAACAACGCGCCCTTGCAAGCGGCGGCGCCGGCCCATCAGCTCCTGTCGTCGGTGCTGGTCGAGACGCTCGCGACCGCACAAGCCTTGGACGCTGCGCAGCTCCGAGCGCTGCGGCACGCGCTGCTCGCGGCAGCGTCCAAGCTTAGTGGCGGATGATGCCTGGTCCTTCGCCCTGCGCTGGCTCGCTGTGGAGCATTCGCGCGTCGCGATCGCCGGCCACGCCGCTGACGCCGCTCCGACGCCGGCCCCGCGGCGCCACCGGGTCGATGCGGCGGTAGAGGGTGGCGCGGCTGATCTGGAGGCGTTCGGCGCTCTGTTTGCGGTTGCCTTCAAGGCGCTTCATCGCCAGCCGGATGCCCGCGGCCTCCAGGTCGTCCATCGTTGGCAGCACCGTCGAATCGGGGAAGGCCTCGTCCAGCAGAGTGTCTAGCCGCTCGGCCACGCCCGCGTGCCCCCTGCGCGGCGGCTCCAGGGACCGAATCGGGCGCTGCTCAAGGACCGCGCCCGAGGCGACCACGGCGGCGATGCTCGAAATGAAAGAGTCCGGCATGTCGCCGATGGTGAGCGTCGGCCCCTGCGCGACGACGACGGCGTGCTTGATGACGTTCTGCAGCTGGCGGACGTTGCCGGGCCAGGGGTGGCTCTGCAGCAGGCGCAGCACCTCGGGCGGCAGGCGAAGCAGCGGCTTGCGCTCATCCTGACAGGCGCGGCGGAGGAAGTGCATGGACAGCGGCTCGATGTCCTCGGGCCGATCGCGCAACGAGGGCAGCTGAAGCGTGAAGACGGCGAGGCGGTAGTAGAGGTCCTCGCGGAAGGTCCCGGCCTGCACCTTCGCCGCGAGGTCGCGGTTGGTGGCCGAGATGACGCGGACGTCGACGCTGACCGTGGTGTTGCCACCCAGCCGCTCGAAGCCGCCGTCTTGCAGCAGGCGCAGCAGCTTTGCCTGAAGCGGCAGCGACATCTCGCCGATCTCGTCGAAGAAGATGGTGCCGCCGTCGGCCGCCTCGAACTTGCCGGCCTTGCGGGCCAAGGCGCCCGTGAAGGCGCCCCGCTCGTAGCCCAGCAGCTCGCTCTCGAGCAGGGTATCGGGGATGCCGGCGCAGTTGACCGCGACGAAAGGCCCGCCGCGACGGTTGCCGCCCTCATGGATGGCGTGGGCGACGACCTCCTTGCCGGTGCCGCTCGGCCCCTGAATCAGCACCGAGACCTTGGAGTTGCCGAGCCGTTCGATGTCGGCCAACACCGCGTGCATGGACGCCGAGGCGAAGATCAGCTCCGCGCGGAGGCGATCTTGGCGAGGCGCCCGCTCCCGCGCCGCAGCGCGCTCGAACTCGGCCAACGCCATCCGCGTCGCCGCCTCCAAGCGCTCGATGAAGCCTTGGCTGCCCTTGACCAGAAAGTCCTGCACGCCCGACTTCATCGCCGCGACGATCGAGGCCAGATCGTCCTTGCTGGTCAGGACGATGATGGGGTTGTCCGGCGCCCGTCGGCGCAGCGGCTCGACCAGCAGCAGGCCATCGCGCTCTGGGCGTCCGTCGTCCTCCGGGAGCCCGAGGTCGAGCAGCACCACGCCGCGAAAGCCTTGCTCGACGATGCGCTCAGCCGCCGCGTGGCTGGTGGCGTGAAAAACCGGCCGATCGAGGCCTGCCAGCACCGCCGTCACCGTCAGGTAGACGATCGGGTCATCGTCGACGATGAGTACGCCGGCTGGACGAAGCACATCGCCGTGTGGGTCGCTGCCTGCCATGGCCTCTCGCATCACGTCCCCCAGAGCCTGCATTCGGCCGCTGCCGACACCCTCTACCCCTCGATGGCCCAGCAACACCCAGGCTGCGCCTCGGATTCCGCCGCAATCTAGGAGCCTGCCTACCCGCGCTGAAACCGCCCTCGGAGCCGGTGTGCGGCCACCTCGAACGTCGCCAACCCCTGTGGAAGCAGGAATCCCTCACGGCGCCGAGCGCCGAGTCGTCGGGTTGTCGAACGGCCAAGCCGGCTCGCCTTCCGGTCCGATGCCTTCGTTCCCATTTCTCCGACACGCTCCTAGGAGGCACCAACCGCGTCGTTGCGCAGAAGTTCGCGTGCGCCGCGTCACGTCACCCGCCCGGCCATGTGCCGAACCGGGCCCTTGACGCTGTGTCAATCTGAAACAGAGACTAGAGCAAGTCCCTGTCCTGCGCAAGCGTTTGAACAAAAGTGCGACAACGTAGCGTCAGCACCGCGACACCAGATGTCTCGATCCGCGACACCCCGGCGATTGCGCGCGGCGCCCTTGAACCTGCGCCTGCGTGGGCGGACCATCGCGGTTACGGGTCGCGTTGGCGCGGCCAGGAGGCGCCCGTGTCCACCGACTCCCCCCGCCCACAGGCGTCCGAGCCGCCGATCGCCGAGGCACATGTCATGGGCGGCGAGGAGGCAACCGACCTTCGAGCCTCGCCGTCGCTGCCCGCGCCGGAAGGGGCAGCACCGTCGGCACCCCTCGACTTTCGAGGCGTCGACCTCGGCTCGCTGCCACGTGCCGCGCTGCGCGCCCGCTTCGTCGAGCGCGGCCTGCCGCCTTTCCGAGCGGAACAGCTCTATCGCGGCCTCCACGTCCGCATGACGCGGCAGCTCGATGAGCTGCCTGAGCTGCCGCTGTCCTTGCGGCAGGCCCTGGCGATTGCATCGCCCTTGCCCCGCCTGGAGGTTGTGCAGGCGCCCGTCTCTGCGCTCGATGGCGCCCGCAAGCTCGTGCTCCAGACCCGCAGCTTGGAGGTGATCGAGGCGGTGCTGATGCCGATGCCCGGCGGCTGGACCACGCTCTGCCTGTCCTCGCAGGTCGGCTGCAAGATGGGCTGCGACTTCTGTGCCACGGCGCGCTTGCCGGTGCGGCGCAACCTCAGCGCAGGCGAGATCGTTGAGCAGGTGGCGGTGGTCTGCCGCCTGCGCGCGGAAGAGGGCCACGTCCGCGGCGGCGTTTCGGGTGGTGTGGCCGGTCCGCTCGCAGCGCGGCCGCAGAACCTCGTGTTCATGGGCATGGGCGAGCCGCTCGACAACTTCGACGCCGTCTGCGATGCCCTGGATATCCTGACCGATCCCAAAGGCTACGGCTTCTCGCCACGCCGCATTACGGTGTCGACCGTCGGCCTCGCCAAGCGCATCGCCGGCCTGCACGCTCGCCACCCGCATGTTCACCTGGCCTGGTCGCTGACCGCCACCACCGACGCCACGCGTGAGCGCCTGATGCCCGTGAACCGCGGTGTGCCGATCGCCAAGATGGTCGAGGCCTTGCAGGCGCTGCCGCGCGACCCGCAGCGCAAGCTGACCTTCGAGTACGCTCTGCTCGCCGGCGTCAATGACGGCGATGACGACGCCGATCGCCTGGCGGCCATGGCGATCGACCTCGGCGCCCACATCAACGCCATCCCGTTCAACGTCTGGCCGGGTGCACCCTACGAGCGCCCGACTCGTGCGCGAGTGGCAGCCTTTGCCGCCCGCGTCGCCCACGCGGGCGCTGGCATCAGCTTGCGCGAGTCGCGCGGCCAAGACATCGGCGCCGCGTGCGGGCAACTCGCCGGCCAGGCGGCGGCCCAGCCCGTGGGCTGAGCGATGAGGACTAGCGCAGAACCCAAAAACGCCGCGAGCCCGGCGATCCGTGTGGGATCGTCGGGCTCGTCGGCCGGCGCCGATGGGGGGCTTCGGCGCCGTGCGGATCGGGCGATGCCTTACGCCTCGGCGCGCCGGCGTCGCATCAGCGGGAGCAGCGCGAGCATCAGCAGCCACATGCCGGGCTGGCCGCCGCTGCCGGCGCTGCAGCCGCCGCCGCTGTCGGCAGTGCCGGTGTTGGCCGCGCCGCCGCTCTGGGCCGCCGCCTCGCCGTCCGAGGACTTGTTCTCGGCCGGGCCGCCGGTGCCGCCTGCGCCGGTCGTGCCCACCGGCTGGTTGTTGTTGGCCAACTCGGCCTGGCCCCCGTAGCTGGCGAGGACCAGCTCCAGGGCGTCCTGCGCGGCCTCCATCGCCGCCTCCATGGCGTCGCCCTCTTTGGCGCAGCCCTTCTCGATGGCGTCGCAGGTCTTGTCAGCGAGGCCAGCGACGCACGTCTGCACGGCGGCCAACTCCGCCTTGGCGACGGCCTCGAGCTCCCAAATCGTGCACATCGTGGCGCACGCCTCGGTGCTAGCGGCGATCTCCTCTGGCGTCGGCTCCTTGGCCTTGTCGCCTTCGTCCGTCGCGCCGGCCTCACCAGAGTCGTCAGAGCCGCCGCCTTCGCCCTCCTTGCCGGGCGCAAAGCCGCTGCTGCCGCCTTCCTTGCTCTCGTCGCCATCCTGGCCGCCGGGGGCCGGCGCGCCGCCGGCGCCGGTCGAGGGCGGCGAGCTGCTGGTGCCCTCGCCCATGCCGCCGCACTGGCCCGCGACCTTGCACAGCGCCTCGCAGGCCGCGCTCGGCTTGACCTTGGCGACATCCACGACGCAGATGCCGACCTCTTTCGGGCAGGGCGGAGACTCCTTGCCTTGCTCTGGGGCGCCACCGCCGCTCTCGCCGCTGCCGGCGGGCACCTTCTCTGCATCGCCGCTGCTGCCGCTGCTGCCGCTGCCGCTGCTGCTGCTGCCGCTGCTGCCGCTGCTGCTGCCGCTGCTGCTGCCGCCGTCCGGAGCTGGCTCGACCGAGACGGTGCCGCCACCGGTCGCCCAGGCGCCATGCGGACAGGTGAAGTCGCAGCGCTGATGCGCCTTGCAGCCGCCGTCGTCCTTGCACTGTTGCGCCTTGGGCACGCAGGTCCCGCCGTGGCAAACCGACTCGGCCTTGCACTCGGCGTCATTGCTGCATGAGGTGAGCGCGGCGGCTCGATCGGGCTGCAGCAGCAGCACCAGGGCCGCTGCCGTCGCCATCATCCATGGGGTTTGCGTGCTCATCGTCGCCTCCTCCGGGCCGCGCCCGGGCTCACTCTGGGCCACCTTTACCGCCGCGGCTCCTCTGCGCGCTGGCGGCCATCGGCCACGACGGATCCTAGAGCAAGGGCCGTGCCAGCCGGCGGCTGAACAGGCTGATGCTTCATAAGTTCTGGAATGATCGGTGATAAATCGGAGCCGACCGCGTGCGGCGAGCGCACCCGGGCCCTCATCGGGCCAACCGGGTATTCCACATGTTGGAGTTTACCACATTGGAAGGCGGGGACGCAGCGCGCCGCGGCCTCCCCAGGGTTAGCCCTTGGCCAACGAGCGTACGCAGTCGACGATGAGGCCGATGCCGTAGCCGGTGCCGCGGTTGTCGAGGAAAGCCGGGCCGGCCAGGTCGATGTGCAGCCAGCGCAGGCCGAGGTCCTCGATGTGGGCCCAGACGAACCAAGCCGCAGCGGCCGACTGCGCGTTCATGCGGTCGGCAACCGAGTTGCGCATATCGGCGACCTTGCTCTTGAACTCGGGCTTCATCAGCTCCGGGCTCCACAGCAGCGGCATGCAGTGGTCGCCGCTGTCGAGGCCTGCTTGCAGGGCCAACGCCTCGAAGTCGCCGTCGTTACTGACGATCGCCGCATGCATCTTGCCGGTCGCCACCAGCTGGGCACCCGTCAACGTGGCTGCGTCGATGAGGGCGCTCGGCCCATACTTGCGGCCGATGTAGCTGGCGGCGTCGGCGAGGGCGAGCCTGCCCTCGGCGTCGGTGTTGTTGATCTCGACGGTCTTGCCCGAGTGCATCCGCAGCACGTCGTCCGGCCGGTAGGCATCCGGGCCGATGGCGTTCTCGGCCATCGCCAGCGCCGCCACGACGCGGACGCCGATGCCACCGCGGGCCAGCTCGATGAAGGCGGAGAGCACCGCCGCAGCGCCGCCCATGTCGCACTTCATCGTCAGGCTGCGCTGATCGACGATCTTGAGGGTGATGCCGCCGGTGTCGTAGACGAGGCCCTTGCCGATGAGCGCGATGGTGGCGCTAGCGTTGGGCGGCGCATAGTCGAGCACGACCAGGCGCGGCGCCGCCATCGCCGTGCGCCCGACCGCATGCAAGCCGCGCAGGCCCGCCTCGAGCAGAGCGTCGCCGACCAGGCTCTCGACGCTGACGTGCGGCAAATCTGCGACCGCCGCCCGCGCCTCAGCCTCGAAGCGCGTGGTGTCCAGCTCGGCCGGCGGCATGTCGACCAGCCGGCAGCACAGGCGCGTCGAATCGGCGACGACCTGCAAGCTGGCGATGGCGCTGACGTCGCCTGCCGACGTGCGCAGCAGGGCGGTGACGTCGCCGTTGCCGCTGCCGTCGTTGGTCTTGCGATCGTAGAGCGGCAGGACCCGCGCCACCGCCCGCGCCGCCGCCTCGGCTTGCCCCTCACTCTGCAGCGCAATGACGACCGCGCTCTGGCCCTTGCCGCCGAGGTGGCCGCGGATGCCGTTGCCGATCTCCTGGCCCTGCGTCGGGGAGAGGTGACGCGAGAGGGTGTCGCGCAGGGCGACGACGACCAGCTTGCGGGCGCGGGCGCCCTCGGGCAGCAGGGTCGACTGCGCCGCAGCGCCGCCGGGCTGGGCATCGACTGCCAGTCGCTTGCCAAAGGCCTGCGCCTCGGCGCCGAGACCTTGCAGCGGCCAGCCGGCTGCGAAGTCTGCCTGGCGGGCGACGACGACGAGCGTGGCCAGCTCGGCGGGCAGGGCCGCGACCGAATTGACGAACACGAGGCTGGTCATGGCGACTCCGGGGGGAGGAGGGCTGGACCTCCGCCTGCGAGCGGCCGGCGCCGCCGCGCACCGGGCAGCCCGGGCCATGGCGGAAGCGGCAGAGGGCGAGCGCGGGCGAAGCCGAGTCGAGGGTGTGGGGTGGGGGTGGAACCGAGGGGGATCGAACCCCTGACCTCTGCAATGCGAATGCAGCGCTCTCCCAGCTGAGCTAC
>CANLIC010000026.1 GCA_947491025.1 Myxococcales bacterium
ACCCGCGTCGGCAGGGTGTGGAATAAGACAAAGTCGACCGGCGCCGGTGCACCCTGTCGCGTGGGGGACCCGAACGGCGTAGAAATCATGCGACTACGCACGTAGAAGGTGGCGTGGAACACTTCCGGACCCGGGTTCGACTCCCGGCGTCTCCACCCATTTCGACCTAGGCAGGCTCCGCTTGCATCGACTTCGCTTGGCCGTGGGCATGGCACGTTGAAGCCCGCCGTGGCGATGCCTTGGCGTCGGCGCGACGCAAGCGCCGCCGCCGCGCTCGGCGCGCCCGGCTTCTCCGCCGCCGCCGTGTCGCTGATGCTGCGCGTGCTTCGCGCCCCGCCCGGCCTTTCTAACCCAGCGCCCCTGATTCGCAGGCCGTTTCGCAGTGGCCCTTGGCGAGGCTGGCGCGACAGCGTCTGAGGCGCAGGGCTACCCCTCCGGGTTCGGCGGCAGGTGGAGGCGCTACATGTTGCAAATATCCACACTCTCGGGCTGCGCCAGGGCGTGATCGGAAGCGCAGGATCTGCTCGACTTGGCGACATTTTTTCTGCAATCTCGGCCTTGGCACGCTCCTGGCAATAGGCCGATGCGCCCGGCGTGACGCCGACCACGGAGGCCCCAGATGCGGACAACCCCATACAGCCTGACGGCACTCTTCTTGACCCTGGCGCTGGCCGCTGTGGCTTGTGCGGCCGGCGACTCCGTCGGCGAGTCCGGCAAGGCGACGCAATCGACGAGCAACTCTGGCGACCCTGCGGACAAGGGTGGCGGAACCGGCGGCGGGACGGGTGGCGGCGGCGGGGGCGCGGGCGGCGCGAGCGACGCCAGCCAATCGACCGCCGGGCCTTTGCCGGGCGGCGGCGGGGAGCAAGGCGCTGGCGGCGGCAGCGGCGGCGACAAGGGCGGGGGCGACTTCACCGCGCCACCTGCGCCTGACGGCGGCGCGACGGGCAACGTCGACGCCGGCAGCAGCGGCGATGGCGGCGGCGAGACCAGCGGCACGGCCGACGACATCAAGGACCAGGTTTGCAACAAGACGGACAAGGTCACGCTCTACCTGTCGGCGGACGACAGCAACTCGATGGCGTCAGCGACGTTGGCGCGCGGGCTCATCGCAGGGGGTCAGGTCGTCTACAAGTCCGTGCGGACCTACGAGATGCTGAACTACTACGCCTTTGAGTACGCGCCGGCGGCGCCGGGGACGGTGGCGGTGAGCGCGCAGCTGCGGCAGCTGGTCGCCGACAAGGGCGCGAGTGGGGCGGGGGGCTACGCGCTGCAGATCGGCGTGCGGGCGCCGGATTACGACGCCAAGACCCGTCGCCGTCTGAACCTGGTGCTGGCCATCGACGCCAGCGCTTCGATGGGATGGGGCGCGCCTGGCGAGCAGGGCGTCGACACCGCCCGCGCGGCTTGCAAGGCGCTCGCCGCTCAGCTCGAGGCGGGCGATCGCTTTGGCTTGCTCAGCTTCGGCGACGGCGTCCAGACGCTGGTCGCGCCCAAGGTCCTGGCCGGCAAGGACGATGGCAGCATCGCCGCCGCCTGCGAGGGCATCGCGCCCGCTGGCACCACCGGGCTCTCGGCGGGCCTGCTGGCTGCCTATGGTGCCGTTGAGGCCGGCTTCGACGCCGCCAAGATCAACCGGGTGGTGCTGATCGGCGACGGCGGCGCCAACCTCGGCGAGACCGACAAGGCGGTGATCGGCAAGTGGGCCAAGGCAGCGGACGGAAAGCAGATCTACCTGATGGGCGCCGGCGTGGGCGACGCCTGGAACTACAACGACGGTCTGATGGACGCCATGACTGACGCCGGCAAGGGCGCCTCGGTCTTCCTCGACTCGCCGGTGGAGGCGGCGATGGTGTTTGGGCCGCAGCTGCTGCGCCACGTCGAGTTGGCCGCGCGCGAGGTGCAGGTTGCCCTGGAGCTGCCGCCGACCTTCGTCGTCAGCGCCTTCCACGGCGAGCAGATCTCCACCATCAAGGAGGAGGTCGAGCCGCAGCATCTGGCGGCCAATGACGCGATGATTTTCCATCAGGAACTCGAGAGCTGCGCGCCCGACGCGCTGACCGGCGCCGAGAAGATCCGTGTCACCGCGACGTGGAAAGATGCGCTCACCGGCGCTGACCAGACCTCGACGTTCGAGGCGAGCCTGTCGGAGCTGCTGCAGGGCGACACTGCGCTGTTGCAGAAGGGTGACGCGGTGGTCGCCTACGCCGAGGCGCTGAGCGACGTGCAAGTCCTCGACGGCAAGGCCGCGCAGGCCCGCATCGACGAGGCCGTCGCGGTGGTCACGGCGGGGCAGAAGGCGCTGGCCAACGACGCCGACCTCGCCGAGCTGGCCGCCCTGCTAAAGGAGTACCGCAAGGTCTTCGATCAGGCACAGCCCGACGCGTATCAAAAGGGCGGCACCGGCGCCAACCCCATCGCCGCAGGCTGCGGCACGGGCAAGACGGCCGTCGCCGGCGAGAAGGCAGAGCACCTCGCGGCGGCAGCCGATGTCTGCGACGCCGGCATCGTCCTCAGCTCCAGCGTCAGCTCGCCCACCGGCAGCGACACGACGGGCGCTTTCGCGGCGGTGACGCATTTCGGCAACAACAGCAACCATTTGAAGCCACAGATCGGCGGCAGCTATGCGCTGCTGGCGACGGGGCCGGCCCTCGGTCAAACGCATAGCGTGGACCTGGGCGGCGGCGGCCAGCCAGACCCCTTCGTCAAGGGCGGCGCGCAGATGCACAACGCCGTGGAGTGGAAGCTGAAGCTGAAGGCGCCCGCCGGCGCGCACGGGCTGCGCTTCCGCTTCGTGTTCTTCTCGCAGGAGTACGACGAGTACGTCGGCAGCACCTACAACGACAAGTTCTACGCTGTGTTGGAGGCAGGCTCGACCAACGGCGGCGCCAAGACGGTGATCAACAGCAGTGAGTGCCGCGATCCCGCCAAGCACCACGACTTCGTCTGCAGCCCGGGGATGCAGTTCTGCACGCCACGCAAGCGCTACTGCTACGTCGCCATCAACACGGCGTCGTCGGAGTGCTGCTGGCTCGGCGGCTGCCCGGGCGGCAAGGCCAAGACCGACATCTCGGGCACCGGCTACTCATGCGCCAGCGCCCAGGGCAGCGATAGCGCCAACACCGGCAGCTCGACCGGCTGGATGATGACCGAGTGGCCGATTGAGCCTGGCGAGGAATTCACGCTCACCTTTCATGTCCACGACACCGGCGACGGCATCTACGACAGCGAAGTGATCCTCGACGGGCTGCAGTTCGTGGGCAGCGTGACGCCGGGCACCTGGTCCATCGTGCCGCAGCTCTAGGCCGAAGCGCCGCCCTTGGACCGCGGCGCGGCGCTACATGATGCGCCGCCCGAGCGCGCTCTCGATCAGCCAGCGCCCGAGCTCTGCGGTCTGGTTGCGCACGTCGGCCGTCGGGTTCAGCTCGACCAGTTCGACGCCGATGAGCCGGCCGCTGCGAGAGAGCCACTCACAGATCAGGTGACTCTCGCGCAGCGAGAGGCCGCCTGGCACCGGGGTCCCGACGCCTGGCGCGTGCAGCGGATCGACGCCGTCGAGGTCGAAGCTGAGGTGGACGCCGCCGCTGGCCGCCGAGACCCGCTTCTGGGCCTCGCGGAGGCAGGTTGCCATGCCACGCTCGTCGATCTCAGCCATCGTGTAGACGCGGACACCGTGGCGTCGGACCACTTCGCTCTCGGGCGCGTCGACGTCGCGGACGCCAAGGATGGCGACGTGTTCGGCCCGCAGCGCGGGTTGGTCGCCGCAGAGGGCCGTCGTCAGCGCCTCGGGGCCCTCGCCCAGCAAGCAGGCGAGCGGCATGCCGTGGACGTTTCCAGAGGGGCTCGAGGCGGGCGTGTTCATGTCAGTGTGGGCGTCGACCCAGACGACGCCGAGGTCCTGCCCGGCGCGGCGCAGGTGGCGGGCCATGCCGCTGATGGTGCCGATGGCGACGCTGTGGTCGCCGCCGAGGACCAAAGGCAACTGGCCGGCGGCCATGGCGGCCTCGGTGCGGTCAGCGAGCTGGCGCACGATGCTGGCGATCTCCGGCAGAAAGCGCGCCTGCTGGTCGCCGGCGTTGGCCGACTCGAAGGAGGGCCCGCCGAGGCTGGTCACGCTGGCGACGCGGTGGCCGAGGCGTTGCAGCGCGGGCACGAGGCCGGCGACGTGCAGGGCGCTCGGGCCCATATCCGTGCCGCGGCGGCCGGCGCCGAGATCGAGGTGGACGTTGGTGAGGGCGATGTCCATGACGACGGCTCCCGACGGACGCGACGCGGCGGCAGTGCCCGGGCGGCGCCTTGGGCCGGCGCTTGCCGCCTCGGGCGTGCGTCGCCACACTCTGCGTCATGGACGCAATCGTTGCCATCGTCTACGTCTTGATCCTGGTCTGGGGCGCCGCGTGGGGCAGCTTCCTGAACGTCGTCGTGTATCGCGTGCCGGCCGGCCTGTCGGTGGTGCGGCCGGCGAGCCGCTGCCCTTCGTGCAGCACGCCGATCGCCTGGTGGCAGAACGTACCCGTGCTCGGCTGGGCGCTGATCGGCGGTCGCTGCTGGACGTGCAAGGCCCCTGTCTCGCTGCGATATCCGGTGGTCGAGGCCGTGGCTGCCGCGCTGACCCTGGCGGTGTCGGTGCCTTGGGTGCAGGCGCACGCTGGGGTCGAGCTGGACCTTGGCCCGGCGGTCGCAGGCGCGTTGTGCGAGCAAGCGTTGGTGCTGACCTTGCTGGCCATTGCGCTGATCGACGCCGATACCTTCCTCATCCCGGACGGTATGAGCTTGCCGCTGCCGATCCTTGGCGTCGTGGTGGCGGTTTTTCTCGGCGAGCCGCGGGCGGTGTCGTGGCAAGCGGCAGCGATCGGCGCCGGCATCGGCGGCTTCGGCACGCTGGCGGTGCAGTGGGGCTACAGCGCCATGACCGGACGCGAGGGGCTCGGGACCGGCGACGTCAAGCTGTTGGCAGGCCTGGGCGCTTGGCTCGGTCCGGCCGCGCTCGGGCCCCTACTGCTGCTGGGCAGCGTGCAGGGGCTGCTCTTCGCCGGCGGCATGGCGCTCCTCGGCGTGCGGCTGGCCGAAGAGCGCGGCGTCGGCAGCTTGCGTCATGTAGCGCTGCCGTTTGGGCCCTTCCTCTGCCTCGCCGGCATCGAGTGGCTGCTCATCGGTCGGCAGTGGCTGCCACAGCTGCAGCAGCTGCTCGGAGCCTGACGTGCGCCTCCGCGGCAAGGCCCTGCTCGGCGTCTCGCTTTTGGCGGCGGGCCCGACCTTGCTGCTGGTCGTCATCGCCGGTGGTCTGCTGCGCCAGGTCGCGGCCGGGTGGTTGGCCGCCGCTGGCGAAGGGGCCGGCGGGGCCGGCGCTGACCCTTCGGTGTTGGCCGGCGTCGAGGCGACGGTGGATGCAGCGGCGCAGCTGCTCTGGCTCGCTGGCGCCGCCATCGCGGCGTTAGCGACTGCGGTCGGCGTCCTGGCGGCGCGCCGCCACCTGCTGACGCCTGTGGAAGCGGTCGCCCGTCGTCTCGGCGCCGACACGCTGCGCCACGGCGACGAGCTCGAGGCCATCTCCCGCCGCGCCGAGACCTTGCAGCGCGACGCGGAGCGCGCCGAGCGGGAGAGGCACGGCCAGCTCGACGCGGTGCGCAACGCGCTCGACCGGGCCGGCGATCAGCTGGTGGAAGCGCAGCGCCTCGGCATCACCGGCCGCCTCGCCCTGGGCGCCGCCCACGAGATCGGGAGCCCGCTCTCCATTGCCATCGCTACCGTCGACGCCCTGCGCGCCGGCTCGCCGCCGGACGAACTGCTGCCGGCGCTCGATGAGGCGCTGCAGCGCGTCGACGCCATCCTGCGCGAGCTCTCGCGTTTCGGTCGCCCGGCGGAGGAGCGCGCCGAGCGCGTCGAGCTCGCCGCCCTTGCCCGCGACGTCGTCGCCCTCGCCCGACTGCACCCACGCGCGCGCCGCGTCGCGATCAAGGTCCACACGCCAGAGGCAGACACTGACGGCAACGTGGACGGTGGCGACCGCACGCTGCAAGCGGCGATCGCCGCGCTGGCGCCACGCCGACCGCTCGAGCAGGTGCTGCTCAACCTGCTGATCAACGCCGCCGATGCCACCGCCGAACGCGGTCAGATCGACATCCACTGTGGCCTCGAGGTGGACACGGACGGCAGCGCCGTCGCCGTGCTGACCGTAGACGACGACGGTCCAGGCGTGCCCGATCACCTGCGCGACCGCATCTTCGAGCCGTTCTTCACCTCCAAGGCCGACGACGTCGGCACCGGCCTTGGCCTGGCGATCAGCCGTCGGTTGGTGGTGGCCGCAGGTGGGCGACTTGAGGTCGATCGCAGCCCGACCAGCGGCGCGCGCTTTCGGGTGATTTTGCCATGGGGAGCGCCGACCTAGCAGCGCGACCGCTTAAGGGCGTACAGCGACAGCGTGGCCCTGTGCGGACTGGGTTGACGACACGCCTGTGCGGCCGCCAAGCCTCGGCAAGCGCTGACCCGATCGCCAGCCGCGAACGCTTGCGGGGCACTCGGCCGCGACCTAGTCTCACAGGCCGGGAGCCTGCGGGGACGATCCCCGGTGCCAAAGCCGCTGTGCGCAGCGCTTGACCTGCCGCGCCGTCGCGGTGGCCCGAGGCGCCGCTGCGCCACCAAGGGAGCCGACATGAAGCCGAACTTTCCATTCACCGCCCGCTCCTATGCCCTCTCCGACGGAGGCTTCGCGGCCCACCGCATCGCTGGCGAACACCGGGCGGCGGCGGGGGGCGCGACGATGGCGGTAGAGAACCCGCGCCATGGGCAATCGATGGGCCAGGTGGCGCTCGGCGACGCGGCGGACGTCGCGGCGGCGGTCGCAGCGGCGCGGGCTGCGTTTGGCGGTTGGCGCGACACCCCGCCCAAGGCGCGGGCGCAGGTGCTGCACCGCTGGCGCGTCCTGCTCGAGGCGCACCTGGACGAGCTGGCCTGGCTGGCCTCGCATGAGAACGGCAAGATCGTGAGCGAGGCGCGGGCCAGCGTTGAAAAAGGCATTGAGTGCCTAGAGTTCGCCATCGCGCTGCCCAACGCTGAGACGGGCGGGGTGCTCGAGGTCAGCCGCGGCATCACCTGCACGGTGCGGCAGGAGCCGCTGGGCGTCGTCGCCGGCATCGTGCCCTTCAACTTCCCGGCGATGGTGCCGATGTGGATGGCACCGCTGGCGCTGATCGCGGGCAACGCCTTCATCCTCAAGCCGTCGGAGAAGGTGCCGTTCACCTCGCTGCGGATGGCGGAGCTGGCCGAGGCTGCAGGGCTGCCGGCGGGCGTGCTGCAGGTCGTGCAGGGCGGGCGGGCGGTGGTCGAGGCGCTGTGCGACCACCCGGAGATCCGCGCGCTGGCGTTTGTCGGCAGCACCAAGGTCGCCAAGCTCGTCTACGGTCGCAGCACGGCGCTCGGCAAGCGCTGCCTGGCCCTCGGCGGCGCCAAGAACCACCTCGTGGTGGTGCCGGACGCCGACCCGGAGATGACGGCGACCAACGTCGTCGCGAGCTCGATGGGCTCGGCTGGCCAGCGCTGCATGGCGGCGAGCGTGATGGTGGCGGTCGGCGACGTGCAGCACATCGTTGATTTGGCGGTGCAGAAGTCGAGGGCGATCCGCCTCGGTGACGAGCTGGGCTGCATCATCGACGCGGAAGCCGTGACTCGCATCCACCGCTACATCGACGACGCCGTGGCCCGCGGCGCCAGGCTCCTGCTCGACGGACGCGGTCAGCGCCCGGCTGGCGCCGAGGGCGGCTATTGGGTGGGGCCGACGGTGCTCGACGGCGTCACGGCCGACATGCCGGCTGGCTGCGACGAGATCTTCGGACCCGTCCTGTCGATCATCCGCGTCGCGACCCTCGATCAGGCGATCACCATCGAGAACGGCAATCCCTACGGCAACGCCGCAGCGATCTACACCAGCAACGGCGGCACCGCCGAGTACGCGATCGCGCGCTTCTCAGCCGGCATGTGCGGCGTCAACGTCGGGGTCCCGGTGCCGCGCGAGCCTTTCGCATTCGGCGGCTGGAACGACTCGCGCTTCGGCCACGGCGACATCACCGGCGCCGACGGCTACCGCTTCTGGAGCCAGGCCCGCAAGGTCACCACCAAGTGGGCGCTGCAGAAAGACGCCACCTGGATGAGCTGAGGCCTCGGCCCGACCTGTCACGTCGACCGCAGCAGACACGTCCATTGCAGAGCGTCGGCGCTGCGGTGCGTGCCTTTTCGGCAGCCGGGCGCCGCGGGTCAGCGACCGGCCTGGCGCTGCGGTTCCCCGATCCGCCGCCTTCGGGCCATCTCGTTGTTGCTGCTACGGTAAGGTCCTCAACGTACCGCTTGTACGCCTCCGGTCCGGTCCTCGCAACGCCTAGAGGTGACTCCGAATTCCGCGGTCGGACAGGCGTTCGGTGGTGGATCCTGGGGTTCGCCCCACCTTGACCCCTTTCCGCAAACCCAAGACCATCCGCGCGCCTCGGCCAGCGCCGAGCGATCGGAGGCCGAGATGGCAGACGCGTTCGACGTGGTGGTGATCGGTGGTGGTCCGGGGGGCTACGTGGCGGCGATTCGCGCGGCCCAGCTTGGGCTTCGGGTCGCGGTGGTGGAGCGCGGCGCGCTCGGCGGCGTGTGCCTCAACGTCGGCTGCATCCCGAGCAAGGCGCTGATCAACGCCAGCAAGACCTACTGGAAGGCCAAGAACGGCGCGCACATGGGCATCTTGGGCGCCTCCATCGGCCTCGACGTGCCGGCGATGATGGCGTGGAAGGACGGCATCACCCAGCGGCTGAGTGGTGGCATCGGGACGTTGCTGAAGGGCAACGGGATCGAGCACATCGTGGGCAATGCGCGGCTCACTGGCCGCGGCCGGGTCGCTGTCGCCGGGGCGGGCGGCGAGCGGCTGCTGGAGGCGCGCAACACGATCCTCGCCACGGGCAGCACGCCGGTGCAGATCCCCTCGCTGCCTTGGAGCGACGACGTCATCGACTCGACCGGCGCGCTGGCGCTGTCGGCCGTGCCTGCGCGGCTGGCGGTCATCGGCGGCGGCGTCATCGGGCTCGAGCTCGGCGAGGTCTATGCCCGGCTGGGCAGCCAGGTCACGGTCATCGAGGCGCTGCCGCGCCTGCTGGCCGCCTTCGACGCCGATCTGGTGCGGCCGCTGGAGCAGAAGCAGAAGAAGAAGCTCGGGATGACGCACCTCGTCGACACCCGCGTGACCGGTGCCGCCCCGCGCGCTGGCGGCGGTGTCGAGCTGAAGCTCGAGGGCAAGGGCGCGGGAACGCTCGTCGCCGACAAGGTGCTGGTCGCCGTCGGCCGCCGGCCGAACAGCGCCGGACTGGGCCTCGAGACCGTCGGCATTGTCCCAGACGCACGAGGCTTCGTCGCCGTCGACGCCCAGCAGCGGACCTCGGCGCCGGGTGTTTACGCCATCGGAGACCTTTGCGGCAACCCGATGCTGGCGCACAAGGCCAGCAAGGAAGGCGAGGTGGCGGCCGAGGTCATTGCCGGCCACGCCGCGGCGATGGACGCCCTGGTGCCGAACGTGGTCTACACCGACCCGGAGATCGCGACGGTGGGGCCGACGTTGGAGTCCTTGCAGGCGACCGGTCGGAAGCTGAAGGTCGGCAAGTTTGGCTTTTCCGCGCTCGGACGGGCGATGACGGCGGACGCCGGCGACGGCTTCGTGCGCGTCATCGCCGACGCCGAGGACCACGCGGTGCTGGCCATCCAGGTGGTCGGCGCGGAGGCGAGCGAGATCATCGCCGAGGCGACTCTGGCGCTGGAGATGGGGGCCGTCCTCGACGACCTGTCGCTCACCGTGCACAGTCATCCGACCATGGCTGAGGCGGTGATGGAGGCCGCCAAGGCGGCGCTCGGCGAGGCGATTCACGCGCTCAAGAGCTAGCGGGTCGTTCGGCGGGCTGCCGCGTTGGGCCGGGCGTCTGCCGAACTTTGGCTAGCCCTGTCGGCCGCGCGGCCAGGCGAAGATCGCGTAATCTTTTTGGGCGTGACCTTCTGACAGCGCGACTTGGATGGCGGCGGCCAGCGCCGGCAAGACCACCAGGCCCTCAGCGCCACCAGCGGCCTCGACCATCAGCCTGACGTCCTTGGCGGCGGTCACCAGCTCCCAGCTCACCGGGTTGGTGCCGCGAGCGGCGACGCGCTGTCCAAAGGCGGGGAGCATGCTGCCGGGGCGCCAATGGTCGAAGATCTGTAGCACTTCGGCCGGATCGAGGCCCTGGTGGGCGCCGAGCGCGAAGAGATCGCCAAAGGTGCCCGAGATCGACACCAGCAGCGCGTTGCCGATCAACTTGTAGACCGCAGCGAGGTCGGGGCGCTCGCCGACGTGCCAAATCTTGCCCGTCATCGTCTGCAGTGACGGCAGCGCGGCCTCAGCCTCGGCGGCGCTGGCGCTGAGCAGCATCAGGCCTGTGCCGTCGCGGGCGTTGGCCGGCGCCATGAACACCGGCGCGTGAAAGTAGGCGATCCCTGCGGCGCGGCTGCGCTGGTGGCGGGCGGCGACCCGGTCCGGCAGGTTGGTGCTGTGGTCGAAGACGGGACAATCCGCGGCGAAAGCGCCGGCGCAAGCCGCGATCACGTCGTCGACGGCGTCGTCGGCGGTCAGCACCAGGTGGACCCGGCGTGCGCCCCGGACGGCTTCGGCCGGGCTCGCCGCCACCTCGGCGCCTTCTGCGCCCAACGCCAAGGCCTTGTCGGCGCTGCGGTTCCAGACCCGCACGGCCTCGCCCTTGGCCAGCAGGTTGCGGACCATGCCGGCGCCGAGCAGACCGGTGCCCAAGATCGCGATCGTCATCGGGGACTCCGTGGCAGCGAGGAAGGCCGAGACCGGCCTTTCGAGGGTTGCGGCGCAGCGGACAGGCGCGCCGACGCCGAAGGGCTCAGCGCCCGACCAGCTTGCGCACCTTGGGGTAGTCGGCCGGCCGCACCGATCCGAGCCGCAGGCAGCGCAGGTCGCCTTTGGGGTCCACCAAGGCGTGGATCGGCAGCACGGCCTCACGGTCGGCGCCGAGCGACTCCAGCCAGTCACCGAGCGCGCTGGCGCTGGCGACCTGCCAGACCGGACCCGGCAAGCCCTTGGCCTCGCGCGCCGCCAGCGCTTCGGCGTCCTCGTCGACCGACCACAGCTCGAGCGTGAAGTCGACGCCGTCCTTGACGAGACCGTCGCGCCAGCGGCCGAGCATCGGCATCTCTTCGAGGCACGGCTTGCACCAGGTGGCCCAGAAATTGAGCCAGCGCCAGCCGCCGATGCCGGCCTTGGCGCCATTGCGCGCGGTCGCGGCCGGGCCGGCGCCGAGCGGCTTGGCGCCCGCCGGCCAGTGCTTGTCGCAGAAGCCGGCGATGAGCTCGGGGTCGACGGCCACCTCAGCGGCGCGAGCAGCCACCCCGCCAGCGCCTTCGCCCGGCGGCTGCGCAGCGGCGATCTGGTCGGAGCGACCGCCGCTGGCGACCACCTGGGCCTGCTTCGGGTCGGTCGCCGGCTTGCCGCAGGCGGGGAGGATTGACGACGCGACCCACAGCAGAACGCAGAGCGTGCAGCTTCGGTCGGCGCCGGGGCGAGTAGGCTGCCGTTTCATGTGGGCGGCTCCGGGGTCCTGGGCCGGCTGCGGCCGGCGGGCGCCGGATGCGAGGCGGCGCGCAGGCCTCTTGTGACCTAGATCTGGCAATCGATCCAGGCGATAAACGCGCTGCGGTTGATGGTCTTGGCGTCACACACGCCCTCTTTGCCGGTGCGGCTGCGCTGCCAGGTGCAGAAGGACTCCGGCAGCTGTGCGAATTCTTCGCCGAGCCAAAGCAAGCCGACCTGCTTCTCGATGTCCGGGTCCTTGAACTCGGCCTTGAGGTGCTCGAGCACAGACTTGGCGCGGCCGGCGCTCAGCTCCTGGTTGACCTCTGGCTTGCCGTCGGGGCTGGCGCGGGCGACGACGAAGAAGAAGCTGGCGCCGCGGCGATCGGCCCAGGCTTTGGAGATCGCGGCCTTGGCGTCCTCATCGACGTCGATGCTGTTGGCGTCGTACTCGATGATGTGGACCCGCTGCTCCAGCGGCGCGAAGAGCGCGTTGAAGTCCTCGCCCGTGAGCGAGACCACCTTCGCGGCGTCGGCCGGCTGGCAACCGCGGCCCTCCTGCTGGATGAGGCCACACGCGCCCGCGACCTTGCGGACGATCTGCTTCAGGCTCGCGGTGCAATAGCCAGCCTCATCCGCCGCGGCGGTGGCGACAGCGGCCTGAGGCCGCGCGCTGGCGAGGCTGGCATGTGCCTCTTGCATCCAGCCGCGCACGAGCCAGAGCGGCGTGCAGAGGCCGATGGTCAACAACAGGCCGTGGGCCACAGATTTCATCGCAACTCCTCTTGCGCGGCGCCGGGCGCTGCTTCGTCTTTGGCCGGTTCCTCGGCCTTAGCCGGCTCCTCAGCCTTGGCGGGCGCCGCGGCCTTGGCCGGCTCCTCGGCCTTGGCCGGGGTCGGCGCGGCGGCCTTGGGCATGGCAGGAGCAGCGTCGTCGGCCTTGGCCTTTCCCTTGCCATGGGCAGACCCGGGCTTGGCGGCGCCACCGTCGGGCGCTGGCTCAGAGGCATCGGGCGCCGCCACCGGCGGAGCCTCCGGAGCGGCCTCAGGTCCACGGGCATTCGCGGTCTGCAGCAGGCGACCGAGCGCGAATTCCAGGCCGAGGTCGCTGTCCTCATCGCAGAGGCGCGTGTCGCCGACATAGAGCTGTGGCGTGCTCACCGGCAGGGCGTTCGCGACGGCGAAGCGCAGGGACTTGTTGACCTTTGCTTTGGCGTCCGCGCTGCCGAGGCAGGTCGCGACGGCGGGGAAGGTCTTCAGCAGCTCGGCGCGCAGCGCTGGCTCGTCGTTCTTGCCGAGCGCCAGGAGCCGCTCCTGCTCCTTGAAGGCCCAGCCAAGCACCTTGTCTGCCTCGCCTGGGGCGCACAAGATCGCCTCGGAGATGGCGCAAGCGCCGGGATGCAGGGAGGTCTTGACCATCCAGTTGCAGCTGCTGTCGAGCGGAAAGAGCAGCAGGTCGCGGCCGAGGCGTGGGCGCAGACCCGACTGCTCCAGGCGCACCTCGAAGGCGCGACAGGCCGGGCAGAGCGGGTCGATGACCATCAGCGCCGGCGTCGCGCCCTCGTTGCGCGGCAGCGAGACCAGGATGCCCGGCTCAGCCTGACGCTGCACCAAGGTGCCGCAGCCCTTGAGGCTCTCACGCTCCGAGGGGGCCCACGCCGTCCACACGTAGAAGGCGGCGGCCACGGCCAGGACGCCCTCGGCGCAGTAGAGGAGCCACCGGCCGAAGGGCAGCGAGCCCTCGCCGCGCTGCGCCATGAAGAACGCCGCCCCGGCGAACAGGAAGGCGCCTGCCGAGGAGCCGTAAATGCCGACGCAGAGGGTGCAGAAGGTGCCGAGCTCGTTGGCTGCGATGTTGGCAAACACCGCCGATGTGGCGGCCGGCACCGCGGTCGCCAGCCAGAGCCAGCCCGACTCGCGGCGGCTTCGGCCGGGCATCCAAGTGAAATAGAAGGCGATCGCAGCGAGAAAGCAGAATAAGGCGAGGCCCGGCAACGCGACTGGCACGCCGCCCCAGACCTGGTCGCGCATGACCGAGCTGTAGGGCGACATCATGGCGGTCTTGCAACCAGAGGCGCCGAGCTGTGCGGTCTCGCCGGGCATCACCGAGCAGCTGATGGCGTGAACCTGGCCGTCGAGGTGCTTGGCGAAGTCGGCGGTAGATCGGCCTGCAAAGACCGCGCCTGCGACGCAGCTGAGCGCGACCAGGAGCGTGGCGATGGCGCCGGGTTCGAACGCGCGCTCCATCCGAGCGGGCGGGGCGTCGTCGCCATAGGGCGACGCGAAGCCTCGTGGCTGGGCGCCGCCATTGGGGTCTGGCAGGTCGATCGTGGCGCTGTCGTCGCGATCGGTATCGCTGCGGGGCATTTCGGCTCCTTGAATGAGCGCGGCGCCGGGCCGGCTCTGCGGCCGAGCGTAGACCCATGGGTCAAGGACGCCAGAATTTCTCGGTGTCTGCTCGCGGCAGGCGCGCTCTGGACCTCAGTCTGCCGTTGGCGGCCCGGCGGGCAGGCCGGCACAGCGCCGCGCTTGCATCAACGCCGCCTCAGCTGCGGGCCGTTGGTCGAGCGCCGCGAGCGCCTCCGCGCGGTCGAGCCAGAGGCGACAGCTGCGCAGGCCGAGCTGCTCGGCTTTGGCGAAGGCCTCAAGCGCCAAAGCTGGCGCGCCGGTGTGCAGCAGCGCCCGACCGTGCAGGTGGTGCAGCGGCGGCAGGTGGCGGCTGTCGGCGCGCGGGGTGGCCAGCAGGGCCTCGGCGACTTTGCGCGCGTGCGGGTGCTGACCGAGGGCGTCGAGCGCCGAGAGGCGGTTGAAGCCGCGCAGCACCGGCTCAGGGCAGTCGGCGCCACCCTCGGTCGCCGCCAGCACGGCCGGCCAGTCCTTGGCGGCGATGGCCCGCACGACCGCGCGATCGGCCGCACGGCAGTGATCGGCGGCGCTGCGCAAGGCAGGCGGCGTGGCGAGGTAGCCGCGGTCCTCGAGCGTCAGCAGGCCGATCTCGTCGCGGTAGACGGCGCGCACCTCGGGCGCGACCCAGGCCGCCAGCAAGGCCCAGGCCAGGAGCGCGCCAATGAGCGCCCGGCCGGCCATGGCGCGCAAAGCGCCGACGGGGGCGGCCCCTTCGGGAGCCGGCGCCCACACCAGCAGCCCGCTCGTCGCGGCGGCGAGTGGCAGCGCCCAGCGGTCGGCGAGCGGCCAGCGCTCCTCGGCGCCGGGGACATTGAGCTCGCGCGCCAGCACCACCGGCAGCAGGGCGGCGAGGCCGTACGCGAGCAACACCAGCGCACCCGCTTGTCGTCGCTGCAAGGCCAGGCGGGCGCAGGCCGCGATGGCGCAGAGCGCGAGGGCGGCGCGCAGCCAAGGCGCGAGCGAGCCTGCCTCTGCGGGCGCGAGGTTGCGCAAGCCGGTGTGCAGGCGCAGCGGCACGGCGGCCTCGGCGTAGGCGCCCAGGCTCAGCAGCCAGCGCGCGGGCGACAGGTCGAGGTCGACGCCGGCGCTCTCGCCGAGCACGGCCCTTCGCGCGACGACGAAGAGGGCGCAGGCGACAAGGGCCGGGGCGCTCGACTGGAGGCCCACCCGCAGCGCCCTGGCCAGCGCCGCAGCGGCGACTGGCTGGATCTCGCTGCCGTGGTGCGCAACCGCCGCCCGCAATGCCCACAGCGGGCCCAGAAGCAGGGCCGTCTCTTTGCTGCCGAGCGCCACGACCAGGGCCACGAGGGCAAGCCCGCGCCAGCGCCCCGCCAGCGCCGGGGCGCGGTCGGCCGCCTCCAAGGCGTAGAGCATCGACAGCGCCGCCGCGCAGGCCATGACGTCGGACCGGGCCATGACGAGGCAGAGCGGCTCGGCGGCGGCTGGATGCAGCGCCAACATCGTCCCGGCGAGCGAGGCCCTGATTCGACTCGCGCCGAGCAGGCGGCAGAGGCACGAGAGCGCCAGGACGGCGAGCCCGAACCAGGCGATCTGAAAGGCGTGAAACATGGGCGCCCGCACACCAAAGACCTGCGCCTCGAGCCACCAGGCGAGCCGCGTCCACGGCCGGTAGTAGGGGATGCGGTTGCCGGCGCTGCTGTGAAAGTAATCCTCGGTCAGCGCCGACCAAACTCCAGAGGGCTCGCGGACATCTGCGTTGGACTCGATGAGGAAGCGGGCGTCGGCGACGAGCTCGAACCCTAGGTTGTCGCGGCTTGCCAGCCCCAGCACCAGCAGCGGCAGCAACCACCAGCCACGCTGCCAGAGCACAAACAGGCGCTCAGCCATCGCGGCCGGTCTCGACCACGAAGTCCGGTCGCCGCAGCGTGGCCAGGAGGCGCTCGAATCCAAAGGTGGAGCCCGGCCAAAGCGTCGGGTTGCGGCCGTCGGCCGAGAGGTACCAGCTCTGACAACCGCTGCCCCAGACCGTCCGCCGCAGCCGCTCTTGCAGGTCTGCGTTGTAGCGCGCCTCGGCGTCGGCGCGCACCGCGAGGGTGCGCAGCCCGTCGTCGTGCATCCAGCGCAGCAGCTGCGTCACGTAGCCGACCTGGGCCTCGATCATCAGCAGCATCGAGCTGTGGCCAAGGCCGGTGTTGGGGCCGACGAGGAAGAAGAGGTTGGGGAAGCCAGCGACGGCGGTGCCGAGGTAGGCGCTCGGGCAGTCACCGAAGTGGCGCGCCAGGTCGCGGCCTCCCGGGCCGAAGACGACGCCTTCCGGCAGCGGCCGCGTCGCCTCGAAGCCGGTGGCGAGCACGAGGACGTCGGCTTTGTGCAGCACGCCGTCGCGATCGCGCACGCCGTCGGCCTCGATGGCGCTCGCGCCGCCGGCCCGCAGCGCGACGTTGGGCTGGCACAAGGCGGGGTAGTAGTCGTCGGCGACCAGGATGCGCTTGCAGCCGATGCGGTAGCTGGGCGTCAGGGCTCGCCGCAGCGCCGGGTCCGGCACCTGCCGCCGCAGGTGGCGCAGGGCCTCCCACTCCGCCACGCCCATCAGCCACGGCAGGTGGACAAAGGCCAGCGAGCGGATGTCCATCGACCAGCGGAGGGCTTCGCGGCGCAGGCGGCGCAGCAGGGGCCAACGCGCCATCGTCCGCTGCGACCACGGCGCGATGGGCCCGTCGGGGCGCGGGACGATCCAAGGCGGTGTGCGCTGGAAGACATCCAGGTGCCCGGCGACGCGGGCGAGCTGGGGGACGAGCTGGATGGCCGAGGCGCCGGTGCCGATGACCGCGACCCGCTGGCCCGAGAGCACCACGGCGTTGTCCCAGCGCGCCGTGTGCAGGACCGGGCCTTGAAAGCGCTCGAGGCCCGGGATCTCGGGCAGCTTCGGCCGCGACAGGCCGCCAACCGCCGAGATGATGACCCGCGCGGTGTGCTCGTCGCCCTGGTCGGTGCACAACCGCCAGCGACCGCTGGCCTCGTCGTAGCGCGCCGAGGC
Source organism: Myxococcales bacterium (assembly GCA_947491025.1). Taxonomy (GTDB): domain Bacteria; phylum Myxococcota_A; class UBA9042; order UBA9042; family UBA9042; genus SXNM01. The sequence goes on from CANLIC010000026.1 coordinate 16,988, forward strand.
GACGCCGCTGCCCAGGCGCAGCTCGGGGCCGACGCCGTGCTGGCGGGCGACGTCGTCGATGTAGCGCAAGATCTCCGGCTGCGGCGCGTAGGCGCGCGACCAGTCGGGCTTGGGCGCGTAGGAGAGGCTGTAGAGGTGGCTCGGCACGTCGCAGGCGCAGCCGGGGTAGCGGTTGACGGCCCAGGTGCCGCCGATGCGTGGCTCGCGCTCGAAGACGACGACGCCGCTGCCGTCGGCGGGCAGGCCGAGCGACACGGTGGACCGGCGCAGCGCGATCGCCATGGCGAGGCCCGAAAAGCCCGCGCCCAAGATGGCGATCTCGCTGTGGGTCTCGGCCAAGGTGCCCCCGGCGCCGTCCTACCGTCAGGCGCGCGCGGGCTGAGGGTGGCAGGGCGGCGCGCGGGGCGTCAACGCGAGGGGTGTGGCGGCGCCAGGACGAGTGGGCGCGGTGGGCGGCGGCGGACGATCGTCAACAGCAAACGGAAGCTGCGAATGAGGAGGCTCTGGCCAAGTGCGCTTGCTGCGCGCTCGTTCGTCTTGCAGGCGGGCGCGGCCTCAGGGGGCTGCCGGTGGGGGAGGTTCGGTTCTTGCGTCCGGCTCTGGGCTGCTTGGGCTCAAACATTGAACAGAAGTCATTTTAGCCTATGGTTTCAATCGTTTGGGCGCGGAGTTCCCGTCTTGTCGCCGGTGCGGCTGGCGACTTGTTCCCAGAGGGGTTCGGGCGCCAGGTCGAGGTCACCTGGCCAGCAGACCGTGCCCCAGTCGTGATCGACGTAGACCTGGGCGAAGAAGCCAATATCGCGGAACACGGCGAAAACGCCGTCGAAGGGTACGACCTCGGCGATGTCGACCTCGCCCTCGACGCCATCGCGAAAGCGCAGGTGCAGCCGGTGTTCGCCCACGTGACGCGCTTCAGCGACTTCCGCGTGCATCGCTACTCCAGGGGCGCCACAGCCAGAAGCGGCTGCCGCTTGCGTGCCGGTTCCCAGTCTGCCAGCAGATCTGCGCGATGCAATGTTGCCCACTCGACGACCAATCCGAGCGCCCTTGGCGGCAGCGAGCCCTCAAGCAGGACGGCGGGATCGATGCCGACGGCGGCCTTGTACTCGCCATAGCGGACGTGGAAGTGAGGTGGGGCGTGATCGTTGTAGAACATGGCGATGACCATGCCGAGAAAGCGGGAGATCTCGGGCATCGGCACCTCGCATTCCAAAGAGAGACGATTCTCGATGAGCCGACCGGCCGCATGCAGGTCTGCCAGCCCATGCGGCGAAGTCGCTGGACGCAGGCATCAGGCTTCCTCGAAGAAGTCCTCGTCGACCTTCGGGACGCGGACGATGACCTCTGCCTGGACGCCGACTTCGGACTCGACCATGAGGGCGGCCAGTTCCCTTCCCTCGACGAGCCGGATCGCCTTGTGGGACTTCTCAACGTACTTTCGGGCGGCCGGTGTAAACGTTGAGGTGGTAAGGATCACGCCCTTGTTGGCGCCGAGGTCCATGGCCCCAGCAAAACTGCGTACCGGCTCCTCGCCTACGGTGCCCTGCCAGCGCTTGGCTTGAACGTAGACGCGCTCCAATCGCAAGCGATCGAGATAGAGAATCCCATCGATACCCCCATCGCCGGATCCTCCAACGTGCTCACTGGTGCCGAGGTTGCCGGCGTAGCCCATTTTGGCCAGCAACGCTAGGACAACCTGTTCGAAGCGCTTCGGCGAGAGGGTACCAAGGCGCTGAAGGATGGTAGACTCGATGTCGGCGATGATTTCGGCCCTCGCTGCGTCGATTCGTTCACGAGGCGTGAGCGATGGCTCTAGCAGTTCCTTCTGAGTCGGCGACGCGCCTGGTCCTACCGACTCGAGCTTCAGCGGGCCAAATTCATTGAGCCGTATTGGGTTTCCGCTCTTTGCTCGATTCTGTCCGCCTAGTGCGATTTTCCAAAAGGCGCGACTTGGGTTGTCGACCCAGCCGGCCTTCTTCATGTAGGACAGCGCCCATCCGACACGGTTCTCGAACATGGACTGGCCGCTGGGGATCGTGTCCGCCAAGTCGCTCTCGTTGAGCTGCATCCTTGCCGCTATCCGCTCATAGAGCAGCTTCTTGGGCATACCCGCAGGCGTCCCCACGAGTTCCTGCAAGATCGGCAACCCGAATTCATAGAATGGCGGCAACGACATCCCTACCCCCAACTCGGCGGGCTCAAACATTGAACCGGAAGTGACAAACATCCCCATCCCGAACCACATACTCCTTGCCCTCGACCCGCTTGCGCCCCGCCGCTGCCACCGCCGACTCCGTGCCGAGCTCAAACAAGTCGGCGCAGGCATAGACCTCCGCCTTGATGAACCCACGCTCGAAGTCGGTGTGGATGACGCCCGCCGCCGCCGGCGCCTTGTCACCCTTGCGAATCGTCCAAGCCCGGGCCTCCTTGGGCCCGGCGGTGAAGTAGGTCTGCAGCCCGAGCAGCTCGAAGGCCGCGCGCGCCATGCGGTCGAGCCCGGACTCCTGCAGCCCGAGGTCGGCGAGAAAGGCCGCCCGCTCCTCGGCGTCGTCCAGCTCGGCGATCTCCGCTTCCATCTTGCCGCACAGCACGACCACCGCCGCACCCTCGACCGCCGCCATGGCGCGGATGGCGCGGACGTGGTCATTCTCTTCGAGGGTCTCATCGGTGTTGGCGACGTAGACCATCGGCTTGGCGGTGATGAGGTGCAGCGAGCGCCACGCCACGACCTGCTCCGGCGCGACGTCGACGGTCCGCGCGGGCTGCCCCTGATCGAGTACGGCCACCGCCCGGTCGAGCAACTCGACCAGCACGGCAGCGTCCTTGTCGCCACCCTTGGCCGCCTTCTGCTCGCGCAGGCGGCGTTTCTCCAACGTCTCGAGGTCGGCCAGAATCAGCTCCGTGCTGATGATCTCGGCGTCGCGCACCGGGTCGACTCGGCCCTCGACGTGGACGACGTCGCCGTCGTCGAAGGCGCGCAGCACGTGGGCGATGGCGTCGGTCTCGCGGATGTTGGCCAGGAACTTGTTGCCCAACCCCTCGCCCTTGCTGGCGCCCTTCACCAGGCCGGCGATGTCGACGAACTCGACGGTCGCGTACAGCGTCTGCGCCGAAGCGATGACCTTGGCGATGCGATCGAGCCTGGCGTCGCGCAGCGGGACGACGCCGACGTTGGGGTCGATGGTGCAGAAGGGGTAGTTGGCAGCGGCGGCGCCCGCGTTGGTGAGTGCGTTGAAGATCGTGGACTTGCCGACGTTGGGCAGGCCAACGATGCCGCAGGAGAGTCCCATCGTGTGCTCCGATTCGAGGCGTCAGCGCAGCGGCCGGACGCAACTGGGCCCGCGTCGGCGCGGGGCGGTGGCTGCTAGCACCTTTTCGGGCCCGGTCGCAAGCGCAGCCGCCGCCGGGTCCGTCCGCCCACGTAAGGCCCGCGGACCCGCGTCGCAGGTCGCAGGCCCCCCGGTCGCGAGGCTTGCCACGGAATTGCGCGCTGCGCTCTACTGGCCCCGAAGCCGGCCCGCGCGCCGAATCCGAGGTCGCAGCGACCTCTTGTTACGGCGGCAGCGCGGTGGGCTGGGGAGGCGAACGATGAAAGGGAGGTTGGCCCAGCAGGCGCTCGCGCTCCCGACCCTGGCCGCACGGCCAGACGGCGCCGACCAGGGCGGATGGGCCGACGCTGGGCGCTGGGAAGACGGTCGGCGCGCAGCGGATGCCGGGCTCATGGCCGACGATGGCGACCGTGATGAGCCCCTCGGCGCGGTCGAGGCGAGGCTGATCCGGCAGGGCGTCTGGCCGGTGATCGGCACCGACGAGGCGGGGCGTGGGCCGCTCTTTGGGCCCGTGGTGGCGGCGGCGGTCATGATCGAGCCGGCTGCGGCGCCCGTGGGCCTCCACGACTCCAAGCGGCTGACCGAGGCCGAACGCGAGGCGCTGGTGCCGCAGATCTGCGCGTCCGCCTCGGCGTTCGCTGTGGTGGCCGCCGACGCGGACCGCATCGGCCGCGACAACATTCTGCGCGCGTCGCTGTGGGCGATGGAGCAAGCGGTGCGCGCGGTTCTGGCCCAGCTCGAAGCCAAAGGCCTCGCCCCGCCGCGGCTGCTGCTCGTCGACGGCAACCGGACGATCTCAGCGCGGGGGCTGCCGCCGCAGCGGACGCTGGTCAAAGGCGACGCCCGCAGCATCGCGGTGGCGGCGGCATCGGTGCTGGCGAAGGTCGAGCGCGACCGCCAACTTGTGGCACTGGACGCCGAATTCCCGGGCTACGGGTTGGCGCGCCACAAGGGCTACCCGACGCCCGAGCACCTTGAGGCGCTGCGGCGGCTCGGCCCCACCCGGCTGCATCGCCGCGGATTCGCTCCGGTGGACGCAGCTTGGGCGCAGCGCCAGGCAAGCCTTTGAACGCAGGCGGGGCGCGGCCTCAGGGTCAGGGCGCGCAGCGCGGCGCGAAGGACACGGCGGCGATCGGCAGGCGCGGCGAGGCGATCGCAGCGCGGGAGGTCGAAGCGCGCGGTTGGCAGATCAGGGCCCGCAACCTGCGGACGCCAGCCGGCGAAGCCGACCTGGTCGCCGGGCGGCTGCGCGGCGAGGGCGTAGACGAGGCCAGGGAGCTGCTGATCGTCGAGGTCAAATCGACCGCAGGTCGCCGCGAGTTGACCGGGCGGGTCGACCGTCGCAAGGCGGCCCGGCTGTGGGCGATCGCCGAACACGTGCTCGACGCCAGTGCGGCGCAGGGCAGCGTGGGCTGGCTCGGCGCGGGCGACGTGCACACCCGGGTGGCGTTGATCGAGGTCAGAATCGACGCCGCCCACACCGAGGTGGCCTGGCGTTGGCTCGAGGCGTGGTAGCGTGCTCGGTGCCCCATGGGCGCCCGAGAGGTGCCCGCGACTACGCCGGCAGATCGGCCTTGCGCAGCTTGGCGCTCTTGCCCGTGCGATCGCGCAGGTAGTAGAGCTTGGCGCGGCGGACGCGGCCCTGCTGGACGACGTCGATCTTCATCATGCGGGGGCTGTGGAGCGGGAAGGTACGCTCGACGCCGACGCCGTGGCTGACCTTGCGCACGGTGAAGCTCCGGCTGACCTGGCTGCCGCGAACGGCGATCACGGTGCCTTCGAAAATCTGCACGCGCTCCTTGGTGCCTTCGATGATGCGCGTGTGCACGCGAATCTGCTGGCCGGCGCGGAGTTCTGGCAGGTCGAAGCGGAGGTGTTCGGCCTCCACGAGCTGGATGAGGTTCATCGTCTTGCTCCCCCGGGAGCGGTCCGCGGGGCGGACATCCCGGTCTAAGGGGCGCGGTTTCTAACGCGCTCCGCGCAGTCTGTCCAGTGCAATCGCGGCGGCTGCGCGCACCGAAAGGTGGTTGTAGCCGTCGCCGCCTGCTAGCGCGCGGTCAGCGTAGAGGGCTGGGAGCCGCAAGTCCGCGTTCTCCAAGACACGCGGGGCAAGCCCCCAGCCTGTACCGAACACCAGCAGCAGGGGTGGTCCCGGTTGCGCCAAGCGATCGCGCATGCCCGGCCAGTCGAGATCAGGGTGCGGCATTTGGGCGCTGGTCACCGCCACCAGCGGCCGAGCGCCGTCGCGCGCCGCGATGGCGGCGATCGCGTCTTCCAGGCTCCCGGCCGCCTCGACGCGGCACATCGCCGATGCGCGACGGTCGTTGCGGTGGGCGCCCTCGCCTTCGGTCCAGTGGCGCACGACCTCGCCGACCATGCGCTGCTGCAGCGTGATCGGCGTCACCACGAAGAGCGTCTCGGCGCCGTAGGTGCGGCCGCTGCGTGCGATGTCGTGAAGATCGACGTTGGTCAGCGCCGTCGTGTACTCGCGGCCCTGGCGGTCGACGCAGGGGTGGTGGACCAGGGCGAGGTGCAAGCGCACCGGCGCTGCGCCGTCGTCGCCCTGCAGGTCGCTGGTGCTGGCCATGGCGTGCGATCTCCGGGAAGGACCCGACAAGCGCCTGCGCGCGGTCGGCGCTGGCAGGCCGCGGCAGGTAGCACTGGCAGCGCGTCGTCGCAAGCCTGGGTCGGGTCGGGGCAACTTCGGGCGCCAAGACGGTCGGCCCGACGAGGGCGGGCGCTCAGTCGGTGCTGGCAGCGGGCGGCGGATCTGCCGTATTCACCAGCAGATCGGGGCGCCAGCGGCGGGTGCGCTCGAGGGCTGCCTGTCGCCGCCACGCTGCGACCTTGGCGTGGTCGCCCGAGATGAGGATCGCCGGCACCTCCTTGTCGCGGAAGGTGCGCGGCCGCGTGAACTGTGGGGCCTCCAGCAGGCCGCCCTCGTGGGACTCTTCGACGAGGCTCATGGCGTTGCCGAGCACGCCCGGCAGCAGCCGCGCCACCGCCTCGATCACCGCCATGGCCGCGACCTCACCGCCGTTGAGGACGTAGTCGCCGACGGACAACAGCTCGTCGACCTCGTCTTCAACGCGGGCGTCGAACCCCTCGTAGCGGCCGCACAACAGAGCAATCCCCGCCTCGTGCGCGGCGTAACGCCGTGCAGTCGCTTGGGCAAAACGGGGCCCTGCCGGCGACAGCATGACCCGCAGCGGCCTTGGCGCGCCGGGATCGGCCGCCGCCGCCAAGGCGTCGAATTGCGCCACGACCGCGCTCGGCTCGATGAGCATGCCAGCGCCGCCGCCGAAGGGCGCGTCATCGACCCGACCGTGCTTGTTGGTGGCGAAGCGGCGCCAGTCGTGCAAGCGCACTTCGAGTCGGCCGGCGGAGATCGCCTTGCCGATCAGGCTCTCGCGCAGAAAGCCCTCGAAGATGCCGGGAAACAGCGTCAGCACATCGACGTGCAGGACGCGCCCGTCGGCGGCCAGCGGGGGCAAAGCATCCAAGTCAGGCCCCGCCATCGGCTAGCGCCAGTCGTCGAGATTGCGCACCCGCACGATGCCCGGCTCCTCGCCGATCGAGAGCACGATGTCGGCCAAGATCGGCACCAGGACCTCGCCGCGCTCGGTGTCGACCACGAGGACGTCAACGCTGGTCTCGGTGAAGGACTTGACGGTGCCGAGGTGCACGCCGGTGTCGGCGTCGAGCACCGCGGCGCCAAGGACATCGATGTGATAGAATTCGCCGTCTTCCAACTGCGGCAGGACGTCGCGCGGCACCTCGATCGCGCCGTGCGTCAGCGCCGCTGCGCCCTCGCGATCGACGACGCCGGTGAAGGTGACCAGCAGCGCGTCGCCAGTGTCGCGGATGGCGTCGATGGCGATCGGACGCGGCGGCTTGCCCTCGTGGTGCAGGCGCAGCGGGATGTCCTCGAAGAGCAGCGTCGACTCTGGGTTGTCGGGCCAGACGCGCAGCTCGCCGTGAACGCCATGGGGCCGCCCGATGACGGCGATCCGCATCCACGGCGAGGTCTCTGGGGCGGCAGCGCCGGCGCTCGGCGCTGCGGGCGTGCGTTTGCGCGAGTTGGTGTTGCTCATCCGAGGGTCAACTCGTCTTTGAGGGGACGCGACATGAGATCTTCCATGGCGACGAGGAGGTCCTTGCCTTCCCAGAGCACGCGGTAGGCCTGCTCGATGATCGGCACGCGGTCGGCCACGCCGAGCTTGTCGGCCAGCTGCCACGCCGAACGGCTGGTCAGCACGCCCTCGGCGACGGTGATGGTCGAGCCCAAGATCTGCTCCAGCGTCTCGCCCTTGCCGAGTCGAACGCCGACCGTGCGGTTGCGCGACAGCTCGCCGGTGCAGGTCAGGACGAGGTCGCCCATGCCAGCCAGGCCCTGCAGCGTCAACGGATCAGCGCCCTTGCGGACCGCCATGCGCGTGATCTCGGCCAACCCGCGGGTGATGAGGCCGGCGCGCACGTTGTAGCCGAAACCGAGGCCATCGCCGGCGCCGACGCAGATGGCCATCACGTTCTTGAGGGCGCCGCCGAGCTCGACGCCGGGCACGTCGCGCGTGGTGTAGCAGCGAAAGCGGTTGTTGCTGAGCAGCTGCTGCACCTGGCGGCCGACCCAGGGCATATGGCTGGCGACGGTAACCGCCGTGGGGCTCTGAGCGGCGACCTCCTTGGCGAAGCTCGGCCCCGACAGGTAGGCCAGGTTGCCGTGCAGCTTGGACGGCAGGACGCGCTCCATGATCTGGTCAACCGTCTCGAGAGAGTCGTTCTCGATGCCCTTGCTGCAGCTGACCAGGATGTGGTCGTCGCGAAAGACCTTGGCCACGCTTCCGATGACGCGCCCGACGTGGGGGGTCGGCGCGACGCACAGCACCAGCGTCGAGCCCGCCACTACAGCTTCGAGGTCCTGGCTGGCCGTGACGCCGGGCGGCAGCTCGAAACCGGGCAGAAACAGGGTGTTGCGGCGGTTGTCGCGGACATCGGCGACCACATCGCGCTCGTGGGCCCAGATCGTGACGTCGTGGCCGATGCGCGCGGCATGCATGGCCAGCGCGGTGCCCCAGGCGCCGCCGCCGATCACGCCGATTTTGATCTTCTGGCGCTCCTCGCTCATCACTGACCTCCGCCGCGGCCTGGCCGGACCGCGGGCGAGTGTGCGCCCTTTGGCGGCAAAGGCTCAAGCGGCGCGGCGGCCGTGCGAGCGGCAGACGACAGAGGAAGGTCGGCTGGCAGGGTCTCCAGCGCCGGATCGCGCCAGCGCTCGCTACCGCCGCCACGCTGCGCCTCATCGAAGAGATCGCGCAGCGAGCGGTCACGACCAGCCGCCCGCGCCCGCCGCCGAGCCCATTCGCGCAGGGCCTTGACCTGCTCTTCGTAGGTCTCGACAAACGGCACAATCTCGCTGATCGCCCGCTCAAGGTCGCGGTCCGCCAGCTCGCGGCCGTCGGCGAAGGCAGCGGCGAGCGCCTCGTGGACCGCCGCCTCCAGCTCGGCACCGGTCAGCCTTTCGGCCGCCCGCGCCAGGCGCTCCATCGCGTAGTCGTTGGGATCACGGCCGCTTTTGCGTAGGTGGATGGCAAGCACCTCAGCGCGCACGGCCGCGTCGGGCAGATCGACGAAGAAGATCTCGTCAAAGCGGCCCTTGCGCGTCAGCTCGGCCGGCAGACCGTCGACGCGGTTGGCGGTCGCGGCGACGAAAATGCCCTCCTTGTGTTCGGCGAGCCACGTCAAAAAGGTGCCCAAGATCCGGGCCGTCGCCTCGCTAGAGAGGGCCTCGGCGAAGGCCTTGTCCAGCTCGTCGACCCACAGCACAACCGGCGCCATCACCTCAGCCACCGCCAGGGCGTGGCGCAGGTTCTCGTCGGGCGCCGAGTCGGCTGTGAACAGTCGGCCGAGGTCAAAGCGCAGCAGCGGCAGCCCGAGCGCCTGCGCCGATGCCTTTGCGAACAGCGACTTGCCGCAGCCTGGCACGCCGACAAGCAGCACGCCGCGCGGCGACGGCAGCCCAAACTGGCGCGCCCGTTCGCCCTGCGCCGCCCGCCGTCGCTCGAGCCAGGCCTTGAGGGCCTCCATGCCGCCGATATCCTCGAGCACCGGCGCCGCGGCCACCACCTCGAGCACGCCGCCGGTGGCGACGAGGTCGCGCTTCTCGGCGTGTAGCGCGGCGACGGCCTGCTCATCGGCCGGCACCCCGAACAGGCGCAAGCGACGCAGCGCCCGTCGCAGCTGGCCGCGCGTCATGCCCCGCGCCGCCTGCAGGGCCGCGGCGACGAGCTCGGGGTCGGCGTAGCCGCCATCAGCCGGCGTCAGGGCGGCGAGGACCAGGTCGCGCAGCTCGCCGTCGTCGGGCAGCCCGACCTCGATGATGACGCGGTCGCGCGCGAGCTCCGGCACCTCGCGGCGCACGGCCGAGAGCAAAATCAGGGTGTGGCCGGCGCGCTCCAGGCCCATCAGCGCCTCGCGCAGCGCCCGCACCACGCCGGCGTCGCCGAGCAAGGCGTGGCCGCCGCCGAGCACCAAGACGGCCCGTTTGTCGCGCTCTTCCAGGGCGTGGAGGGCGGCGATCGCTGCCGCGGCGGGGTCTGCAGCGCCCAGTCGCGGCTCGAGCACCTCGACGCCGGCGCGACGGGCCGCCTCGATCACCAAGGCGCGGGCGTCGGCCTCGTCGTTGGTCAGCACCTCGAGCAGCGGATAGCGCGCGGCGATGCGGTTGGCGATGGCGTTGCTGCGGTCCATGGCGTCTCCCTCGGCCGGCGTGGCGGACGAACCCGCCGCCGGCGTCCACCCCTCAGCGCTGCGGCGGCCGTCCCACCTGACCAGGGATCTCGATGCCATAGCTGCGGATCTTGTCGTGCAGACTGCGGAGCGGCAGGTCCAGCAGCTTGGCCGCGTGCGTACGGTTGCCGGTGGTCTGGCGCAGCGCTTGCTCGATCAACAGCTTCTCGGTCGCGGCCAGTGCGGCGGGCAGGCTCAGCCCCGAGAACTCGGGCAGCGCCCTGCTCCCCGGCTCCTGGACCTGCGGCGGGGGTACCTCGGCTTGCAGGTACCCTGGGAGCGACTCGACCCCGATCTCCTCCTCTTCGCTCATAACCGCCGCCTGCTCGATCACGTTCTGCAGCTCGCGCACGTTGCCGGGCCAGGTCCAAGCCTGCAGCCGCGCCAGCGCGAAGGGATGAACTGCGCGGATGCTGGTGCTGAGGCGGCGATTGGCCTGCGCAACCAAGTGCTCCACCAGCAACGGGATGTCTTCGCGTCGCTCGCGCAGCGCCGGCACTTGCAGCTCGATGACGCCGAGTCGGTAGTAGAGGTCCTGGCGAAAACGGCCGGTGGCGACGCGATCGCGCGCCGCCACGGCCGAGGCAGCCACCACCCGGACGTCGACCGGCACCGAGCGCGCCGCGCCGATGGGCCGCACCTCGCTCTCTTGCAGCACACGCAACAGCTTGACCTGCAGGTGCAGCGGCAGATCGACGATCTCGTCCAGGAAGAGCGTGCCGCCGGTGGCGTTTTCGAAGAGGCCCTTGCGGTCGTTGGTGGCGTCGGTGAAGGCGCCGCGGACATGGCCGAAAAGCTCCGACTCGAGCAGGTTCTCGGGGATGGCGCCACAGTTGATGGCGATGAAGGGGCCGCTGCGGCGGGGACTGCTGGCGTGCAAGGCCCGCGCCACCAGCTCCTTTCCGGTACCCGACTCGCCGTGGATGAGGACCGTAGAGGTGAAGCGCGCCACCTTCTCGATCTTGGCGAACAGCTCGCGCATGATCTCGCTGCGCCCGACCATACCCGCGAACATCTCGCCAGGCGCTGGCGCGGGCACAGGCCGAGGGGTCGCCGCTTCGACACCGCTGCGCCGCCGACCGACACGGCCCTGCCTCACCTTCTCCAGCGCCATCATGACCTTGAGCTCGATCTCCGGCAGCCGAAAGGGCTTGGTCAGAAAATCGATCGCGCCGGCCCGCACAGCCGCCAAAGCGGTGTCGAGTTGGCCATAGGCGCTCATCACGATGGTCGGCGGGAGCTGACCGCTGGCGGCGAGCTGGGACAAGAGCTCGATGCCGGTCATCCCGGGCATGTGGACGTCGAGCAGCATGAGGTCGGGGCGCTGTCGGGCGAGAAAAGCCTGCGCCTCTTCCGCCGACCCGACGGTGCTGACGTGCAGCTCTGCGCGCTGGAGGTGGCCCGCGACCAGCGACCGGAAGGCGGTCTCGTCGTCGACCACCAAGATATGGCCTGCCGCGCCGCCGCCGCGGCTGCGCGTGTTCTGCCCGCCGGCCGCCCCGGTCACGACGCCGCGCGGCGCTGTTCTTCGACCCAGGCCATGCGGATGTCATGCAGCAGGCGGGTCAACAGCTGCGCCTCCTCCGCCGTCAGGTTGCCGCGGGTCTTGGCTTCGAGCATGGCCAGCAGATCGATGCTGTGGCGGGCGAGCTCGAGGTTGGCGGGGCTGTCCTGGCCGGTCGGGTCGGGGACACGGCCCAGGTGGACCATGACCGCGCTCGCGAGCGACAGCACGAAGGTCGAGAAGTCGGTACCGCGCGCGCTCATGGTGTCCTCTCTGCCTAGGCGGGCCCGGCGCCCGCGACCGCCGCGCTCGCGTCGAGCGCGGGCTTGCGCACCCCGTGGCAGCGGCTATGGTGAGGGCCGAACTGGCGACGCCCAGCCCCAACCGCCTGGGGAATGTCCGGGCGCCGACCAGTGTTGTCAAGGTGCGCTTCGCAACGGCCAAGGCCGCTGGCCCGCGCACGGAGTCCGCCATGGCCAGGGAGCCGATCCTCGACAACCCGCTGGAGCAATACCTCCGCGAGGTCAACGCCTATCGGCTCTTGACCCGTGACGAGGAGCTCGCGCTGGCTCGCCGCTACCAGCAGACCGGCGACCCCGACGCCGCCCGCGCCCTGGTGACGGCCAACCTGCGCTTCGTCGTCAAGGTTGCGTACCAGTTCAGCAACTACGACATCAAGGTCACCGACCTCATCCAGGAGGGCAACATTGGCCTGATGAAGGCCGTGCAGAAGTTCAAGCCGGACCGCGGCTTCCGCCTCATCAGCTATGCGGTGTGGTGGATCAAGGCCTACATCCAGAACTACATCATCAACACCTGGTCGCTGGTGCGCGTCGGGCCAGTGGCGCAGCAGCGCAAGGTCTTGTTCGGGCGGCGCGAGCTGCCAGCACCCGGCGGCGAGGCCGCAGGGCCCGAGGTACTTGAGGGCGAAGTCGAGGACGGCGGCGAAGGCGAAAGCGAAGGCGAAGGCGAGGCCACCTTCCTGCTCGCCGCCGAAAGCGCCAGCGCGCCGGCCCGCCGCAAGGCCCGCAAGCCGACGGCCGAGGAGGTCGAGGAGTGGCGCCGCGCCGCATTGGCGGCCCGCCGCGACCTCGACCTGGACGGCGCTGTCTCCGAAGACGGCCGGCTGACCCTTGGCGAGACCATCGCCGACGATGAGCCAGGCGCCGACGAGCGGCTCGCCAGCGCGGAGCTGAGCGCCATGGTCGCCGAGCGCCTGGCGGAGCTGCACAGCGAGCTGAGCGACAAGGAGCTGGTCATCCTGGAGCAGCGCCTGCTCGGCGACGAGACCGTGACGCTGCAAGAGGTCGGAGAGCGCTTTGGCATCTCGCGCGAACGGGTGCGCCAGATCGAGGCCAACCTGAAGAAGAAGATCGCCAAGCGGCTTGAAGGCCTTGCGCCCATTGGGCTTCTGGAGGCGCCGCGTCCGCAAGGCGCCACCGCCAGCCTCTAGCTTCGCGGCCAAAGATGCCCATCTCGGTCTCGGCCCAAGGCCATCGCTTTTGGGGCGCTGGGCGCTGGGTGCTCGCAGGTGGGCAGGAGCGAGCTTCGCGCTGACCTTCCCCCGCCAAGCCTCTCTTGGTATAGCCGTGGCGGCGCAGCGCTGACCAAGGGGCAGCGCCCGATCGCTCGGTGCCGAGGCGCCGTGACGCCCGGGAGCGCGGCGAGTTGGCCCCTCCACCGCACACCGCGCAGCCACGCGTCGGGAGCCACGGTGCCTGGACGCTGCGGGACATCGATTCGGGGGGCTCGCGCCCGTTCGCTCGGGCTGATCTGCCTCAGCGCCTGTCTCGGCGTCGCCTGCTCCGGCCTGAGCCACAAGGTGGATCCCAACCGGGCGCCCCCGGTGGCGGTGCCCGAGCGTTTCCTCTTCGACGGCCAGGGCGGCGTGGCGGACGCGGGCGCGGCCTTCTGGCGCGTGGTCGGCAGCGCCGAGCTCGACGCGCTCTGCGACGCTGCGCTGCGCGGCAACCTCGACCTGCGCCGGGCACAGGCGCGGCTGGAGGCAGCCGAAGCCTTGGCGCGGGTGGCAGGCGCGGGGCTGCTGCCGCAGCTCTCGCTCGACGGCAGCGTCAGTCGGTCGCAGCAGAACCTCTTCCTCGGCCGCGGAGCCGCTGGCGGCAAGCCCCTGACCGTCTCGCAGACCCTGTTTCCGCTCTCGGTCGGCGCCTCCTACGAGGTTGACCTCTGGGGCCGGATCGGCTCGACGCGCCGCGCCGCTCAGCTCGACGCGTCCGCCAGCCGCGAGGACTTGGATGCGATGGCCATCGGCGTCGCCGGCGGGGTGATGGGCGCCTACCTCGGGCTTGTCGCTGAACGCCAGACGCACGAGCTCCTGCGGCAGCAGGTAGACACCAACCGCAAGCTGCTCGGGGCGATCGAGCTGCGCTTTGCCCACGGCCTGGCCAGCATGGTCGACGTGCTCCAGCAGCGCAGCCAGCTCGAAGCGGTCGTCGGCCAGCTGCCCGCGGTCGAGGCCCGCCTGCGCCTGCAGACGCAGCAATTGGCGGCCCTGCTCGGTCGTCTGGCGCAGCGCGACGAACAGCTGGCGTCCAAGGCGAGCCTGCCACCGGTGCCGCCGCTGCCGGCCCTTGGCGTGCCAGCGGCGCTGCTGGATCGCCGCCCCGACGTACGGGCCGCACGCAAGCGCATGTTGGCGGTCGACCATCGTGTCGCCTCCGCCAAGGTCGACCTGCTGCCGGCGCTGCGCCTCTCGGGCACGACGGGCTTCACCGGTCGCAGCGAACCCCTGTCCTTCTTCGACAACTTCATCTTCAACCTCGCCGCCGGCCTCTCAGCGCCGCTCCTGGACGGCGGGCGGCGGCGGGCCGAAGTCGCCCGCGTCCGTGCGACCTTGCAGGATGCCGTCTATGCCTATGGTCAGGTGGTGCTGCGGGCGTTGCAGGACGTCGAGGAGGCGCTTGCGCGCGAGGAGGGCGAGCGAGCCGGCCTCCTGGCGGCCGAGCAGCGGCTGGAGACGGTCCGAAAGACCTTGGAAGAGGCGCGCTTTCGCTACGCCCACGGCCAGTCCGACTACCTGCCGGTGCTGACGACACTCTCGACCTTGCAAGCGCTCGAGGCCGACAAAATCCAACGCCAGCGCGCGCAGTGGTTGGCGCGTGTGGGCCTGATGCGGGCGCTGGCGGGCACGGTCGAACCCGCGGGAGGGCCGGGGCGATGATGAGCAAAGTGCTCAAGATCTTGCTGCCGCTGCTGGTGCTGGCCGCCGGCGTGTGGTTCGCCATGCGGCTCAGCGCCAGCAAGCCGGCGGCGCGCAAGGCGACGATCGCCGAGGCGACCGTGCTGGTCGAGGTCCTGCGCGTGCAACCGAGCCGCGAGGTGATTCAGCTGCGCGCCGAGGGCGTGGTGTTGCCCGATCGCGTGGTCAGCCTCACACCGCTGGTCGCCGGTGCGGTCTTGCGCCTCGGCCCGGGGCTGGAGCCTGGGGCCCGCGTCCGAAAAGGCGAGCTGCTGCTGGGCATCGATGACGCCGACTTCCGCCTGCAACAAGCGCAGCGCCGCGCTGAGCGGGTGCAAGCCCAGGCGGCGCTGGATCAAGAGCTGGGGCGAGCCGAGGTCGCCGAGCGCGAGTGGCGGCAGCTGGAGGGGGAAGCGCGCGGCGGCAGCAAGCTCGGCGCGGCGCTGGCACTGCGCAGGCCACACATCGACGCGGCGCGTGCGCGTGTGGCGGCCGTCGAGAGCGCCATCGCGCGCGGTGAGCTCGATCTCGAGCGCTGCACGCTGGTGGCCCCATTCGACGCGGTCGTCCGCGAGCGCAGGGTCGCAGAGGGTCAGATGGTCACGCCCCAGACGCCCGTGGCGGTCCTGGTGGCCACCGACCGCGCGTTCGTGCAGGTGTCGTTGCCGCTTGGACAGCTCGACGCCATCGCCGTGCCGGGGATCGCCGGGGTCGCCGCCGAGGATGGAGCGACGGCCAGGGTGTTCGCCGGCGGGGCGGCCAGCGGCGCCTCGCGGCCGGGCAAGGTGGTGCGGCTGCTGTCCGATCTGGACCCGCTGGGCCGGATGGCGCGGCTGTGGATCGCGGTGGCGGACCCGCTCTCGCCGCCGCCAGACGCTCCGCTCGCGATGCCACTGCTGTTCGGCGCGTTTGTCAGCGTCGAGCTACAGGGGCGCTCGCTCGATGGCGTCGTGCGCGTGCCACGTACGGCCTTGCGCGAGGGCGACCGGGCCTTCGTCGTCGGTGCCGACGACCGCCTAGAGGTGCGCGCGCTCCAGATCGCCTACCGCGAGCAGGACGACGTACTGGTCGCGAGTGGCCTGCGCGAGGGTGACCGCCTGATCACTGGCGTTGTCCCCGGCGCTGAGCCCGGAATGCGGCTACGCCCACGCCCAACGCCTCCGAGTGCCAAATCGGCCCCAGCCGCTCCGGCGCCGAGCGACGCAACCGCGACGGGGGCCCAGCCATGACAGGAGGCGGCGGCGACGACCGCGACGACGGGATGGGTGTGGGCGGCGGCGACGCTCATGCGGGCGGGCAGAGCGCTGTGGCGTGGATGGCACGCAACAGCGTCGCCGCCAATATCTTGATGCTGTCGCTGCTGATCGGCGGCGCGTTCATGGCGACCCGGACCAAGCAGGAGGTCTTCCCGGAGTTCGAGTTGGACGCCGTGAACATCGCCGTGCCCTATCCGGGCGCCAGCCCGGCCGAGGTCGAACAAGGCGTGGTGTTGGCGGTCGAGGAGGCCGTCCGAGGCGTCGACGGCGTCAAGCGCGTGACCGCGCTGGCCAACGAGGGCTCAGCCTCGGTGCGCGTCGAGCTGGAGACCGGCACCGACTCCGACCGCGCGCTCAACGACCTCAAGAGCGCGGTCGACCGCATCACCAGCTTGCCGGTGGAGGCCGAGCGGCCGGTGATCTCGGTGGCCTCGAATCGGCGCGAGGTGGTCAGCCTCGTGGTCTACGGGAAGGTCGAGGAGGCCGTGCTGCGCAGCGTCGCGGAGCGAATGCGGACCGAGCTGCTGCTCGACCCCAAGGTGACTCAGGCGGAGCTCGACGCTGTGCGACGCATGGAGTTGGCGATCGAGGTCGACCAGGCCACGCTGCGACAGCACGGCCTGACGCTCGAGGCCGTGGCTTCCGCCATCCGGCGCGGCGCCGTCGAGCTGCCGGCGGGCGCCATCCGCACCAGCAGCGGCGAGGTGCTGGTGCGCACCTCGGAGCGCCGCAGCGAAGGCAGGGAGTTCGCCGACATCCCGGTGCTGCAGCGCCCTGATGGCGGCGCGCTGCGCCTCGGCGACATCGCCAAGATCCGCGACGGCTTCGAAGACAGCGACCAGGCTGTGACCTTCAACGGCGCGCCGGCGGCGCGGGTGCGCGTGTTCCGGGTCGGGGCCGAGACACCGATCGAGGTCAGCGAAGCGGTCCACGCCTACCTGGCGCGGGCCAAGTCGACGTTGCCGCAGGGCGTCTCGCTGTCGGTCTGGCGCGACGACTCCGAGACCTACCGTGACCGCCTCGATCTGCTGATTCGCAATGCGCAATCGGGCTTGATCCTGGTCATCTTGGTGCTCGGGCTCTTTCTGGAGGCGCGCATCGCCTTCTGGGTCACAATGGGCATCCCGACCTCGTTCCTGGGCGCGATGGTCTTCCTGCCGATGTTCGGCGTCTCGTTCAACATGGTGTCGCTGTTCGCGTTCATCATCGTGCTCGGCATGGTTGTCGACGACGCCATCGTGGTCGGCGAGAACGTGCACCACCTGCGCCAGCGCGGCGTCCCCCGGATGCGGGCGGCAATCCGGGGTGCCGGCGAGGTCAGCATGCCGGTGGTGTTCTCGGTCTTGACCACCGTCGCGGCGTTTCTGCCGCTGCTCTTCATCCCAGGCTACATGGGCAAGATCTGGCGGGTCATCCCGCTGGTCGTGATCTCGGTGCTGTTGGTCTCGGTCATGGAGTCGATGTTCGTGCTGCCGTCGCACCTCGGCGAGCTGCGCCAGATGCGGACCAAAGGGCTGATCGGATTCTTCAATATTCAGCAGCAGGCCTTCGCCGATGCGATGCAGCGCAACGTCAATCGCGCGTATGTGCCATTGGTTCGCAGCCTGCTCCGGTGGCGCTACTTGTCGGTCGCGGTCTCCATCGCGCTGCTGATCGTGAGCTACGGCGTCGTCGAGGGCGGCGGGGTGCAGTTCATTCCCTTTCCACGCGTCGAGTCCGACGTCGTCTCGGCCAACGTCGCCCTGCCCTTTGGTGCGCCGATCGCGCGCTCGATCGCGGCCCGCGAGCAGCTGGTCGCGGCGGCCCAGCGGGTCATCGCCCGACATGGCGGCGATCGCATGCAGCGCGGCCTCTTCGCCACCGTCGGCACGCCCGCAGAGTCCGGCCGCGGCGGCGGAGCTAGCGGCAATGGCAGTCACCTGGCCTCGGCGCAGGTATTCTTGGTGCCGTCCGACCAGCGCGACTTTTCCGCCGAGACCTTCGCCGCAGAGTGGCGCGAAGAGGCCGGGGCCATCGTCGGCGCAGAGCTGGCGCGCTTCAGCGCGCTTGGAGGTCCGTCGAGCGGCCCGGCGATTGACGTCGAGCTCACCCACCCCGACCTGGCGGCGTTGGAAAAGGCGGCGGCCGATCTGGCCCAGCGGCTACGGAACTTCGCCGGCGTCAAGGACGTGGACGATGGCTTCTCCGCAGGAAAGCCGCAATACGACGTCAAGTTGCGGCCGGCGGGCGTTGCGGCCGGCCTCTCGGCACAGGACCTGGCGCGGACCCTGCGGGCCAGCTACTTCGGCGTGGAGGCCTTGCGCCAGCAGCGGGCGCGCGAGGAGATCCGGGTCGTCGTGCGGCTCGACGAGGCGGCGCGGCGGCGCGAATTCGACTTGGAACGCCTGATCATCCGTAGCCCCACGGGCGTCGAGATCGCGCTCGGCGACGCGGCAGAGCTTCGGCGCGGCAACGCTTATACCCAGATCCGCCGGGTCGATGGCCGGCGCTCGGTCAGCGTCAACGCTGATGTTCAGCCCGGCGTCGGCGACCTGGCCCTGGTCATGGCCTCGCTAACGGCCAGCGTCTTGCCCGAGCTGGCCTCGCAACACGCTGGGCTCAGCTACGACTTCGGCGGTCAGCGCCGCGAATTCAATGAGTCCCTAGCCGCCCTCGGCCGCGGCTTTCTCGTCGCCCTCCTGCTGATCTACGTGCTACTCGCGATCCCATTCCGCAGCTATGTCCAGCCTCTTGTCGTGATGACGGCGATCCCGTTCGGCATCGTCGGGGCGCTGGCAGGTCACCTGTTGATGGGGATCGAGCTCTCCACGATCTCCTTGATGGGCGTCGTCGCGCTCGCCGGCGTGGTGGTGAACGACTCGTTGGTGCTGGTCGACGCGGCGAACGCCCAGCGCACGGAAGGCTCCAGCCACTTCGAAGCCATCGCCTGGGCCGGCGCGCGGCGCTTTCGCCCCATCCTGCTGACCTCGCTGACGACCTTTTTTGGCCTCGCGCCCATGATCTTCGAGACCTCGGTCCAGGCGCGCTTTCTCATCCCAATGGCGATCAGCCTGGGCTTCGGCATCCTGTTTTCAACGGTCATCGTGCTGGCGATCGTCCCTTGTTTCTACTTGATCGTCGAGGACATCCGTGGTATCTACACCGGCGTGAGCGTGCACGAGCCCTCGGCACCGCCACCCGCCGGAGGCAGCGACGGCGCTGCGCCACCCGATCGTGGCCCGGCAGCCAGTTGATCGCCCGGAGTCGACCGGAAAGGATCCCGTGAATGGAACGCCCGAACCCCGAGACCATCGCCCTCTATGACCAGCTGGTGCCTCTGGACCCACGGGTGATTCGCGGCCAGATGTTCGCCCATCCCTGCGCGTTTGTCGGCGAGCACATGTTCTTTGGCACCTTCGCCCAGACGCTCATCGCGCGCGTCGGCGCCTCGCGCGCGTCGGCGCTCTGCGAGGAGGGCTTTGCGCTCTTCCAGCCCATGCCGGGCCGGCCCTGGCGCGAGTACGTGCAGTTCGACCCGCGCCACATCGACCTCGACGTCGCACGCACCTTGGCTTTTGACGCCCTCGAGTCGACCGCGACCCTGCCGCCCAAAGAGCCCAAGGCGCCCAAGGCGCCCAAGGCGGCTGGCAAGTCCAAGGGCAGCGAGCCCGCTGCAGCGGCCAAGAAGGCGCCGCGCAAGGCTTAGCAAAGATTCGCGATCGCTAGATCGACGCCATCGGCCGGCCCAATGCGGCGGCGACGGCCTGCAGTTGCAGCATCATCGCCCGAAAGTCCGCTTCGGTCAGCGCTTGCGGCCCATCGGAGAGCGCGCGCCGCGGCTCCGGGTGCGTCTCGACGATGATGGCGTGCGCGCCGGCTGCCACCGAGGCCCTGGCCACCGCCGGCACGAGCGCGCGAACACCGGTGGCATGGCTCGGGTCGGCGACGACGGGCAGGTGCGACAACGATTGCACGAGCGGAATCGCCGTGACGTCCATGACGTTGCGCGTGGCGTCGTCGAAGCTGCGGATGCCCCGCTCACAGAGCATCACCTGCATGTTGCCCTCGGCCAGCAGGTACTCGGCGGCGAGCAACCACTCCTTGATGGTCGCCGATGGCCCGCGCTTGAGCAGCACCGGCTTGCCGATTCGACCGATGGCGCGCAACAGCGCGAAGTTCTGCATGTTCCTCGCCCCGACCTGGAGCACGTCGGCCACCTCGGCGCAGGCGTGCGCGCTCTCGATGTCGATGGCCTCGGTGACGATCGCGAGGCCCGTCCGTTCGCGTGCCTCAGCCAGGAGCTGCAGCCCGTCCTCGCCCAGGCCCTGGAAGGCATAGGGGCTCGTCCGCGGCTTGTAAGCGCCACCGCGCAAGACGGTCGCGCCGGCGGCGCGGACATAGTCGGCGGTGGCAAACAGCTGCTCGCGGCTCTCGACCGCACACGGACCGGCCATCACCACCAGCGCGTCGCCGCCGATCTCGGTGCCATTGGCGAGCTTCACGATGGTCGGCGTCTTGCGCCACTCGCGGCTGACCTGCTTGTAGGGCGCGCTGACGTGCACGATGTCGTGGACGCCCTCCAGGCCGCGCAGCGGCGTGTCGTCGACGCGGCGGTCATTGCCGACAACGCCGATCGCGACCCGCTGCTGGCCCGGCATGGGCTGGGCGCGAAAACCCATTCGCTCCACGGTCGCTTCGACCACAGCGATCTGCTCCTGCGTCGCGTCGCCTCGCATCAAGATCAACATTGCGGACCTCCTCGAGATGGGGTGCCCTGCGCCGGCCGGCCGCTCGCCGCCCGCAGCTCGCCGACAAATGAGCGCACAGCGTTGATCATGGCGGCGGGGTCGCCCAAGTGCGCCTCGATGCGCCGCGCCACGGCCGAGCCGACGATGGCGCCGTCGGCCCCGGCCTCGGCCACGGCGCGCACCTCCGTCGGCCCTGCGATGCCGAACCCGCAGAGCAGCGGCAGCGTGGACACGGCCCGAATGCGGGCGATCTCGTGGGCGAGGCCTGCCTCGACCCCCGAGCGCTCGCCCGTCACGCCGACGCGCGCCGCGACATAGAGGTACCCGCTGCCAGCGGCCGCCACAGCCCGCAGCCGCGATTCACTCGTCAGCGGCGTAACCAGCAGCACCGCCGCTACGCCGTGCCGACGCGCGGCCTCGAGCGCCGCCGTCGCCTCTTCGAGAGGCAGGTCGGCGACCAGCACGGCGTCGACGCCGGCCGCGGCACACTCGCCATAGAAGCGCTCCACACCGCGCTGCAGCACGAGGTTCCAATACACCAGCAGCGACACCGGCACCGCGCTGCGCTCGGCGTGGCGGCGCAGCAGCGCAAAAGCGTCATCGACCCGCACCCCGGCTCGCAACGCGCGGGTCGCTGCGGCCTGAATCACCGGCCCATCTGCAGGCGGGTCCGAGAACGCCAGCCCGAGCTCGAGCGCGTCGGCGCCGCCCTCCACCATCGCGCGGAGCAAGCCGTCGCTGGTGTCGAGGTCCGGGTCGCCAAGGACGACGAAGGGCACAATAGCCCCACGCCCTTGCGCCTTTGCGCGGGCGATGGCAGCGGCGATTCGGGACGGGTCGCTCAGCAAGGTTCTGGACTCCAGCCCCGGTCACCCGAGGCCTTGTCAGTGTACTAGTACGATGGTGCAGTGGGCAAGGGTCGCAAGCGGCGGCGATTGCGCGTCGCGTCTTGGCGGCGTCCGCGGGCCCCGTCGAACGTCGCAGGGCGCACGGCGGCCATACAGGGGCCCGGAGTGCACGCTCCGCCAGCCATCGCGAGGCCGCAGGTCGCCCTCTACCTGGGCGCGATCGCGGCCGCGCAGACCTTGTATTCGGCCGTCCCCGTCACCTCGTCGCCGGCGTCGATGGTGAGCAGGTTGGCGCGCGCCTCAGAGAAGTGCATCGGCAGCCAGATCATGCCGGTCTGGACCCGTTGGCTGACGTGGACGTCGACTTCGATGGCGCCGCGCCTGGTCGAGACCTCGGCCCTGCCGCCGTCGTGCAAGCCGTAGCGGCTGGCGTCGTCGGGGTGGACCTCGACGAAGCAGCCAGGGTGACGATCGAGCAGGCCCTGCTCTCGCTTGGTCTGGGTGGCGACGTTGTAGTGGTACAAGGTGCGGCCCGTCGACAAGCAGAGCGGCCAGTCGGCGTCGGGACGCTCGACGCTCGGCCGGTAGTTGACCGGGACCAGCAGGCCCTTGCCGCGCATCGGGCCGCCTTGGTGCAAGAAGTCCGTGCCCTTGTGATCGGCGGTCGGGCAAGGCCATTGCAGGCCTCCCTCGTTTTCGATGCGCGCATGGCTGATGCCGGCGAACTTGTCGGTGCCGCTGGCCATCTCTTGGTAGATCAGTGCCGGCGTCAGCGCAGAGGTGGCGACGCCGCGCACGGGCTCGACATCGGACCGCTCCAAGAGCGCCGCCAAGATCTGCCAGTCGGGACGGGCTTGACCGGGCGGCGGTACCGCCTGGCGCACCCGCTGCACCCGCCGCTCGCTGTTGGTGAAGGTGCCATCTTTCTCGGCGAACGCAGCCGCCGGCAGCACCACGTCTGCCTGTTTGGCGGTCTCGGTCAGGAACAAGTCCACCACGATCAGCGCGTCGAGCTCACTGACCGCTCGGTCAAGTCCGGCGACGTCTGGCTCGCTGACCAGGATATCCTCTCCGACGACCAGCATCGCTTTGAGGTCGCCGTCGCGCAGGGCGTGCATCATCTGGTTGAGGTTCATCCCCTTGTCTGCGGGCACCTCGCGGCCCCAGATCGCGCTGTAGCGAGCACGAGCGGCGGGGTCGTCGACCCGTTGGTAGCCAGGCAGAAAGACCGGCGTCGCGCCCGAGTCGTTGGCGCCCTGGACGTTGTTCTGTCCGCGCAGGGGGTTGAGGCCTGCCGAGCGCTGGCCGAGGTGGCCGGTGAGCAGGACGAGGTTCGACAAGCAGAAGACGTTGTCCGTGCCGTGCGTGTGCTCGGTGATGCCGAGGGTGTAGTAGATACCGGCCCGCCGCGTGGTGGCGTACATGCGCGCCGCCGCCGCGATGTCGGCGGCCGGAATGCCGGTGATGGCCTCGGCGCGGGCCGGCGTCCAATCCGCGACCGACGCCCGCACCGCCTCGAAGTTCTCGGTGTGGGTGTCGATGTAGGTCTGATCTTGCAGGCCCTCGGCCAAGATCACGTGCGCCATCGCTGAGAGCAGCGCGACGTCGGTGCCAGGCCAGAGCTGCAAGTGCAGGTCGGCCCAACCGCCGAGCCAGGTCTGCCGCGGGTCGGCGACGATGAGCTTGGCGCCGCGCAGGACGGCCCGCTTCATCTCCATCGCGATGATGGGGTGCGCCTCGGTCGTGTTGCTGCCGATGACAAATAGCAGCTCGGCGTCACGAATCTCCGTGATCGCATTGGTCATCGCACCGGCACCGAAGGTGGTCACCAGACCGGCGACCGTGGGCGCGTGTCACGTGGCTGCACATTGGTGGCAGTTGTTGGTGCCAAAGGCCGCCCGCGCCAGCTTCTGCGCCAAGTAGTTCTCTTCGTTGGTGGCGCGCGAGCTGCTGATGAAGGCCAGCGCATGGGCGCCATGTCGCGCCTTGGCGTCGACCAGGAGCTCATGCGCCCGGTCGAGGGCTTCATCCCAGGTGCTCGGCACCAGCTGCCCGGTGGCCCGATCGCGCAGCAGCGGCACCGTCAGCCGGTCCGGGTGGCCCACATAGCCCGTGGCGAAGCGGCCCTTGACACAGAGGTTGCCGTCGTTGGTCGTCGTGCCGGGCGGCGGGCTCTGGACCCGAACGATCTGGCCCTTGTCGCGGTCGACGCTGAGGTCCATCTGGCAGCCGACGCCGCAGTAGCCGCAGGTCGTGCGCACCGTCGGCAGGCTGGCAAGCTCCATCTGCCGCGGCGCCGCCTTCTTCTCGACGAGGGCGCCGGTCGGGCAGGTGTCGACACAGCCGCCACAGAGCTCGCAGGTGGTGTCGAGCAGGCCGCGCATGTCGGCCGTGACGATGGTCGTCTCGGGACCGCGGTGCCCGACGGCGATGGCGGCCACGGCCTCAACCTCATCGCAGTAGCGCGTGCAGCGGGCGCAGAGGATGCAGCGGTCAGGCTGGAACTGGATGAAACGGTTCTGGTCCTCGGGTCGCCCGGCGCGCGCAGAGGTGACACTCGGCACGCCCTCGGCGACGCCGTGGCGACGCATCGCGACCTCCAGCTCGCTGCCGGGCACGATCTGCTCGGGCTGGTCGGCGGCGTACAGGGCGAGCAAGGCCTGGCGATGGCGCAGCACGCGGGCGCTGGCGGTCTGGACGTGGAGGCCATCCTGCACCGGGTGGCGGCAGGACGGCACAAGCCGCCGAGAGTCGCTCGACTCGACGAGGCACATGCGGCAAGCGCCGGTCGGCTGCAGTCGCTCGTCGTGACACAGAGTCGGCACATCGCAGCCAGCGCGGCGCGCGACCTGCAGCAGCGTCTCGCCGGCAACCGCTGTGCGCGGCTGGCCGTCGATGTGGACGGTCAGCGTCGACGGCGCGTCCGGCGCCGGGCCGACATCCCGCTCGGCGCGATAGAGCTTGCGCGCATCATCCGGCATCGCTGCCTCCCGTCGGCGCCGCTGCGCCTGCCCCCGAGCCTAGCACAGCCCGCCGCCGGCCGGCAGCGAAGTCGCGCAGGTAGTGCTGCAGCGGCAAGTGCGCGGCCTGACCCAGGCCACAGATCGAACCCTCGCCCATCTCCCAGCCGACGTCGTCGGCTACCTGAACAAGCTGAGTAAATGCAGGCGCTTCGATTTCAGGACCGTGCGCCAGCGCCCGCCGCCACCGGTCAAAGGACTGGGCCAATACCTGGGTCCCGATGCGGCAGGGCGCGCATTGCCCGCAGCTCTCGTCGCGGAAGAAGCCCAGGGAGTCGGCGACCAGTTCGGCGACATCGCGGCGATCGTCGAGGACGATGACGCCCCCCGAGCCGGCCATGCTGCCGAGCGCCGCAAGGGGGTCCGGTCCGCCGTCGCTCGGCTGGACGCCGCCGAGCGGGATGTCCTGGTAGCGGCCGGGGAGCACGCCGCTGGCCGCACCGCCAGGCACGAACGCCAGTAGCGTGCGGCCAGGCAGCATGCCGCCTGCGACCGCGATCAGTTCGCGCAGCGTGGTGCCCACCGGCAGCTCATAGACGCCCGGCTGGCCGACGTCACCGCTGATGCTCCATAGCCGCAGGCCGACGCCGCCACGGATGCCACGGGCCGCTACGGCGGCACCTCCCAGGCGCAAGATGCCTGGCACCGCGGCGAAGGTCTCGACGTTGGACAGTAAGGTCGGCCGCCCGAGGTAGCCGGCGTCGGTCGGGAAGGGCGGCTTGTGTCGAGGCATGCCGCGGCGCCCCTCGAGCGCCTCGAGCAGCGCCGTCTCTTCGCCGCAGATGTAGGCGCCGTGGCCGAGAGCGATCTCGACCGATCGGTCAGCGAGCCGGCCAGCCGCGCGCAGGCTGGCGAGGGCGCGTTGCAGGCACTCAAGGGCGCCGCCTTGCTCGCCGCGCAAGTAGATGATGAGCTCGTCGGCGCCTATGGCGGCGGCGGCGATCGCCATGCCCTCGAGCAATGCCATCGGCCGTCGCAGCGCGATCTCGCGGTCTTTGAAGGTGCCAGGCTCGCCCTCGTCGGCGTTGCAGATGACGATCGGCCGTCGCGCGGGTGGGCACTCGACGCCAACGGCGGGACGGTGCTTGGCCACCGCCCGCCACTTCAGATGCGCCGGGAAGCCCGCACCACCGCGGCCGCGCAGTCCGGAGGCCTGTAGCTCGTCCAGGACCCAAGACGCACCGCGGCCCTCGCCGGGCGCAAAGGCGCGGTCGAAGGCGGCAAAGGCGGTGCGCGGGTCCTCGACCGCGCCGAGATCGATGGGCAGCGAGGGATCGGCCGGCAGTACGGCGCCGCGTTCGCCCGGCATCAGCCAATCCGCCAGCGGACGCAGCGCAGGCGCGGCTGGCAGCGCGGGCGGACTGTTCGGCGCGAGCGCCGCGCGATAGGGACGGTAGTGCCCGCCCTGACCCGCCACCGGCAGCAGCACGGCAGGCGCCTGATCGCACTGCGCCAGACAAGCGCAACCCTCAGCCGCGACGCCGCGCGCCTGCAGCGCCGCCAGCAATTCCGTCGCCCCCGCAAGCCGACAGGACGTGCCGGTGCAGACGCGGGCTTCGACGTCGGGCCGGGCGAGCAAGTGGAAGAACGTCGCGGTGCCGTAGGCGTGCGACTCGGGGACCCCGGTGGCGGCGCTGACCTCGGCAGCAGCACCTGGCCGCGCGCCGCCATGCTCGTCAAAGAGCGGCAGCAGTCGAAGGCGGTCCGGTCGCCGGGCCCGCGGCCGATCGTGAGGCCTGTCGCCCGCGCCGCCCTTGCTGCGATCATCCTTTTCTGAGCGGCGGCCGTCGCGCGGTCGCATGGCGTCTCCTGTCTGTGGGCGGCGCTGAGGCGCAACGTGACCGAGGGCCCGGCTGAGCCCCATCGTCGCTGCCAACGCGCCGACCGCGACTCAGCGACACTTGTAGCCGAGTTGCGCCGCGGGCGGAATGGTGGTGGCTCGGGCTGGCCGAGGTCGTCGGACCGAACCCCGGGACATCCGCGCAGAGGCCCGCTGCCGTGCGCAAGGGACCAGCAGCGCCAGGTCAGCCGAGCCAGCGCGACGCGATGCCAAGGAGGCCGCCGACCAGCACCACCGGCAGCGCCTCGACGCGCATTCGCCACACCGCGAGAAAGGCGCCGACGGCCAGCCCGATTTGCCAGGGCGATCGCAGCCCCGCCGGGACGATCTGGGACGACAACGCCAGAATGAGGCCCATGGTGCCGGCAGATACGCCCCACAAGAAGTCGCGGCTGCCTGGGAGCGCGTCGACGCGCGCGGCGTGGCGACCGAGGCCGAGCACCAAGACGAAACTGGGCAAGAACAAGAAGAAGCCGCCCACCAGCGCCGCCAGCGGACCGCCAGCGAGCCAGGCCAGGAACACGCCAACCGAGACCAGCGGCCCGGGCGTCGTCTCGCCCAGGGCCAGGGCGTCCATCACCTGCACATCGGTGACCCAGCCGTGGACGTCGACCATCTGCTCGCGGAGAAATGGCAGCAACGTGTAGGCCCCGCCGAAGGTGACGAGGGCCGCCTGCAACTCGACCCAGGCGATGGCCCACAGCCGGTCGGCGCCGGGATCCAAGGAAGGGAGCGGCAGGACTTCCGCGTGCGCCCGAGGTGGGGCAAGCGCTGCGGGTTGGCTGGCGCCGCCAAGCGCCCAGCCCAAGGCCAAGGCGCCGGCGACCAGCGCCAGCACCGCCCAGGTTGGCGCCTGCCGCTCTTCCAGCTTTCGCCGCTGCGCTGCGAGCAGCACGCCAACGACGCCACAGCCGAGCAAGAGCGGCACGAAGGGCACACCGCCAAGGCCGTGGGCGGCAAAGGCGGCGAGCATCAGTCCAAACGCGGGCCAGCCGCGCAGCGCCTTGCCGGCCAAGCGCAGGACGGCGAAGACGACAAGGGCGGCGGCGACCGGGCGCACACCGTCGAGGAACCCCTCGATGGCGGGGAGCTGGCCCCAGGTCTGGTACACGAACGCCAAACCCGCCAGCGAGAGGAACCCCGGCGCAATGAACAGCAAGCCGGCGACGATTCCCCCGGCGATCCCGCGGCGCAGGCGCCCGAGATGAATCACGATCTCGAGCGCCTCCGGGCCTGGCAGCGCGTTGGCGAAGCTCATGACGTTCAGAAATTCAGCGTCGGAGAGCCAGCGCCGCTGCTCGACGGCGATCTCGCGCATGACGCCGATTTGGGCTACGGGGCCGCCAAAGGAATTGACACCGATCCATGCCATGGTGCGGAGGAACGCCGGCCACGGGTCGCGCTCAGCCGGCGGCAGCGGCTGCGGCATCCCGACGCGGGAACTCGAAGGAGGCTGGTCAGGCGAGTCCACGGGCGGTCATCCCTTCCGTCGAGGTGCCCTAGGAGCATGCGGCAACTGCGGCGCATGTCCATCGAGCGACGGCATGCGATGCGTCTTGCACGTGCGTTTGGCGAGGCACGGCCCGCGCGGCGAGACTCAGGGCGTTCAGCGTGCAAGGACGCTTCAGTCTAGCCGTCGCCCTGGGCGGCCATTTGACCGAGCAGCGCCTCGCCCATGACCCAGATCGGCAGCGGCGAGAGCTGGAGCAGTCGGTCGGTGACCGACCCGAGCACCATGCGGGCGACCCTACCGAGCTGGCGAGGCGCGACGACGAGGAGGTCCGCTTCGGCGTCGAGAGCGGCTGCGGCGATGCCGGCGGCGACGTCGGATGCAGCGACGACGTGGGCACCGATATGAGTGTCGCCGAGGTCGGCGGCGAGGGCCGAAAGGCGCATCTGGGCCGCCTGCACCTCGGCGATGGCGCTGCCGGTCGGCGGCGAGAGGTGAGGCCTGTTCCCCTCAAAGACGATCTCGGCCCCGCGCGTTTGCAACGCGTAGATCAGCGTCAGCTTGG
This sequence comes from Myxococcales bacterium, assembly GCA_947491025.1. Lineage (GTDB taxonomy): Bacteria > Myxococcota_A > UBA9042 > UBA9042 > UBA9042 > SXNM01. The sequence goes on from CANLIC010000026.1 coordinate 45,512, forward strand.
CCCCGAGCGACTGGGCGAGCGCGTAGGCCACCTCCAGCACCGCAGTGCGTCCCTCGGCGAGGTCGACCGCACAGGCGATGCGGCGAATCTGCGGCGCCTCGGGCCGCAAGAACCGGCGCTTGCTCTCCATCGGCGCGTGGACGATGAGCAACGGCGCCACCGCCCGTGCCGCCAGCGAGCGCGCGATCGAGGCCGAGCCGCGATGGCCGGCGTCGTGGACAAGGGTCAGCAGCGCATGCCTGTCGCGCTCCGCCGCGGCCTGCAGCGCCATCGCAGGCGCCCCCGCTAGCACCTTGCGCCGAGGCTGCAGATCCCAGGCCGCCGCAGCCGCAGTCAACGCCTGGAAGTGGGCTTCGATGTCGCGCTGCTCCAGTCGCTCGGCGGCACTGCCTGGGGCCTTGTGCTGCTCGTGGGCGTAGAGGAGCTCCACCTCGGCGCTGAGTTGGTGGGCGAGCCCGGCCACCGCGGGCAGGGCGGCGACGGCGCGCGGCGACAAGTCCGTCGCCAATAGGATTTTCTCGATGCGCATGATCCCCCGCTCGGCCTGGTTGGAACCCACTTCCTAGAAACTAGGCTGCGCCTGTCGCGTCGCAAGCGGGTTCGTCGGCCCAAAGCGCGAGGCGATCTGGACAGGAAGAGCGGCCCTCGCCAGGGCACGCCGCCATTGCCTCGCCGGCCCTCAACCCGTACCCTCCGCGGCCAAAGCGCTGCCCGGCTGGCGACCGGGCGCCGTTCGCCGCGCCCCAGCGCGGTCGCGCTCGGCAACCGCCCAAGGAACTGCCATGCACACCTCTATGGCCTCTTCTCCACGACGCGGCTTCTCGGCGCCCCTGCTCTTGGCCGCCGTGTGGGCGCTGGCCAGCTCCCCGGCGCAGGCCGGCGTCTGGCCGCCAAAGCCGGGCGCTGCCATGCACGATGGTGAGAACTGGCCCAATGATCCGGGCTTTGGCAACTGCGAGAAGGGCAGCGACGGCAAGTGCAAACTGATCGACGGCAAGCCGGTGATGAAGGGCGGCGACTGGAATTTGTGGTCCTTCACACCAGCCAACTACGCGGCTTTTCCAGGTTTTCGCAAGGACGAAGTGCCCATGGGCGTCGGCATGCACGCCGACAAGGCCTGGACGCGGTCCATTGGCGACCGCCGGGTGGTGATCGCGGTACTCGACTCGGGCATCAAGTGGGAAGAGAGCGACCTCGTCAACAAGTACTACTTGAATCGAAAGGAGTTGCCAGAGCCAGACGCCAAGTGTCGCGGCGCGGGCTGGAAGGCGAGCGACCCCTACGACGGCGACGGCGACGGCATCTTCAACATGATGGACTGGGCGATGGAGGACGGGAACGGCGTGCCGAAAACGCCCTGCGACCCCCGCGTCTCCGATGCCAACAAGAACGGGCTGCTCGACCCCGGCGACCTCATCGCGGCCTTCACCGATGGCAAGGACGACGACGGCAACGGCTATCCGGACGACATCTCGGGCTGGGACTTCTTCGCCGACGACAACAACGCCTACGACGATACCCGCTTCGGCCACGGCACGGGCGAGGCGCGCGACTCGGCCGCCGAGGGCAACAACGGCCGCGGCGGCATCGGCGTCTGCCCGGAGTGCAGCATCCTGATGGTCCGCGTGGCCGACTCTTTCGTCTGCGATGCCAACGACTTCGGTGGTGCCGTGGTCTTCGCCGTCGACTCGGGCGCCAGCCTGGTTCAGGAGGCGCTCGGCGCCATCAACATGACCCCCTTCGCTCGCGACGCCATCGAGTACGCCTACAACAACAACGTCGCCATCGTCGCCTCGGCCGCCGACGAGCTGTCGTTCCACCACAACATGCCGGGCACCAACAACCACACGCTCTACGTGCATGCCATCGTCTTTGACGGCGCCAGCCCGGAGTCGAGCACGACATTCCTGAACTTCAACAATTGCACGAACTACGGCGGCCAGCTCCTGCTCTCGACGCCCGGCACCGGCTGCTCGTCAGAGGCGACGGGCATGACCAGCGGCCACGTCGGCCTGATGTACTCGATGGCGATGCAATCGGGGCTCACCCCGCCGCTCTCCAGCGAGGAAGTGCGCGGCGTCCTGGTCGAATCGGCGGACGACATCAACGTCCCCGAGTCCAAGACCGACACCACCAAGTTCCCCTCCGGCCCCGGCTGGGACCTGCACTTCGGCTACGGCCGCAACAACGTCGACGCCTCGCTCCGGCTCATCCAAGACGGCGAGATCCCGCCCGAGGTCGACATCGTCGAGCCGTGGTGGTTCCAGCCGATCGAGGTCTCGCGCACGCCCAAGGTTCAAGTCACCGGCCGCATCGGCAAGCGCGTCGACGGCAAGCCCGCGCGCTATGGCGAGTACGCCTTCACCCTCGAGATGGCCAAGGGCGTCGACCCGAAGTCGGGGTGGGAGAAGCTGAGCGACGGTAAGACCGCCGGGATCGACGGCGCGATCTACGAGTGGGACGTCGCCGCCGCCGCCGCCAAGTACTTCGACTTCAATGCGCCGCTGGCCCACCACGACCAGTACACGGTGACGCTGCGCCTGACGGTGACGGCCAAGACGGCGGGCGGCAAGACGGTGCGCAGCGAGCTGCGCAAGACCGTCGGCTTGTTCAAGGACCCCGACCTGCTGCCAGGCTATCCGAAGCGCATCGACGTCTCGGTTGAGGCGTCGCCCAAGACCTTCGACCTCGACGGCGACGGCAAGGACGAGGTCATCCAACCGACGTCGGACGGCGCCCTGCACGCCTTCAAGGCCGACGGCAGCGAGCTGAAGGGCTGGCCGGTGTGGGCCCCGGTGCGGCAACAGTTCGATAAGGCATACAAATTCAATAGCGCGCTCGCGTGCGCCTACCGTGACGACAAGAAGGGCTGCGCGGCGCAGAAGGGCAAGCTACCAGGCCAGTACCGCGAGGCGTTCATCCTCAACTCGCCGGCCATCGGCGACCTCGACGGCGACGGCTCCATCGAGGTCGTCATCTCGACCTACGACGGCCACCTGCTGGCCTTTTCGGCGGACGGCAAGATGCGGCCCGGCTTCCCGGTCAAGTCCAAGGCCATCGACGTCGACAAGACCTCGCCCGAGTGGCAGCTCGACGGCGGTTTCTGCGGCAGCCCGACGCTCGCCGACCTCGACAAGGACGGCAAGCTCGAGATCTTGCAGAACGGCATGGACCAGCACCTCTACGTCTGGCGCCACGACGGCAGCGAACAGAAGGGCTTCCCCGTTCTGGTCAGCGACCCGAGCCTGGCCGGCAAGCTGCGCTTCCGCATCATCAGCACCCCGGCGGTCGGCGACGTCGACGGCGACGGCACCATCGACATCGCGCTCGGCACCAACGAGGTGCTCGGCGCCGAGTCGGTGAAAAACGAGGGCCGCGCCTACGTGCTCTACGGCGACGGCAACAACCACAAGGGCGGGCCCTTCCACCCGGGCTGGCCGATCAAGGTCTACGCGCTGATGGCCGAGGTGCTGCCGCTGGTCGGCCAGGGTGTGCCCGGCAACCCGGCGATGGCGGACCTCGACTACGACGGAAAACTCGAGATCAACTTCGATTCGATCGGCTCACCTGGGCGCTTCTACAAGCACGATGGCAAGGAATTTACCTGGCAGGTTCCGGGTAGCAAGAAGGCGCTCAAGACGCTGGACAACCAGAATTTCGGCGCCAAGAGCGACAGCAAAGACTCGCCGGCCTACATCCTCATCGCGTCGGGCAGCATCGGCCGAATCGATCCCAAAGGCGGGCCAGAGCTGGTCAAGGCGACCGCGGGCTTCAATTTCGCGCTGACCTTTGCCTCGGGCGGCAAGCGCGCAGACTTCGACCATCACCTCGGCGCCTGGGACACCCAGACCGGGCAGATGATCGAGGGCTTCCCGCGGCGCATCGACGACTGGCAGTTCTTCAGCAACCCCCCGATCGTCGACATCAACGGCGACAACAAGGCCGACGTGGTGGCCGCCTCGGCCGGCTACCTCGTCCACGCCTGGAACTACCTCGGCGAGGAGCCCAAGGGCTGGCCGAAGTACACCAACGGCTGGGTGATGTCCTCGGCTGGCATCGGCGACATCGACGGCGACGGCAAGTGGGACGTGGCGGCCGGCACCCGCAACGGCTGGATGTTCGCCTGGAAGGCCTCGGGCCCGCGCAAGGGCAGCATCCGCGAGTGGGGCTTCTATGGCCACGACCTCCACAACACCAACAACTACCAGCTGCCCATCGACCCCTACGCCAAGGATCCCGGCGGCGGCGGCGGCGGTGACACGGCCGACAGCGACACGGCGGGTGGCGGCGATGGTGTCGTGGCCCCGGTGGGCGACACGGTCGGCGACACAGGCGGCACCAAGGGCGGCGCAACGGCGCCCAAGGACGATGGCGGCTGCAGCGCCGGGCCGACGAGCGCAGGCGCGCCGAGCGTCCTGTGGCTGCTGCTTCTCGGCCTCGCCCTGACGCGCTTGCGCCGTCGAGCCACCTGAGGACAGCGACGACGTCGCCCAGCGCCAAGGCCCCACCTCGGCCCTCGCGGGAGGAACCATGACCCCGGAAGTTCGCCACGAATGCTACAAGTGCTCGGAAGAGCTGGTCTTCGACGTCAAGATCGGTCGCCTCGATACCTGCCCCAACTGCGCGGCCTACCTGCACTCCTGCCGCAACTGCCGGTTCTGGAGCCCGAGCGCCCACAACCAATGCCTTGAAAACCAAGGCGAGTTCGTGCGCGACCGTGAGACGGGCAATTTTTGCGGCCACTTCCAATTTCGCATCGTCGGCGAAGTTCTCGACGACGAAGCGGCAAAGGCCAAGGCCAAGCTGGCTTCGCTTTTCGGCAGCAAGAGCGGCGCCGCGTCCGGCGCGAACCCCTTGGCCGGCGGCGAAAAGGACGGCGAGCGCGCGGCGCTGAGCCGCCTGGACGCGTTGTTCAAGAAAAAGTAGCGCTCGTCGCGCTCCGCCGCTCGGCTCCGCCGCTCAGCTCTGCCGCGCCGTAGCGCTGTACCGCCTCTCCAGGCAACGCAACGGACCTGTGGACGGCGCCGGAGTCGTCGAGGCGGTGGGCCGGTCCGTGACCGGGCCGCCGATGACCGGTTTTTGCCGATTTCGTGGGTCTGGGCCCAAGTTGACATTGACAGCCTGCGCTAGGATGCTGCAGGCCTTGAAGCGGTTGCGCGACCCTGCGCGACCATTGAGTTGCACGGCCTTGGAGCGGGACGATGGCCACAGGACGAAAAGCAACCGGCCGCGGCGCTCGCGCACTGCGCCGCACCGGCAGGCGCTGGCTGCGGCGATCTGGCGGTGATCTGGTCCAGTTCGAGGTGCCCTCGCTGCAGTACCTGGACTTCGCTTATAGCCTTGATCACGTCAGCAAGATCGTCGCCCGCGCCATCGGCGACGTCGCCCGCGCTGTCGACGCCACCGCCGGTCAGCTGCAGGTCATCGCGGCCGTCGCGCGCGTACCCGACGGCCTCACCGCCAAGCAGATCGCCGCCGCGCTTGCGATTCGCCCGGGCTCGCTGACTGGCATGCTCGATCAGCTCGAGATGCGTGGCGCAATCGCCCGCATCCCGGTGCCGGGCGACGCACGTCAAGCCCGCATCGTGCTGCGCGAGCCGGCGCGGCCGCTGGTCGACGCCCTGATCAAGGTGGACACCGAGGTTCAGCGCCTGCTGGCGCCGCTCGGGGTCGACGCGCTGCAGCGCATGGCCGACCTCGCAGTCGCCATCGAGGATCAGCTGCGCGGCGACGTCGGCGTGCCTGTGCCGGCGGCGCTGCGCTCGACGTCGCCGGACGGGATCAAGCTGCCCAAGCTGCGCGACGACGACCCTGATGCGCGGCCCCCCGCCAGGAACTAGCGCGGCGCTGATGCGCGTTGCTCCGCGGCCGACGCCAGCGCTGCCGAGGTGGCGAGGTGTCGGCGCGCGGCTGCTCGGCCTCTGTGTCGGACTCTGTGTCGGACTCACAGCGCTCGGCGTGGAGGCCGGCGGCCAGCCGATGGCGCCCGGCAAGGGCGAGATCCACGATGGGGCAGGCGCCTCGGCGAGTCCCATGACGGCGATGAACCCATTGCAGGCGACGGACCCGGCGGCTTCTCACCCGACGACTGCGACGAACGAGACGACAGCGAGCCCGACGACAAGGGCCGCGTCTGCGCTCGTGACCCCCGCCGCCCCGGTCGCGCCTCGCCCAGGGGCGCCGACGGGCGCCACACCTGCCAAATCCGCGCTGGTCTCAACCGGTTTCCCCTGGGGCCGCATGCTGCTGGCCGGACTCTGCGGCCTGCTGGCGGTGCAGGAGCGCGATAGCTCGGCGCGCATCGGCTGGACGACGCTCGGCCTCGGCCTCGGCGCCTGGGGCAGCTATGACGCCTGGTGGCGACCGGTCGCCGTGCCATCGCCAGCTCCGGAGCGCGGCGCCAGCGTCTCGTGGGCCTTCTGAGGGCTGGGGAAGGAGCGGCGATGCGGCTCGATCGGCTCGTCTCGCAGCATAGCGGCAGCTCGCGACGCGAGGTCACAGGGTGGATCCGCGCCAAGCGCCTCACCGTCAACGGTGTGGTGGTGCGCGACGCGGGCTACGCCGTGGCGACGGGCGTCGACATCGTGCTGCTCGATGGTGCGTTGGTACGAGCCCCTTTCGAGCTGACGCTCATGCTGCACAAGCCGGCAGGCTGTGTGTCGGCGACCGAGGACACGCAACATCAAACGGTCCTCGACCTGCTGCCTGCCGCGCTGCGGCGGCCAGGGCTTGCGCCCATCGGCCGGCTCGACAAAGACACCACCGGCCTGCTTTTGCTGACCACGGATGGCAGCCTGCAGCACCTCATCGCCCACCCGCGGCGCAAGGTCGAGAAGGTCTACCGGGCTACGCTCCTGCCCGACACGCTGGAGCCGGACGCTGAAGCGCGCTTTGCGGCCGGTATCGTGCTCGCCGACGGCAGCGTCTGCCGGCCGGCCCTGCTGCAGCGCCTGCCGGCCGACCGCGTCCTCGTGACGGTGGTCGAGGGAAAGTACCACCAGGTCAAACGGATGCTCGGCGCCTGCGGTGGCCACGTCACCGCCCTGCACCGTCAGCAGGTCGGGCCGCTGCGCCTCGATTCTGATCTCGCCGAAGGAGAGGCCCGCCCCCTCTCGCCCGCCGAGGTCGAGGCCCTTCGCGCCGCGGCGAGCGATCCGGTTCGGGCCGGCGAGCGACCTTGAGTCGAGGGCCCTCGGCCCGACGCCTTGGAGGTCGAGATGATGCCGGAGCGCGAAGCGTGGCGCGAGCAAGTGAGCGGTCGGTTGCAAGCGGGCAGCGGGCATGCCACACCAGCGGCGGCAGGCTGGCGCCGCGCGTGGGACGCCCTACGCAGGCTCGGCATCAGCGACCCGAGGGCGCGGGGCGGCGACATGACGTGGACAGCCGTGCAGACCGCCGCCGAAGGACGTCGCAGCCAGCGCAGCGACGACGGGCGAATCGACGCCGTCTTGCGCGACCGCTTGGGTCACCCGGCCTTTCGCCCCCACCAGCGCGAGGTCTGTGAGGCCGTCATCGACGGCGTCGACGCCTTGCTGGTCATGCCGACGGGCGGCGGAAAGTCGCTGTGCTATCAACTCCCTGGCTTGGTGCGGGGCCGGCCGACCCTGGTCATCTCGCCGCTGATCGCCCTGATGGACGATCAATTCCAGAAGCTGGCCGAGCGTGGCGTCGCCGCCGAACGCGTCCACAGCGGCCGGCCGCGCGAAGAGGCGCGTCAAGCCCTGCAGCGCTGGAAGGATGGCGACCTCGACTTTCTGTTCGTCGCGCCCGAGCGCCTGCGCAGCGTGCGCTTCTGCGAGTGGTTGGCGCGCAACCCCCCGGGCCTGATCGCCGTCGACGAGGCGCACTGCATCTCGCAGTGGGGCCACGACTTCCGACCCGACTACCGGTTGCTCGGCGAGCGACTGCCGCAAGTGCGCGCAGGCGGCGACGTGCCGGTCCTGGCCCTGACGGCGACCGCGACGGTGCGGGTGCAGGCCGACATCTGCGAGCAGCTGGGCATCCCCAAGGCGCGGCGCTTCATCCGCGGTTTCGCCAGAGACAATCTGGCCTTGGAGGTCGTCCGCTGCGATCCCGGCGACCGCCTTGAGCGCATGGCGCAGGTCCTCGGTGACCCCGATCACCGCCCGGCGCTCGTCTACGGTTTGAGTCGACGAAACGTCGAGGAATTTCAGCGCGAGCTGCAAGACCGCCTCGGCGTGCGGGTCGGCGTCTACCACGCAGGCCTCGACGCCGACCGCCGCGCCCGCGCGGCCGAGGCCTTCCTCGCCGGAGAGCACGAGGTGGTCTGCGCCACCGTCGCCTTCGGCATGGGCATCGACAAGGCCGACGTCCGCTGCGTCATCCACGCCGGCATGCCTGCCACCATCGAGGGCTACTACCAGGAGATCGGCCGCGCCGGACGCGACGGCGCCCCCGCCCGCGCCATCGCCCTGGCGTCATGGGCCGACCGGCGGTTGCACGAATTCCTGCGCGACCGCAGCTACCCAGAGCTTGCAGCGCTTCAGCGTGTGCACAGCCTGGTGCCAGACGAGGGCATCGCCCGCGACAGCCTGCTGCAGCGCGCCGGCATCGACGGCGAGGTGGCTGAAGCGGCGCTGGACAAGCTGTGGGTCCACGGCGCCGTGGAAGTCGACGACGAAGATCGGGTGCTGCCAGGCAGCCGCAAGCCGACGGAGTGGCTGGCGGCCTACGCCAAGCAGCGCGACTTTCGGGCGCTGCAACTTGACGAGGTGTTTCGCTTCGTGGAGAGCGGCGACTGCCGCATGGCGACTTTGGTGCGCTATTTCGGGGACGAAGCCGCCGCCCGGCGCCCCTGCGGCCGCTGCGACAACTGCGCACCCGAGAACAGCGCCGGCCATCGTCGCCGGGCCCTGCTGCCCAAGGAGCGCAGGGTCGCCGAGGTCCTCTGCGAGGCCGCGCCTGCTGGGCGGTGGATCGCGATCGGCAGGCTCTTTCGTGAGCTGGGCGAGCCGGGCGGTGAGCGACGAGCCTTCGAGGCCATCGCCGATGCGCTGGCGACGGCTGGAGCGCTCGAGCTGCGCAGCGCCACCTTCGACAAAGACGGCCAGACCATCCACTACCGCGAGATCCAGCGGGCGCGCGGATCGCTGCGCAGCGATGGCGCCTGGCTGGACGAGCTGCGGGTCGACGCTGACGCCATGCCGCAGAGCAGCGCCGCGAGCAAGGCGAAGGCGGCCAGGGCCGCCAAGGCGGCCAAGGCGGGCAAGACCGTCAAGGCCGCCGGCCCTGGCGCGACAGACAGCGGCAGCTCGGCGGCGACCCGGCGGGCGGCGGCGCTGCCAGCGCAGACCTCCGATCGCGGCGCCGATCCCGGCCTGCTCGAGGAGCTGAAGGCCTGGCGCCGCGCCACCGCCCAATCCGAGGGCGTGCCGGCGTTCCGCGTACTGACCAACGCCACCTTGGACGCTCTGGCCACGCTGCAGCCGCGCAACCGCGAGGAATTGCTGGCAGTGCCGGGCATGGGCCCGCGGCTCGCCGAGCGCTACGGCACCGAGCTCCTGGCCGAGATCTCACGATGACCCTGGCGCCTCCGGCCGAGCTCGGGGTCCTTTTCGCCGTCCCGCTCGCGCCACGGACGACGCTCCGCCTCGGCGGCAGCGCCCAGGCTCTCTGCGAGGTGCGGAGTCCCGAAGCGGCCCTGCGGGCGGCGGATTGGGCCCGCCGTGCCGGCTTGCCGCTCGCCATTTTGGGCGGCGGCAGCAACACCCTCGTCGCCGACGGCGGCTTCGCCGGGCTGATCCTGGTGCCGACCGCCTGCAAGCTGACCTGGGTCGAAGCGACGCACAGCGGCGTCGCGGCCGGGGAATGCCCCCCCGACGCGGTCCTGCTGCGGGCCGAAGCCGGCTTGTCCTGGGACGAGCTCGTCGCCTTCACCGTCCGTCGCGGGCTCAGCGGCGTGGCCGCCCTCTCAGGCATTCCGGGTCGCGTCGGAGCGGCGCCTGTGCAGAACATCGGCGCGTACGGCGAGCAGCTGGCCGACGTCTTCGTGTCAGCGGAAGTGGTCGACCTCGACCGCGGCAAGGTCGAGATCTGGGACGCGGCGCGCGCCCGCTTCGGCTACCGCGACAGCGCCTGGAAGCGCAGCCCGCCAGGTGGCTTGTTCATCAGCGCCATCACGCTGCAGCTGCGCCGGCAGCCGCTGGGCAAGGCCCGCTACCCCGAGCTACGCCAAGCGCTGGCCGACGCTGGCGTCGATCCCGACGCGGCGCCGCTCTCCGCCTTGCGTGCGGCGGTGCTACAGGTGCGGCGCCGCAAGGCGATGGTGCTCGATCCGCTCGAGCCCGACAGCCGCTCGGTCGGCTCGTTCTTCGTCAACCCCGTCGTTGAAGACGCGCTCGCCGACGCGCTCGCCCTGCGCTTTGCGGCGCCGCCCGGCGGCGATGCCGCCGCGATGCCGCGCTGGCCGGCCGGCCCCGGCCACAGCAAGCTGTCGGCGGCCTGGCTCCTCGAGCGGGCCGGTTGGCGACGCGGCGATGGTTGCGAGGGCCCAGCCCTCGGCACCGCCCCCGGCGCAGGCGGGCCGGGCGCAGTCGGGCTGTCGCGGCGCCACGTCCTGGCGCTGGTGCACCGCGGCGGCGGCTCCGCCGCGCAGCTGGCGTGCTTCGCCAGCGAGGTGACGGAGCGCGTTCGGCGAGAAACGGGTGTCAAACTGGAGCGCGAGCCGGTGTGGCTCGGCAGCGCCGGCGTCCACACAGGGTCGGCGGCGTAGGTCTGATCGCGCTGCGAGCGCAGTCTCGACGGCCCCTTGCGAGGGACGCGGCGACATGCGCGCACCGTGTCGGCAGCGATCTGCCCATGGGCTCCCGCGCGGGAATGCCCCGGAGCCAGGGCGGGTTTGGGATCACCGGGGAGGTTCAGGATGGCCACAATCGGTGCGCGTTCGACGGGCGACGAAGGGAATCGGACGGTCACCCACCTAGACGCCGCTGCAGCGGCCCAGCCGGGACAAGAGGAGGCGGGGCCACAGCTCTCCGCCGCTCTGAGTCAGGCCAGCGGCGGCCTGCCCGAGGCGCCCGATCCGCTCGATCGCCCGGCATGTCGCGGCAGCGTCGGTCGGGAGAGCCACCGGGCGCGGCTGCAGCGCATCGGCAACAGCCCACGCTGGGGTGGCAGCGGTTTCCGCAACACACACCCGGTGTCGCTCCAGATCAACCCTTTCGACGTCCGCATGGCCGCGGACTTCGCGTTTGGCGGCAAGCGCCGGGCGCCCAAGGGCCCCCTGCCACTGCTACGCGATGGCGCGACCCGGCTGCAGGGACCCCCGCCTGGCGGGCTGCGCCTGACCTGGCTCGGCCACTCGACGGTCCTGCTCGAGGTTGACGGCGTGCGTCTGCTCACCGACCCGGTCTTCGGCCTGCGCGCCAGCCCTGTCTCCTTTGCCGGCCCGCGCCGCTATCACCCGATGCCGCTGGACCTGCACGAGCTGGGCCGGCTGGACGCCATCTTGCTCTCCCACGATCACTACGACCACCTCTGCGCCCCGACCTGGCGTCGGCTGGTGCGCGGCGCATGCCCGGGCTGGAGCGGGCTGGTCATCACCACCCTCGGCGTCGGCGCCCACCTGGAGCGGCTCGGCGTCGCGCCGAGTCAAATCCGCGAGCTCGATTGGAGCGAGGGCGCCTTCGTCGAGAGCGCGGGGTCGCGGGTCGAGGTGATCGCCACGCCATCGCAGCACTTCTCGGGTCGCAGCGCGACGGACCGCAACCGCACGTTATGGGCCGGCCTCGCTGTGGTTGGGCCGCGTCACCGCGTGTTCTTCTCGGGCGACACCGGCGCGACACCCGAGCACGCCGAGATCGGCCGGGATTTGGGGCCCTTCGACGTCGCGATGTTCGAAATCGGTGCCTGGCACCCCGCTTGGGGCGCGGTTCACCTCGGACCAGCCCGGGCGTTCGAGGCCTTCCAGGCCATGGGCGCGCGGGCGCTGATGCCGATCCACTGGGCGACGTTCGACCTCGCCTTGCACAACTGGTCAGAGCCTGCCGAGACGCTGCGGCAGCTCGCCGACGCCGCCGGTGCCTCGACGACGGTGTGGCAGCCGCAGATCGGCGGCAGCGTCAGCCCTGGCGCAGTGGCCGATTCACCGTGGTGGCGCGACGTCCCCTGACCTCCACCCATCGACGCTGGCGCTTCCCGTCCGGCGAATGGCGCGCTTCGCCATCCTCCGCTGGCCGATACTTTGCGCCTTCCGCTGCGAATGGACCCCAGATCGCCCTCGTAGACGGCCCCAAACGGGCCGTGGTTCGCGTAGGTGTTTGGCTTCGTGTTCGCGCGGGTGTCCTGCACTTCCGCCGCCAGAGGCGCTCGAGTGACGACCGGGTCGTGTGGGCCGCGAGCCCGCAAACCCAAGCGCGTTTCCCCAAGGTAGGTAGCGACCGCGCGAATTCGGGCTCGTAACGCCAGCGCTACCGACCCGAATTCGACGCCAAACGCGCGGCAAGCCCCGGCGGGTCTGCCAGCCCTGGCCGCGCGGTGTGCCGGTTGACCGTGCGCGCCCGCCGACTACACTGTCAAATACCAAGCAAAGCCGGCTCGGTCGGCGTGGAGTCTCGTATGTCCAACCCAGCCACCTCAGCCGTAGGTCCGATCCACGCCTTGTCGAGCTTCGACGACGTCGTCGACGCCCTCAGCGTGCTCACGCGCAGGCACGGCCTGGCGTTCCGGCTCGGCGTCGGCGCGGTCTTGCTCAACGCCTTCTATGACGGAGACTTCCGCTCCTATCAGCAGCGAGCCGGCGGCAGCGACTCGCGGTTTGAGGCGTTTTTCGCTGAGATGAGGGATCCGCTAGGCCGCCTTGGCATCTCAAGCTCGATGGCGCGGCAGAGCATCCGAGCGGTCGGCGTCTGGCGCACGCTGCCTGAGCCGGTCCGCGACAGCTTGGCGCTTGGCCAGCTGGTGACCTTGACCCGGCTCGGCGACCCGAGCGCGCGGCTGCAGGTGGCGGCCGCCGCCCTGCGCCACGGCTGGACGCAGGCCCAGCTCGAGGACGCCGTCGACACGGTGCGTGGTGGCGGCATCCTCGACGCCGCGGCGCTGGCGGCGATCGAGGCCGATGGTGAGGCGCAGAGCGCGGGCCACAAGCCGCAGCAGGAGCGCCACCTGGGCAGCAGCCAGCCGGGCCGGCTGGTGACCGAGGCCGAGAAGTGGTCGGCGCGCTTGGACGATTGGGGCGACCGCTGGGCGGGGGTCGATCCGACGCGGCTGCGCCCTGCTCAACGACAGCGCTTGCGTGCGGCGACCGATCGGCTGCGAACGAGGGTCGAGGCCCTGCAGGCGGCTTTGGCCAAGCTCGAGGCGGCCGAGCGCGACTAGGCGCGGTGTGGATGGCGGACGAGGGAGGTGCCCGCTGGCCGCCCCTTGCGCCGGCCGCCGGCAAGCGTAGGCTCCGCCGCCGATGAGCGACCCGACGCCAGCGCCACGGCCTTTTGACCTCGAGGGGCTTCTCGTCCAGCTCGAGCAGGGCCGCGACGCGGTGCTGGCGACGCCCGAGGCTGGGGTGCTGCCCTTCGTCCTGGCGACGCTGCGTCATCGCTTGCAGCGGCCCCTGCTCATCGTCGTGCCTGACGTGGCGCGGGTGACCCGGCTCTGCGAGGCGCTGCAGACCTTTGAGGCGCCGCTCTGGCCAGGGCTGGAGCCTGTGCTCGCCTTCGAGGCCAACGACCAGAGCGTGTACCAGGAGATCGCGCCCCTGCGCGCCCTGGCCCGGCAACGCGTCGCGGTCGGTTGGCGGCTGCACAGCGACTGGGGTGTTGCCGCCGTGGTGCTGCCGGCCGAGGCCTTGTTGCTGCGCACCCTGGCGCCCTCGGTGCTGCAGAGCCACAGCGTGATCACGAGCGTTGGCGCGGTCCTCGACCGGGTGGAGCTGGCCGAGCAGCTGGTGCGCGGCGGCTACGAGCGCGTCCCGGTGGTCGAAGATCCGGGGACGTTCTGCATTCGCGGCGGCGTCTTCGACGTCTGGAGCCCGCTCTACGACCAGCCGGTCCGCATTGAGCTCTTCGGCGACGACGTCGAGGCGATGCGCTTTTTCGACCCGGAGACACAGAAGGCCGGCGGCGCGCTCATCGATCTGATCTTGCCGCCGGCGCGCGAGCTCCTGCTGGAGCCGGGGCGCATGGAGGAGATCGCCCACCGCATCACGGACCTGGCCGATGGCGTCGGCCTCGGCAACGTCGGGCTGCAGGCGGTGGTCGGCGAGCTGCGGCAGGGCCATCTGCTTCCTGGCTGCGAGGCCTTGTTGCCGGCGCTGGCGCCAGCCTTGGCGCCGCTGCTCACGCTCTGTGGCGCGGCGCGTGACGAGCGGGGCCGGCCGGCCGGGCCCTTGGTGGTCATCGAGGCGCCTGACGCGGTGGACGCGGTACTGGAGCGGGCCTACGAGGACGCCGTCGCCCACTTCGCGCTGGCCAAGGCTGCGGGTCGACTGGTCTATCCGCCAGAGGCATTGTTCGAGACGCCGGCAGACGTGCGGGCGGCGCTGGCGCAGCGCGGCAAGCTGCTGGTGCGGCCCGTGGTGCTGGCGGAGGACACCCGCGCCGGCAAGGTCTTCGCGCTCGACGTCGGCGGCAACGCGGCGATGGCGCAGCAGCTCGACGAGAGTCGGCGCGGCGATCAGGGCCTGCGCCCCTTGGCGACGGCGATTCGCCACGCGAGGAGGTCGGGCGAGCTGGTGGTGGTGACCGCACACTCGGAAGGTGGGCGGGCCCGCATCGACGCCATCCTGCAGCACTACGGCGTCGAGACCGTGCTGCTCGACGAGCCGCTGACGACCAAGAAGATCGAGCAATTCCGCGAGGACGAGGCGCTCGGCGCTGTGTTGGCTCTCGGCGGCAGCGGCGCCGGCTTTCACTTGCCCGCCTTTGGCCTCTGGTTGCTCGACGAGGAGGAGATCCTCGGCCGAAAGGACCGCACCCGTCGCGGCGCCCGCAAGAAGAAGGCGACGGGCCGCAACTTCATTCGCGATGTCCAGGAGCTGCACGAGGGCGACTACGTCGTGCACGTCGACCATGGCGTCGGCCGCTTCGCCCGCATGGTCCGGCTGGAGGCCGCCGGGGTCGAGAGCGACTACCTGCTGCTGCTCTACAAAGAGGGGCAGAAGGTCTACGTGCCGATGACCAGCTTGGACCGCGTGCAGAAGTACCTGCCCGGCGACGGCGAACGGGTGCCAGTCCTCGACAAGCTCGGCGGCGAGCGGTGGCAGAAGGCCAAGGGCCGGGCGCGCAAGGCGGCAGCAGACATCGCGCAGGAGTTGGTGCGGCTCTACGCCGAACGTCAGGCCCAGGTCGGGCACGCCTTCCAGCCGCCGGACGAGCTGTACCGCGAGTGGGAGGCGACCTTCCCCTTCGAGGAGACGGCCGATCAGCAGCGCGCCATCGACGAGGTCTTGAGCGACCTCTGCGCCCCGGTGCCGGCCTGGCGCCTGGTCTGCGGCGACGTCGGCTACGGCAAGACCGAGGTGGCGATTCGGGCCGCGGTGAAAGTGGCGCTCGATGGCAAGCAGGTGGCGGTGATGGTGCCGACCACCGTCCTGGCCGAGCAGCACCGCATGACGTTCGAGCGGCGGTGTCGCGGCCTGCCGGTGACGATCGACTCGTTGTCGCGGTTCCGCACCGCGACGGAGCAGCGCGAGGTCCTTGAGCGGCTTGCCAGCGGCGGCGTCGACATCGTCATCGGCACCCACCGCCTGCTCAGCGAGGACGTAAAGTTCCGCGATCTCGGGCTCTTGATCATCGACGAAGAGCACCGCTTCGGCGTCAAGCACAAGGAGCAGATGCAGCGTTGGCGGGCCACCGTCGACTGCATCGTGCTGTCGGCGACCCCGATCCCGCGGACGCTGCAGATGGCGACGCTCGGCCTGCGCGATCTGTCTCTAATCGCCACCCCGCCGGAGAACCGCAAGAGCGTGCGGACCATCGTCTGCCGGGGCAGCGACGACATCCTGAAGGAGGGCATCGAGCGCGAGCTGGCCCGTGGCGGGCAGGTGTTCTACATCCGCAACCGCACGGCGGAGTTGCCGGAGATCGCGGAAGAGTTGCAGCGGCTGGTGCCGGCGGTGAAGCCGGTGGTGGCGCACGGCCAGATGCCCGAGGAGCAGCTCGAAGAGGCGATGCTGACGTTCATGCGCGGTGAGGCCAACGTCCTGGTGGCGACGACCATCGTCGAGTCGGGGCTCGACATCCCCAACGCCAACACGATGTTCGTCGACCGCGCCGACACCTTCGGCCTCGCGCAGCTCTACCAGCTCCGCGGCCGCGTCGGTCGCGCCTCAGAGCGCGCGTTCTGCTACTTGATGGTGCCCGAGCGCGAGCGGCTGACCGGTGATGGTGCCAAACGGGTGGCTGTACTGGAGCGGTTCAGCGAGCTGGGCGCGGGCATCCACATCGCCTCGCACGACTTGGAGATCCGTGGCGCTGGCAACATCCTCGGCGAGGCGCAGAGCGGCCACATCGCCGAGGTCGGCTACGATCTCTACGTGCGCATGCTGGAAGAGGCAGTGGCCGATCTGCGCAGCGAGCACCTCGGCGCGCCCGTCGATCCCGAGATCAAGGTCTCGCTCACCGCCTACCTGCCCGACGCGTGGATTCCCGAGCCCACCCAGCGCCTGCTGGCCTATAAGCGGCTGGCCGGCGTCCGCAGCGACGAGGAGCTCGACGCGCTGGTGGAAGACCTGGCCGACAGATTCGGCCGTCTGCCCTCCTCGGCCGCCGCGCTGGTCGACTCCCTGCGACTGCGCGTTCGGGCGCTGCAGCTGGGCGTGGCCAAGGTCGAGCAAGGGCCGCGAGGCCTCGCGCTCACGCTGGATCCGCGCGGCCTGCTGCAGGGTGAGGCGCTGCTGGCGCTGACGCACGCCCGCGGCACCGTCTGGCGCCTCGGCCAGGTCGAGACCTCGGCGGGCGCGCAGGTGGTGCTGAGCGGCGTGTTCACCCGCGAACAGATGGACCGCCCGCTCGACGCCTCACGCGAGATGATGGACCGACTCTTGGCCTTTGCCGCCGACCCAGCGGCCGTGACCTTGGAGGCCGAGGTGCTGGCGAAGACGCCGGAGGCCCAAGTGGCAGCGGCGCCCGCGGGTCCTCAGAGCGCCGCTCAGCCGGGCCGTCTGCGGCCGCCCTCGCCAACGGGCCGCCAGCGCCGCGTCGAGCCTTCGCGCCGCTAGGCCGAGGAAGGCCGGCAGCGCCTGCGGGGCTGCAGCGGAACGCTCGCACGGACGCCAGACGCGCGTCGGGGTTCGGCGGCGCGGCGCGGCCTACGTGGAGCGGTTGCGCCCTTGGCCCCGCCGGGGCACGCTCTGGGCAGGGCCGGAATTCGCGGACGGCCGTCGGGAGGTCGCCATCGGAACGTTCATCGCCATCGCCGCGCTGGTCGTGGCCGTCGTGCTCGGCATCTGGTTCATCGGATTGGCGTTTCAGCTGGTCGTTACGCTGGTCGCGGGATTGCTGATCGGCGTGGTGGCGCGCGCCATCTTGCCGGGCGAGCAGCCGATGGGGCTGCTGGCGACGACAGCGGCCGGTGTGGCCGGATCGATGGTCGGCGGGCTGCTGGCGCGCTCGATTTTTGGCATCTCGGGCCTCCTCGGGCGGACTGCGGTCTCGGTGGCGTGCGCGGTGGTGGTGATCGCCGTCTTCGCGCCGCAGCTACGGCAGCTGCCCGGCGGCGACGACAAGGCGTAGCGGCGGCACGGAGAAGCGGCGACCGCGGACTCGCCCAGGGCGCATGGCGCGGCGGATGCCGGGGTCGCACCCTCGGCCACGCTGCCGGCCGCCGGCGGTTGCAGCCGCTAGCGCCGCAGCGCATCCTCGGTGCCGGCTGCGCAGCGCTTGGCGGCTGGCTGCGAGTCGGAGGCGCCCGTGTCCGAAAGCGACGCCAAGACCTGCGCACAGGCCCACTGCCCGGTGCCGCCTGAAGACGGCAGCGTCGACTGCGTCCTGCACAGCCAGCGCGAAGGCAAGGGCCGTGACGAAGTGGCCGCTGGGTTCGCCTTGCTGCACGAGGCGGGCATCATCCGGGTGCAGCACCTGTGTCTGCGGGGCGCCGACCTCTCGGGCATCAACCTTCAGCTCAAGAACCTACAGCACAGCGACCTGACCGGCGCCTCTCTGCACAACGCCCGGTTGGAGAAGGTGGGCTTCGACTTCAGCGACCTCGACGGCGTCAACTTCGAGAGCGCGATTCTCGAGAAGGTCGACCTCCGCAGGGTGCAGGGCCTGCGCAGGTGCCGCTGGTACGAGACGATCTTCGATGGTGTGCAGGTCCCGTCGGTGGAGCGCGTTGGCCTGCAGACGCCCTACGACCAGGACCAATCGGGGGCCGACCCCATCAAGGCCCAATACGTCTTTCGGCACTTCAAGGAGCTCTACAAGGGCAACGGCGACAACGAGGCCGCTGGCCGCTTCTATGAGCGGGAGATGGACACCAAGCGGATCCACGGCCCCTTTGGCGAGCGCGCGTGGTGGTGGTTGCTGTGGGCGACCTGCGGCTATGGCGAGCGGCCGATGCGTTCTGCTATGATGTTCTTCATCATTATCATGGGCTTCGCGTTGGCGTTCTTGCGCTGCGACGTGCAGACGCCCTCCGGCCCGCTCAACGACATCTGGACGGCCGTGTACTTCTCGACCGTCACCTTCGCCACGGTCGGCTACGGTGAGATCTTGCCGATCAGCGGCGCGGCGCGCTTTCTCGTCATGGCCGAGGCGCTGCTCGGCGTGTTCAACATCTCGCTGTTCGTCTTCGTGTTCTGCCGACGCTTGGAGCGCTGAACCGGGCCCTTGCGACTTGGACAGCTAGGCGGCGTGGCGCAGGGGCGTCCCGACGGTGGGCCGAGGTCGCAGCTCGATGACGCGAGCGCCCTGCCCTTGGCCCTCTTCGCAGCCGCCGCAGCCACAGCCGCAGTCGGCCTCGCCATGCCCGTCGCCGCCCTGCACCTGATCGAGGGCGCGCATATAGGCTGCGGCGCCGCAACCGAAAACCAGGGGTTTGCCGCGGGCGTTGGCGAGGGCGAGGGCCCCGGCCAGCAGACCGAGCGCAGCGCTCGCGGCAGCAGCGGTGGCGACGATGGTGAACACAGCGACCTCCGAGGCGCGGGCTGCCATGCCCACCGCGTCAAGATGCCGGCAAGCGGCGCCATCGGCAAGGGCGCGCGGCGCGAGCTGCCGCAGCCGATGCCGCCGCAGCCCGCGCTTCGCACCATGGGTCGGGGCGACAGGATTTGAACCTGCGACCCTCTGCTCCCAAAGCAGATGCGCTACCAAGCTGCGCTACGCCCCGCCGCTGGGGACTCTGCCGCACGTGGGGGGGAGCGTCAAGGGCTGGCGGGCGAGGCGATCGGCGACGTGCGCGGCCGAGAGCGCTCCGTGGCGAGCCGGTTCGCGGCGATTGGCGCCAAGGCCTCGAGTTCGTGTACGCTGAGCGGCGGTGCTCGGACGCGACCCCGCGCCGGGGCTGGGAGGCGCGATGAGAGTCCTAGTGCGGTTTGCGGCGGCGATGGCGGCGCTATCGCTGATCGGGTGTGGCGCTGAGGAGTACAGCGGCCAGCCGGTGCTGACCTCGGGCGGCGGCGGGAGCCCGGCCGACGGCGCGGTCGGCGGCGGCGGGCTCGGAGACGGAGGCGCCGTCGACGGCGGAGACGACGCAGCGACCGGCGATGGCGGTGGCGAAGACACGGCGTCGGACGACGCGACACCCGGCGACATCGAGCCGCAGGACAACGGCGCCGAGGATGGCGGCGGCGAAGAAGTGGCCGCCGACGGCGCGACAACAGCCGATAGCGAGCCGACCGATAGCACCGACGCAGGGAGCACCGAAGAGGATGCGGCCGCGGTGGACGACGGCGACGCGGCGCCCGCGATCGATGGTGGCGTCAGCGACGGCGGCGGGGCCGACGGGGCCGTAGCAGACGCCGCGGACGGGGCCATCGACGTCGGCGCCGACAGCATGGCTGATGCCGCAGCAGACGCCGCTGGCGACGCCACGGGCGGCGACATCGTACCCGGCTGCAAGCCGAGCACGCCGCCTGACGAGCTCTGTGACGGCAAAGACAACGACTGCGATGGCGCCACCGACGAGGCGACCTGCGCCGGCGGCGCCTGCAGCACCTCGGCGTGTGTCGCCGACACGGCGACCGGCGTCTTCGGTTGCAAGGTGGCGATCAAGAGCGGAGCGTGCGACGACGGCGACGCCTGCAGCGCGGGCGACAGCTGCAAAGACGGCGTCTGCCAGGCCGGCAAGCCGATGGACTGCGCCGATGGCAACGCCTGCACCGAGGACAATTGTAAGGGTGGCGTTTGCGGCTGGACCGGGCTGAAGGGACCCTGCAACGACGGCAACGCCTGCACAATCGATGACACCTGCAAGGGTGGGGCTTGCGCCGGCGGTGGCGTCAACCCGTGCAGCGACAACAACCCTTGCACGACTGACAGTTGCTCTGGATCGGGATGCAAGCACGCCGCGATCGCCGGCTGCAAACCGTGCAAGCAGGTGGGCGACTGCAACGACGGCAACGCCTGCACCAGCGAGAGCTGCAACGGCGGCCTCTGCGCCGTCCAACCCTTGCCCAACTGCAAGGCGTGCGCGGCCGGCACCGACTGTAACGATGGCAACTCGTGCACCAGCGACGCCTGCAGCGAGGGCAAGTGCCAGTCGGCGCCCATCGCCGGGTGCAAGGCCTGCAGCAGCGCGGGTGAGTGCAACGACGGCAACGCCTGCACCCAGGACCAGTGCGCGAGCGGGGTGTGCAGCGTGGCTCCAATAGGCGGCTGCAAGGTCTGCGGTTCCAATGGCGAGTGCGCCGACGGCAACGTCTGCACCCAGGACAGCTGCCAGGCCGGCAAATGCGTCAACGCGCCGATCAGCGGCTGCAATGACGGTGGCGTGTGCTCGATCGGCAAGAAGGGCCAATGCGGCGCCGGCAAGTGGTGCATCGGCGGAATCTCGCTGCAAAAGTGCGGCGGACCCGGCTACTGCGTCTCGACCAGCACCTGCGTCACCTATTCCGGAAAGATCTGCGGCTGCGACGGCAAGACCTATGACAACACGTGCAAGGTCGCGGCGGCAGACGCCGGCATGGAGAGCTACGGCGCCTGCAACTGAAGGCGCGTCACCTGACGGCCCTTCAGAATTGCACCGTGAACATCGCGCCATCGCCGGTCGGGCTTAGCGAGGCCTGCTTGGCGGGGCCGCTCCACAGGCGGTAGCCGCAATAGCCGGCGAGGACGAGCCCGGCGCCGGCGCTGACACCACCCCAGCGGCGGCGGGCCCAAATGGCGCGCTGATCGGCGCTGTAGGCGTCGTGGCCGTATCCGACGATCGGCCCGCTGCCGGCGGTGCGGGCGTCGAGGTCGCCCTGCCGCAGCAGGGCGCTGACCAACAGGTAGCCGCCGACGCCCAACGCCGCGACGCCCGTGCCGGCGCCGACGGCGGAGAGCGTGCGCGCGGTGGCGGCGCTGGCCGCGGCCTCGGTCTGCGCAGCGAGGGTCGCGCCGCGATCGGGCGCGACGGCGGGCTGCGGGGCGGCGCGGCGGGCGGTCGTGGCCTCAAGCTTGTCGTCGGCAGCCTCGCGGCGAGCGATCTCCATCGCCTTGGCCTTGCCCTGCGCTTCGGCCTTGGCAAGCGCGGCCCGCAAGTTGCGAAGCTCGGCGAGGTGGCTCTTGGTGCGCTCGATCATCACCGGGTTGTCGTTGTCGAGGCCCAGCACGCGCAGGTAGAGCGCCTCGGCGACGTCGAGGCGCAGAGCGCGGTGCTCGGCGCGGGCGGCGTTGTAGAGGTACTCGGGCTTGGGGTCGGCGCGGAAGGCGCGCAGGAAGCCCGCGGCGGCACCGAGAAAATCGCCTGCGGCGTAGGCCTCTCTGGCGAGCGACGCCTCCTTCTCGGCGTGATCGTGGGCCACGGCCAGGCCGCTCTCGCTGGCCCAGGCGGCGGGCGTCTGAAGGGCGACGCAGACGGCAGCGCCGAGGGCGAGGGCGAGGCGGGCCATGCCGGCGGCGGCCATACGGCGTGGCGGCCGAACGGCTGGCGCTTCAAGGCCCGAGTTTTCGGGGCGGCCGAGGAGATCGCTGGGTATGTGCGCCATGGGTGCGCTCCCGGGCCGCGGCGGCCGAAATGGCGGCGGTGCTGCGGCTAGAGTGAGAGATCGCTGGGGGCTGTCAAGACCCGGAACGCCGCGATGAGGCGACGACTGTGCGGCTGAGGGACCACCCTCGACCTGGCCGTGCTGACCCCTCCGCCCTTCTGCCGAGGTCCGCGTGTCGCGCCCGCCGCGCGGGCGTCAGCGCCGTAATTCGTCGGCCGCCAAGCCGTAGCGGGCCGGCAGCGCGGCATGAATCGTGGCGTGCGCTGGCGGCGGCATGGCAGGGGTGGAGCGCTGTCGGCTGTTGACGACCGGGCCCTGAGGTCCGACGCTGCGGTCCAGATGGGTGACAACGCGAGGCGCGTCCAGCCAATTCGTCCAGCCCTGACGCACCCGCTGCACCTAGGTCTGTCCAGAGGAACTGCCAATGCTCCCTCGCCTCCTGGCCCGATCGATGGTGGCGGCCCTCGCGCTCGGCGGGTGCGACGGCGAGCTGCTTCCGGCGGAACGCTTCGTGCCGGACTGCGCCACAGGCGGCTGTCCATGCAGCATCGACGCCCATTGCCGCGACCAGCAGGCCTGCACCGTAGACCGCTGTGTGGGCGGCGGCTGCGCATTTGTCGCCGGCCAGGACGGCGTCGGGTGTGACGACGGCGACGGCTGCACCGTCAAAGATGCGTGCGCGTCGGGCGCCTGCAAGGGCAGCCCACGCGATTGCGACGACGGCAACGCCTGCACCGCGGGCGATCGGTGCGAGGCGGGAGACTGCGTGGCCGGCACCTCGCGGCCGCTCTGGCACCTGACCATCCCGCTGCAAGGCGACGATCACCCCTACGGCGTGGCGCAGGCGCCGGATGCTGGCGCTTATGTCGCCGGTTTTAACGTTCCGAAGCCGCAGGAGTTTCGGGCGCGCGTCCTGCGGATGGCGGCGACTGGCTCGGTGGTGTGGGACAAGGTCTATCCCTCGGGGGTGTCGGCGCAGATCTATGGCGCGACGGCCGACGGCAACGGCGGCGTGCTGGTCGCCGGCATCTGGTGGGTGGCGGCGGCGACGCAGACGCTGGAGAACTGGCACCCCTTCGTGATGCGGCTCGACGCCAAGGGCAGCGAGCTGTGGAAGCAGATCGACGCCAAGGGCGGCAAGATCGAGCCCATCACCGTGCTCGACAACGGCGACGTGTTGGCGCTCGGCTACCAGAACTTCCTGGCGCCCTCGCTGCCGATGGCGTGGCGGCTCGAGCGCGACAGCGGCAACGAGGTCGAGCGCGTCCTGCTGGGCGGCAGCAAGGGCCGGCTCTACGGCGTGGCGCGTCTGCCTTCGGCGGCGATCATCGGCTGCGGCAGGCTCGGCGATGAGGGCACGGCGTCGCAGTCGCTGCTCTTGCACTACGACAAGGGCGTGCTGACCCACGTCGCCGACGGCGGGATCGCAGAGGCCGACGACGCCATTCGCGCCTGTGCTCCGACACCAACCGGCGGCGTCTTCGGCGTCGGCGCGTCGGTCACGGCCCTGCTCAGCGCGCCGCTGCTGGCGCGGTGGGACGGCGAGGGCCCGCTGGAGATCGGCACCGTGCAGCCGCCGGCCAAGGACAACGACGCCTGGCTTGAGGCCATCGCGGCGCTACCTGAGGGCGGCTTCGTCGGGGGCGGCGCGGCGCGGGTCAATGGCATCGACGTCGGCTGGTGGTTGGTCGGCCTCGACGCCGCGGGCAAGCGGACGTGGAGCCGAGAGGGGCCGAGCTCGCTCGCTGGGACCGCCGATGTGATCCGCGATTGCGCGACCATGACCGACGGCACGGTGGTCTGCGTCGGGGAGCAGAGCGAGGCGACCAAGGGGTCGCACGACACGGTGGTGGTGCGGGTCGACAGCGCCGGCCGGACCAGCTGCGAGTAGCGGCCGGCAGGCCTGGCGCGCTCAGGCGTCGCCCAAGCCGAGTTGCTGACGCAGCGCCACGAGGTCGACGTCGAGCACGGCGTCGAAGTCGAGGCGATGCAGGCTCGGCGCAGCGCGACCGCGACGACAGAGCGCGGGCAGCTCCGACCAGATGTCGGGGGTCCAGACCAGAAAGAGCAGGCCGAGCGCGCTGTCGAGGCCGAGCGGCGCGTTGCCCCACATGTAGGCCTGCATGCGCATCTCGTCGGGCGCGTCGGTGCCGAAGCCGAGCAGCACGTGCTTGAGATCGTGGCGCTCGTAGCCGGGCACGAGGTGCAGGCCGCGGGCCTGTAGGAAGGCGTGCAGCGCGTGGCCGACGGTGCCCTCGGCGCAGTGTCTGATCCGCTCTTGCCGATGGTGGGTGCGGGCGCGGTCGCCGAAGAGGCGCAGAAAGAAGATGCCGAATGCCAGCTGGCGAGGGAACGCGACCTCGTGGCACAGGCGCAGCCAGCGTGGGCGGCGGTCGATCATGGGGGCCTCCGGCGGCGGCGAGAAGCCGCGGCAGCAGGGAGGCTGGCGCCGAGCGGTGCACGGTCGGTGCAAGCGCTGCGAAATGCTTGCGCCGAGTTGGTGCGCGGGCCTTGGCGTGGGCGGGGGAGGTGCGGTGGCGCCCGATCAGCGGCGCAGGAGGCGGCGGCGTAGGGCAGCGAAGACGGCGGCCGGGGCGCCGCGGAGCTCGGAGGCGATGGCCTCGTCTTCGCCGAATACGCCGGGCCAGAAGGCGAGGACTGCGAGAGAGGCCAGCGAGGCGAGGCCGCAGCAGGATAGCGGACCGAGGACGCCGAGCGGGGTCGCGGCGTCGGCGAGGGGAGCCACCAGCAGGCCGCTGACGACACACGCCAGGGTCGTGACGCCGATGACACGCAGCAGGCCGCGCGAGCCATCCGGACCGATCTCGCCGCGCACGCCCATCTCGCCGACCGCGAGCGCCACCCAGCCGGCGGCGAAGGCGAGGGCCGCGCCGGTGGCGCCAAAGCGCAGCGTCAGCGGCCAGAGCAGCGCGGTGTGAATGACGACGTGGGTCAGCTCGAGGCGAAAAACGGCCTGGCTGCGGCCGCGGCCGAGTAGGAGGTTCACCTGGCCGACGCCGGCGCCGCTGACTGCGAACGCGAGCGCCGAGACCTGCATCGGCAAAGTGGCCCGCGTCGCGAACTCGGGGGAGATCCAAGCCCGCAGGAAGGGCTCAGCGCAGAAGGCGAAGGGCAGGCACAAGATCGCCGCCAGCGGCACCAGCACCTTCTGGCCGCGGCGAAAGGCGGCGCGCACCGCCTCGTCGTCGCCGGCGGCGGTGAGCCTTGCGGTCTGCGGGAACATGACTCCCGCGGCGGCGCCGAGCAGCCCCTGGACCCGCTGCATCATCGAGAACGGCGAGGCGAACCACGCCAGCTGCGCCGGTCCGAGGGTCGCGGTCAGGACCAGCTTGCCGATCTGTTGGCCGACGCCGCCGGCGATGCGCGACAGCATCTGATAAGACGCAAAGCGCCACAGCGCCTGCGTGACCGCCCACGTCGGCCGGGTCGGCCGCAGCTCGCCGGCCGAGAGCCAGGCCACGGTCGCGCCGAGCGCCAGGAGCGACGCCACCGCGCCGCCGATCTGAAACCACAGCGCGCCGTGGAGATCGCCCTCGGCGCCGCGCCAGACCGCGCCGAGGGTGGCAAGAACGTTGGTGACGATGCCGGCCTTGCTCTGCAAGTCGAAGCGTTCGCAAGCGCCGAGCCAGGCCAGGCAGGGCACGACGAGCAGATTGGTACCGAGGCCGAGCGCGGCGAGTTGGATGCAGAAGAGGGCGTCTTGTCGCTCGCCAGCCGCGACCTGGAAGACACGATCGACCACCAGCTCGTGCCCAGCGTAGAGGCCGAGGCCGCCGAGCGCGCTGAGGCCGGCGAAGATCGCCGTCACGGTCCAGAAGGTCGCTTGCACCGAGGCGACGCCCTTGCCGGTGCGCGCCGTGGTCAGCGTGTGCACCGCCGCCGAGGCCAGGCCAAGCTCGAGCAGCGAGAGGAAGCCGATGGTGGTCATCGCCACCAGGAAGAGGCCGTAGCGGGCGTCGCCGAGACCGCGGATGACGTAGGGCGTCAGGAAGATCGACGACAGCGCCGGGAAGAGAAAGCCGGCAGCGGACCAGAGGACCTGGCGCTTGGTCTCGCTTGCGGTCGCGGCGTGGGTTTCGCCTGGCTGCACTTGACCCTCACCGACGCCAGCAAGGCAGACTCGAAGTCCCCGCGGGCGAGCCCCGCCACGCACCCGGGGCGGCGCCCATGGCGCTGCCACCCAAGTGGCGCGAGAGCTTGAACCGCGGCCAAGGCGCCGTCTAGCATACTCCCGCCGCCGGCCCGGTGCGGCGAGCGCCATCGCGTCGCCGTGGAGAACCTTCAATGCAGCTAACGGTCGTCATCTTCACTTACAACTACGCGAAATTCCTTCCAGATGTCCTGGCGAGTCTGCTGCGACAGACGCGGGCAGCCGATCGCATCGTGGTCAGCGACGACTGCTCGCCGAATGACGACGAGGCGACGCTGCTCGGCGCGATTCGCGCCTTTCCTGGCGTCGAGCTAGTCCGCAACCCCAAGAACATGGGGAACGTCGAGCACTACCGAGCGCGGGTCGCCGAAATCAGGACCGACGCGTATCTCCTCATGTCAGCGGATGACTACCTCGTCGACGACCGCTTCCTGGCTGACGCCATGGAGCAGCTCGAGGGTGACGACAATGTGATCGGTGTTTTCGGCTATCACCAGCCCGTCAACGGTGCCGGACAGGCGCTGGCACACCGCAACGTCATCCCAGGTCGCAGCACGACGCGGCTGGCAGCGGCCGACCTGCGGCGCGAGCTCGCCTACGAGAACAATGTCCCGGCGATCTGCACCGTCGTCCGAACCGCGGTGCACGCTCATGTGCCCGCCTATCCGATCTTGAATCGCCACTGCGGCGACTGGCAGCAGTGGTATCTGCTGGCATCGCTAGGCGACATGATCCGCGTTGAGCGGGTCGTGCTCGCCTACCGGATGCACGGCGATAATATGAGCACCACCTACGAGCAGGAAGGCAAGGCAGCCGCGATGATGCTGGAAGCGTACGACCAGCTCCTCGCCGAGCCCAGCCTGACCGAGCAGGATCGCACCCACTTGCGGCGGGGCCGGCAGCGCTTCTGGATGCGCAGCGCCTCCACGCGCGATCTGCCACGAACCGTGCTGCGACAGCCTTGGACGACCGATACGCTTGCCATGGTCGGCGAGGCGTTGCTCGAGCGGGTGGCCCGCAACGTCGAACGCCGGCGGGCCAAGCTCTATCACCGCTTCCTCGGGCCAGGGGTCACAAGGATGTAGGCGAAGGTCATGGTTAGCGCCCCGCGAGGGCGTCGACGACCCGCAGCCCGTCGCCTGCGACGACCA
>CANLIC010000027.1 GCA_947491025.1 Myxococcales bacterium
CGCCAAATCACCCTTGACCGCAAGACAACTCACCTCGATCGGCACTTCCAGGGGTGAGGTTTGTCTTCGGTCAGGGCTACAACGGCCGAACAAATGCGTGGCCAGCAGGGCAGGCTTGGGGCTGGGGACTTTGGATCAGGCCTGGGCCGCCCAACGCCGGGGTTGACCGCGAGATCCCGCAAATGCAAAGTCGCTGGCCCAGCCCCCGCGGGAGAGCCGACCATGACGCGCCGTTCCGCCATCGCCCTCGCCTGCGCCATCCTCGCGGCATGTAGCTCACCCAACCCGAATCCGGCCGCCTGGGACGGCGGCGGCGCGGGGAACGCCGGCGACATCGGAAATGAAGCCGGCGCCTCGGACGCGGATGGGGCCGGAGCCGACACCGGCGACACCAATGTCCCAGACGCCGCCGACTCGAAAGACGCAGCAGCCGACAGCGGCGACGTCGCCTCTGCCGACGCAGACAGCGCCGACAGCGCCGTCGCCGACGTCTACTCCGGCCCCGCCTGCACGACGAACACCGCCTGCAAGGAGCTGCCGGCCACGCCGTGGTGCGCCAAGCTCGAGCAAAAGTGCGTGCAGTGCCTGCTGACCGTGCACTGCAAAGCGGGCCTCGACTGCGTCGACAACCAGTGCAAGCAGGTGCAGTGCAAGCCCGGCGAGAAGAGCTGTCAGGGCGCGTTCCTGGCGGTCTGCAAGCCCGATGGCAAGGGCTACGATCTCAGCGCCTGCCCCGACGGCAAGCCGGTGTGCCTGGACGGGGCGTGCGTCGTCTGCGAGCCGGACGCCACCTACTGCGCCCCGGCCGGCGCCACTCAGGGCGTCGCGGTGTTGCAGTGCAACGCGACCGGCTCCGAAGCGAAGGTGGTCCAGGCCTGCGCGCCTGGCGAGCAGTGCGTGCAGAACAAGTGCCTCGTCTGCGTGCCCGGCACCAAGGAGTGCCTCGGCGACACCGCCCGGGCCTGCAACGACGACGGCAGCGCCTGGATCACGGGCCAGGACTGCGCCGCCAAGGGCCTGAGCTGCATCGGTGGGCTCTGCTTCGACCCCTGCTCGGCCGACGTCAAGGCCAACAGCAACGTCGGCTGCGACTACTGGGCTGTGGACCTCGACAACGCCTTCGAAGCCGGCGGCGGCAAGGTCTACGACGCCCAGAACGCGCAGTTCGCCGTCGTCGTCTCCAACACGGCCAGCAAGCCCGCCACCGTGACCGTGACGCTCGGCGCCGATGCGAGCGCGCCTGGCGCCAAGACCTCCTCCTTCCTCGTCCCCGCCAAAGGCCTGCAGGTCATCGATCTGCCGGTGCCGGCCTGGGGCGTACAGAACCAGAGCCAGGACGGCAGTGACATCAATGAGCGCGTCTTCCGCATCAAGTCGTCCCAGCCGATCGTCGCCTACCAGTTCAACCCGCTGCAGAATGTCGGCGTGTTCAGCAACGAGGCCTCGCTGCTGCTGCCGACCAGCGCGCTCGGTGAGGAGTACTGGGTGGTCAGCCACCAGCAGCTCAGCCTCCACCGCGGCTACGCGACGGTCGTCGCCGTGCTGCCGGGGCCGACCAAAGTCGCCATCGTGCCCTCCGCGCCGACCCTGGCCGGTATCGGCGTGCCGCAGATGTCGGTGGGCGGCAAGCAGAACTTTACCCTGCAGCAGGGGCAGGTGCTGACCATCGAGAGCAACGGCGACAAGGCCGACCTGACCGGCACGTGGATCAAGGCGGACCGGCCCATCGCCGTCTTCGGCGGTTCGGAGGCCTCGATCTCGCCGCAGACCGGCAACTGCATCAACAACCCGCTGGGCACGCCACCGAAGGTCTGTGCGGTCACGAACGGCCTGATCCCCTGCGCCAAGGACTCGGATTGCCCGGTGGCCTGCTGCGCTGACCACCTGGAAGAGCAGCTCTTTCCGACCAAATCCTGGGGCCAGACCTACGTCGGCGCCAAGCTCTTCGCACGCGGCAAGGAGAAGGACGCCTGGCGCGTGCTGGCCGCCGCCAATGGCACCAAGGTCACGGTCACGCCCGACATCGGCATCGTCGTCCCGACGCTGAACCAGGGGCAGTTCTTCGAGTTCCACACCGACGCGGACTTTGTGCTCGAGGCGGACAAGCCGGTCATGTTGGTCCAGTACATGGCCAGCTCGTTCTCGACCATGACCAGCGCCAACGCGACCTGTACCAGCGACGCGACGTGCAAGAGCCAGTACGGATTTATCGGCCTCTGCGAAGGGGCTGCCTCCAAGACCTGCGGGCCCATCGGCGACCCCTCGATGTTGCTCGACATCGCCACGTCGCAGTACCTGGACCAATACGTGTTTCTGGTGCCGGACAAGTACGCGCTGAACTACATCACCGTCATCGCGCCGCAGGGCGCCAACGTCAAGCTCGACGGCTCAGCCATCGGCGCGGTCGCGTTCACGCAGGTGCCGCAGTCGACTTGGCAGGTGGCGCGACTCGCCATTGGCGCCGGCACCCACGCGCTGGTCTCCGACAAGAAGGTCGCGCTCTTCGTCTACGGCTACGACGACGACGTCAGCTACGGCTACCCGGGCGGCGCTGGCCTCTAGACCCGTCCGTATCCACGGCGCCGGCGTCTACCAGCCGACCGCCGGCGGGGTCGTGGCGCCCTGGCTGGGGTCGCCCCAGCACACGACCTTCTGGTCCTTGGTGACCGCGCAGCTGTGCGCGTGGCCGACCTCGACTTGCACGAAGTCGCCGCCCGGCGCGTCGGTCTGGCCCTTCTCGTTCGGGCCCCAGCAAACGACCGCGCCCTCGGCGCGCACCGCGCAGGCGTGGTTGCCCGCCGACAGGTACGCGTACTTCCCCGGTGGCGGGGTCGTGGTGCCGGCGGTGTTCTTGCCCCAGCAGGTCAGGCCGTCGTCCTGGCGAATGGCGCAGGCGTAGTTGTTGCCCACGGCGACCTGCTTGTAGGTGCCCGGCGGCACGTTCAGGACGCCGAGCTTGAAGTCCATGCCCCAGCAGCCGACAAAGCCGTCCACCCGTAGCGCGCAGGTCTGGTAGCCGCTGGTGGCGACCTGCACCCACTTGCCGGCGGGCGGCTGGCTGCCGAACGACGCCGACGTGCCGCCCCAGCACTGCATCGAGCCGTCCAGCAACACCGCGCACGCGTGGTTGAAGTCGATGGCCATCTGCACAATGGGCGCTTTCTTCAGGTCCTTCAGCCAGCTCGACGGCTGGCCCCAACAATCGGGAAAGCCGTTGGCCAGCACACAGGTGATGCCCGACGAGGTGGCGATGAACGTGACGCCGCTCACCCCCGGCACCGTCGCCGCGCCGCCGCCGTTGGTGCCCCAGCACAGCACCTTGCCACCGGTGGTTACGGCGCAAGAGTGGGTCGCGTCCAGGGCCAGCATCGGCAGCGGCCAGACCTTGGCCGGCGTGCTCTTGCAGTCCGCCGGGCACGACGTCGGGGTCTCGCCGGACTCACACAAGCCGTTGCTGCATTGAGCCACTGCGCCTGTGCAGTCGCCCGCGCAATTGGTCTTGTTCTCGCCAGCCTCGCAGAGCTTGTTGCCGCAGACCGGGCCCGTGCCCTTGCAGTCCGCGGGGCAAGTGACCTGGCTCTCCTCCTTCTCGCAGACGCCGTTGCCGCAATTCTTGTTGGCGCAGTTCGCGCTCGGCGTGTTCTTGCAGCTGCCGCCGGTCTGGCCCGGCGCGATGTCGCAGAGGTCGTCGGTGCAGGGGTTGCTGTCGTTGCACTGCAGGTTGACCTCGCAGCAGACCGCCAGCTGCTGGTAGGTGCAGGTGCCGGCGGCGCAGGTGTCGATGGTGCATGGCTCGTCGTCGGAGCAGTCCTTGTCGGCGGCGCAGCAGCCGGGGGGCGCGTCGTGCTTGCAGGTGCCGGCGTCGCAGCTGTCGACGGTACAGGGGATGCCGTCGCCGCAGTCGGCGGCCTCGGTGCAGCACGCAGCCTTGCTGGTCTCGTGCGTGCATGCGCTGTCGACGCAGTCGTCGATGGTGCATGGGTTGTCGTCCTCGCAGTCGCTGGCTTTGGCGCAGCACTTCGAGAGGTCGAGCGGGTGCTTGCAGCGATCGTCGACGCAGGCGTCTTTGGTGCAGCCATTGCCGTCGTCGCACTCGGCCGCGGTCTTGCAGCAGGCGGGATCGGGCTCGTGGGTGCACTGGAAGGTCGCGGAGCAGCCGTCGACGGTGCAGGCGTCGCTGTCGTCGCAGTTCCCGGCCCCGGCGCAGCAGCCGGCGCGGTTGGCCCCAGCGTGGCGGCACTCGCCCTTGTCGCAGACGTCCTCTGAGCAAGCGTTGCCGTCGTCGCAGTCCTTGGCCGTGGCGCACTTGCCCGGGTTGCGCTTGCCGACGCACATCGGCGAGGTCGCCGTGCACGCGGACGTGGCCTCGCAGCTGCAGAACGCCGACTCGCAGAGGTTGTTGACGCAGTTGCCGCCGTCGCAGTCCGCAGGGCTTGTGCAGGTGGCTGCGACGCAGAAGCCCTGGGCGCAACGCTGGCCTTCGACGCAGTCGCTGGCGATGCCGCAGGGCGCTGCGGTCGCGGCGCCGGGCGGCGTTTCCGAGCACGCGATGCCGAAGAGCGCCAGCAGTCCAGCCAGGCAGGTCAAGCGCAGGGCCATTTTCGCTCCGTCGAGCCAGGCTGCCGAGATCATTCGGACTCCGTTGCGGGCGGCGTGCGTTGGCCGACGCTGCCCGGGTCGTAGCGGGCGGCTTCCGCTCGCTGCTTGTCATCCGCGCCGGCTTTTGGGATGCGGCGCTGCTTGCAGGCCCGGGGTCGCGCACCGGATTTTCCGGTTTGCTCGCGCCGAACTGCGCAAAGAACGGTACACGGCGGGCTCCGGCGCTTCAAGGCGCAAAGGCGCGGCCACCCAAGCGCTGGCCAGCGGACTTCGGCGCGCAGCGCTGGCGCGCTGGGTCTACGCTACGCAATCGCGGCCCATCGTCGCCGCTTGGCGTGGCCCCTTGAGCCCGCTGGACACCGCGCCCGTCTGGATGGTCTGCCACCTCAATTGCGTCAGCATTTGCGTCTAGTTACACAGCTTGATTGACAAGAGTGCTCACAACGCCGATTCAGGTCTCCAGCTCGTAGCCCCGGGCACTGTGAGCCAGACGGCACTTGCAGGGCGGTATGGCCTCCATCCCCGCTGTCGCGCAAGGAGTCCCATGTTGGTCCCAACACTTCGTTCGTTTGCATGGGCCGGGTGGAAGGGGGCGGCGGGATCGCCGGGGTCGGCTGGGTTGGCTTCGCCGGCGAGGGCCGCGTCGCCGCGTCGAGCGCGGATTCCTTCTCACGCCGCCGTGGTCGTCGTCCTGGCGCTCCTCGCCGGCGCTCGCCTCGGTGGGGCCCAACAGGGCCGCGGGGGCGAGCGCGCTGGGCCGAGCAGCGACAGACGCGCATCAACCTCGCCGGGCACCGCTCCCGCCGAAGGGCGAGCAGGCGCCGCCCCCACCCGCGGCGCTGGCGAGGCAACAGCAGGGCGTAACAGCCATACGCCAGGGACGCCACCCGCTGCCGGCGATCCCGCGGCGTCTGCCCATGACCCTGGGGCCACCTGGCCCGCGTCGCTTCCTGTGCTGGGCAACCCGGCGGCGCCGGTCACGATGGTGGTCTTTTCAGACTTTCAGTGTCCATTCTGCCGCGGGCTCGCGACCACGCTGCGCGACCTCGTGCAGTCCAACCCCAACGTCAACCTGGTGTTCGCGCATCGGCCCCTGCCCATGCACCCTGACGCGGACGCTGCCGCTCTCATCGCCGCCGCGGCGCATCGCCAGGGCAAGTTCTGGGCGGTCCACGACCTCTGGATGGAGATGGGCGGCGCTGTGACGAGAGACCGGATGCTCGCGGCCTCGAAGGAGGCCGGGGTCGACCCGGGGCAATTCGGCGTGGACCTCCAAGATCCCGCCCTCAGCCACGAGGTCGAGCACCAAAAGCGCGTCGCAGATGCGGTCAACGCCGACGGTACGCCGACGAGCTTCGTCAACGGCGAGGCACTGAGTGGCAACCAGCCCGCGGGGAGGTTCTTGGCCGCCATCGAACGCGCCACGCAGAACTACGAGCGCGCCCGGCTCAGCGGGCTCCGCGGCGAGGCGCTGCGGCTCGCGGCCTGGACCGCCGGCAGTGCCGACGCCGGGCCGAAGCTGCTCCGGTACCTCCGCCAAGGCGTGCACGTGCCGGCGACTGCCGCCACCGCCGAACGCGTCGCCGCGCCAGTCGCCAACGACGAACGCGTCGCCGCGCCAGCCAAGGCACCGGCTGTGGTCGCGACCGCCGACCTCGAGGTCTGGAAGGTCCCGGTCGATCCCAAGCGCGACGCCGTGCTCGGCGACAGCAAGAACGCCGTCGTCACCTGGGTCATCTTCAGCGACATCGAGTGCCCGTATTGCCAGCGCTTGCATCAAGTCGCGCTCGATCTGGTGGCCCAATCCGGCGGCCTGCTGCGCCTCGTCTGGAAGCACATGCCGCTGCCCTTCCACGGCCGCGCCCAGCCAGCGCACCTGGCGGCCCTCGCTGCCGGGCGGCAGGGCGCGTTCTGGCCGTACATCCAGCGTTGCTTTGCCATCGCCGAAGACGACGACGCACCGAGGATCGACGAGGCTGCGCTGGTCAAACACGCCCAAGCGCTCAACCTCGACCTTGCGCGCTTCGCCCGCGACCGCGCCAACAAGGCCCTGCTGAAACAGGTGCAAGCCGACATGGCGTTGGCGAAGCGGCTCGGGGTGGAGGGCACGCCGACCAGCTTCCTCAACGGCCGCCTGGTCAAGGGCGCGCAGAACGTCGGGTTGCTGCAGGCCCAAATCGCCGCATTGGCCCATGATCCCGCAGCGCGACCGGGGCACGCGGCCTACAACGCTCAGATCGCCCGTGGCCGCGTTTCGCCCGCGCCGACCCGCTAGCGGCGCGCTCTCTTCTTCTCGGCGTGCTACGACGCCCGGCCGGCCCGACTGCGCACAAGGGCCAGGACCATGGCGGCGACGAGGCCGAACCACACCGGCCACGCCGGCGCGGACGGGCTGGGCGCCGCAGAGCAGCCGCCCGATTTGCCGCTGCTCGACGCTGGGGTACCGGCCGGTATGCTGTCCGCCGCCGTCTCGCCCGCCTCGCTCTGGGTCTGACCATCGACCACATCGACGGCCAGCAACGGCGCATCGGCGCTACCGGTCGCGTCTACCGGGGCGCCGGCGTCGGCGGCCGAAGCGTCCGCAGCGGATGCGTCGACGCCCGCGCTGTCGGCTGCCGCGTCGCTCGCGTCCTCGGCCACGACGTCTCCCGCGCCACCCGCGTCCGCGTCCGCGACGACCTGGCACTCGCTGCAGCAACCAGGCTCGGTTTGGACGCACTGGCTGCCCTTGCCGCAGTCCGCATCGCTCTTGCAGGTCGCCTTGCAGCCCAGTGGTTTGCACGCGCCGGTCTCACAGCTGGTGCATGCCGCGCAGTCGGAGTCGGTGATGCACTCGACCTTGCCGACCGCCTTGAACTGCGCGACGATGATATTCCCGTGCAAAAGTTGATGGTTACCGGCCTGAAGCGGCGTCGTGAAGGAGAATCGCGCCTCGTCGCTGCAGGACTTCCCTGTCGCGACGATATCGCCTACCAGCGTCTTGCCATCGACCAGAACTTTGAAACTCTTCGGATCTGGCGCCTCAGCGTCGCAGTTGACGGGGCCGCCGGGCGCGGCGCAACACGTCTCGCAGGCCGCCGCGAAGCCGAGGAGTTGGCTCGTCGGCCACTCATCGGTCGGTGACGGCTCGATGCAGCCCTCCAGCATCAACGTCGCCTTGCAGCTCGTCATGCAGGTGGCCAACGCTGGCATCGGCGTCAGTGTCGCCAACGCGGCGAAAGCCAAGAGGAAGCGGGTCGACGACATCGAATCACCTATGGGATGGCGGGGTTGGCCGCCGACTGCACGAAGGAATTGCCGCAGGATGAGCCGGTCAGCAGCATCACGCGCAGCCCGCCCGGCAGCGTCGAGTCGCCCTCCAGGACGCCACGCAGCCAGCGCTTCTGGCCGACGTGGGGCGTCAGGCAATCCATCGTGCAGGTCTGCATGCAGCCGTCGCAGAACTTGTCGGGCTGGTAGCAGGCGTGCAGGTAGTTGCTGGCGCCCTTCTTGTCGCGAATCATCCAACAGGTGAAGAACTTGCTCGGCACGACCTTCTCGACATAGACGCTCTCGAGCGTGAGGATGCGCCCCATCAGTTTGGCCTTGTTCGCCCAAGTGCCCGCCACGGTGTCGTAGGTGGGGCCGCCGGCGACGAACGCGCTCGACTGGTCCTTGATGGCCTGCATCGTCGTGGTGCCAGCGGAGCTGGAGCAGCCGCCGACCTTCTCGGTGAGCTGGACCAGCGAGGTCCACGCGCCCGCGCGGTAGCCACAGGTGCCAGCAGGCGTGCAGTCGTAGACCAGCTTGGCCAACGCGGTGGTCCAAGCGAACGAGCTGCCCGGGGCTTTGTTAAGGAACTCCAGGGCCTTGCACTCTTGCGTCGCGCTGAAGGTGACGCCCTTGTAGGTGCCACCCTTCGCCGTGCACACCGACGAACTGGCGCCGGCGCAGTTACCGAAATTGCAGACCTTTCCGCTGCCGCAGGCCGTGCCGTTGGCGGCGTCCGGGTTGAGGCAGCCGACGTCGACGCTGCAGACGTCGTCGGTGCACGCGTTGCCATCCGCGCAGGTGGCGTTGGTGCCACCGATGCAGGCGCAGCCGCTGGTGAAGGACTCCCCGCTGGTGCAGGGATTGCCATCGTTGCACGCGGCGCCGGCGCTGCACGGCCCCGGCTTGGGGTTGGCCGCGCCCGGCGAGCAGGGCAGCCAGTCGTATTGCCACGCGCCGCCGATGGGGTAACGGCCGCCGCACTTTCCAGCGATATCTGTGCTCTGAAAGCGGTTTCCCGCCTTGTCCAGCTGCGTATGAGGCCCAGACTCGGCGCCGTGCAGCAGCGTCAGCGCCGCCGCCTGCTTGCTCGGCAACCACGCCATGGGCACTGGCACCTGGGTCAGGCTCTTCGGCGCCAGCTCCACCTTGCCGAGCAGGAACTGCGTGATGACCGCCGGGCTGGCCTTGGGGATGGATGGCAGCAGCAGCAAGGTCTGCGTCGACACCGGCGTCGTACCCGCGTTGTAGAGCTCGATCCACGGCGCGGTGCCCGAGAAGACCTCGTTGATGAAGACCTGCGGCACCCCGGTCGGCGGGGCAGCCGTGCCCTGGTTGATGTCGCCCGGCGTGCAGGTCACCCCCTTCACCGACCATGGGCCGCCGTCGGGCAGGCGCCCTTGGCAGGCGCCGGCGATGCTGGTGCCGGACCAACCATTGCTCCGCGTCTCGACGACCTTGCCGCTCGGGTCGATGAGGCGTAGCTCGTCGGCGCTGCTCGTCGACAGACCGCCGAAAGCCACGGTCAGAAAGCCGTTGTTGACGACCACCCCGTTGCCGAGCATCACCGGCGGCGAGGGGTCGCCGGCTTTGTCGTCGATGCTCCAGCCCTGCAGCGGCGCCTGGCCCGAGGTCGGGTTGTAGATCTCGACCCAGCCAAACGCGCCCGGTTTGAACTCGTTGATGGTGACGATCGGCGCCGAGGGCACCACCGGGCTCGGGTTGCTCTTGCCGGGCGAGCAGTCAAGGTTGTGTGGCGCCATCGGGCCGCCATCCGGGGCGCGGCCTTGGCAGACGCCGGCGAGCGAAGCGCCGCTGTAGCCGTTGGCCTGGACATCGACCGCCACGCCCGCGGGGTTGAGCAAGCGCACGTTGTCGGCGCTGGAGGCGTTGAAGCCGGCGTACTTCACCAGCAGGTGGCCCTTCGGCGCGATGAGGGCAGGGGAGGCTATTTTCTTCGGCGCGCTGCCAGCGCCTTCGATGTCGTCGACGCTGTAGCCGGCGAGATCGACCGTCGCCGCGCCCCCGTTGTAGATCTCGACCCAGCCTGTGCTGCCAAGCGCGAACTCGTTGATGACAAGGGTGACCGCTGGTTGGGGCGGTCCGCCCGACGGCACACAGCACCCGGCGACCGGGCACCACAGCGTCGCCGTCTGCGTCTTGAGCGCACCCAGCACCGAGGGGCCGACGCCCGAGATGGCGTCGAGCTGCTGCAGGCCCGAAGCGCCCGAAGCAAAGGGGCGCTCCCCGATGATGGCGGCCGCGAGCGTGGCGCCGATGTACGTCACCGCGTCGAGCTGGGCGGCTGTGCCGTTCTGCACGAACGCCAGCGTGTTCGTGGCCTCCGCGTCGGAGAAGGCGATGTCGCTGACGGTCGTAGCCCACGGCTGACACGCGCCGAGGGCAAACGGACGGACCGCGTACTCAGCCGCGTCCTCGAGTGGTGCGCCGGCCTCGCAGCCGCTGGCGACGACGAGCGCCAGGAGGAGCGAGAGCGTGCTGCGTGACAGGTGCATGTGAAGACTCCGAACGCCCGGAAACGACTCAGAAGGCCAGGACGAATGGACGTCGGCGGTCGCCAAGCACAGGCCAACACCTGGTCACGCCGCTTGCCAGCCACCGCGCTCGGCGCAGCCTGCCAGCGCTGCGGATGCACGTCAACGAGACTTTCGGGCGGTTCGGGGCCAGAGAAGTGTCTAGAAAGACGTGGGAAACCTTGCGCCGTGAAGGGGCCGCATTGCGCCTCGCCAAGCCCCCCTCAAGGGTCCACCCCGCTCCGTCCTGGGATTGTCTGGCGCAACCGCAGCGCGCCGATGCACCATGGCGCTGTCGCCGCGGCATGCCGCCTCGGCTGCCCGGAGCCCGTCCATGCCAGCCGTCGTCACGCCCCGCCACGCCGCATCTTGCCATCTGGCCGCAACACGCCATGGTTCGACGAGGCGGACGTGCGCGGTGGGGGCATCGCCATCCGGACCTGGCCCAAGCCCTTTGCAGCCGCTGACGTCCGGGTGTGGTAGCGGGGTCGCGTCGCAGGGGCGAGGGCCGCGCGGCTTGAAGGGCAGGGGCTGAGTGCGCCACCCACGGCCATGGCGTAACCCTTTCGATGGGCCGGCAAGCTTAGCTTTGTAGGCATGCACCCAGTCGCGGCGCGATTGGCGGCGAGTCGCGGCGGATGCTGCCTTTGCGACAGGGAAGCCCGACGCCGGGGCGGTCGCAAAGTCGGCGTCAGCGCCGACAACCCTCACCCCCCGCCGCTTCGCGGCACCCCCTCTCCCGCTGAAGCGGGAGAGAGGGCGATTGAGTTCATTGTCATGTCCTCCTCTCCCGCCCGACGGGGAGCGGGTTAGGGGGTGAAGGTGTCGTCGGCTCCCGACCTTGCGATAGCCCTGAGCCCGACGCCAGGGCGGTCGCAAAGTCGGCGTCAGCGCCGACAACCCTCACCCCCCGCCGCTTCGCGGCACCCCCTCTCCCGCTGAAGCGGGAGAGAGGGCGACTGAATTCATTGACATGTCCCCCTCTCCCGCCCGACGGGAGAGGGGGTTAGGGGGTGAGGGTGTCGTCGGCTCCGGACCTTGCGACAGCCCTGAGCCCGACGCCGTTCGACCTTGACCCAACGCCCCAAATCCAGCACACTCTTGGCCCTTCGGCCGACCAGGCCGGCGCGGTCCCCGCCTGCCACCGTGTGCAGAGCCGACGGGGGAGCCACCGCGAGACCAGGCTCCGCGCACGAATCACTGAAAAGGATTTCTTCATGCTTCAACAGCAGTTGCCGGCCGACGAGGCCGAGTTCGCGCTCCTCTTCGAGGAGTGGAGCGCCAAGTCCGAGATCGACGAAGGTGCGATCGTCACGGGCACGGTGCTCTCGGTCAACAAGGACTTCGTGATCGTCGACATCGGATACAAGTCCGAGGGTCAGATCCCGATCGCCGAGTTCACGGAGCCGGACGGCTCGATCTCGATTAGCAAGGGTGAGCAGATCGAGGTCTACATCGAGTCCCGTGAGAACGACATGGGCCTGGTCGAGCTCTCGAAAGAGAAGGCCGATCGGCTCAAGATCTGGGACGAGATCGCCGAGGCTTGCGAGAACGAGGAGCTCGTCGAGGGTGTCATCACCGGTCGCGTCAAGGGCGGCCTGACCGTCGACATCGGCGTGAAGGCGTTCCTCCCCGGCAGCCAGGTCGATCTGCGCCCCGTGCGCAACCTCGAGAAGTACATCGGCCAGCGCTTCCACTTCAAGGTCATCAAGTTCAACAAGAAGCGCGGCAACATCGTGCTGTCGCGTCGCGCCCTGCTCGAGAAGCAGCGCGAGGCTTTGAAAAACCAGACCTTGGCGCAGCTCGAAGAGGGCATGCTGATCGACGGTGTCGTCAAGAACATCACCGATTACGGCGCCTTCGTCGACCTCGGTGGCATCGACGGCCTGTTGCACATCACCGACATGTCGTGGGCCCGCATCAACCACCCAAGCGAGATGTTCGAGGTCGGCCAGACCGTGCGCGTCAAGGTCCTCAAGTACGACCCGGATCGCGAGCGCGTCAGCCTCGGCCTGAAGCAGAACAGCGACGATCCGTGGCTGTCTGTCGAGGCGCGCTACCGCCCCGGCCAGTCCGTCGCCGGCAAGGTCGTCAGCCTCACCGACTACGGCGCCTTCATCGAGCTCGAGGAGGGCGTCGAGGGCCTGGTCCACGTCTCCGAGATGAGCTGGACCAAGCGCGTCAAGCATCCGTCGCAGCTCGTCGCCATCGGCGACGACGTCGAGGCGGTGGTGCTCGAGGTCGACTCGCGCTCCAAGCGTATCTCGCTCGGCATGAAGCAGGCGCAGCAGAACCCGTGGGACGTGCTGGCCAACCGCTACCCGCCGGGAACCCAGGTGAAGGGCACGGTTCGCAACATCACGAACTTCGGCATCTTCATCGGTCTCGAGGAAGGCATCGACGGCCTCTGCCACGTCACCGACCTTTCTTGGGGCCACGGCAACATCAATCCCGCCGACCTCTACAAGAAGGGCGACGAGGTCGAGGCGGTTGTGCTGTCGATCGACCCGGAGAAGGAGCGCTTCTCGCTCGGCGTCAAGCAGCTGCAGGGTGACCCCTGGATGTCCATCCAGGCCAAGTACCCCCGCGGTTCGGTTCACAAGGGCAAGGTCCTCAAGGTCCTCGACTTCGGCGCCATCGTCGAGCTCGACCCGACCATCGAGGGCTTCTTGCACATCTCGGAGATCGCCGAGGAGAAGGTGGAGAACATCCACCGCCTGCTCGCCGAGGAGCAAGAGGTGGACGTCAAGATCATCTCGATCATCCCCGAGGAGCGCAAGCTCGGCCTCTCCATCCGCCGCGTCGGCGAGCCGGACGACGAGTACGCCTACGACGGCGCCTCGTCCGAGGCTGCGACGACGCTCGGCGAGCTGATCCGGGCCAAGCTCGACGTCAGCAACCTGCCCAGCCGCAACTAACACGCGCGGTTCGAGCTCTCCCGCGCCCCGTCGACGTCCTGTCGGCGGGGCGCGGGCCTTTTTGGGTCACGTCTGCATCCTCCACCGCTCGCGCCCTCGCCGGTGCCGGGTCCATGCGCGTGCTCTCGGAGCAGGCCGTGCCCGCAGCGAAGAGGCCTGCAAGCCGGTCTTCGACGCCGCACGTCGCTTTCAACCCGCGCTGCGCACGCCCAGCGTCCTCAAGGTGGCGCGCCCCGAGCCAAGGCACAGCCAGGGGCCTCAGCGCCGTCGCTGCAGCGCCCTGGCGACCAGGGTCGGCCAGCCGCGACTTCGCCGTGGTCGCGCCAGGCGCCGGCCACAGACGCCTGCGGCCAGCGGGTCCACACCACCGGGCCATCCTTGGGCGGCCCAGGCAGCGTCGCTGCGTCGTGGTCGGCGCCGCTCAGGGCCCGCAGGGCGAGGGTACGCGCGCCGTCTGGCAGCTTCAGAGAGGCGTTCAGACGCAGCCGGGTGACGCTTGCGGCGACGCCACCCGCGCCAGACGTGGCGCCGACGATGACGGCGAGGGCGCCAGGCTCCAGGCAAGGTCCCGCCACCACTTCACCGCGCCGCACGCCATCGACGTAGACCACGACTCCAGCGGCGTGGGCGGGCTCCCCAGCCAGAGAGAGCACCTCGATCCACTCGTCGCGCAGGTTGACGACGCCGTCGCCGTCAAAGTCGAGGCCCGTCGGCCGCAAGGCGACCTCGTGCAGCAGCAGCTCGCCGGTCAACAGAGGACGGCAGCTGGAGCCATCGGCGGCATTCCCACCGTCTAGCCCCACGAACGCGGCGTCCTGCTCCGGCGTGTGGAGCGTGCCGACGGCGTGCCGCCGCGAATCCGGTGGCCACTGCGGGAGACAGCCCGTGACCGCACCAATCGCCACCATGGAGGCACAGAGTCCCGTTCGGAGGCGGCCGCCCGGTGCTGTTCGAGGTGAAGAGTCCATAGCGACCTCCGGCGGCCCAAGACGGGCCTCACCATCAGGTCGCTCCGAAGGGCCCATCGGCGCGCTGCGCGGCGCCAACCGATGCGCAACACGTGTCCCGGGCTCCCCATCGCGCGCGATTCGGGACTCGGCCGCAGCAGCGAACGCAAGGGCACGTCAACGCGCAATGCGCTCAGTCGCGTCGGCGAGCGACCGATCTCGCACGCCACACCAGCCCGAGGCTTGATAGTCGATGTTTAATAAAGACGCTTAGTTGGCCGCAGGCGCCGCGCCACCCTCGGCCGGGGCCGGAGCCGCGGCGCCACCCTCGGCCGGGGCCGGAGCCGCCGCGCCACCCTCGGCCGGGGCCGGAGCCGCCGCGCCTGCCGGGGCCGCCCCGCCGGCCGGAGCACCACCGCCCGCCTCGATGCGGCTGGCCAGGTGGTTCAGCAGGATGTCGAACTCCCAGTCCCAGGTCTCGTTGTTCGGGATCTGGACCTGCAGCTGCTGCAGCTTGTACAGCATGGCCAGGTGGTTCGGCTGGGCGCAGGACTTGAAGCCGGCCCACATCACCTGCCGCAAGGTCACATCGACCGGCTGCGAGCGCGCGTAGGCCTCGATGAGGGTCGGCACGATGTCGACGCCCTTGGCGCCCAAATGCACGAGGCCGATCGCCGACTTCTCCTTGGCGATGGCGTCGCCGTTCTTGAGGAAGCCGGCGTAGCAGTTCGCCAGCGCCAGCATCTTGGCCTTGTCGTCGGCAGCGGCATCGACCTGCTGCTTGCACTGCTCGACCACCGTGACGCGGCCCTTGATGGTGGCATCGGCTAGCGCGACCTGCACCCCCTCAGCCTTGCTGGCGACGATGACGCTCTGCCATTCAGCGAGGTTCTGCGGCTCGAGCGCATACGAGAGCGGGGTCATGAAGTCGGCCTGCTCCTGCGGCGGAATCGCCTGGAACGCCTTGAGCATCTCTGGCCAGCTGTTGGATGCGCCCGAGATGGCGAGGCCGATGAACGGCATCGTCCGCTGCTCCACCGTCGGCCCGCTGCTCGATGCCAGCGCTCCGATCTGGGCCGCGATGCCGCTGGCACCCTCGCCCAGGGCCGCGATGCCCCACATCGTCAGCTGCAGCCGGCTCGTGATGTAGCCCGACCACGGAAAGCCCGGCTTCAACGCCGCGTATGTCTTGGGCGT
This sequence comes from Myxococcales bacterium, assembly GCA_947491025.1. Taxonomy (GTDB): domain Bacteria; phylum Myxococcota_A; class UBA9042; order UBA9042; family UBA9042; genus SXNM01. The sequence continues at coordinate 15,445 of CANLIC010000027.1, forward strand.
GCCCTCCTCAGAGGCGTCGATCGCCTTGGCGGCGCGCGCGACCAGCGCAGGTCCCGCTGCGGCCATCTGCAGGTCGCCGAGGGTCTGTGCCAGCTTCGGTCCCTCCTGCCACTCCCAGTCGAAGAGACCGGCCTCCTTGGCCCACTTGGCGAACTCCTCGTCCTTGCCCTCGAAGATGCCGAGCAGCTTGGGCAGCACCTTCTCGGGCGGGATGACCGCCAAAGCGAGGCGGGCCTGGCCGTAAGCCTCGGCTCCGGCAGCGTCCTTGCGGAACAGGCCGCGCACGTAGGCGCCAAAGGCGGCGTCGGACTTGGTGCGCAGCGCGGTCAGGTACTTCAGCGCGCGCATCGTCACCTGAATCGAAACCTGCGCCGGATCGGCGTCGGCCAGCTCGACGAGCAGGTCCTCGTAAGACGCGCGCGACTTGTCGTCCGGCAGCGAGAGCCAGAGCGCTTCCAAGAGGTTGCCCTTGGTATCGCCGTCCTTGATGCGCCGCAGCGCCGCGCCGAGGGCGTCGACCGTCTTCTTCTCGGGGTACCAGTCCTTGCCCGAGTCATTCGACTCGACGCGCCAATTGCGGATGATGTTCGCGACCATCGGCGCGCTGTCGTCGAACGCCAGGCCCTTGTTGAGCACCACCATCGTGCGAGCGCGCAGCTTGTCGTTGGCCTTGCCGACGCTCTCGAGCGCCTCGACCAACATCGCCCGATACTTGGGCTCCTTCTCGACGATCGTCGCAAAGCGCTCGAAGACCTTGTCGTCGTCGCACTTGAGCTGATCGGCCGTGGACATGTGGCGGATCTCGCCGATGGCAGCCTTGCGCTCTTCGGGATCCTCGCCCTTCTCGAGCACCAAAGAGAAGTAGCGACAGGACTTCTCGCCGCGCTGGCAGCCGGCCGTTCCGAGCGCCAACGGCAAAAGGCTGAGGACCAGCGCCCCGCGGCGCAGCCCCAGCGAGCTGGCGACCCTGCGGAGAGAGACGACTTCCATCGTGCGTGCGCTCATCTTGACTCCGGCGCGCGAGGCGCGACCTTGGCCAGCGGGCCTCGCCGGGACCGGCGGGAGGCCGGGGACGAAGCGGGAGTAGCTTGCGCCGTCGTTGTCCGCGGCGTGCCCGGACTTCGACGGCGGGCGAGTATCACTTGCGGTGACGCGACGGTCAAGGCGACCCGACCGCTCGACAGCCCGCGCGGCGTGGGGAAGTGTCAACGTCTGCCCGGCGCGCCGTCGTCAGCTGCCCGACCCCCGCAGATCCGGCTCCAGAGCGCGACGCAGGTCAAACGCACGTTGACGACCGCGTCCGCTGGCGGTACCGTAGCGATGGGGTCGTTCCCTGCAACACCTGGGGGGTTGTCATGTCCATGTCCCGTCGAGACTTCATGCATCTGGTCGGCAGCTCTGTCGCTGGCGCGGCCGTTGTCGCCGCCGGCGCCCGCGCGCTCCAAGGCAGCAGTGACGCAGCCGAGCTGGCTAGCGTTGGCGATTGGCACGTTGCCGAAGTCGGCGCCGTCGATCGCGGTGCCCTGCCGTTCCTGCTGGAGAACCGCAACAGCGGTGAGCGTCTGCGCGTCGAGGCCTGCCGCCGCGGCGCCCGCCTCGAGCCCGTCGCCCGCAGCGCCGAGTTCGATCTCTTCCTCGCCAACCAGGGCGATGGCGCGGCGCAGACCACGCGCACGCACCAGATCGTGGCCCGCGCCCTGGCGCGCCGCCTCGACGCCGACGGGGCCCGCGCTCCGGTCGGTGTGACGTCGCTTGAGGCTCGGCACGCCGCGCACCGCGACCTGTTCAGCACCGCCGACGATCCGGCCAACGCCTGATCGCCGCGCGGACGAGCGCACACCCTCGATGAGCAGGGTGTCGCGTCGCCGCGACCCGCGCCCAAAGCGAGGCCTTTCCCCCATAAGGCCTCGTGACTGGGCGATGTCGTAGCCCGCCGCTCCGCCCGTCGCTGATGCTTGCCGTCCACGATCGTCGCTTTCGATTGCAGTCCACGATTGCGGTTCACGATCGTCGTCTCCGATCGTCGTCTCCGATCGCCGCTCTCGCGATGCACCCTGGCCCCGACCGGCGACGCCACGGGACCGGACATGCATTGGCGGCACAGCGGCGCCACTTCTCTGCGTCTCGTTTCGATGACGTCGCACCGCGAGCTCGCCTCGTGATGAGACGCCGTGGTGTCGCCCCGGCACCTGCAGCGAGACCGTCGCCAGAGCCGCGCCGACCGCAGCGGTGTGGAGGCCGGCCAGCGCAGGGTGGGGCTAGACCCTATCGGGCGCGCTCGCCTCTCAGCGGCGCCAGCGTGCCGAGATGCGCTAAGGCAACGCGACCTGCCGCAGCAGCGTCGGATTGTCGAGGAGCGCCCCGGCGCCGAGCACGACCGCCCCTACTGGATCGTCCGCCAGGAGTACCGGCAGGCCGGTCTGGTCGCGCAGCATCTGGTCGAGGCCGCGCAGCTGCGCACCACCCCCGGCGAGGACGATGCCTTTGTCGACGATGTCGGCCGAGATCTCCGGCGGTGTCGCCTCGAGCGCCGTGCGCAGGGCGTTGACGATCTCCATCAGCGGCTCCTCGAGCGCTTCACGGATTTCCTCGGAGTGGACCGTGACCACCTTCGGCACGCCGTGAACGATGTCGCGTCCACGCGCCTCAAATTGCTCAAGTTCGCGGACGCGCGAAGCCGTGCCGATGTGGATCTTGATCGCTTCGGCGGTGCGCTCGCCGATGAGCAGGCTGTGCTTGCGGCGCAGGTGCTGAACGATGGCCTGATCCATGCGGTCGCCACCGACCTTCAGGCTCTGGCTGTAGACGATGCCGGCCAGGGAGATGACCGCGATCTCGGTCGTGCCGCCGCCGATGTCGACAATCATGTTGCCCGCCGGCTCGGTCACGGGCAGCCCGGCGCCGATCGCAGCCGCCATGGGCTCCTCGAGCAGAAAGACCTCGCGCGCGCCCGTGCTCTCGGCGCTCTCGCGCACCGCCCTCTTTTCGACGTCGGTGATGCCGAAGGGCACGCAGATGATGACCCGCGGTCGCACGATGGGCCAGCGCGGCGCCACCCGCGTGATGAAGTAGCGGAGCATCGCCTCAGCGACCTCGAAGTCTGCGATCACGCCATCGCGCAGTGGCCGAATCGCCTCGATGCCGTTTGGCGTGCGGCCGAGCATCTCCTTGGCGTCCTTGCCGACCGCCAGCACCCGGCGCTCGCCGCGCTTGTCGAGCTGCACCGCCACGACCGAAGGCTCGCGGCTGACGATGCCGCGGCCCTTGACGTAGATGAGCGTCGTCGCCGTTCCGAGATCGATGGCGAGGTCGTGCGAGATGAAGCTGTCGAAGAGGCCCTGCACAGCGATCGAGACTCCCGTCGCTGCGGAGGCAGCCGCGGCGGTGGGCGACGATACCCGCTGGAACGCGGGTTTGCCAACCGCGTGCCAATGGCCGCACCATGGCGGCAAGACAGGTCTGCCGCGCCGGCCTCTCGGACCTAGCGCGCGAAGGGGGAGCGATGGCGGGGGATTGGAAGCGAATCGAGCGTCCATCGATGTTTCGCGCCATGGCGGCGGTGGCCTGGGATCCGCCGCGTGATCCGACCATTTACGGTGGCCACGACGTGGACGCGACTGAGCTTTTGGCGTGGCTGGATCGCAAGTCCGCAGAAGTTGGTCACAAAATTACGCCAACGCACGCCGTGGCCCGCGCCTTCGCCCAGACCTTACGCCGCCATCCCGGGCTCAACTGCACGGTGCGCCTCGGTCGACTCTGGCAGCGCGAGCGCGTCAGCATCTTCTTGCAGGTGGCAGTGCCGCCGTCGGACAAAGGCGGCCAGCAGGCGAGTCAGAAGGCCGACCTGTCTGGCGCGCTCATCGCGGACGCCGATCGCAAAGATGTCGCGACCATCGCCGCCGAAGTCCGCGCCGTGGCCGAGAAAATCCGCAGCGGCGACGACCCGATGCTCAAGTCGACCAAGAAGAATCTCTCGTGGATGCCGCCCTTCTTGATGTATTGGGCGCTGCGCGCAGCCAGCTTCTTCAGCCACGATCTCGGGCTCGATCTGACGCGGCTCGGCATCGCCAACGACCCCTTTGGGTCCCTGATGATCACCTCACTCGGCATGATGGGCGTTGGGCGGGCCTTCGCGCCGCATTTTCCCGCAGCGAAGGGCCTCGGCTGCGTGCTGGTCGGCGCCATCGAAGATGGTGTACGGGTCATCGACGGCGAGGTGCAGGTCCGCAAGCTGCTCCCCGTCAGTGTGACGCTCGATCACCGCGTCGTTGACGGCTATCAAGCCAGCGTCTTGGCTCGCGAGACCCGCGCCCTGCTCGAGGCGCCTTGGAAGCTCGACGAGCCGGTTTGAGGCGGATGCAGCCCAACCCAGGCGGTGACGGCGTCGAAGCATCAGCCCGCATCGAAGTGCGAGTCACCCGCTTGCGCCGGCGCGGGTGCCACCTCATCGTAGGCCCATGACGAAAGCAGCCCAGCGAGGCGAACCGGTGATGGGGCAGTGGGCCCTGCTCGGTAAGCTCGGCACCGCGCTGCGTGGCGCGATCGGTCCCGCTGCCGCGGGCGACGCCGAGGGCCTGCACGACCTGCGGGTGGCGACGCGGCGGGCCCGCGCCTTGGTCGGGCAACTCGATGAGGCGTTGCCCGGCCGCGATCGCAAGGCGCTGCGGCGCGGCTTGCGTTGGCTGGCCAAGGCGACCGGCGCGGCGCGCGACGACGATGTCGTCTCCGACCTGCTGGCGGAGATCGTCCGTGAGTTGCCGTCCGCAGACCGGCGCGCGCTGGCAGAGGCGCTGCGGGCGCAGGATGCACAGCGTGTTGCCAGCCACCACCGTCTGCGCGATGCCCTCCGCAGCGAGGCCAGCGCGGCGCTGCTCGACCTCTTCGACGCCCTGGCCGCGGGCGAGCCAGCGCCTGCTCGCCGCCGAGCCAAGGCCGGTGGCCCGGCGCTGGTGGCCGACGACGTGGCCGCGATGCACGGAGCCCTGGCGTCCCAGTCGGCGACCGAGCAGGAGCTCTTCGCCGTCGCACATCAGCGCTGCGCCCGCGCCGTACAGCGCTTCATCGCGGGCCTCGACGATCTTCCGCTTGCCGATGCCGTATTGCCCGAGAACGCGCGCCTCGGCGCGTTCCACGCCCTGCGCCTCGCCGTCAAGAAGGCGCGCTACCGACTGCAGTGGCTGCTCGAAGCGCCGCGCCCGCCCGGGATGCCGCGCGCCCGGGGTCGCAAGCTGCTTCGGCGGCTGGTCTCGCTCCAGCAGGTTCTCGGGGAGCTCCAAGACGCTGTGGTTACGGCGCGCAGGGTCCAGGCCTTGGTTGCAGGGACGTCCCCGCGCGGCCAGGTGGCGCTTCTGCACGCTGCCGAAGCGCTGAACCGGCGCGCTGCAGCCGCGGAAGCTCAGGCGTGCGCCCTGCTGCCCAAGGTCCGCCACCGGGCCGGGCGCTGGCTCGATCGCAGCACCGCCGCGTCGCCGCACGGTTGACGCGGCTCCGGCCGCGCCGCCACGCTGGTTCGGCGCAGCTTGCGCGGTCAGCCCGATCATCTCCGACGGCGGGCGCAAAGTCGCGCCCCTTCGGCAGAGCTCAAGCCCGAACCAGCCGCCCGAAACCGCGGCGACGACCGGAGCCCATGCAAGACAGAGCCCTCCGATGCCCAGCGCGTCCCCGCCTCCTCGGTTGGGCGCCGAGTGCCGTGGGCCTCGCCCTCGTTGGCCTCCTCAGCCTCGTCCGCCCGCTGCCCGCAGACGCCGCCGAACCGCCGCCCTGGGACGTAGAGGCGAGCTTCGGGCCTACCACGGACGTGCCCATCGACGTCCGCGAGGGAACCTGGCTCTCGGTCGACGTCCACCCCTCGGGAGAGCGTCTCTGCTTTGACCTGCTCGGCGACCTCTATGAGCTGCCGCTCGCCGGCGGCAAGGCGCGCAAGCTCACCGACGGCGCGGCCTGGGATATGGCGCCGCGCTACAGCCCCGATGGCAAGTCGATCGCGTTCGTCAGCGACCGCGGCGGTGGAGACAACCTCTGGCGCATGCCTGCCGATGTCACCGGACCCGAGGCCTCCAAAGCAGCGGCCAAGCCCCTATCGTCGGAGAGCTTTCGACTCATCAGCAGCCCCGCCTGGACCCCCGACGGCCGCTTCGTCGCCGGCCGCAAACACCTCACCGGCACCCGCAGCCTCGGTACCGGCGAGATCTGGCTGTACCCGGCGCACGCCGACGTCGATGGCAAGGCGACAGGGCTGCAGGCCACAACGAAGCCAAACGATCAGAAGGACTTCGGTGAGCCCGCTTTCTCGCCCGACGGCCGATGGCTCTACATCTCGCGCGACGCCACCGAAGGCGCGGTGTTTGAGTACAACAAGGACCCCAACGTCGCGATCTACGCGATCTACCGCATCGATCGCCAAAGCGGCCGCGTCGAGCGCTTGATCGCGGGCCCTGGCGGCGCCATCCGACCGACGCCATCGCCGGACGGCCGCAGCCTGGCCTGGATCCGGCGCCACCGCAGCCGCACGGTCTTGATGCTGCGCGACCTCGCCACCGGGACCGACCGGGTCCTCGACACCGCGCTCGACCGCGACCTGCAGGAGACGTGGGCGATCCACGGCGTCTATCCACACTTCGCCTTCACGCCCGACAGCCGCGCGTTGGTCTACTGGGCGGCCGGCAAGCTCTGGCGCCTCGACCTTGGGGCTGTGCCCGCCCCGCCCGTCGCCGCAGCCAAGGCCATGCCGCCGGCGGGGGATGCTGGCCTCGCCCAGAAGGTCCATGACGCCCGCCGCGAGATCCCCTTCCACGTGCAAGATCGCCGGCAAGTCCACGCCGCGCTGCGCTGGCCGCAGAAACAATACGAGCCGCGCTTTGACGTCCGCATGGTCCGGCACCCCGCGCTCAGCCCGGACGGCGCGTTGGTCGCCTTTGAGGCGCTCGGCCAGCTCTGGCTCCATGAGGTCGCAGGCGGCAAGCGGCGCCCACTGGCGGCGGACCCGTCGCTCTTGCAGTCGATGCCGACCTGGAGCGGCGATGGCGGCACCCTCGCCTTCGCCAGCTGGGACGACGCTCGCGCCGGCCAACTCCACATCTGGCAGCGCAAGTCCGGACGCGCGACGGCCTTGGCCTTGTCGCCTGGCCACTTCGTCGAGCCAGCCCTCAGCCGCGACGGCGGCGTCATCGTCTACCGCCGGGTTGCGGGCGGCGGCTTGCGCACGGCGGCGCACGGCGTCGAGACGGGAATCTACGCCGCCAACACCCGGCCAAGCACCACTGCGGCCGCGCCGGGGTCTCCGTGGCTGCTCAGTCGCGAAGGCGCTGGCCCGCACTTCGGCCCGGAAGCGGACCGCGTCTACCTCGCGCGCCCCGGCCCGGAGCAGCGCCTCGAGCTGTGGAGCGTGGGCCTGCACGATCGCGAGGAGCGCCTGCACGCCAAGGTGGAACTCGCCACCACGCTCCGGCTGCTGCCCGATGGCCGCACGCTCGCCTTCCGGGCCGACGCGGACGCCTTCGTCGCGCCCTTCACCTTCGCTGCCCAGCCGCTGGCGTTGGCCGCTGACAGCAAGGCGGTGCCGGTGCGCCGCGTGTCGCAGCATGGCGCCGACTTTCTCGCCGTCGCTGGGCCGTCCCGGCTGACCTTCGCCGCTGGCGCCACCCTCTACGCCGTCGACGCCGCCGAGCCAGCGACGCCGACCGCCATCGCGCTGCAGTGGTCGCAGCCAGCGCTGGGCCGCGATGGCCAGCCCGTGCGCGGCCTGTGGGCCATCGTCGGCGCCCGACTCGTGACGATGCGCGGCGACGAGGTCATCGAAGACGGCACGATGCTCGTGCGTGACGGCATCATCGCCGCCATCGGCCCGCGCGCTGCGGTGGTGGTGCCTGCGGGTGCGATGGTTTTGAGCGGGCGAGGGCGCACGGTCATCCCGGGTCTTGTCGACGTCCACGGCCATGGCGCGCAGGCCGAGGACGGGCTGCTGCCCGAGGACAACTGGCAGATGGCTGCGACGTTGGCCTTCGGTGTCACGACTTTCCACGACCCTTCGAGCGAGACGACCGCGTTTTTCGCCGCCAGCGAGCGCCAGCGCGTCGGCAGGCTGCTCGCGCCGAGGCTGATGTCGACGGGCACGATCCTCTACGGCGCGAAGGCTCCCTACCTTGCAAAGGTCGAGAGCCGCGACGACGCCTTGCGCCACCTGCGGCGGCTACAGGCGGCGGGCGCCTTCAGCGCCAAGAGCTACAACCAGCCGCGCCGGGCGCAGCGCCAGCAGATCTTGTCGGCGGCGCGCGAGCTTCGAATGCTCGTGGTGCCCGAAGGCGGGGCGCTTTTTCACCACAACATGACGCAGGTCGTCGATGGCCACACCGGCGTCGAGCACGCCTTGCCGCTGCAAAAGGTCTACCAAGATGTGCTGCAGCTCTGGTCGCGGACCGCGGTCGGTCACACCCCGACGCTGGGCGTGGCTTACGGCGGGCTCGGCGCCGAGAACCATTGGTACGCCAAGACCCGCGTCGATCGCCACCCGCTGCTCAGCCGCTTCGTGCCCGACTTCGCCATCGACCCGCGCGCCCGCCGCCCGGTCACCGCGCCGGACGAGGAGTGGAACCACATCGAGGTCGCCAAGTTCGCCCGCGACCTGCTGCGCGCTGGCGGCAGCGTGCAGCTTGGCGCCCACGGCCAACGCGAGGGCCTGGCGGCACACTGGGAGCTCTGGTCGCTGGTGCAAGGCGGCATGACGCCGCTCGAGGCCCTGCGCGTGGGGACGCTGCTTGGGGCGCGCTACCTCGGGCTCGACGCCGACGTTGGCAGCCTCGAAGTGGGCAAGCGCGCCGACTTCGCGGTCATCGACGGCGCCCCAGACCGCGACATTCGCAGCTCGGACCGCGTCGAGCTGATCGGCCTCGGCGGCGAGGTCTTCGAGGCGACGACACTGCAGCGCCAGTGGCCGCTGCCCGCCGTGCCAGGGCCGAGCTTCTGGTTCCATCGACCCGGCGGCCAAGGGCCCGGGCACGCCGTCGGGGCCGCGTGCGGCTGCGGCCTCGGCAGGCACCCGTAGCCCCTTCGGCCATGCGATGGCGCTGGCGGCGCTCTGGAGTGCTCAGCGTGGCTTGGCGCGCGCCCCGACGAGGTCTTGCGACAACTCGGTCACACGCAGCGCCAGCGACTGCGCGATGGACCACAGCATCTTGACGGCGGTGGCCTGGTCCTTCTGGCCCAGGTCGTAGAAGCCATCGCGGCTGATGCGGAACAGGCGGCTCGGCTGGCGCGCCAACACCGACGCCGAACGCGGTCCGCCCGAGACCAGCGCGATCTCGCCGAACGAAGCGCCGGCGCCGAGCGAGTGGACGCGTTGGCCGTCGACCTGGACCTCGAGCTGGCCGTCGACGACGAGGTAGAAGTCCTGGCTCTCGTCGCCCTGGCGCACGACGAAGTCACCCGTCGCGACGTCGACTTCATGAACGTAGCGCATGACTTTCATGCGCTCTTCGCCCGAGAGGTGCTGACAGAAGTCGAGGCCGCCGAGCAGGTCGAGCTTGGCGGTGTGGTCGGTCGCCGGCAGTGCGCTGACGGTCGTCGTCGGCTCGCGCTGGACGGCGACGCGCACCACGATGGCCGCGATGTTGTCGGCGCCGCCGTGGTCGTTGGCCAGCTGCACGAGCGCCTGGGCCCGCCGCGCCGTCGGATCGGGCTGGGCCACCAAGGCCCGAAGGATGTCGACCTCGGCCACGACGTCGGTGAGGCCGTCGCTGCAGAGCAGCAGGTCGTCGCCGTCGCGCAGGTCGACGAAGAGCAAGTCGCCCGCCACCGTCGGCCGTTCGCCCATCGCCCGCGACAGCACGTTGCGAAAGCGAAAGCTGTTCAGCTGGTCGCGCGTCACCCGCCCCGCGCGCACGAGCTCCTCGGCCAGCGTGTGGTCGACGGTGAGCTGATCCATCTGGCCTTCGCGCACGAGGTACATGCGGCTGTCGCCGACATGCGCGATGTAGACCGCAGCGTTGCCGACCAGCGCGGCGGTGACCGTCGACATCATGCCGCGCAGTGCGTCGTCTTCGCGCGCCTGTTCGAAGATCTCGCGGTTGGCCTGCTCGAGCGCGGCGGCCAAACCGTCGAAGACCGCCCGGCGGTCGCTGTCGAGGCCGCTGCGTTCGGCGACCCGGACCCGTCGCGCGAGATCGGCGGCGGCAGCCTCGAAGGCGGCGATGGTCAGCTTTGCAGCGAGATCCCCCGCAGCCTCGCCGCCCACCCCGTCGGCGACGACGTAGACGCCGAGCGCGTCGCTGGCGAAGATCGCGTCTTCGTTGCGAGTCCTCACCAAGCCTGGGTCGGTCAGGGCGCTGCTTCGGCCTGGCATCAGGGCCTCCTCACCTCGATGCTAGTCGACGGAGGGCGGCGAGACAACGCGCTGCGCCGCCATCGCACCCAACGACCTCCTGCGCCAGCTCAGCCCAAAAGCGCCACCGCCCGCCCCGGCGGACCGGAGCGGGCGGCGACTGCAGAGACGTCCCCCGAGCTCTTAGAGCTTGGCGTTGTCGAGCTTGAGGCAGAACTTCTGGATCGCCGTGTCGTTGAACGTGATGGCGCTGTAGCCGCCGTCGTTCTCGTTGTGGCTCCAGCTGTTGAGGCCGCCGAAGTACAGGCCGCTGGTGCCGTTCTGGAAGTAGGCATGGTTGTTCCAGCCCATGATGTTGTTGCGGCTGAACGTCATGAAGCCGTCCGGGCAGCTCGAGACGAAGCGCGGCGCCCGCACCTGGGCCGACGGCCGACCGAGGCGCGGCACCATCTTCCAGCACACGTTGTTGACCTCGCCGGGGGCGAAGTGCGTGTAGCGGTAGATGTTGCTGTGGCCCCAGTCGTAGAGGGGGCCCATCGTCGTCGCGGTGGCATGCGCGCTGTAGTAGATGCGGTTGCCGGCGCCGATCGCTTGCGTGGTCGAGAGGTTCCAGCCGGCCGGGCACTCCTTGGTGTCGCCGTGCATGCCGAGGACCACCGGGAACACGCCGTTGGCGGTCTCGGGGTCTTCGCTGTGGCCGTACACACGCAAGCAGGCGCCGGCGAACTGGTCCTGATTCTGCCAGTAGCGGTGGTACGAGCCGCCGTCCTCGCTGTGGGCGTTCGAGGCGCGATCCCAGGTGTCGACGTAGCCGAGCTGCAGACCCCAGCGGTTGGCCTGCAGGTAGACGTGGCTGTTGTTGCCGCGGAGGTGCTCCCACTTGAAGTCGTGGAAGCCAGCCGGGCAGGTGTACCCGCCGCCGCGGTAGTTGACGACCATGGCGTGCGGACGACCCGAGGTCGAGTCATAGGCCTTCCAGCACACCGCGCCGGCGTCGCCGCCGAGGTTGTTGGTGTTCCAGCCGGCGTAGATGTGCTCCTGGCCGTAACCGTTGCCCTGGTTGTCCGTCAGCACCAGGCCGCCGCCGGTGATGTGCATGTACACGTAGTTGTTGCTGCCGCGCAGCGTGTTATTCATCTCGACGTTCCAGCCCTTCGGGCAGAACGCCGGGTCGCGCACCGGCACCACGACGTAGTACTTGCGGCTGTCGCGGGTCACCGCTGGGCCGAGGGTGCTGGCGCTGACGTCGACATTGCCGGAGATCGCCGCGCCGGCGCCGATGTTGAGCTTGCCCTTGACGTCGAGGTCCTTGCCGACATTGATGGTGCCGGTGGCGTAGGTGTCGCCATTGATCGCGACCTTCTGGTTCGACAGCGTCTTGATCTTGATCGACCACTTGACGATCGCGCCGTCGGTCTTGCCGTTGGTGTCGCAAAGGGCCGAGTTGCCGGGGGCCTGCGGGATGCAGTAGCCACTGTCGAGCGCCTTGAGGGTCCAAAGGCCCTGCGCGTTAGCACCCACCCACTTGGCGAGATCGCCGGACGCGGGCTTGTTGTCGACCGAGAACGTGACCTTGTAGCTCTTCTCGTCCTTCTTGCCGCAGGGGTCGCAGAGCACCCAGCCGGTCTTCTTGTCGTCGGGCGGCAGGACGCTGAGCTTGAGCGTCGACAGGTCGGTGTTGGCGGCCTCGACGTAGAGCTCGAACGACTGCGTGACGCCGATGTTCGGGAAGGTCATGTTGGAGATGGCGTCGGAGCCGGTGTTGTCCGGAATCTTGACGTCCGAGGCTCCGTCGATGGTGTCGACGAACTGGTTGCTCAGCAGGTCGTTGCTGATCTCGTTGAGGCCATCCTTGGGCAGGGCGTTCGGATCGAGCGCCGCCACGCAGATGAGGGAGCCATCGGCGTTGATGCCCTTGACGACCTGACCGACCGTCTTGCACTCGCCGGCCGGGCTCTTGATGCCGGTCAGCTTGCTGCCGTCGCCGACGAACGAGGCCGCGGTCACGCTCTTCGCCGACAGGTCGCCGGTGAAGGTCGCATTGCCGGCCTTGAGCGAGTTGCCGCCGAGATCGACGTCGCCGTCGAACTTCATCTCAGCCACCGAGACGCAGCCGCTGCACTCGAGATCGACCGCCGGGCCGCCCTTGGTGGAGCTGCCGGCGTAGTTGAAGCCGAGCTTGGCCGCCGCGACGCTGCCGTTGGCGATGTGGTCTGAACCCACGCAGCCGCTGCAGGTGATGGAGCCCGCGGTCGCCGCGTGAAGCGCGAAGATCGCCGAGTGGATCTTCTTGCGCGGCAGCTCCGGGTCGCTGGCGACCTTGACGCCCAACCACTGCGCGGCCAGCCCCTCCAGGGCCTTGGCGTCGAGCGCCTTGCCGCTGCCGAGCGCGTGGGTGAAGCGGCCGCCAAGGACCTTGATCTTCAATGGGCCCTCGGACCACGCCGCGGTGCCGTCCGACTCCGTCGCGTACACCGAGAAGGTCACGTCGTAGTCGCCGTCGGCAGCGGGGCTCCCGCCGCTCGAGAGCAGCGCGCCTTCGATCAGTGCCGTACCTGGGACTGCCGCTTCGGAAGGCGACGACCACAGTGCACCAGCAGCCAGGGTCGCCAGTGCGAGCGCCCTCAGCATCGCGTGAGATCCGAAACTCCGCATGATAAACTCCCCTCTAGGTGGCATTGCCGCTAGCGGACGGGCCGATCAGACCACGCCCAGCTAGCGCTCCTCGCAAGACAGGGTATGGACTCCGTACGGAAATGCAATGGTGGACAAAGCCTTGGGCTGCGGTTGACGCATTGCGGTGCCGGCAGCTCGTTGCCTTGCCCCACTGGAGCGTTCATGGGCTCCTCTCGGGGCCGCCCCAGAGCATCCTCAAGGCCAGCGTCAGCCACGAGCGACACCCCGTGGCCCGGCTTCGGTGCGGAGCGCGCGCCCGACCAAGGCACTCCGTCGTGGATCTCCCTCTCGCAAAAGGCCGCCAAAAATGCCGCGTGCCCGGCTCAAACGTCGAGCGCGGGCACGCGGGAAGGATCGGACCCCTCGAGGCAGGCAGCGGACTTGGCGCGCTTAGCCCTGCAGGTCGATCTCGAGCACCACGCCGTCGCGGATCAGATCGTCGGCCTTGCCGGTGTACTCGATGCCGAAGTCCTTGCGGTTGATGCTGAACTTGGCCTGGGCCGAGACCTTGCCGCCCTCCACCTTGATGGTCGCCGGGAAGGTCACGTCTTTGGTGACGCCGCGGATGGTCAGTTTGCCGATGACGATGTGCGTCGCTCCGGGCTCGCCAGCGGTGGCCAGCGCAATCGTCTTCGACTCGAACGTTGCGGTTGGGAACTTGGCGACATCAAAGAAATCGGCGTCCTTCAGGTGCCCCTCGAGCTTCTTGCTCCAGTCGTTCGGCTGCTTGTAGTCGGCGACGACCGAGGCGGTCTTGACCTCGAACGAGAGCGAGCCGCCCTCGGCCTTGCCGTCGACGAGCCGCGCGCTGCCCGACCACTCGGTGAACTTGCAGTCGTGGCTGCCGGTGACCTTGCTGCCAATGAACACAATGGAGCCCGAGAGAGCGATGCCGCCCGGCGCAGCCGCGGGAGCTGCGGCGGCAGCGGCTGGCTCGACAGCAGGCGCGGCCGCGGGTTCAGCGGCCGCGGGCGCAGCGGCGGCGGCGGGGGCGACGGGGACCTCCGCGGGCGCCTCGGCCTTCGGCGCTTCGGCAGCGGGCTCGGCGGCGGCCGTCGGCTCTACCTTGGCAGCCGGGACCTCCTTGGAGGGGTCCTTGGCACAGCCGCTGAGTGCCAACGCTGCCGCCAGCGAGCTGGTCAGCGCGAGCGAGGAGGCTCGGCCACTCCGAATTTGGAAACGACCCCATGTCATCGAGAGAACCTTCATCGCCGGCCTCCTTGTGCCACGTGTGCGACGGGCGCGCGCTTGCTGTGGGGACCTCTGGACCGTCTAGGCAACTGCCGGGCGGTGCGGGCTGGGCCCGCTCGGATCGCCAAGGGCCCTTGAGTGGCCCCGACGAACCGAGAATAGGTGGCCACCCACTGTTGGCAAGACCGCAACGACGGCACAGACCATTGCGCCTAGGGAACAATCGGCTCCGCGCGGGCCCGGCGGCTAGGGCGCCTTGCAGTCGTCGACCTTCAGCGGTGGCTTGTAGAGCTGGCTCAAGAAGGTATCGATCTTATGCTGTTGCAGCTGAGGGTTGTCGCAGATGCTGAGCACGTCCACGTACTTGGTCGGGAAGAACCCGGCCATCGAGCCGAGCACCTTGTTGCCGTGCAGCTCCAGCTTGCCGATGCGCGCCAGCTTGGCGAAGGCGAGCTGACCGAGGGTGTCGTTGTCGACGACGGCGACCTCCGCGGCCTCGGTCGCGCCGCCGAAGGCTGCCAGCTTCGCCAAGGCCGCGTTGCCGCGGACCTCCAGCCGCGTCGGCTTCTGCACGCCTGACATGCCTTGCACCGATTCGAGCTTGAGGTTGTCCGTGATCTCGATCCGTTGCACCTGATCGAGCTTGGAGAAGCCGTCGACGCCGAGCAGGCCGGCGTTGTTGGCGATGCGCAGAACGGTCGCCATCCGCAACTGCTGAAGCCCGCTGATCTTCGTGAGGTCCGGGTTGGCCCGAATCTCCAGCATGATGCCCGACTTCTGCAGCGCCGCGAGCGCGACCACCGTGGCGAGCCGCAGGTTCTCGGCGACGACGAGGCCTTGCCCGCCGGCGTCGCGCAGCGCCTCCAGGCCCGAGAGGTCGACCAGCGAGGCGTTGTCGATGATGCGGACCGCCTCGGTCACCGTCTCCACGCGGTCGAGACCGGCAAGGCTCTCGAGCGCTGGGTTGTGGCGAATCACGACGCCGTGGGCGACCACTTTCAGGAGCGGGGTATGCAAGGCCTTCAGCGTGCTGTTTTCGTGGACGACGAGGTCGTGGCCGATGCGCTCCAGCGCCGCCAGACCCTTGGCCGTCGCCAGGTTGTGGTTGCCCTGCAAGATGAGGTCGCCGTCGATTTCGCGCAGCCGACCGAGGGCGTCGAGATGGGTAACGCCGGTGTCTTCGATGATCAGGCTGCCGGTGATGTGGCGGATGTTGAGCAGCGGCGCCAGCCAGGCGTCGTCGGGGGTCGAACTCGGCGTACCGATGATGTGTAAGTCGCCCTCGACCACGCACGACTTCGCCAGCGAGGCGGGGAGGGGCGCGCCGTCGAGCCCGAAAGGACCTTGGGCAACCGGGCAGCCCTGCTCGTTGGCGATGACTGCGAAGGTTGCGCCAGCACCACCGCCGCCACCGCCGCCGACTTCCGCTGCTCCACCGGCGTCGCTGCCCGAGCCGCTGCCATCGCTGCCATCCCCATCGCTGCAGCCGGGGATCGACCCGAGGCTGAGGACGATTGCCAAAAGCGCAGCCAGATCGAGCCACGCGCCGCCGCAGACGCTGCGACCTCGCCTCTGCCCTCGATCCGCCGCGACCCCCACCTCCCCCATCGCGACCCCCTGCTGTGGACCACCGAGCGCTCGGCCGCAGCGGGGATCCTGGCGCCGGGACCCTGTGCTTGCGGCATCTACGCTCATTCTCTAGCATGTTTCGGCGATGCGCCAGCACCCTCCCACCGCCGCGGTAGACCCTGACCTGAAAGAGGGGTTGCGGGTCTCGTCCTTCAAAGCAGGGCCTTGCCTCTTGGCCCTCTTGCTCGCGGCCTCCGCCTGTAGCGAGGAGGTCGCCCCGGAACCGAAAGAGGTCGAGGACAGCGGATTTGTGGGCTTTGACACCGGTGGCATCGACGTCGGCGACGCGGTCGAGGTCGAAACCGAAGTCGAGGCGACGTCGGGTTGCAACGGCGCCGCGGGCTGCCCGTGCACCGCCAACGCTGAGTGCGACAGCGCCGTGTGCGCCATTTTCCCGACCGGGCTGCGCTGCGCGGCGAGCTGCGGAGCCGAAGGCTGCGGCGACCTCGAGGTCTGCGCCGAGATTTTGGCCACCGAGGGCGATCCCATGCAGGTCTGTGTCTCGACCGTGGCGACCCTTTGCAGCCCTTGCAAGAGCGACGCCGAGTGCACCGCGCCCGGCGTGGTCGACACCCGCTGCGTGCGGCGGGGTAGCGATGGCTCATTTTGCGGCCGGGGTTGCCAGCTGGACGCCGATTGCCCACTAGGATACGGCTGCAAGGACGGTGTCTCGGTGCAGGGCGCCAACGTACGCCAATGTGTGCCGACCGGCGACGCGCTCTGCGCCTGCAGTGGCCACGCCATCGCGATCCAGCTGCAGACCCCTTGTGAGGTCAAGGGCGCAGGCGGCGCCGCTTGCCCCGGCCACCGCGCCTGTCTCGCGGCCGGCCTCGAGGGCGCCCCGCCCGGCGGCGGCCTGACCGTTTGCCTCGGCAAGGCGCCCGGACCAGAAGCCTGTGACGCCACCGACAACGACTGCGATGGCCAGACCGACGAGGGGCCGGCAGGCTGCAATGACGGCGACCCCTGCACGGCCGACGCCTGTGACCTCGCCAAGTGCGTGACCAGCGCCCAGAGCGGCGGCTGCGACGACGGCAACCCCTGCACGCAAGGCGACACCTGTACCAACGTCGGCGGCGTCGCAAAATGCCAAGGCGGCGTCGTCAACTGTGACGATGGCGACCCCTGCACGGCGGAGTCGTGCGTCGACCAGAAGTGCCAGTTCGCGCCCCTCAGCGAGGGCGCATGCGACGATGGCAACGCCTGCACTTCGGGCGATAGCTGCATGGGCAAGGGCTGTGGCGGGCTGGCCAAGGTCTGCGATGACGCCAACATCTGTACCGCCGACAGCTGCGACGCCGGCACTGGCGCCTGCAAGGCTGTCGGGAAGGCGGGGACGAGCTGTGACGACGGCGACGTCTGCACAGACGGCGATGCCTGCGCGGCGGGTACTGGCGGCGAAGGGGCTGCCTGTGCCGCGGGAAAGGCGAAGGCGTGCGGCGACGGCAACGCGTGTACCACCGATAGCTGCGATGCCGGCAAGGGGTGCGTCGGCACGGCCGACGTCGGCAAGACCGAACCGTGCTACCAGGGCCCGCCCGGCACCGATGGCAAGGGCACCTGCAAGGGCGGAAGCGCCGCTTGTGGCGCCGACGGCCAGCTCGGTGCCTGCAAAGGCGAGGTCTTGCCGCAGGGCGAGCTCTGCGGCCCGAACGGTCCGGTCGACAAAGGCAATGGCCTCGACGAAGACTGCGACGGCGCCACAGACGAGGACTGCGGCCAGATCGCGCCGGCAGAGGCCCCCAAAGTGCGCTGGCGCTTTGCCGCAATGCACTTGCGCGGCAATGCCGGCGGTGCCGCCTGGGTCGTAGGCGCGGGCAGCGGCGCGGCCGGGGCGATGCCGGCAGCGGCCCCAGGCGCGTCTTCGATCGGGCTCGGCTGGTATCAAACGTTGCGCGGGCTGTGGAAGTGACCCGTCCGGGCGGGCGCCGATCTGGCGTGGCCTGGCGACGCCCCCCTGGGCGAGCGCAGCGGTGAGCGAGGAGGTGGTGATGGACCTGGAGCGAGTTTCTAGCCGTGGCGGGGCGCGGCCAGCCTTGCGCGCCGCCATGCGCTGCGGTGCCGCCTCCCTGGCGCTGGTATGGGGCCTGCTCGGGCCGATGGGTGCGCACGCCGCTGCGCCGAAGACCCTGCTCATCGAAGGTTACGTGCACACCGCCGCCGGACCGGTCGTCGACGGCAGCTACACGGTCGCTTTTGCGCTCTACCAAGGTCAGAAGGCCGTCGCGCCTTTTTGGCAGCAGGTGGGAGCCAAGGTCGAGGTCAAGGCGGGCCAATTTGCGTACTCGCTCGGCAGCGTGACGCCGCTGGACATGGCGGCGCTGGCCGGGGCTCCCGAGGTCTGGCTCGGCATCACGGTCGGACAGGACCCAGAGCTGCCGCGGGGCCAACTGCACGCCGTCGCGTTTGCGCTGCACGCCGCCAGCGCCGACGTCGCCGCCGGGCTCTCCTGCACGGGCTGCGTCAAGTCGTCCGCATTGGTCTGGGACGGCGATCTCGACCTTGCCGGCTTCAACCTCAAGGCCCAGTCTGTGACCGCCAAGACCCTCAACGGCCAGACCGTCGTCGCCCAGGAGTTCGTCGGCGACGGCAGCAAGCTGACCGGCCTCAACGTCAAGGTGCCGAGCGGGAGCTGCCCGAGCGGCCAGGTGGTCACGGGGATCAAGTCCGATGGCAGCCTGAGCTGCATCAAGGTGACGCAGGACGCGCCGAGCGGCTCTTTGGAGGCGGTGTCTGGCGGAATCTTGAGCAATGAGTTCACGCATATCGAGGTCGGTCCCGACCCCAACGTCCCCATCCCCGACAACACCGGCCTCGAGGCGCTGTCGACCGTGACCTACGAGGAGATCGGCGCCATCAAGTCGCTGTCGCTCTCGGTCGAGCTCGCCAACTCGGACCTCTCCAAGGTCTCGATGGTCCTGCTGCCGCCGGACGACAAGAAGAACGGCTACTTGCTCTGTGATCCCTGCGGCAAGAGCGGCGAGAAGCAGCTGAACCTGACCTTCCCGAGCCCGACGCCACCTCAGCAGGGCAATCTCGGCACCTGGATCGGCAAGTCCGCAAAAGGAACATGGAACCTGAAGGTCAAGGACACCGGCTACTGCATCGTCCAGCTCCCGGGCAACGAAAAGTACTGCGACGTGGGCAAGGGCATCGACGGCAGCATCGTCCAGTGGTCGATGACCATCTCGACCGTCAGCGCCACCGACATCTCTGCCAAAGGGCAGCTTTTTGCCATCGGCGGCATCCGCATCGGCGGCACCAGCGCCCCCTGCACCAGCAAACTCGCCGGCAGCCTGCGCTACGTCGGCAGCGCCGGCCTGCAGCTCTGCAACGGCAGCGGCTGGGTCGTGGTCGCCAAGTAATCGCAACAGCGCAGGATTCGACGTGGACCAGACGGAGTATCTGATCGTCGGCGCGGGTATGAGCGGCCTCGCGACCGCCAACTTTCTGCCGGCCGGGACCGACTTCCAGGTCGTCGAGGCCGACGCGGAGCCAGGCGGCTATTGCAAGACCGTCCGCCAAGACGGCTTTGTCTGGGATTATTCAGGGCACTTCTTCCACTTTCGGCACCCTGCGGTCGAGTCGTTTCTCCGCGCGCGGATGCCGCCCGGCGAGGTGTTCGAGGTCCACAAGCGCTCCTCGATCCTGCTCGATGGCGTCCACCGGGTTGAGTTCCCGTTCCAGAAGAACATCCACCAGCTGCCGCTCAGCGACTTCCTCGCTTGCCTGCACGACCTGCACTTTCGCGACCAGGCGGCGGCGCAAGCGCGCGATGAGGGCGTGGCCGAAGACAGCTTCCTGGCGATGCTGTACGGGCGCTTCGGCCGCGGCATCGTCGAGCGCTTCCTGCGGCCGTACAACGAGAAGCTCTACGCCGTGGGGCTCGACCAGCTGGACCGCGAGGCCATGGGACGCTTCTTCCCCAAGGCCGACGTCGACGACATCTTCCGCACCTTTGGCCGGGCCGCCGCCGGCGAGCTGGACGGCGATGGCGGCTACAACGCCCACTTCAGCTATCCGCGCGGCGGCGCCATCGAGTACGTCCGTGCGCTGCTGCATGACCTCGACCCGGCGCGCGTCCATCTGTCCGAGCGGCTGCTCTCGGTGGACCTCGAGGCGCGCGTCGCCACCACCAACCGGCGCAAGGTACGCTTCACGCACCTCGTCAGCTCGGCGCCCCTCCCGACCCTACTGGCGATCTGCGGCCAGCCTTTTGATCGCGCGCTCTACAGTTGGAACAAGGTGCTCGTCTACAACCTCGGGTTCGACCGCAAGGGCCCCGACCGCGACCACTGGGTCTACATCCCAGATCGCGATAAGGTCTTCTATCGCATAGGGTTCTACGACAACATCTTCGCCACCGACCGCATGAGCCTCTACATCGAAATCGGCCTGCGGGCCGACGCTGAGGTCGATGTCGAGGCGACCTTGCCGCGCGTGCTCGACGATCTTCGTCGCTGCGGCGTGGTCGAGGACCATCAGCTGGTGTCGTGGCATTCGGTGGTCTTGGATCCCGCGTATGTCCACGTCTCGCAACGGGGACAGCTCGACGTCCAGCGCTGGCGCACGCACCTCGGAGCGCACGGCGTCCATAGCATCGGCCGTTACGGCGGCTGGACCTACTGCAGCATTGAGGACAACCTGTTGGAGGCGCACGCGCTGACCAAGGCTTTGACCGGCCATGGCGCTGCGCTCGACCGGCCCGCTGGCCGCCATGGCTGAGCAACGCGCGCGCTCAGGCGTCGGCGCTGCCCGTGCCGCGGCGCTGTCGTGGGCGCCATGCGACGCCGCGTCGGCTCGCGGTCGCAACGACTCCGTCTCTGGGGAACCTCGATGCAGCCCTACCTCGACCTGATGCGCCGCGTCTTGTCCGAGGGCAAGCCGCGCACCGATCGCACGGGCGTCGGGACGGTGGGTCTGTTTGGCGCCCAGGTCCGCTACGACCTGCGAGAGGGCTTCCCGCTCGTGACCACCAAGCGTCTGCACCACAGGTCGATCGTCCTTGAGCTGCTGTGGTTCTTGCGCGGCGACACCAACGTGCGCTGGCTGCAAGAGCGCGGTGTGCGGATTTGGAACGAGTGGGCCGACCCCGATGGCGAGCTCGGGCCGATCTACGGCCGACAGTGGCGGAGCTGGGGCGCCGGCGACGGCCGCCACATCGACCAGCTCGGCCAGGTTGTCGAAGAGATCCGCAGCCATCCGAGCAGCCGCCGGCTCGTCGTCTCGGCATGGAACGTCGGGCAGCTCGCGGAGATGCGGCTGCCACCCTGCCACGTGCTCTTTCAGTTTCATGTCCAGGATGGCGCCCTCTCCTGCCTGCTCTACCAGCGCAGCGGCGACCTCTTCCTCGGCGTGCCGTTCAACATCGCGTCCTACGCGCTGCTGACGGCGATGGTTGCACAGGTATGCGGGCTACAACCAGGCGAATTGATTCATACGCTCGGCGACGTCCACCTCTACTTGAACCACCTCGAGCAAGCCCGTGAGCAGCTGGAGCGCACGCCGCGACCGCTGCCGCAGCTGTGGCTCGACCCGGTCGTAACCGACCTGTTTTCCTTTGAGCCTGAGCACATTCGGTTCGACGGCTACGACCCTCACCCGGCGATTCGCGCCGAGGTCGCGGTCTGAGGGGATGGTGAACCGATGATTGCGGGATCGCGGGTCAATCTGGCGTTGATCGTCGCCGTGGGCCGCAATGGCGCCATCGGCAAGGACGGGCGCCTGCCGTGGAACCTCCCTGGCGACCTGCGCCACTTTCGCCAGACCACGCGCGGCCACGTCGTCGTGATGGGCCGGCGCACTTGGCAAGAGGTCGGCAAGCCCTTGCCCGGGCGAATCAACGTCGTGGTCAGCGCCTCCCTGGCCGCTGGCGCGGCCAACCGAAATGGCGCCCTGGCTGAGGGTGCGACGGTCTTTGCCAGCCTGGACGAGGCCTTGCAGCGGGCAGCGCGTAGCGAAGAGGGCCGACTCGCTGAGGGCTGGGTCAACCGCGCCTGCGTCTTCTTGCTCGGCGGCCCCGCGCTCTGGCAGGCGGCTTGGCCGCAGGTCGATGAGGCCTACATCACGGACGTCGACCTGGAGCCGGAGGCTGACACCTTCATGCCCGACTTGGACTTCAGCGGCTGGAAGTGGCAGATGCTCAGCGAATCTGATGGCCCACCGGCGCTGAACTTCCGCCACGCCGTGCGCCCGCCGCGCTGAGGCCTCGGGTCCAGAGGGCGACCATGGCCCTCGCCACCCCGCGGCCCGCCCCCCTGACCGCTCGAGCGCCGCTCTCTTCTAAGAGGGTGTGTTCAAATCAGCTCCTGTTGCGGCCGAAGACGCTGGCCAGCTCGCGGCTTACGTCCTCGCTCCCTCAATCACCGCACCGCTAGTGCGGCTCAATCGGTCACTCCGGGCGCGCTCGCGATCTGTCTCAGCCTCTTCAACCTCCCGACGGAGCCGCTTTTGAACACACCCTCTATAAGTCCGGCCGAGGCTGCCCTTGCGCTTGACCCGGCGCCGGCGGGAATGCCAGCGTATCTCCGCGCGGCGCTGCGGCACGAAGCAGCAGGGAGGCCCCAGCCATGACGGTCGCGATCGCCCCGACTGCGGCGCGGATTTGGTGCGCGCGCACCGCGCGGGGCCGCGCCACCGCGTCGCGCCAACTTGTCTCCGTACTCGCCGCCTGGCCCGTGTGGCTCGTCGCATGTGCCGGTCCCGCCGCGCCGGTCGACGCCGGGACGGCGAGCAGCGACGCCTCGTCCGATGCCGTTGGCGCCGATCAGACCGCCGGGGAAGACCAGAGCGCGGCCGATCAGGTCGAGCCGGATGGCGGCGAAACCAGCGCGGACGCCGCGTCCGACTCCGCGGCCGCCGACGGCGCGCAGGAAGACGCTGCGGCGATCGATGCCGGGCCGACCGACACCGCTCCCACAGACGGCTCCGGCGGCCCCGACCCGCAGTGCTTGCAGCCAGGCGGCGCCACGCCAAAGCCCGACGGCACCCCATGCGACGACGGCCGCGCCTGCACCCTCGGCGACAGCTGCGCCCTTGGCATCTGCAAGGCGGGCGCCCAGACCTGCGCTTGTGAGCCTGGCCACAAGCCGTGCGCCCAGCCCGGCGCCGGCGACGCCAAGAACCTCTGCCGCGGTCCGGACATCTGCCTCCCGCAGGGGGCTGGCGCTGCGCAGCCTTTCGCCTGCGTCGCCGACCAGGCCGCGACCAAGGTCTGCGACGCCAGCCTCGATGCGGTTTGCGCCAAGAACGCCTGTGCCCCCCTCACAGGCGTCTGCAGCGTGACGCAAGTCGAACTGACCAAGGAGATCTGCGACCTGGCGCCTGGGGCAGGCGGCAAGCCCGGCTGTCGCCGCGAGGTGCTGACAAGCGCCGATCCCCAAAAACTCGGCCTGCCTTGCGACGACGGCCTCGCCTGCAGTGTCGGCGATAGCTGTGCGAGCGGCGCCTGTACCGCCAAGGACGCCCAAGGCTGCGGCTGCAAGACCAACGCCGACTGCCCCGACAACGACGACCTCTGCGACGGCAAGCCCTACTGTGATCAGTCCGGCGCGGTCTGGAGCTGCAAGGTCAACCCCGGCACCATCGTCGCCTGCGACTCCAGCGGAGACACCGCCTGTCAGGTCACCGCCTGTGAGCTCAAGACCGGCGCTTGCAAGAAGGGGCCAGCGCCCCAAGGCAAGGTCTGCGACGACGGCGCCAAGTGCACGACGGGCGACGCCTGTGGCGCCGACGGCAAGTGCGTGCCGGGCGCATGGACCTGCTGCAAGAGCGCCGCCGACTGTGCCGGCCTGGAGGACGGAAACCTCTGCAACGGCACACTCTTCTGCAACCTCGCCGACGGCGAATGTCAGCTCAACCCATCGACGGTCATCCAGTGCCCGAGCGCCGACGACACCGCCTGCAGCAAGTCGTCGTGCATCGCGGCGACCGGCAAGTGCCAGAAGCAGCCGGTGCCAGACAAGTCGAAGTGCGACGACGGCGACGTCTGCACCGACGGCGACCACTGTCAGATCGGCACCTGCAAGGCCGGCACCGACACCTGCAAGTGCCAGTCCGATGCCGACTGCAAGGCCAAGGATGACGGCGACCTGTGCAACGGCACGCTTTACTGCAACGCGGTGAGCGGCGCTTGCAAGCCCAATCCAGCCACCGTTGTCACCTGCCAGACCGTCGATGACACCGCCTGCCGGCGCGCCCAGTGCCAGCCCAAGCTCGGGACCTGCGCCATGGTCGACCTCGGCGCCAGCACCGCCTGCGACGCCGATGGCACCGCCTGCACCGCCAACGACGCATGCGACGGCAAGGGCGTCTGCAAACCCGGAACCAAGGTCTGCATCTGCCTCAGCGACGCCGACTGCGGGGCGCAGGACGATGGAGATCTCTGCAATGGCACGCTGTTTTGCGACAAGTCTGGCGCAAAGCCGGCTTGCACCCTGAACCCTGCCAGCGTCGTCTCCTGCCCGAGCGTCGACAACACGGCCTGCAGCAAGAACCTCTGCAACGCCAAGACCGGCAAGTGCGCCCTCACCGCCCTTCCAGCCGGCACCGCCTGCAACGATGGCGAACCCTGCACCGGTGACGACGCCTGCGACGGCGGCGCGGTCAGCGGCGGTAAGGGCGTCTGCAAAGGCGGCGCCTCGCTGTGCGCCTGCAAGGTGGACGTCGACTGCAAGGTCTTCGACGACGGCAACGCCTGCAACGGCACGCCGGTCTGCGCAGCTGGCGGCTGCGTCAACAGCACGACGCCCCTGACCTGCGAAGACGGCAACGGGTGCACCCTCGACAGCTGCGACAAGCAGAAGGGCTGCCAACACACGCCGACCACCGCCCCCTGCGACGCCGACGACTCCGTCTGCACCGAGAACGACACCTGCGTCGGCAAGGGCGCCTGCAAGGCCGGGCCCTCCAAAGTCTGCGACGACAAGAACGACTGCACCAAAGACAGCTGCGACGCCAAGGCCGGCTGCGCCAAGCTTCCCGTGGCCAACGGCCAGTCATGCACCCAGTCCAAGTGGGGCGTCTGCCAGGCCGGGGCCTGCCAGCCCGGCCTCTGTGCCCACGGCTACGACCCGGTCGAGGTCAGCGTCGCCGGTGGCAAGGCCATCGCTTGCGCCGCCGTTGCGCCGGTCTGGGGCGTGCGGCCGACGACGCCCAAGCTCGTCTACACGGTGCAAGAGCCCAAGCCGGCTCAGAAGGTCGTGGTCGACAGCCAGACCAAGCTGATGTGGCAGCAGCAGGTCAGCGCCGCCAAGGTCACCCAGGACGCTGCCATGAACCTCTGCGCTGACGCGAACTACGGCGGCTTTGACGACTGGCGCCTCCCCTCGCGCACCGAGCTGCTGACGTTGCTCGACTATGTGGCCGTCAGCGCGCCGCTCATCGACGAAGTCGCCTTTCCTGGCACGCCCAAAGACTGGCACTGGGCAGCGACGCCGTTGAGTGGCCTGCCCACGCACTTCTGGGACGTGCATTTCGGCACCGGCCAGGCCAACTACTTCGCCGGCAGCGGCCTCAACTATGCGCGCTGCGTGCGCGCGGGCGGCGGCTACGATCCGCCTCAGAAGCGGTTCGTGGTCAGCGCTGGCGGCAAGGTCGTCACCGACATCTGGCTGCAGCGCGAGTGGCAGCGCGACGTCGCGCCCTCGATCTTGAACATCGCTGACGCCATCCCCTACTGCAAAGGGCTCGCCACCGAGGGCAAGACCGGCTGGCGCTTGCCGACGGTCCGCGAGCTGGAGGGGCTCGTCGATGCGAAGACCCACGGCCCGGCGCTCTCCACGGAGGCCTTCCCCGGCGCCCCCGCCAAGCACACCTGGACCGGCACCTCTCAGCCTGGCGACAACACGATGGATTGGTGGGTGAGCTTCCAGCTCGGCACCGTCGGCGTGACCGGCAATGCGGTGACCAACCAGGTGCGCTGCATCCGCGACCTCTAATCGGGCGGCTGCGGCTCCCTCGTTTTCAGACTCCTCCTGCGGCCGCCTCCATTCCCCCGCAACCCCGACACCGGGCCGATGTGCCTACTCCGTCCGGTACTCGGGAAGCCCGGCGAGGCGCGACGCTCCCGTCCTGGAAGCCGCCGCCAAAATGTCGGCGCAGGTGATCGCGAATTTCCTTGACAAGGGTGTCAGCGGTGACATAAATGTCATTCACATGGTGAATGCAAGTCGCGGATCGCCGGCAACACGGCGGCATCAAAAGAAAGAGGCTGAGATCATCAAGACCGCTGCGGGCCTTGTCGAGCGCAGCGGCATCGACTCTCTGACCACATCAGCGCTGGCCGACGCGGTCGATCTGTCGCCTGCCGCGCTCTATCGGTACTTCCCGGCCAAGGAGGCGATCGTCGCCGCGCTGGTCGCCGACCTCCTGGCCGGTCTCGAGGACCGCTACCAGCGACTGCAGGCCGCGCTGGGCCTCGGGCCGGCCCAGCCGCGCGCGTTGGCGTCGTTGCTCTTGGCGGCCCGTTGTGCGGGCGAATTGGCGGCCTTGCGGCCCCGGCGCTTCGAGCTGCTGCGCTGGGTGGCCGCCGGTCCCTTTGCCCTCGACGCCGAACCCTCGCGCGAGCCGGTCAGGCTGCACCTGATGTCGCTGCTCGGACTCTGCGCCCAGGGCCTCGAAGCGGCGCGTCGCTGCGGCGCCCTGGCGCCCGAAGATGACCCTGGAGTGCCCGACGAGCCATCGCTTGCCGAGGAGGAGGATATCGACCTCCTCCGGGCCTGGCAGTGGGCTTTTGCCTTGCACGGCCTGCTCAGCAGCGCATCAGTCGCCGCCCGCCTCGGCCGTCCCTTTGCGCCGGAGGCCCAGGCGCTGGCGCTCGCGCGCACCCTGCTGCTTGGCCACGGCGCGCCGGCCGGTGCGCTCGCCAGCGCTGAGCGCCTCGCCGCAGCCGCCCAACGCAGCCTGGGGCCGATCTCGGCGGAGCCCGTCGGCGATGTCACGCCACCGCCACCAGCGCCGCCGCCGCGACCGGGCCACGCGGGGCCAGGCACCGGCGGCGAGGGTGGCGGTCGCCGACGCTGAGGGTGCCACGGCGCCGCGGGGCGGGATGCCCCGTTGCGCCTGAAGGACGGGAGGGGGCAGACGGCCCGAAGGGCTGGCGCTAGGATGAGCGGGCGCACGGCGCGACGCCGCGGCACGTAGCGCCGACCCCGCCGGCCGTTGGGTCTATCCATCTCGGCGAACGCAAGCAAGGCGAAAGCGATGCAATCGACCCAGCAAGCGGTGAATCTCTTGTCTAGGGCCTTCGCAACTTTGGCCCTGCCGTGGGCGCTCGCGGCCGCCGTGCTCGGCTGCAGTGAGGCTGTTCAGGCCGGCTCCAGCGCTGAGCTTGACCTGCCCTTCGGGGACGGCGGCGGCCTCTTCGAAGGCACGGACGCGGCCGGTGCAGCGGACTCAACCGGCGATGGCGGCGACGTCGACCCCGCCGGCAGCGACGCGACGGCCAGCTGCCCGGGCCGCGCCTATTGTCCGTGCCAGAGCAACGCCGATTGCGACGGGGACTTCTGCATCGAGAGCCCGAACGGCAAGGTCTGCGCCAGCGTCTGCGTCCAGACCTGCAAAGATGGCTGGGCCTGCAACACCGTGCAATCCCCGGGCGGCGATCTCGTCTCGGTCTGCACCTCGCGTTGGGGCCGGCTCTGCGACCCCTGCGCCACCGCCAACGACTGCAAAGCCCTCGGCGTGCAAGGCGCGCTCTGCCTCGACCTCGGCGCCGACGGCGGCTTCTGCGGCGCGCCCTGCCAGACCGATGGCGATTGCCCCATCACCCACCGCTGCCAACCCATGGCCGGCAAGGGCGGCGGCCAGGCCAAGCAGTGCGCTCCGGCCGCCATCCCAGGCAACGACGACGCCGCGGCGGGTTGCAGCTGTAGCCAGCGCGCCGTGGAAGAGGGCCTGCAGACCAGCTGCAGCGTCGACGTCATCGGCGCTGGCGGCGCGGTGGTCGGCACCTGCCATGGCGTCCGCGCCTGCGCTGCTGCCGGCCTCTCCAGCTGCCAGGCGCCGCCCGGCACCGCCGAGACCTGCAACGGCCTCGATGACGACTGCGACGGCAAGACCGACGACCTGGCCTGCGACGATCTCAACCCGTGCACCAGCGACCTGTGCAAGCCGGGCGCCGGGGGCAGCGACAAGGGCTGCAGCCACGTCCAGGGGGCCTTCCCCTGCGACGCAGACCTCAACGCCTGCACCGAGGGAGACGCCTGCAAGGACGGCACCTGCACGCCGGGCAGCGCCAAGGTCTGCGACGACAGCAACCCGTGCACGCTCGACACCTGCGACCCCGCGGCCGGTTGCAAGCAGCTGCCCGACGAGAACAAGCCGTGCAGCGACGAGAACCCCTGCACCGTCGGCGACCTCTGCAAAGGCGGCCAGTGCGCGCCCGGTGTCCCGAAGGCCTGCAGCGGCGACAACGCCTGCAACCTCGCAGCCTGCAACGCCGCCACCGGTAGCTGCGGCCTGCAGCCCAAGCCGACGGGCACCGCCTGCGACGACGGCAGCGCCTGCACCACCGGCGACGCCTGCAGCGGTGGGGCGTGTGTCGGCACCGCTGGCCCGTGCGACGACGGCGATCCCTGCACCACGGGAGACGCCTGCGTTCAGGGCGTCTGCCAGGGGTCGGCCATCGGCGCCGGCTGCGATGATGGCAACGCCTGCACGCAAGACGGCTGCGACCCCATCACCAAGGCCTGCAAGCACACGCCCAACGCCGCCGCTTGCGACGATGGCAATGCGTGCACGGCTGGCGATGTTTGCTCCGGGGGCGGCTGCAAGCCGGGTCCGGCGGCTTGCACGCTCGGTCAACCCTGCAAGAGCGCGGGGGATTGCAAAGATGGGGCCTGTCAGGGAGGCGTCTGCCAGAAGTCGGTGCAGTGCCGGCCGATCGGCAAGCCGGCCAGCCCCACCCTCGGCAAGCTCAGCCTCGGCAGCGGCGCCGTCATCGACACCACCGCCGGCACCATCACCCTCGGCGACCAGACGCTCGTGGCGGCTGGGGCGGCAGGGGTCGAGCTCCACGACCAGGGTGGCGGGTCGCCAAAGCTGCGCGTCTTTCACGTCGAGAGCTTCACCATCCCGCTCAACGCGACGGTGAAAGTGCAGGGCGCCCACGGCCTGGTCATCGCTGCGACCAGCGGCATCAACATCAGCGGCACCTTGGTGGCCAAAGGCTCCGCGGGCGCAGGAGGTCAAGTCAACGCCGGAGGCACGCCGGGCGTGGCCGGACCCGGTGGCGGCGCTGGCGGCGGGTTCACCAGTGGACCGGGTTGCACGCCAGGCAATGGCGACGGCAAGGGCCCGGGCGGCGGTGTGCGTGGCGCGTGCGGCGGTCCGGGCAGCAAGGGCGGCGAAGGGGTCGGTGGCCCAGGCGGCGGCGGTGGCGGCGGCGGTTGCGGCGGGACGGGCGGCCCCGGCGGCAGCCACGCCGAGCCCGGCGAATCGGGCTACGGCGGCGAGGCAGGCGGCCCGGCCAGCAAGGGCCACGGCGGCGCGATGGGACCCGGCGGCAGCGCTGGTGGCCATTGCAGCTCCAACGCCGGGACGACGAGCCCCTCACCCCCCTACGGCGACGACGCCGTCACCGCGCTCTTTGGGGGCTCGGGCGGCGGCGCCGGTGGCATGGGCGGCTTTGCCGGATTTGGAGGTACCGCCAAGGGCAACGACGCCAGCGCTGCCGGCGGGACGCCCGGCTTTTCCGGCGGCTCGGGTGGTGGCGGCGGTGGCGGCGGTGTGGTCGCGCTCTGCGGCGGCGGAGAGGTCTACATCAGCGGGGTTGTCGACGTCTCGGGCGGCAGTGGCGGCATCGGCGGCAGCTCGGGCGGCGCCGGCACCGGCGGTATGGCCTCGGTCATCGCCAAGCAGGCCTGCGGCGGCGGCGGCGGCAGCGGTCGCTCCGGCGGCGGCGGCGGCGGCGGCGGTGGGGCCGGCGGCACCATCTTCGTTTCCGCGGCGAAGGTCGTGACCAGCGCCGGCACCCTCACCGCGGCGGGCGGCCAGGGCCTCTCGGGCGGCTATGCCTTCGACGGCGGCGGCGGCGGCAGCGGCAAGAACGGCGGGCTCAGCGGTGGCGCGGGCGGCGCAGGCGGAAAGGGCGGCAACAGTGGCAAGGGCAGCGCCGGTCGGATCCGCGTCGAGGCGGGCGATGCCCAACTGGGGGTCGTCGTGGGCAAACTCAGCCAAGGAGCGCCATGAACCCTGCACCTCGTCGCGCGACCGGGGCGCACGTTGAAGTTGGCATGTTGGCCCTCGCGTTGCTGCTGGCCGGCGCACCGGCCCGGGCGACGTCGCCCGTGCCCGCTGCGGCGGAGGGCCCCGGTGCTGCCGCGCTCCCAGGCTACGACCCGGCCGGCGATCCCCGCGAGCGGCCGCAGCCCGGGGGCGACGGGCTCCAGAAGGCCCTGGAAGCACTCGGCGTGGATGATCTCGCGGTCGGCCTCGCCGCGTTCTACGCTTTGCCCGCGCCCGGCGAGCCCGGCGCGCCTCTCGGCACGTTGACACCGCGCCAGCTGCTCGCATTCGCCGCGGGACAGGTCGAGTTTGCGCGCCATTTCACGACGGCGCAGGGCCTCGGACCGCACTTCAACGAGCCCTCCTGCGGCAGCTGCCACGCGCTCCCGGCCCTCGGCGGCGTCGGCAGCCGACCCGAGCACGTCATCCATGTCCATGAGCCCAACGACCTGCCAGGCGAGACGGTGGGGCTCCGGCGGCAGACCTTTGGCGCCACGCCGCCCGAACGGGCAGGGCCCCGGCGCGGCCGCCGGCGCACGCCGCCGCTTTTTGGCCTCGGACTGCTCGATGCGCTTCCCGAGGAGGCCATCGCTGCCAACGCCGACCCGGGCGACAGCGATGGCGACGGGATCGCCGGCGTGGTCAATCGCAAGGGGCGGGGCTCGGTGCTTCGGCCGGCCCGCTTTGGCGCCAAATGCCACGAGTGGAACCTGTGGCGCTTCATCGGCGGCGCCATGCGCGACGAGATGGGCCTGACCAACACGGCCGCCGCCG
Source organism: Myxococcales bacterium (assembly GCA_947491025.1). Taxonomy (GTDB): domain Bacteria; phylum Myxococcota_A; class UBA9042; order UBA9042; family UBA9042; genus SXNM01. The sequence goes on from CANLIC010000027.1 coordinate 46,256, forward strand.
GCGCACAAGCCGACAGCGACGCCGCCGCGGACCCCGAGGTCGACGCCGCCACCATGCGCCGCATCGACGCCTTCGTCCGCGGTCTGGCACCGCTGGCACCTCGGGCGCCGACCGACCGCCGCGACCGCGAGGCGTTGGCCAAGGGCAAGGCGCTCTTCTCCGCCATCGGCTGCGTCGGCTGCCATCGCGACGCGCTTGGCGGCGTTCAGGGCGTCTACAGCGACCTGCTACTGCACGACCTCGGCCCCGGCCTCGACGCCGGCCTGGACGATGGTCCCGCCAAAGCGCGTTTCTGGCGTACAGCGCCGCTCTGGGGTCTGCGGCACCGACCGCGCCTGCTCCACGACGAAAGGGCGACCGACCCTGCGGCGGCGGTCGGTTGGCACGATGGCGAGGCGGCGAAGCCCAAGGCCCGCTTCTTGGCCTTGCCCGAGCGCGAGCGCCGGACCCTGCTCACCTTCTTGTCTTCCCTGTAGCGAACGAAGGGCCTGACTTTGCCCCGAACGCCATTCGGTGTCGCCCGGCTCTAGCCCTCTCTGGCAAAGGCGTGGGTCGACTCAAGCGCCCGCAGCAGGCCTGCGATGCGGCCGCGGACCTCCGCCGGGCTCAGCGGCTTGTCCCAGACCTCTTGCACGCCGAGCACATGCAGCTCGCGGCGGCGCTCCGCGGTGACATGGCCGCTGTAGATCACCACCAGCATGCGCTCGAGCCCAGGCGCGAAACGCAGGCGCCGCAGCAGATCGACGCCGTCGATCGTCGGCACCTCGAGGTCGAGCAACATCAAGTCGGGCGGATTGCTGGCGACAGCGAGCCCTGCGCCAAAGCCATCACCCTCGACGTGGACGACGACCTGATCGCCGGCGACCAAGCGCAGCATGCGGGCCAAGGCTGCCGACTGCGCCAAGTCGTCCTCAACCACCAGCACACGCCAGGCTCGGCGCTGCTTCTTGGCGTGGGCGGCGCGCGGCGGCCGGCGTCGCGGAGGGAGCCGGCGCAGCAAGAACGTGCGCAGCACACTCTCTTCGATGCGGTGGTGGCCGCCCTCGGTGAGAACGGCTTGGAGGCGGCCCTCGTTGCACCACCTCTGGACGGTTCGGGGCGTCACGCCGAGCAAGGTCGCCGCGGCGCCTGAGGTCATCAGGCTTGACGGCGCGCCGCCAGCGCCGGCGGACGGATCGCTGTGATGGCTAGACAAACACCGAAGATGATTCAGCATAGTCGAACACCTACTCGCGATTGCAGCGCGGCTGGGAGGCGCGTCGGGGGGCGCTGCGACCTGCGGTGCCCGGGCAGGGCGCGGCTGAGGTCTGCGGGGACTGTGCCACGATTCTATCGGCTCGGGCAACCGCGTACGCACAGCCCGTTGTTGGGCTTCGGTAGCGCATCCTCGGCCGGTCGGTCCAGTCGGCGAGGGTCGACCCCGTCGTGGCCCTCGCGCCGCAGGGCAACGACGCCATGCCATCGGCCTTGCGGTGGCGTCGGCGGCCAGATAACGTCCGGTCGAGCAACCCCGGGCGTTTGCCCCCAAGGAGCCACCACGTGGTCACACCGCCGCCGACTGCGCCGCAATTCCCCGACCCGGCGTGGCTAGACTCTTTGTTGTCCGCCCTGCACGGCCTTTCCGGCCCCTTGTCGGCGCTGGCACTGGAGTTGGCGACCCTGGACGAGCTGCTGCACCCACCGGAGGGCGAGGTCAGCGATCCGGCCGAGATCCGCGCCATCATCGACGAGATGTTGGACAACGCCGATCGCTCCGTGCAGCGCTTCCACATCCTGCGCAAGCACATCGAGGCGGCTCAACAGCAAAGCCGAGAGCGCGGCGGCCAAGAGGGCGATCTGCGCTGACTCGGGCGAGACCCTGCGCCCTAGGACGAGGCTTCGAGCAGCGGCAGCAGCTGGTGCACTGGCGTGGTCCAGGTGGTCTGGCAGAAGTCGCAGGTCGACTCGAGCTGCTCAAGCCCCTCGATGAGCTCCCGCAGTTCATCCGGCTGCAAGCTCGCCAGCACCGAGATGACGCGCTCCGCCGAGCAACGGCAGCGGAATGCCACCGCCTGCCGCGCCACTTGATCCCAGTGGAAGCCGGCGAGCAGCTTCTCGGCCCAGGCGATGGCGTCGGGATCTTCAGCGGTCATCGCCGCCGCCGCGGTCCCGGCCCGCTCGATGTTGCTGACCAGCTGCGCCAGGTCTTCGCGGCTGCCCTCCGGCATCAACTGCACGAGCGAGCCGACGACCAGGCTGGGCAGCCCGGCGTCGTCGAGCTGTACCTCGATGTCGATGAGCGACGGTAGCTGCTCGCTGTCGAGCAGGTAGCGCATCAACAGCGCTGGGACGGCGTCGTCTGGCGCCATCGCGACGCTCGACCGGTACTGGCCGACGCCGCGCCGCACCCGACCGACCTGCAGGCTGCCGCCGGCGATCGCCCCGCCGACTGGGTGCGGATGCCGTAGCGTCGCGCGGCCGGTGCCGTCTTCGAAGATGTCGACGACGAAAGAGCCGATGCCGCCCTGCTGGTGGCCGGCGAGCTGCAACGACTCGTCGGGGTGGATGGTGGCCCGCATCAACTGGGCGCCGCAGAAGAGCTCGGCGAGGACCCGCGATGCCGCCGGACCTGTGCCCAGCCGCTCGGCGATGGCCCTGCAGGCTTCTGTCGTGCGCGCGACGATGAGGCGCATCTGGCCGTCGCGCAGCAGGCCCCGCCAGAGCGTATCGGCGTCTGGCGGCGGCGCCGGCAGCACCCGCTCCGGGGCAGCGGTACGGCGCGCCTCGCGGGCGGCGAGGTAGCGGAGGGCGGCGGCGCTGCGGACCTTTTCGCTCGGGCCGGTCGGCGTCCGCTCGGAGTCGTCGTGGCTCACAAGGCTCCTTCGGCCGTGACCCGCAGCACTTCGGCCGGCGAGGTGAGGCCGAGCGCGAGCTTCTTGATGGCGGCCTCGCGCAGGGTCCGCATGCCGTGGCGCTGCGCTGTGCGGCCGATCTCGACCGCGTCGGCGCCCGAGAGCACGAGCTTGCGCAGCCGCTCGTCGAGGGCCATGACCTCAAAGACGCCGATGCGGCCCTTCAGGCCCGTGCCGCGGCAGACGGCGCAGCCTCGGCCGACGAAGACTTGGAAGCCCTCTGCCTCTCTCGGCTCCATGCCGAGCGCGACGGCGACGTCGGGGGCGATCGGCCCTTGCTCACGGCACGACAGGCAGACTTTGCGCAGCAGCCGCTGGGCCACCGCGCCCAGCATGGTCGTCGCCAGCAAGAAAGGCTCCGCGCCGAGGTCGATCATGCGGGCGATGCTCGACGGCGCGTCGTTGGTGTGCAGCGTCGACAGCACCAGGTGGCCCGTCAGCGCCGCCTGAACGGCGTTGCGCGCGGTCTCGGCGTCCCGGATTTCGCCGACCATGATGACGTCGGGGTCCTGGCGCAGCAGGGTCCGCAGCAGCACGTCGAAGCCTAGGCCGAGCTTCAGGTTGACGGCGGTCTGGTTGAATTCCTCGACCACCATCTCGATGGGGTCCTCGATGGTCGCCACGTTGACCGTCGGCGAGGCGACCGCGCGCAGGGCCGAGTAGAGCGTCGTGGTCTTGCCCGAGCCGGTGGGGCCGGTGACCAGCAGCAGGCCGTTCGGGCGGCGCACGAAGCCGCGGACCAACTGAAGCTCATCGGAGAAGAGGCCAAGCGCGTCCAAGTCCTGCAGCAAAACGCCGGGGTCGAAGAAGCGCACCACGACCTTCTCGCCAAATGCGGTCGGCATGGTGCTGATGCGGAGCTCAACCTCGACCTCACGGTGCGCTATTTTGATGCGGCCGTCCTGCGGCCTGCGCTTCTCGGCGATGTCCAGCCGCGCCAGCGTCTTGATCCGTGAGATCAAGGCGTTGTGGACCACCTTGGGCAGCTCGTGCACGTTGTGCAGCACGCCGTCGATGCGCAGGCGGACGCGGCTCGCGACCCGCTTGGGCTCGACGTGCAGATCGCTGGCCGCCTGGTCCAGCGCGTAACGCAGCAAGAAGTCGACGGCTTGGACGACGTGGCTGTCGTCGCCGTCGAGCGAATCGCCGCCGGTGCCGAGCCGCACCAGCTGCTCCAGATTGCCGAAATCGGTGCCCGGCCCGCCCAGCTCGGCGACCGCGGCCTTGACGTTGGCCCGGAAGCGAAACGCCTCTTCCAGCGTGCGCAGGATGTCGCCGCGCACGGCGACCACCAGCTCCACCGGGATGCCGAGCCTGGCCGACATCGCTTCGCGGACGTCGTTGGCGTAGGGGTCGTCGATGGCGATGACGAAGCGGCCATCGACGTGGCCGAGCGGCAGTGCCGCGTTCTTGCGGGCGTAGGCCTGGCTGATGGTGTCGACCACCAGGTTGGCGTCGACGCGCAGCGGATCGACCGTGATGTAGCGGCAGCCGGCGGCGTCCGCCAAGGCCTGCTGGATGCGCTGCTCGCTGATGGTGCCCTGGCCCCGCGCTGGCAGGCGAAAGCTGGCGACCAGCTCCGCCGGCGACACCGCAACGTCGGCCAGCGGCGTGCGTTCGCGGGCACGCTCGAGGCTTCGCAGCTTGAGGGCGGCCTTCATCCGCAGGTCGACGGCGAGGGCGTGTTCGAGCAGGCCAGCTTCGACCAGGAGATCGAGCAGGCGGTCGAGATCGAGCCGTCCGGCGCCGGTCGCCTGGCCGGCGCCGCGGCGCCCTACGTCCGGCCGCGGCTCAGGACCAGGCATCGTCGTCGTCGCTGCTGCCCGTCGCGGCCACGCCGAGCGCGGCCTCATCCGACGCCTCGACAGCGGCGCCGGCCCGCTGCGAAAAGTCGAACAAGGCGCTGTCGAGCAAGAAGCGCGGGTGGGCGTGCTGGAGCGCGTTGAGGCCGCTCTGCAGCGCGCCGGGGTAGAGGCCAGCCATGGTCTGCAGCAGCTGCTCCATGAGCGTGCGCTTGAGGTCGGGCTGACGGCTGCAGAGCGTGCAGGGCAGGATGGGCCAGGCCTGCATCTGTGCGAAGCGCTTGATCATCTCGACCGGCACCCACGCCAAGGGCCGAATGACCGTGTTGTGACCGTCGTCGCTGAACAGCTTGGGCGGCATCGCCTTGAGCTGGCCGGCGTAGAAGAAGTTCAGCAAGAAGGTGGCCAGAATGTCTTCGCGATGGTGGCCGAGGGCGACCTTGGTGCAGCCGAGGCGCCTGGCGTGGCTGTAGAGGATGCCGCGACGCAGCCGGCTACACAGCGAGCAGGTGGTCTTGCCCGGCTTGAGCTTGTCGAGGACCAGCTCGTAGGTGTGCTCGCGGATGATCTCGTACGGTGTCCCGCACTTGGCGAGGTAGCCTTCGAGGACCTCGGTCGGAAACCCAGGGTGCCCCTGGTCGAGGTGCACCGCGATGAGCTCGAAGCGAAAGGGCGCGTGGCGCTGCAGATGCTGTAGGAAGTGCAGCATCGCGTACGAGTCTTTGCCGCCGGACATGCAGACCATGATCCGGTCGCCGGGCGCGATCAGGTCGTAGGCGTGGACCGCCTTGACCACCAGGTGAGCGATGCGCCGCTCGAGCTTCTTCGGATCGTCGGGAATCTCGAGGCGGGAGTCGTCCGCCACCGAGCGCGGCGCCAACCCCGCTGGCGCGAAGGCGGCGAAGGGATCGCCCATGGCGGCGCTGCGGGTCCGCTTGGGCAGCGGCTGGGTCTCTGGCATCGTCTGCGAATTCAAGCGCGGCTCCTCGACGCAGGCCCGGCGGAGGGCGAGCGGGCGGCGGGACGCCATCGCGCCCCCCAACGCCCACTCGTAGCAGACCCGGCCGGCGGCGACAACGCGCGACTCGCCGTTCGCTACTTCTTCTTCTTCTCTGCCTTCTTCTCGTCGCCCTCGCCAGCGTCGGCTGCCGGCGCGGTTTCAGCTTCGGGCGCGGACTCGGCTGCCGGAGGGGCCTCGGCTGCAGGCGCAGCCTCCATCGGCGCGGCGGCGGCCTTGGCTGGCTCGGGCTTGGCGGGCTCGGCCTTGGCCGGCCCGGCGCTGCGCGCGAGCGCCTCGATGACGCGGCCACCGGCTGCGCCGAGAGCGGTCTCGATCGCCTTGCGCACAGCGTCCAAGTCGGCGCCCGGGTAGGCATCCTTCTTGGCGACGCCCGCCTTGCCCAGCACTTCGCCAGCGACGATGCGCGCGCTCTGGTAGTCGAAGCGCGCCTCGAAAGCGGTGACCAGTTCGGCGTGAGAGAGGTCCTTGGCAGCCATCGTTTCTCCTTTCGGCGTCGAGGTGTTCGTTCGAGCCTGGGTGCGCCGTCGAGCCCGCGAGCCATGGCGGGCGCGACCCGGTCCGTTCGACCGCAGGCGCGCTGGGCGGCAGCCTAGCCGCAGGGGCGACCCGGCACAAGTATTCCACGGCGCAAGGGCAGGGCGGTCGCAAAGTCGACGTCAGCCCCGACAACCCTCACCCCCGCCGCTTCGCGGCCCCCCCTTTCCCGCTGAAGCGGGAGAGGGGGGCACTGAATTCATTGTCATGTCGCCCCTCTCCCGCCCGACGGGAGAGGGGGTGAGGGGGTGAGGGTGTCTTTCGCTCCGGACCTTCCGATAGCCCTGGGCGCAAGGGCACCGCGATCTCGCCGTTGCTGACGCGCTGGGCATGCGCTAGGCTCCTGGGTCCGCGTGGGCCCGCGCGACGCCGATTTGGCGCCGACGTTGGCTGCGGAATGAGGTCCCGATGCGACGAGACCAGGCCTGGATGCGCCGGACGGCCATGCTAGTCCTGTTGGCGTTTTCGCCGCTCGCCTGCGGTAGCGAGACCGTCGCCGGCATCCTGCTCTTGCCCGACGGCGGCGCACCCGATGCGATCGGCTTTGTCGGCGGCGATGTGCAGCCAGGCGCGGGCGGTGGTGCCGACGCCGGCGGCGTGGCCAGCGACGGAAACGCCGAGTCGGACGCCGAGACCAAGCGCGAGCTCATCGTGCTCCTCAACACCGACGTGCCGCAGGTCATCGGCCCGAACGGCCTTCTGCCGGTCCAGGTCAAGGTCGTCGACTACAGCCTGGGCAGCCCGGCCAGCGGCGTCCCGGTTTTCTACGAGATCGTCGAGAGCGTCGGCCTCTACGGCCCAGGCGCCGGCACCTTCGACGCCATGATGACCGGCACCGACCAGAAGGGCCTGACCGGCAACGTCTTCCGCGCCAACAAGAGCCCCGCCGTCGACTACAAGATCAAGATCAGCTGCGAGGGCGCCGAGCCGGTATTCTTCTCCATCGCCGTCACCGATACGCCCAAGGGCCATATCCGCGTGACCATGGACTACGACAACCAGGTCGCGCTCGGCCAGGTGGTGGTCCGGCTGATGCCATCGCCCTTCACCTGCGCGTCGTTCAAGCCCATCTACCCGGCGGCGGGCTACATCGGCAGCAAGGCGGCGTTCTTGAGCGACAAGGTCGACTTCAAGGATCTGCCCGCCGACAAGAAGTACGCCGTCTACCTGCTCGCCAAGGACAACACCAACCATCTCGCCGCGGCCGGCTGCGCCGACGGCATCCTGGTGATCGACAAGCAGACCACCGAGCTGACCGTGACCGTGAAGACCCTGACGCTACTCGCGTCTGGGCCCTACGACATGGTCAACCACTTCGACTTCACCGGCGCCGTGCCCGGACAGCTCGGGCAGATCCTCGACACCGCGGTGCAGATCTTCTACGACCCGGGCGCCTTCATCATCAGCCAAGTGAAGAACCTCATTAAGCAATGGCTGCCGTCGATCCTGGTCGACGCCGCCTTTGGCCTCTTTGAGGACGCGCTGGCGAAGGTCGTGACCAACTGGTTGCTGAATTCGAGCCCGAGCTGGCTGCAAGACTTCTTCCAGATCGGCCAGGACGTCCTGCAGATCGTCAAGAAGCTAGAGATGTTGGGTATCTTGACCATCTTCAAGGTCAGCAACGACTTCTTCATCAAGGGCGAGCTCAACTTCACCGGCGTCAACCTGTACTGGAAGCTCGGCTGCGACAAGACGGATCCAAACTACAAGGATTGTGGCAAGTTGACCCTCGACATGAAGCAGGCGGTCAACGACCCCAACTTCCCGCTCGACCTGCTCTCCGGCACCCTGACCGGCACCATCTCGGGGCAGACCAAGGTGACGATCGACTCGTCGACGATCAAGCTCAACTACGGAAAACTCATCTACTATGTGTTGACCTTCGTCGTCTTGAAGAAGATCACCGGCGAGTCCAGCTTCCAGGGCGCCATGAGCAAGCTCGTGAACTGCGCCGGCATCGCCAAGGGCATCGGCGGCTCGATCCTCGGCAAGCTGGGCCTCTCGGAGTCCAACGTGAAGTCGGCGTGCGACAGCGCAGTCAGCCTGCTGGTGCTGCCGATTGAGCAGCTGCTGCTCGGCCTGACGCTCGACAGCAAGCTGATGCTCAACGGCTCCTGCACGATGGTCGACGACTTGCCGCCCGCCAGCGCCGACCAGGACTGGATGGGCGACCTCAAGGTCGACAAGCTCGTCGATGGCCTGTGGACCGGCACCATCGTCGCCGACACGCCGGGCAAGCCCTTCAAAGGTGACTTTAGCGCCGAGCGTCAGGCCGGTTTCTAGGAAGGACGCCGTGCCGAGCCCGATCCGCGCCTTTCCGGCGGCCCTCGCGCTGCTTGTCGCCTGCGCGCCCAACCAGATCATCCGTCTCGACGGCGATCCCGCCGAGGCCGCGCCGCTCACCACGGCGTTCGAGGCGCTGCATCCTGCTGCAGACGGCGTGCGCCGCTACGTGGACGCGGTGCGCTCCGAGCGCTGGGAGCAGGCGTGGAGCTGTCTGTCGGCCTCGACGCGCGCCGCCCTGACGCTGCGCGGAAAGCCGCTGGGCCTGCGCGGCATCGACCTGCTGCGGCCACTGCCCGAGGGCGCAGACGCCGGACTGCGGCGGCTGCATGCCGGTGAGGCGCTGGCAGCATTCGCGCTACCCGGGGCCAAGGAGTTCGAGGTGCCCGAGTCGCCCTGGCCCGTGGAGCAGACCTACGACGGGCGGCGGCTCGAGACCCGCGTCGTGGTCAAGGGTGAAGGCGCAGCGCAACGCACCCTGACCCTGGCCTTCGAGGGCGCCGGCTGGCGCATCCACGACCCCACCCTGTCGGCGCTGCCGCCGCTGGATGTCTCGCCGTGACCCTTGCGACCCCACCGACCTCTTCCCCTGCTGGCGCCGACGCTGCGAGCGATCGCTTGCGCCACGCCTACATCGAGACCATCGGCTGCCAGATGAACGTCTACGACTCAGAGCGCATGCTCGAGTCGCTGAGCCGCGCCGGCTACCGCCGCACCGACCGCCCCGACGACGCTGACCTCATCGTCATCAACAGCTGCTCGGTCCGTGAGCGTGCTGAGCACAAGATGATCTCGATGATCGGCGGCTACCGCACGCTCAAGGAGCACAACCCCGAGCTGGTGCTGGCGGTCAGCGGCTGCGTCGCCAGCCAGGAGGGCGAGAAGCTGCTGCGCCGGGCGCCCTCGCTCGACCTCGTGCTGGGCCCGGACCAGGTCACGCAAATCGGCGAATTGGTCGGCCGGGTGCGCGATGGTCGCGCCGAGGGCGCCCGCGTTCGGCCCGTCGAGGTCGATTTCGTCGACCGCCACACCTACACATTCGCCACCCCTGAGGCGCCGCAGGACGGCCGCGTCACCTCCTTCATCACCGTGATGAAGGGCTGCAACAAGTTCTGCTCGTTCTGCATTGTGCCGATGACGCGCGGCCGCGAGGTCAGCAAGCCCTCGGCGGACATCGTTACGGAGGTCGAGGCCCTGGTGCGCGCCGGGGTGCGCGAGGTGACGCTGCTCGGGCAGAACGTCAACAGCTACGGCAAAGACCGCATGGCGCGCGATGGCAGCGGCGAGCTCGACTTTGCCGGCCTCATCGCCGCCGTGGCCGGGGTCGACGGCCTTGAGCGCATCCGCTTCACCACCAGCCACCCGATGGACTGCAGCGATCGGCTGATCGCGGCGTTTGCCGAGCAGCCCAAGCTGATGCCTTACTTTCACTTGCCGATTCAGTCCGGCTCCGAGCGCGTGCTGCGCATGATGCGTCGGCGGACGGTGGTCGCCGAGTACGAGGCGCGCATTGCGTCGCTGCGCAGCTTGCGCCCAGACCTGGCGATGAGCACGGACATCATCGTCGGCTTCCCCGGCGAGACCGAGGACGACTTCGCAGAGACCATGGGCCTCATCGAGCGCGTCGGCTTCGCTAGCATCTTCAGCTTTGCCTACTCGCCGCGCCCCGGCACCGCCGCAGCCCGCATCGACGACGACGTGCCCAAGGCGGTCAAGAAGCGTCGCCTGACGGAGCTGCAGGCGCTGCAGGCCGAGATCACCGCCCGCTGGATGGCTGGTTTCGAGGGCCAAGAGGTCGAGGTCCTGTTCGAGGGGCCCTCGACGGCGCACGCCGCAGGTGAAGAGTCGGCAGCTCGGATGGCCCGCATCGGCATGCTGCCGCAGCTGATGGGGCGGACGCCGCAGAACACCAAGGTCAACGTCGAGACCGACGACTACTTCGCCCTGCGCGATTGGCCCGGGCGCCTCGGCCGCGTACGCATCGACCACGTCGGCCGCAACTCGCTGACCGGCACCCTGCTTCACCTGCTGCCGTGAGCGCGGCGCTGTCCCGCTTCCGCTTCGCCCCCGCCGCGGTGTGGGCCGGCGCCATCTTCTTCGCCTCCAGCTTCGACTGGCGCCGCGTCGTGCTGCCCAAGGGCGAAGGCGGCCTCGGCCTCGGCCGCCTGCTCCTCGGCGCCGTCACCTGGGCGCTGCGACAGCTGCCCGCCGCCATTCCGCCTGACAAGGCGATTCATGCCCTCGTCTTTGGCCTGCTCGCGCTCTGGCTCTGGCTGCCGTCGCGGGCGCGGCCGGCGGCGCGTGGCCTCATTGCGATTGGGCTCGCCACGGCCTGGGGCGTCCTCGATGAGGTGCATCAGGCCTTTGTGCCCGGACGCAGCAGCGACGCCTGGGATTTACTGGCCGATTTTGTCGGCGCTGTGGCGCTGGTCGCCGTCGCGAACCTGGCGTGGGGTTGGCACCGAAAGCGGCGCCGTCGTATGCTCGGACCGCCGTCACCTGCTGCTCCATCCTGACGGCGGTCCATGCGCCACAGCGCCTGAACTTGGGTCGAAGGGGAGCACTGCGCGCTTGTGCGAGCGGCGCCCCACGACTGGCGCCCATCGCCGCGCCAAGGGGCGCGGGGCGCGAGCCTGCGCGAGGAGACAGCGCCATGACGATGTTGACCCAGATCGCCCTTGTGGCCGCAGTGACGCTGCTGGTGGGTTGCGGCAAGGATGAGGGCAAGGGTGGGGCGGCAGCCGCCACCGATACGGTGTCCGTGAGTGATACCGGCGCTGGCGGCGACAGCGGCGGAGAGACCCGCGCTGGCGACGACAGTGGCGCCGACGCCAACGTCGACGCGTCTGGCGCGGACGGCGGCGCGCCATCCGCCTGCGCCGGCGCCGAGGTTCCGGGTGCCCCTGGCTGCGCGGAAGAGGCGCGCTATCTCAAGGATCTGAAAGCGATCGCGCTTCCGAGACCGCCAGGAAGCGAGCACCACGCGGTCGTGCGCAAACTCATCGAGGACCGCCTCAAGGCGCACGGCTACGACGTCTCGCATCAGGACTACGGCAAGGGCATCAACCTTTTCGGCCAGCGCACGGGCAGCAAGGCGCCAGACGAGTTGGTCATCATCGGCGGCCATTACGACGGCACATTCGGCTGCCCCGGCGCGGACGACAACGCCACTGCGGTGGCCGGGTCGCTTGAGATCGCGCGCTTGCTGGCAGACCACAAGCCGGAGCGAACGCTGATGTTCGTGTTCTGGGACGAGGAGGAGCGCGGGCTCATTGGCTCGCGCCGCCAGGCCATGGCGCTGGCGACAGCGGGCAAGAAGGTCGTCGCCGTCTTCGACTTGGAGATGATCGGCTACACCAACAAGACCAAGGGCAGTCAGCAGGTGCCGACTGGTTTTGACCTCGTCTTTCCCGAGGTTGGCTCCTACCTCGCGCAGTTCGGCCCGGTCGGCGACTTCATCACGCTGGTCTACGACCCGGCCAGCCAGCCGGCGGTCGACCTCTTCCGCAAGGCTGCCAAGGCCCTCGACTTGCCGGCCATCAACGTCAACCTCGAGAGCTTCCACCTGACAGCTTCGGCCTTCTCCGACCTGCGCCGCTCGGATCACGCCAGCTTCTGGAGCCTTGGCTACCCTGGCATCATGCTGTCGGACACCGCCAACTTCCGGAACACGCACTACCACTGCACCGGCGGCGAGGACACGGTCGATCGGCTCGACCACGCCTTCTCGACCAAGGTGATTCAGGCGACCGCGTTCGCGGCGCACGGTCTGCTCGCCGCCGGCTCTTCCAAGGCCCACCCCGCCGGCACGCCCATCTGCAACGTGAAAGCAGCCGCCGGTGCCGCGGGGAGCTGCCCCAAAGGGGAGAAGTGTACCTTCGCCTCCGACGGCGCTGGCATCGTTCCGAAGTGCGTTCCGCCAGTTGGGGCCAAGGGCGCCTCTGAAATCTGCACCCGCACCGACAACAAGGCCGGTTTCGACGACTGCGCGCCGGGGCTCTTCTGCACCGCTCACGGCCTCCCGTCAGCGACCCCCCTCGTGCGCAAATGCCGTCCGCTCTGCCTCGCCGGCAGCGACTGTGGCAAGGGCGAGGTCTGCAGCCTGTTCGGCTTGCACAAGGTCGGCAGCTGGCCGGACTGGCCCTTTGGCGGGGTCTGCCTGCCGAGCTGCGATCCCTTCACCCAAGGGGCCTGCCCGGAGGGGACACAGTGCTCGCGGGCCATGGTCGGTGCCGACGACCTCAAGTCGTTCTGGATGTGTACCGCTGTCGGCAGCGTCCAGACGGGCGAGCCCTGCGACGCCTTCTCCTTTGCGTCGTGCGCGCCGGGAAACGTCTGCGAGTTCGGCGACAAGGGAGAGAAGACGACGTGCCGCGCCATCTGCGACAGCGCCCACCTCTGCGCAGGCGGCAAGGCGTGCCTGCCCGACGTGAGCGCTGGCAGCGGCGCGCCCGGCTACTGCAGCCAGTAGGCCTCGGCTCGAGGTTTGGCGCCGGGTCCGGCTGCGCCCACGCCGCGGTGTCGCGGCGCTAGGGTGCGGCGTCAGCGCAGCAGCGAAAACCGGTGGAATAGTCCGAATAGCTGAAGGAATGCGCGGTCGTGACATAGCCGCAGCCCGTGCCGTTGACCTTGGTGTCGGCGTAGAAGCCGCCGCGGAACGTCCCAGCCGGATCGGCCGTCCACTCGTGGAGGTTGCCCATCATGTCGTGCACGCCTTCGGCCGTGACGCAGCCTTGGAAGGTGCCGCTCTTGGCGACCGTCGCCGCCTGCTGGTTGATGCACGGGTGATCCAGCTCGCTCCAGATCCAGCTGGCGGACGTGCCGAAGTACTCGATGACGGGGTGGAGGTCGCGGTGGTCGTTGCAAGTGCCTGGCTTCGCGGTGTTGCCGTAGGGGTACATGAGCTGGGCGGGGCCGCGGCAGGCACGCAGCCACTCCTTGTCGGTACAGAGGCGCTTGCCGGCCGCTTCGCAGGCCTTGGCTGCTTGGGCGCCGCTGATGTTGCTCTGCGGCACGGCGCCGGCTAGCGAGACCGCCCGCACCACGGCGCTGCCCGGAGGGTGGAACGGCGAATGTGGCACAGCGCCGCCGGTCTTGAGCTCGACCAGCGCCGCCTCGTAGCGGTCGACGCAGAAGGCCTCGACCTGGACCATTCCAGGTGGGCACTTGCCGACGCCAGCGGGCTCCGTGAGGCCGGCGTTGACGGGCTTATGGAGCGCCGGGTCGCAAGCGACAGCGCCCGCCGCGGCATCGACGCAGCGCCGCGGGCCAAAGGGGAGGCCCTGGTCGACGGCGATGCCCAGCGTCATCGGCGAGAGGTGCTTGGTGCCGACGTAGAAGTGGGTCTCTTCGGGCGTGCCGCCGATGTGCGACAGGTTGCCCGGACCCGTCTCGTGGCCGGCCGAGACGACGACGGCGCGATCGCTGCCCGGCAGCCGTAGGATCATCTTGGTGCCCCGCGGCGGTCGCGACTCCTTGGTCCAATACATGTTGACGTACCAGCCCTCGTCGAGCACCGGCACCAGCGTCGGCGAGCCGATGCCGGCGCCGTAGTGCGAGCCCCCTTCCAGCGGCGCCCAGGGCTGGCTGCGGTGCATGACGAGGCCGGTGACGGACTGCGACAGCGCGTAGTGCTCCGCCAGCTCGGCCGTCGGCGTCATCGGATAGGGCGGCGGCTCCTTCTGGGTGACGAGGTGCGCCTCGAGCACGATCGGCCCCTGCGCTGGCATGGCGAGGTGCTTGCCGCCGTCGTTGACCCGCTTCATGACGCCTTTCTGCAGGCCGCAGGCCCCGACGCTGGGGGTCATCGCGCCGACTTCGAGCGTGTAGGCGCCGGATTGCGCTTTGCCGCCGCTCACATAGGTGTCGACCGCCAGCCAGTGCGTCCCGGCCGCGAGGTCGGCGCCGACGTGCTTGTCACCTCGGGCGACGCAGGCCGTTCCGCTCGGCGCCGAGAGCAGGTGAACGTCGACGTCGACGCCTTCGCCGTCGTAGACCGCAGCCGAGACAAAGGCGGGCGCGGCCAACGTGAAGCGGTAGAGCTGCTCCGGGCCCGATTCGTCGATGGCGGCCTTGCAGGTGTAGCTGGCGATGGTGCCGGGCGGCAGCGCCGCGCTGTTGCCGCTGTGGACGTAGGGCAGGGCGCCGATGCAGAGGACACCGGCGGGGCAGGGCGCGACGGCTATGCCGTCCGGAGCGTCGGCGTCGGCGGCGGCGTCGGCGGCGCCGTCGTCGGCGTCCTCGGCATCCGTGGCGTCGTCCGCTGTGTCGGCGCGGCCGATCATGGCGTCGCTGGCGCCATCGGCGCCAGCGGCGATGTCGACCTGGAGCCTGGCGTCGGCAGCATCTGAAGGCGCCAGGCCTGCGTCGGAACCGCCGCCGTCATCGGCCTCGCCGCGTCCCACTGCATCGGGACCCAAGCCCAAGCCCACACCGCCGAGGCCTCCGCCGCCAGCGGTGGGGTCGCCCGAGCAGGCGACAAGGGCCGCGATGGCGGTGACGAGCGGCAGGTGGGATTGGCGCATGGCGGCGGCCCTCCAAGGCGCTGGCGCCGTTCATGGTGCCGTGGACCGGGCTCGGTGTATACGGCGCCGAACCAAGGCCTGCCGGCGGAGACAGCGGCCCGCCATCGTGCTATCCCCCGTGGCGCGGGGCGGCCGGACCGGGATGGTGGTCTCTGCTGCCGCCGCTGACGAACGAGCGCACATGCGTCGACCTCCCCAAGCCTGCTTCATCGCCCTGTGGATGCCGTTGGCCCTCAGCGCCGGTTGCCGCCGTGAAGCCGCTTCGGTGCCCGCACCGCCCCCACCATCGCCGCCGACTCCGGCTACGTCCGAGGCCGCGCCGCCCGCTGCGGCCGCTAACGGGGCAGCCACCGCGATTCTGGCGCTCCGACTCCAAGAGCTGCGGGTCCTTTCTCCCAAGGCCGGTCCCAGCATCGACGCCAGGGCGCTCGAGGCGGCGATTCGCGCAGGCCTCGCGGCCGACGGACCTTTCTCGTCGTCCAAGGCAGAGGCTCAGTCGGATGCGACGACGACGGAAGCAGCGTCGCCAAGCGCACCCGCCGGCCTCGAGCTCACCTGGCAAGCCGTTCCGCTCGACGACACCGGCGCGCCCGCCGAGCTGCAGGCCGCGTCGCAGCTCCTGGTGCGGGTCAGCGCCCATGCGGAGCGCCTCGGTCGCGATGGCGAGCCACTGCTGGCCGACCTGACCCTGGAGGCGCCGGGCCCGCTGCCCGAGGCCAGCAAGGGCGACGCCATGGCCGAGCTTCTGCTGCGGCGCTTGTCGGCGGCGGCGGTCTTGGCCGCGCAAGACGTCGGCGGCCAACTGCTGGCGCGTGAGCTCGACGATGGCGCGGTCCGCAGTTGGCTGAAGGCCGCGCCGCCCTGGCAACAGATGGCCGGCGCCCGCGAGGCCGGTGAGCGCGGCCTGCGCGACGTGCGGCCGACGCTGGAGGCCCTGGCGCGACGCACGCGGCCCGACGTGGCGACGGTCGCCGCCGCGACGCTGGGCCGGATCGGCGATCGCCGCAGCGTGCCGGCGTTGCGGGCGGCGCTCCAGGCGAGCCAGGCCGAGGTCGCGGACGCCGCCCTGGTGGCCCTCGTTGATCTGGCTCGCGATCAACGGGTTGCGGCGGCGGCGGCCGTGGTGCGCGAGGCCGCTGCAGGCCACCCTTCGGTCTGGATTCGACACCGGGCGCACAGCCTGCTAGGGAGCCTGCCGGCGGCGCCGGCGGACGGCGGCGCGGGGGACGGGGAGCCGGGCGACGACGCTGCGCCGATGGCAGACCCCGAGCAGGACGAAGCGCCAGAGCCACCGTCCGGCAAGGGCGGCGGCCGACGGCGCCCAGCGGCGGGTGAGGGGGGAGCGTGAGGACGCGCGACGGAACGCGGCTGGACCAGGGCATTGTCCACCTCATCGGCATCGGCGGCATCGGCGTCTCGGCGGTCGCCAAGCTGCTGCTGGCGCGCGGCGTCCACGTGCGCGGCAGCGACGTGCGGGCGTCGCAGCTGACCGCGATGCTGCAGGCGCTCGGCGCCGACGTCCGCATCGGGCACGACGCGTCGCACCTCGACGGCGTGGCGGTGGTGGTCGTCAGCACGGCGATTCCGGAGACCAACCCGGAGCTGGTGGCGGCCCGCGCGCGGCAGATCCCGGTCATTCACCGCAGCCACGTGCTCGGCGCCTTGCTCGAAGAGCGCGAGGCCATCGGGATCATCGGCACCCACGGCAAGGGGACGACCTCGGGCGACATCGCCTGGCTGCTCGAAGCCGACGGCCGAGCGCCGGGATTTGTCATCGGCGGCCTGCTTGAGAATTGGCGCGACAACGCCCGCGACGGCGCGACGACGATGGTCGCTGAGATCGACGAGTCCGACGGCAGCCTCATCAACAGCCGACCGACGGTGGCGCTGCTCAACAACCTCGAGCTCGACCACCTCAACTACTACAAGGACTGGCCTCAGTTGCAAGCGATGGTCGAGACGTTCTTCCTCGACAACCCGCGGCTCGAGGTGGCAGTCTTCAATCGCGACGACGAGGGCGCCAGCCGCATCCTGGCGTCGGTCGGCGGGCCGCTGTCGGCGCGCGGCGTGCGGGTGCTGACCTTCGGCTTCGAGGCCCCCGCGGGCTTGCCGGCGCCAGATGTGCGCGGTGTCGACCTGCAAGGCCAGCGCATGCGCGGCAACTTCCACGTCTCGGTCGCCAAGGACGCCGATCTCCTGCCCGAGGGCGTCGGCGACGACCTCCCGGGACAGCGTGTCGGGCTCGGACAGGTCGCCATCGGCCTGCCAGGCGCCTACAACGCCGGCAACATCCTCGGCGCGCTGACGGTGGCGATGGCCTTGGGCGTGCCCTTCCACGTCATTCAGGCCGCGGCGCCCAACTACCGGGGCCTGGAGAACCGCTACACCTTGGTGGAGGCCGACGGCATCGAGATCGTCAAGGATTACATTAGCCACCCGACCGGCATCCGCCGCGTGCTGGAGGCAGCCTCGGCCCAGCGGCCGGCCGCCTTGGCGCAGATCCCGCTCGTCGATTCCGACGAAGGCGAGCCGCCGTCGAGCGAGCTGGTGGCGGTGTTCAAGCCCTACCGCTTCACGATGATCCACTACCTGCAGGACGACTACGCGCTCGCCTTTGCCGGCGCAGATCGCGTCGTCGTCACCGAGCTCTACACCGCCGGCGAGGTGCCGATCCCCGGCGTCGACACCGACATGCTCTGTCGCCGCATTCGCGAGCGCTGCCCCCGCGTCGAGTACGTCCACGACATGGACGCCATCCCAGCCCACCTCGAGGCGACGACGCAGCGGCCCGCGACCGTGCTCTTTTTCGGCGGCGATGACCTCTTCCGCATGGCCGATCGCTGGGTGGCCCAACGGCTGAAGGCCCAGGCCGGCTCGTCAGGCCGCGGCGAAGGCGCCGCTTCGTCGGGGGCGGCGTGAGCGCCCCTCCGACCCGCGCCGAGGTCGACGCCATCGCCGACGGTGTCGCCGAAGAGGAAGCGCTGCGCGCGGCGCAGCAGACGCTGTTGGCGCGCGAGGTGTGGGATGACCTACGCGGCGCCCGCTTCGCCGTCCTCGGGCTCGGCGTCTCGGGCATCGCCGCCGCCAACGCCCTATGCGCCCGCGGCGCGGACGTCGTCGCGTTCGACGACAAGCCCGAAGAGGCGCTCGCCGACGCGCTGCGCCGCTTGGATCCGCGGGTGCGCGCGCGCTGCGGCCAGGGCTACACGGCGCGACCGGCCGAGATCGCCGTGGTGTCGCCCGGTCTGTCGCCGCACACCCCGACCTTTCGCCGCGCCAAAGCCTCCGCCCTGGCCATCGTCGGCGAGATCGAGCTCTTCTATCGCCTCGACCGCGCCGCCAACGCCGGCCGCGGCCACCCGATCATCGCCATCACCGGCACCGACGGCAAAACGACGACCACGCTGCTCATCGACCACCTGCTGCGGCAAGCCGGGTACAAGACTGCCTG
The DNA here is from genome assembly GCA_947491025.1 of Myxococcales bacterium. Taxonomy (GTDB): domain Bacteria; phylum Myxococcota_A; class UBA9042; order UBA9042; family UBA9042; genus SXNM01. The sequence goes on from CANLIC010000027.1 coordinate 64,762, forward strand.
CGCCGGCAACATCGGCGACCCGCTCTGCAGCGTCGTCGACAGCCTCGCCCCCGACGCGGTCGTGGTCGCCGAAGTCAGCGAGTTCCAGCTGGTCACGACCAGCGCTTTTCGCCCGCGCGTGCTGGTGCTGACCAACGTCGCCGACGACCACCTCGACTGGTTCGCCGGCGACAGGCTCGCCTACATCGACAGCATGGTGGCGCCGGCGCTGCGTCTTGGCCCCGGCGAGGCAGTGGTGGTCAACGGCCACGACCCGGCCCTCCAGGCGCTGGCAGACGCCCTCGGCGCCCGCACGCCGCGCGGGCCGGCGCTGGCGCTCTTTTCTGGACGGCGCGACCTGTCGTCGGTGGGCGGGATGGCCGATCGCTTCGCCATCGTCCAGGGCGCGCTCTGCCTGCTCGGCCCGGCCGGCCACGCGCTGCACCTCGCGCACAGCGAAACGCTCGGCGCCGACGCCGGACGGCCGATGCTCGGCGTGCACAACCTCGACAACGCCCTGGCCGCCTGCGCCGCCGTCCTGGCGCTGGGCGTGCCCTTGACGACGCTCGGACCCGCGCTCCGCACTTTTCGCTTGCCCTCTCACCGCTTGGAGCCGGCCGGCGCCATCGGCGGGGTCCGCTTCGTCGACGACAGCAAGGCGACCAACCCGCACGCCGCGATTCACGGCCTGCGCGCCACACCGCTGGGGACGGGCGAGCGGCTGGCCTGGATCGGCGGCGGCAGCGAAAAAGACTCGGACTTCAAGGACATCGCTGCCGAGGTCGCCGCAACCGCCAGCGTAGCGTTCCTCATCGGCGCCACGGCACCCCGTCTGCGCCAGAGCCTGCTCGCCGCCGGCCTCGACGACGCCGCCGTGGAAGTCTGCGACTCGATGCCGGACGCCGTCGCCCGGTCCTACCAGGCGCTCGCCGGCGCCGACGGAAAGGGCCAAGGCGTTGTGCTGCTCTCGCCGGCCTGCGCCAGCTTCGGCATGTTCAGCAACTACGCCCAGCGCGGCGACCTCTTCCAGGACGCCGTGCGGGCCCTCGGCCGCGCGCTCTCGCGCTGATTCGCCGCAGGCCGCCCGCGACCGTCGCCCTACGCCGCGCGCAGCAGGACGCCAAAGCCGCGCTCCCGCCCGAGGGCGGCGTTGGGTTGGTCATGCCGAAGCGCCAGGCGGCCGCCAACCACCACGGCCTGCACCACGCCCGGCTCGCGGTTGACCATGCGCCGCAACCCGCCGAAGGCCGGCATCGCCACCTCCTCGATGTGGCTCTCGCCCTCCACCAAGGCGCGTGGGTCGAGCAGCACCAAGTCGGCGCGGCCGCCGACGCGCACCCGGCCGGCGTCGATGCGGTAGAAGTCGGCGATCTCGCTGGTCAGCCGCTGGACGGCCCGCCCCGCGCTCATCGCCTTCTTGCCCGCCTGCCGCTGACGCTCGCAGAGGCGCAGCAGCCGCAGCGGAAAGTCATAGAACGCCATGTTGCGCAGGTGGGCGCCGGCGTCGGAAAATCCGATGAGCACGCCGGGGTGCGAGACCAGCGCCGACAGCACGTCGGGCCTGTCGTTGGCGACGACGGAGTGCCAGCGAAGCGCGGCGCCGTGCTCGGCGCAGAGGTCGAGGAAGGCCAACGCAGGCGAGGTGCCGCGCTCCGCTGCGACCTCGGCAAAGGAGCGGCCGACCACCGATGCATCGGGACAAGCCAAGATATCGGTCTGGCCCAAGTCGCGGTGGTAGACGCGCGGCGAGAACAGGGCTTGCCATTGCCGAACAAAGCGCTGGCGGTACCCCTCGTCGCGCAACAATTCGGCGCGCTGGCCGAGGTCGGCGATATGCAGCGCCTCGGCGCCAGCGGCGAACTCCTCAAAAATCACGAGGTCCATGCCATCCGCGCGCACCTCGAAGGGATTCGGTAGCGCCTGAAATCGGAAATCAGCGCCGAGCAAGCGTCGAAACACGAAAAGCAGCGTCCGAATGAGCGGGTCCACCGTGCGGTCACCGACCAGATCCATCCACGAGATCACAGTGGTGCGCAGACGCGGTCGCCAGAGTCCGACGCTCTCCCACAAGAAGAGCAGGACATTGAATTTCGTGTACGCATTCACCCGACGCGTGCGAAGCGAATTTACCCGGGACTGCATGGTTCGGCAATGGCTTTCCTAGCCACGACTCGGGCTTCATTGCTAAAGGTGGCGCTCGCCATGGTGCACGTCCGGCCCTTTGTAGCCCGGGCAGTCTTCC
>CANLIC010000028.1 GCA_947491025.1 Myxococcales bacterium
GCAGGCCTTGTGGCCCCAGCGATCCAGGCGCCAGAGCTGCCCGACCTCCTCGCCGCCCTTGCCGAGCGCCTGGCCGCCGACGACCACGACGCCGCCGTCGCTCAGAAGCGTCGCGCCGGTCGGAACGTCTGGGGCGCCGCTGTCGTGGCCCTGGAACCAGAGCTCATTGCCAAACGCGTCGACCATGGAGACGCGCACGTTCGGGTTGCCCTTCTGCTGCTCCTCGCGGTCGACGATGACGATATGCTTGCTGTCCGCGGCGATGGCGGCAACGGTCTTGCTTTGCGACGGTCCGAGCTGAGACCAGCGCTCCGTCCCATCGGCCTTGAAGCGCGTCACGCCTCGCGTCGCGGTGTCGAGGACCGTCGCGCCCGCCCCGATGTGCACTGTCATCAACTCGCCGTCGCCGATCCCAAGGACGGCGTAGTGCCCGGTGTCCTGGCCGCCCGTGAAGTGGCCGCGAGACCACACGAGGGAGCCATCCGCGGCGAGGCGGCGGAGCTCGGAACGCTTGATGCCCTTGGCGCTCCCGCCGGCAATGGTGGCGTAGAGCGCGCCGTCGGCGCCGAACAGCAACGACGACACGAGATCGGTCTGACCTAGATTGCTGGCGACCGCCGGCACGATCACGTCGCCGACGGCCGACAAGCGCATCACATTCATCAGGCGCGCCGAGTAGGGACTGGTGACCGAGCCGGCTGGCTTGTCCGTCGTGCCGCCGAGCGCCAGCGTTCCGCCCGTCCCGACCGCCAACGCCGTCAAGCGATCGGCCTGGTTGGACGCCGAACCGAACGGTTTGACCCAGAGTTGCTTGCCCTTGGCGTCGAGCCGCGCGACGACGTAGTCCAAGCCGCCGACGCCGTAATTGGCCTGGCCCGCGACGATGACGTCGCCACCCTCCACCGCGGCGACCTTGGTCAGCGCGGTCTCGGCGTCCGCGACGCTGCCGACCAACGTCGTCTCCCAGGCCACATCGCCGAGGGCGTCCATGCGGGCTGTCGTTGACCGTTGGGCAGGACACGACCGTCGCCGGGTTGGTCACGCACTTGCCGGACGCCTGGTTGCAGTAGGGAAGGCCATTGCAGAGGTTGCCGTCGTCGGCATCTTTGCAGTCGGCGTCGCTCTGGCACTTGCAGGCGTCGGTGCCGCCAGCGCACACGCCACCGGCGCAGATCTCGCCCTTGGTTCAGGCGTCGCCATCGTCGCAGGCGCTCTTGTCGACCACCGAGGTCAACTTGCAGGAACCGAGCGACTTATCGCAGACGTTCTTACGGCAGTCGGTGTCAGCCACGGTCGAGCAGACGACGATGGTCGCCGGATTGGTCTGGCACACGGGCTTGGCGCCGGACTTGTCGCAGTACGGCACGCCGGTGCAGAGATCGCCGTCGCCGTCGGCGCAGTCGCTGTCTTTGTTGCAGGTGCAGGTGTTGGTGCTCCCCTTGCAGCTGCCGTCCTCGCAGGCGTCGCCAGCCGTGCATGGATCGCCGTCGTCGCAGGCGCTGCCCTTGGCGCGGTCGCCGGATTTGCAGGCGCCGCTCACAGGGTCGCAGGCCGTCTCAACGCAGGCGCCATCGGCGCTGGTGTCGCAGACAATGGCCGACTTGGGCTTGGGCCGACACGTCCACGGCAACGTCGCCTGGTCGCAGAACGCTACGCCGTTGCAGAGGTCGCCGTCGTCCTTGCAGTCGCCATCGACCTTGCACCCACAGAGGTTGCCGGGGCCTGCCCTGCAGACGCCGGCCTCGCAGAGGTCGCCGCTCGTGCAGACGTCGCCGTCGTCACAGACCGTGCCCTTGGCCGTGGGCGTCATGGCGCAGGTGCCCTTGTCGGGTGCAAAGACGTTGAGGGCGCACGCGGTGTCTCCGCTCGGGTCGCACTTCACGACGCTGGCCACGTCGAGTCGGCAGATGGCGACCGAGCCGCTCGAGTCACAGCGCACCACGCCGTTGCAGGCGTTGCTGTCGTCGAACGCTGCGCAGTCAGCGTCGGTCTAGCAGACCGCCGAGCCCGCGCCGCCTTGGGTCCCGCCCTCGCCCGTCGGGCTGGCGCCTTCACAGCCGATCAGCAGCGCCACACAGGTCAGGGCGACGAGCTTCGGCAGGCGTCGTCGCCGGCCCGGCCCGAAGGCTGCGCCCGGCGAAATGGCACTGCCAGGCGATGGCGCCGCCTGCAAAGAGTTCGACATCGTTCCTGTTCTCTCTGGCGACGGACGCCTGCGACGTGGGCGGCATCTGCCGACGAACTCGCACCCGAGACCCCATGGACCCCTAGGCTACGGAGCCGCGTTGGCCTCAGCAAGGTCGAGTCACCGGCAACGTTCTCATCGCGCGGAGATTCGCCTGGTGTTCATGAGCAGAAGGCAGAGAGAAAGGTCGACATGGGGGCTCCAGCGCTGGCGATCGCGTCGTCGACGCGGTGGGGCGCTCGCGTTTGCCCCTCGCCGGCTGAGGCGGCTGTGGCGACATGGCCGACGCTCGGACGAGCCCGAAGGCGACTGCGGATGGCGCGAAGCGCTGCGAGCTCCAAGAACAACACGACGCGCCTCCGGGCAGCGAGGAGAGCAGGGGCCGAGCCGGCGGGCCAAGGCGTGCCATGCGGAAGTGCCACCGGCCGCCGAGCGCCGCTCCATCCCGCAGGCGCGACGTCGCCGCCCGACTGGTGCAGCACCCCCTGCCATGCCATGCTGGTCACCGCGCCCGCCGTGGAGCGCAGCCGTGATCCCCACCCCTCACCCCTCGCCCCGCTCGCACGCAAGTCGGCGCCCCAGCGGGTCCAGCCGCGTCACGCGCACCGTTGCCGCAGCTCAGCTTCAGGCGCAGCGGGCCCCGCGCCGCCCGGTGCGCACTCGCCAGCATGTCGCCAGAGCGCGATCACCCGAGGCGCCGCCGCACCCACTCAGTTCGCCGTCGTTCTGACGTTCTCCGCACTCAATGCCCGCGTCGTCCTCAGCTCGACGCCGAATTCCCGGAGCCCCGCACCATGAAAGCACTCGCCGCCGCCGCGCTTGGACGCATCGACAGCCTCGCCGTCCGCGACATCCCTCAGCCCGAACCGGGCCCGGGCCAGGTCCGCGTCCGCATGGCCTGTTCGGCGGTCAATCCGGCCGACTTCAAGGTCCTCGAAGGCCAATTCGTCGGCCGGCTATTGCACGGCCGGCCAACGCCGATGGTCCCCGGCTATGACGTCGCCGGCGTCGTCGATGCCCTCGGCGCGGGGGTCACGGATCTGCGCGTCGGCGACCGCGTTTTTGGCCATCAACAGTACGCCTCTTCGACGGTGCACGGCGCCTTTGCCGAGGCCACCGTACTCCATGCCGACGCGCTCGCCGTCCTCCCCGACAACGTCGACTTCGCCAGCGCTGCCGCAGCCGCGACCGCCGGGACCACGACGCTGCAGGCGCTGCGCGACAAGGGCAGGCTGCGCGCCGGCCAACGCGTGCTCGTCATCGGCGCGGCCGGCGGCCTCGGCACCCTCGGTGTCGCCATCGCCGCGCGCCTCGGAGCCGAGGTCACGGCGGTGTGCAGCGCCGCCACCGCCGAGTTGGTGCGAAGCCTCGGCGCCACGACGGTGCTCGACCGCGCTGCCGCGCCCTACGCCAGCGGCGGACCCTACGACGTCATCTTCGACACGCCGGCGGCGGTGACCTACGGCGAGGTCAAGGGCGTGATGGCCGCCGAGGGCGCCCTGGTGACGACGCTGCCGGGCCCGGCGCTGGCCCTCGGCATGCTGGCGACAGCGCTGTCGCGGCGGCGCGTGGCCTTTGTTGCGGTGCGGGCTGTACGCGCCGATCTCGCCTGCATCGCCGGCTGGCTCGCCGACGGGATGCCCGTCGCCATCGACACCCGCTTCCCGGTGCGCGAAGGCGCCGCTGCCATCGAGGCAGCCAAGCGCGGCGGCCGTACCGGGCGCCTCGTCGTCGACATCGAGGGCGGCTGGTAGGCCAGGTCGACTGAGCGCTGCATCCGGCGCTGCGCCCGCCGCGGTACGCCTCCTCGCCTCAGCGCCAGCGCGATTCGGGTTCTAGCCGCCATGTTTTGCCTGGGCCGGGATGTACGTCCATGGCTGCGGCGGTCACCGCTGCCTGCCTCACCGCTGCCTGCCTCGCCGCTGCCTGGCCCAACGCTGCCAACAAAGGCAGCGTCACCCCTCCCAGGGTTCACGATGCGACGGTCTGACCGCAAGCGACCCCAAGCCGCCAGCGCTCAAGCCCCAGGCTGCGGGCCGATCCACCGCCGCCCCTGCGCCGCCGCCCACAGCTCGGCCCGAAAGTCCGGGTGGGCGATGCTGATCAGCGCCTCGACCCGCTCGCGAATGGAGCGGCCCCAGAGATTGACGGCGCCATACTCGGTGACGATCCAGTGCACGTCGCCGCGCGAGGTGACGACGCCGGTCCCCTCCTCAAAAACCGGCTGGATGCGGCTGATCGCCCCGTCTTTGGCCGTCGAGGGCAGGGCGATGACCGGTACGCCGCCGCGGCTGCGGGCCGCCCCGCGGATGAAGTCGACCTGGCCGCCGATGCCGGAGAAGAAGCGGCCGCGCACCGTGTCGGCGGCGACCTGGCCGGTGAGGTCCACCGCGATGGCGGAGTTGATGGCGACCATCCGCTCATGACTGGCGATGCGCTGGGGATCGTTGGTGAACTCGGTGGGCCGCAGCTCCACCATCGGGTTGTCGTGGACCCAGCGGTAGAGCCGCTCGCTGCCGATGATGAACGACGACACGATCTTGCCGGCGTTGAAACTCTTGCGTTTGCCGTTGATGACGCCGCAGAGGGCCAGGTCCATGACGCCGTCGCTGAACATCTCGGTGTGGACGCCGAGATCGTGATGGTCGTGCAAGGCCGCCAGCACGGCGTCGGGGATGCGGCCGATGCCCATCTGCAGCGTCGCCGCGTTGGGGATGAGCTTGGCGACCTCGGCGCCGATGGCGCGGCAGACGGGATCGAGCGCCTCGGGCCTGGCCTCGGGCAGGGGGCGGTCGGTCGGCACCAACGCCGCGATGTCTTTGACGTGCAGCACGGTGTCGCCGAGCGTGCGCGGCATTTGCACGTTGACCTCGGCGATGATCTGGCGCGCGCTGTCGACCGCGGCGCGGACGATGTCGACCGAGACCCCCAGGCTGACGGTGCCGTGGACGTCGGGCGGTGAGACGCAGATGAGCGCCGTGTCGGGGCGCTTGTCGCCATGGCGCAGCAGGGCGGGGATCTCCGACAGGAAAATGGGCATGAAGTCGGCGCGGCCGGCGGTGACCGCCTCGCGGACGTTGGCGCCGATGAAGAAGGCCGTGTGGCGAAAGCGCTCCTGCAGCCCTGGCGCGACGTAGGGCGCGGGGCCGAGGGTCAACAAGTGGATGATCTCGTTGCCGCGCAGGTGGCCGCCGTCTTGCACCAGCGCCTCGACCAGCGCGGTTGGCTCGGCGGCGCCGGAGCCGATGAAGATCCGCGCGCCCGGCTGGATTCGCCCGATGGCCTGACCTGCGCTGCAGACTTGGTCGGCGAACGTGTTCTGCCAATCGCGATCGATCGTCATGCCGCCTCCTCCGCGTCCAGCGCGACCTCGGGTGGCGCAGCCTCCAGCGCGCAGCCGAGACCAAAGACAAGGGCTGCAGCGGCGAGGGACAAGACGAAAGGGCCCTCGTACGCGCCGAGCAAGTCGCCGACGAGGAAGACCGCAAGACCGGTCGCGATCGTCAGCAGGGCTGTCCAGCGCCCGCCGCGGCGCCAGGGAAGCAGCGCCGCCACGGTCAGCACGAAGAGTCCGGAGGTGCCGAGCGATGAGGCCATCTCGACCAGCGCATAGACGCCCTCACTCGACTCCGCGATGGCCCACGCCAGTACACCGAAGCCGACGACGCAGCGGCGATCGAGACGCAGCCTTCCAGCCTCGTCGCGCACGCCCAGCAGCGGCGCCAGGACGTTGTGGCCAAAAAGCGCGCCCGCCGAGAGCAAAGCCGAGTCCACGGTCGACAAGATCGCGCTGACCAATGCCCCGGCGAACACGACCGACAGCGCGCCGGGCAAATAGCGCTGAGCGGCGACGATGAGCACCTGCTCGGGGTCGTCGAGGGGGCCCACCAGGTCCGCGGCGGCGAGGCCGATGCTGACGGGGATGAGCCCGACACCGAGGTACAGAAGGCTTGCCAGCCATGAGCTGCGCTGCGCCACGTCGGCGCTCCGCGAGGACGAGACGCGGCTCACCAGCTCCGCGGCCACGAGCGACCCCATGACCGGGACAGCCCAGCCGTCGGCGGCTTCGAGCCAGCTCCGCTCGGCATTGAAGAAGGAGGCGCGGCCGATGGTGTCGGCGAGGTTGGGGGCGCTGTCGGCACCCCATGCTTTGACGCCGAGCAAGACCAGGCCAAAGAGCAGCGCACCGCCCTGGATGAAGTCGGTGTAGGCGTCGGCGAGCATGCCGCCGACCATGGTGTAGGCGATGACGATGAGCGCAGCGATGGCGATGGTGACGTGCACCTCGAGCGAGGACGACGCGCCGAGCACCTGACCAAATGCCCGGATCTGCGCCGCCGCCCACAGCACCGAGGTCGGAACCATCACCAGGACCGCCGCCTTCTCTGCCGCTTCGCCGTAGCGCTGCCGGTACAGGTCGGCCATGGTCCGCAGCTTGCGGCGCCAAAGCGGCCGGGCGAGGAAGGTGCCCATCAAGAGCAGGCACAGCGCATAACCAAAGGGGTCGGCGCTGGTCGCGGACAGCCCACCGCTCGCCGCTTGCCCCGCCGCGCCGATGCAAGACTCGGCGCCGAACCAAGTGGCGAAGATCGTCGCCGTGGCCATCGGGTAGCCCAGGCTTCGGCCCGCCACGAGGTAGTCCTCCTCGGTGCGCACCTTGCGGCTGGCCCAGACGCCGATGGCAAGCTGCACCGCGATCCAGGCGAAGATGCCGAGCAAGTTCCAGTTCATCCACGACTCCCTTGCGGTGCGCCGGCGCCGCAGCCCGCTGCGACCCAGTGGAGGCTACGCCGTCGCGGCGGAGGTTCAACAGGGCGAAAGTGGAAAGCGCCACAAGGCCGCGCTGCCCGATTCTCTATCGCGGGTGGGCCAGGCGCTGCGGAGCCGGGCCTCCACCACGCTTGACGCCTGCCGCTTGCGTCCCCATCGTCCTTCTCCGCCCCCGGGGCAGGCCAACAGCCGCGCCGGCCGAGCGATTGCCAAGGAGCCGCCCATGTCGACCGGTACCGACGACTCGCAGCACGCGCCGCCACCCGAGGTGCTCACGCTGCTGCACAAGATCAAGGGCGCGCTGTCGGTGTGGATCGCCGATGTCGAGCTCGAGCTCGGGTTGCGCAGCGGCGCCCTCTCGTTCGATCACCCTCTGCATGGCGCGACCGTGATGGTGGTGGTCGAGGCGCCCGATCCGCCAGCGGCCGACCCCGACGCCGACGCCGACGCCGCTGACGAGCGCACACCGGCCGGATGCAGCGTGGGCGTCTTTGTGATCCTCGGCGATTACGCGGATGTCCGCGGCGACGACGAGGCGCTGACCCGGCTCTTCGGCCTCAACGCCCGACTGATGAGTTGCGCCATCGGCCTGCTCCGCCTGTCCCAAGACGAGACCGCCCTCGCCCTATGCCGGCGCCTGCCTGCGGCCTCGGTCGACATCACCGAGGTGCGCGAGCTGGTCGACGCCATGATCTGGGAGTACGCCGACCACGCCGGCCACCTGAGCCATGTCCCGGTTGCCGATTCCGCCGCGGCCTCGTAGCACCGCAACCCGGCGTACCTGCCGTCGCTGAATGCTAGACGGCGACGCCGAAGTCGCGCAACGCCCCTTCGAGCGAGGTCTTGCGGTCGGTCGAGGCGCTACGCTGGCCGATGATGAGCGCGCAGGGGACGCCGAACTCACCGGCCGGAAAGCGCTTCGGTCGCGTGCCTGGGATGACCACCGATCGCGGCGGTACTGCACCCCGGTGCTCGACCAGCGTCGGGCCGCTGACGTCCAAGATCGCCGTGCTCGCGGTCAGCACGACGTTGGCGCCGATCACCGCCTCAGCGCCGATGTGGACGCCCTCGACGACGATGGCGCGCGAGCCGATGAATGCGCCGTCCTCGACGACGACAGGACGCGCCCCAGGCGGCTCAAGCACGCCGCCGATGCCGACGCCACCCGAGAGGTGGACGTTACGGCCGATCTGGGCGCATGAGCCGACGGTGGCCCAGGTGTCGACCATCGTGCCGCTGCCCACGCGGGCGCCGATGTTGACGTAGCTCGGCATCATCACGACCCCAGGCTCGAGGAAGCTGCCGTAGCGCGCGATGCCATGCGGCACCACGCGGACGCCGGCTGCGGCCAGACCTCGCTTCAGGGGGATCTTGTCGTGGAATTCGAAGGGGCCGACCTCGATCGTCTCCATCGCCCGCAGGCCGAAGTAGAGCAAGATCGCCTCTTTGACCCAGGCGTGCACCTGCCAGGCCGCGCCCGGCTCGGCTGCAGGCTCCGCCACGCGCAGGGCGCCGCGATCGAGGTCGGCGATCGTCTCGAGGACCGCCTCGGCGAAGGCGCGATCCTTGAGCAGGGCGCGGTCGCGGTAGGCGGCCTCGACGCGGGCGCGTAGGTCTTGGGCCATCTGCGCCTCCGGCCGGCGCGAGAAAGCGCTGCCGGCGATGGTGTAGAGCGGGGAGCCCTAGTTTCCGGCTGCGGGCGCGGCAGCCGGGGCAGCGGCAGGCTCGGCGGCCGGGGCAGCTGCGGGCTCGGCGGCCGGGGCAGCGGCTGGCTCCGCGGCGGGGGCGGCCGGGGCGGCGGCGGGCTCGGCAGCGGGAGCGGCCGGAGCGGCAGCGGGCTCAGCGGCGGGGGCAGCCGGGGCAGCGGCGGGCTCGGCAGCGGGAGCGGCGGGAGCGGCGGCGCCCTCAGCGGCCTTGTCGCCTTCGGCGGCTTTGTCGCCCTCAGCCGGCTTCTCCCCGGTCGGCAGCGCAGCGGACGGCGTCCCGGTCTTCGGGATCGCGTCGCCGTCGACCGACGACGAGTCCGAGGCCATGCGCGCCAGCGCGATCGACAGCACCATGAACAGGACGGCGGCGGTCGTCGTCATGCGGGTCAGCACGTCCGAGGCGCCACGGCCACCAAAGACCGAGCCGGTCGAGGTGCCGCCAAAGGCCGCGCCCATGCTGTCGCCACGGCCGGGTTGCAGCAGCACCACGACGATGAGGAAGAGGCAGACGATGACGTAGAGCAACACAGCGAGAGAGTAGAGCACGAGCAGTCTCCTGCCCCGACGTACGGGGCGATGTCCGGCGTTAGCCGCCGGCGCGGGCGCGGCAGATCGCCGCGAAGTCCTCAGCGTCCAAGCTGGCGCCACCGACCAGGGCGCCATCGATATCCGGCTGATTGAGCAGGCCAGCGGCATTGTCGCCCTTGACGCTGCCACCGTACTGAATGCGCAGCGCATTGGCGAACGCCTGACCGTGGATGCCAGCGACGTGCTGCCGCACGAACGCGTGGGCCTCTTGCGCCTGCGCAGGCGTCGCCACCTTGCCGGTGCCGATGGCCCAGACCGGCTCGTAGGCCAGCACCAGTGTGGCGAGCGTGGCCGCCGTCAGCTGCTGCAGCGCGCTGTCGAGCTGGCGGGCCAACACCTCGAAGGTGCGGCCAGCCTCACGCTCCTGCAGCGTCTCACCGATGCAGAGCACCGGCTTCAGCCCGGCGCTGAGCGCGACGCGCAGCTTCTCGGCGACGACGGCGTCGCTGTCGCCGAAGACCTGACGCCGCTCCGAGTGGCCGACGAGTACCCACTGCGCGCCGACCGAGGTCAGCATCGACGACGACACCGCGCTGGTGAAGGCGCCCTTGGGCGCTGGGTGCAGGTCCTGGGCGCCGACCGCGACGCGGCTCTCGCGCAGGCGCTCCGCCACAGGGTGCAGCAGCGGGAAGGGCGGAAACACCACCACCTCGACGCTGCGCAGCGAGCCGGTGCGATTGCGGACCTCGGATGCCAGCTGGCACGCCGACGCGAGGTCCGTGTGCATCTTCCAGTTGCCGCCGATGATCGGCGTGCGTGGGTTGGCTGAGCTGCCGGCGGTGCGCGCCATGGTCTACCTCCGCCCGCCGCGCAGCGCGACGAGGCCCGGCAGCACGTGGCCGCCGAGGAACTCCAAGCTGGCGCCGCCGCCGGTCGAGATGTGCGAGATCATGGAGGTCACGCCGGCTTTGCGCGCCGCAGCCGCTGAGTCGCCGCCGCCGATGACCGAGGTCGCCGGTGAGCGGGCCAATGCGCGCGCCACTGCCAAGGTGCCAGCGGCAAAGGGCTCTTTCTCGAAAAGACCCATCGGGCCGTTCCAGAACACCGTCCGCGGCGCCCGCCAGCCATCGCCGAACGAGCCGTCGAGCACGGACTCAAAGAGGGCGCAGGTCTTGGGACCGATGTCGAGCACCATCTGGCCGTCGCCGACCCCGCCGGCGTCAACCACGGAGGTCACGGCGTCCACCTCAGGCGCGCCGGCGACGACGTGATCGATGGGCAGCCAGACCCGGATCTTGCGCTCTTGGGCCCGGCTCAGCAGGTGACGGGCGAGCTGCGCCTTGTCCTCTTCAACCAGCGAGCGGCCCATCGGCTGCCCCTGCGCGGCGAGGAAGGTGTTGGCCATGGCGCCGCCGATGATGAGGCCATCGACCGTCGAGAGCAGCTTCTCGATGACCTCGATCTTGTCGCTGATCTTGGCGCCGCCGAGGATGGCGACGTAGGGCGACTCGGCGCCACCGGTCAGCTTCGACAGGAACGCCACCTCGCGCTCGACCAGCAAGCCGGCGGCGCGATCGGGCACGATCTTGGGCAGCGCCGAGACCGACGCGTGCTCGCGGTGCATGGCGCCAAAAGCGTCGCAGACGAAGACGTCGCACAAGTCCGCGAGCTTGCGGGCGAACTCCTCGCTGTTGGCGTCCTCGCCAGCGTGGAAGCGCAGGTTCTCCAGCATCACGATCTGGCCGGGCCGCTGGTTGGCGACCAGGTGCTCGGCGGCGTCGCCGATGCAGTCATCGGGCAGCAGCACCTCTTGGCCGAGCAGCTCGGCGAGCCGGCCGGCGACGGGCTCGAGGCTGTACTTCGGGTCCGGCTTGCCCTTGGGCCGGCCGAGGTGGCTGCAGAGCACGACGCGACCGCCGGCCTCTTGGATGCGGCGAATGGTCGGCAGCGCCCCCTGAATGCGGCTGTCGTCGGCGACCGTGCCGTCCTCGGCCAGCGGCACGTTGAAGTCGACGCGCACCAGCACCCGCTTGTTGGCGAGCTGGAGCTCCTCCAGGCTGCGGATGTTCCAACCCTCGAGCGTCGACGCAAACGCCATCGCAGGCTCCACCAGAGTGGCCCCGCGCGCGGTCCGCGCGGGCGCAGGTTGCTTCCTTGGCGCTAGGCCGCCGTCTGACGTGCCAGCTTGCACACGAGGTCGTACAGGCGCGAGGCGTAGCCCCACTCGTTGTCGTACCACGCGACCACGTGCGCCATCCGCTCGCCCGGGATGCTGACCAGGGCGGCGTCGATGATCGAGCCGGTGGGGTCGCCGATGAGGTCGCCGGACACCACCGGATCGTGCTCGATGCGCATCACGCCGGCCGGCAAGCGCGCGGCCGCGTCGGCCAGGGCCTGCTGCACCGCCTCCAGGGTCACCGGGCGGTGGGTGCGCACGACCAGATCGACCAGGCTGACGTCCGGGGTCGGCACGCGGAGCGCCGCGCCCGAGAGCTTGCCCTGCAACGCGGGCACCACGAGGCCGATCGCCTCGGCGGCGCCGGTCGAGGTCGGGACGATGTTCTCCGCGGCGTGACGACCGCGGCGGGCGTCCTTGGCGTGCGGCACGTCGACCAGCGACTGGTCGTTGGTGTAGGCGTGAACCGTCGTCATCCAACCGGACTCGATGCCGAAGGCGCGGTCGAGCGTCATGGCGACCGGGGCGAGGCAGGTGGTGGTGCACGACGCTGCCGAGATGACCTTGTGGTCGGCGGTGATCAGCTCGTCATTGATGCCCGAGACCACCGTGATGTCCGGCGGATCTTTGCTCTCGCCGGGCGCCGACAGCACCACGCGACCCGCGCCAGCAGCCAGGTGCAGGGCGGCCTGGGCGCGGGTGCGGAAGCGGCCGGTGCACTCCACCAGGATGTCGACGCCGAGCTCCCCCCACGGCAGGGCGGTCGGGTCCTTGATGGACAGCGATTGCACTCGGAGGGCGCCGACTTGCAGCGCTCCGTCGACGATGTGCACCGGGACCTCGAAGCGCCCGTGCACCGAGTCATAGCGCAGCATGTAGGCCAGCGCGTCGAGCGGCACGAGGTCGTTCACGGCCACCCACTCGAAGGGGCAGTCTGGGTCGCGGGCGGCAATGCGCGCCAACGCGCGGCCGATGCGCCCGAATCCATTGATGGCGATCCGCGGCATCCGGTTCGACATGAGTCCTCCAGGGGCTAGAGATGCGCTGAGACGGCGGGGGCTGCGTCGCGGCCGCTCTCGTTCGCGGATTCTGCCCCGAACCCGTTGGAATTCAATCTGACTCCCGGCTCCCTCGGGCTCGGACCCGCGCGCACGGCCAGGGCAAGCTGGGGGCAGGCGCGAGGGCGGCGGAATCTAGGGGCAACGCCGCGCCAAGTCAACGCCTTGCTGCGTCCGCGGGTGCGTCTGCGGGCACGTCAGCAAAGGCCGGGCCCTTGGCGATTGCGGGCGCGGTCGGGACGCCTGCCTGTCGCGGGCGGCCGTTCCGCTCAGCGACAGAGTGCCTCGAGCAGCGCGGCTTGCTGGGCGGCCATGTGCGCCAGCTGGCGCAGCAGGACCGCGAACACGACCAAAAGCAGCGAGAGGCCCAGGCCGACCGCCGCGCCGACGAGCGCCGCGGCGCCCGCCAAAAGCGACGGAGTGGTCGCGAGCAACGTGGCGACAAGCGCCACGACCGCGATGGCCAGGCTGACGCTGCCGAGTACGCCGGCGCCGACCTCAAGCGCTCGCGCCCAGGCATCGAGCATGTGCAGCTGCCGGCGCTGGTCGGCGATGAGCGCTGCCAGGCGATCCTCGTCGAGCGGCAGCGTCGAAGGCGTGGCGGCGACGTTGGCAGCAAGCGCTGGGTGCGAGGCTGGGGCCGGTCGCGACAGCGAGCTGGCGGCGGCGGTCATCAGCGGAGGCGGGGGCTGCGCTGCGGCCAATGCCGGGCGGGCCGCAGCGCCGGCGACAGGCCTCGGGGGCTTGCGCTCGAGCCGTCCGCGCAGGCGCTCCGAGGGCGGCGCCACCATCGGCTGCGGCTCAGCGCCGTCGCCGCTGTGAAAGGTCTGGATGACATCCGAGCCCTCGCGGCCGGCGCCGACGTCGCGGTGGTCGCTGTCCGAGCGCGGCCGCACCGGGTCCATGACGCCCGGCCGCACCGTCTTGGGGTTGGCGAGCGCGCCGCCATCGCCCTCGAGGCCGAAGAGCGTCGGGCGGCGCCCAGCCGGGGCTGGCGATCGGCGGGCAGCGTCCAACTCGCGCGCCCGCGCCGAGCCCGCAGGGCCGAGCAAGGTGCCTGGCTCGCCCATCGCTGGCATCGCAAAGCGTGTGTTGGTGGCAGTGCCTTCCAGCGGCTCGTCGTCTTCATCGTAGCTGCCGAGGTCTTCGACTTCGGCGTCGCCGCGCGCTGGGAGTCCGGGTAGCTCCGGAGGCAGGTCGTAGCTCGCGTAGGCCTCAAGGCCCGCGCCACCGCGCGACGCGGCGCCAGGACCGGTGCCGGGCGGGCGGATGGTCATGGTCGTCCCCCGGCCGACGGCGCCGCTGGGCGTGGTGTGGCCGCTGCACCGGCGCCACACCCGGCCTGAACCGTGCGCGTCGCCTGGCCCAGCACTTCCTTCGCGGCGGCGGGAAGCGCTCCCTTCTGGATGATGAAGCCTAGCGCTTCTGCACGCTTGGACGCGGCGCAGGCGTCGCGGGCGCGCTCGCGATCGACCTCGTGGCCGTGCGCCAAGATGGGCCCGAGCAGCGCGTTGCCGGGCAGCCGCGAGCGCGCCCAGCTGAAGAGGTCTGCCGGCGCCGCACCATAGGCCAGCTGGTTGGCATCGACTTTGCCGTCCGCGGACTGCGGAGCGCGCTCGCCACCTTGCACGTCGAGCGCCAGGGCGTAGGCCAGGGCCATCGCCTCCGGCGGGGTCAGATCGGCGATTTTGAGCGTCGCGCGCGCCTTCTCGTCCTGGTCGATGAGGCCGTGGCGGCGGCCGATCGTCAGCCAGGCGACCTCCAGGTTGCTCTCGTCGGAGAGGCGGCGCATCAGCAGCGATGCATTGAGGGCGGCGATCGCGAGATCGCCTGTCGCGTCGCGCTTGAAGCTCTCGTGCAGCAGGATCTCGTCGAGGCGCGATCCGCGCGCCAGGGCCTGCACCGTCGCGTCCTGCAGGTAGCCCTTGAAGAAGGGCGCGCGCAGCGTGAAGGCGACGGTCTCGCGCATCGTGCTGGCGCCCTTGGTGCCGCTGCGCGCAGCCTGGCCGTTGGGCATAAAGCCTGGCTCGGCCGCAGGCGGCGGCAAGCTGGGCAGACCGCGAAAGGCCTGGCGCTCGGCCGGTGGGCACGCCGCTCCCTGGGCCGCCATCTGTGCAATCGCCGCCTCGGCGACCGCAGCCCGTACCGACTCGTTGCGGCCATCGCGGGCGCGCTGCTGCACAGCCGTGAAGGCGGCGCAAGCCGGCTTGCCCTTGCCGCCGGCGACCGTCGCCTGCACCAGCGCCAGCGCGAGCAGCGGGGCCTGCTTGTCCGCGGCTTTGCTCGCCGCCAGCTCGAGCAGCTCAAGCGCGCCGGCCCCTTCGATGGTGGCGCTACGCACGCGCAGCGCCTTGGCATCCGCGCCAGCGCTCAGGGCGCGCGCCCAGCCGAGCAGCAGCGCCTCCCGGGCGCTCAAGTCCGCCGAGGGCATCCGCTTGCCGAGCATCGCGCCCGATGGGCCCAGGGCGTGGCGTGCCCGCAGCGCCCGCACCAGCTGGTCGACCAGCTCCGTGCGCTTGATGCCGGCAACACCCACCGCGTCGACGATGGCCAGCGCCCGATCGAGCGGCATCCGCTCGTCGAAGGCGCGCTCCCGGGCGAGCAGCCCGAGGGCTCCCTGCTGCTGCACTTCGCGCACCAGGGGGTGATCGCTGTAGGCAGCGGACCAGGCGACGGCGATGTGGGGCGGCGCCTTGGCTGCCGACGCTGATTCGGCCGGGACGGCCAGCGACAGGCCGACGAAGAGCGGAAGGGCCACTGCCATCGGCGATGCCGACGACGCGCAGCGTGGGCCGCCGCGGCGCTGCGGCGCGACAGACGCCTGAAAGTGCAAGTCAGCAAGCGCGGGTCGAGTTGAGCGAGTGCTGCGACGGACTGCGAACATAGAACCTCCACTGGACGCCCAAGGGTAAACGGCCACGCTGACTGGCGCAACGCACCAGCGGGTGTCAGGCCTCCGCCTCCGCCTGGACAAGCGCGGACGACTCCAGGATGCTGCCGGCGCCGCTGCCGCCCCAGCCCTCGACGAGCGCAGGCGCCCGGCGGCGGGACCTGGAGGATGCCGATCGCCATCGCAGCGCCAGCAGCTGGCCAGAGCGCCGTCGCCCCTGGCGCCACCGCGCCCCACGCCGCCGCGACGCGTCATGGTCTCCAGCTTCCCGACGTGCTCGATCGCCGCTTCGTCGTCGTCTCCGGCAAGGGTGGCGTCGGCAAGTCGACCCTGGCGGCCGCGATCGGTTGGGCCGCCGCCAGCGCCGGTCGCCGCACCTGCATCGTCCAACTCAACACCCGTGACGCCATGGGGCCGATCTTCCTCGGCCGCGACGCCGTCGGCTACGAGCCGGTTCGGCTCGATCCGCGCTTGCCGCTGTGGTCGGTCGATCTGCGGCCAGAGCCGGCGCTGCGCGAGTACGGCCTGATGAAGCTGCGTTTCGCGGCCCTTCACAAGATCGTGTTTGAAAACGAAGTGATGCGCCGGCTCCTACGCATGGTACCAGGCATGACCGAGACGCTTTTGCTGGGCAAGGCGTGGTTCATGGAGGCGGCCGAGCAGGACGCCTCAGGGCGCCGGCGCTGGGACGTTCTGGTGGTCGATGCGCCGTCGACCGGCCACGGCATCAGCCTGCTGCGCCTGCCCGAGACGCTGCTGAAGGTGATCTCGGTCGGGCCGATGGCCGACGACGCCCGCCAGATGCAGGCGCTGCTGGTCGATCCTACGCGCACGGCGCTCCACATCGCGACCCTGCCCGCCGAGCTGCCCGTCAACGAGGCGTTGGACCTCGCCCGCGAGGCGATCGGCTCCATCGGCATGCCGAGCGGGTGGATGATCGCCAACCAGGTGTTGCCCGAGCTGGTGGACGCCGACGACTGCGCCGCCCTACGCATCGCCGCGAATGGCGTCGACGACGCGCTGCTCCGCCACAGCCTCGACAACGCCCAGGCCATGCTCCGTTGGCGGGATCAGCAGCAGGCCCAGCTCCTCCGCTTGCGCCAGGCGTCGCCGCTGCCGGTGGTCGAGGTCCCGCACCAACTGGGGCCGATCCAGATCGCGGCCGTCCGCTCACTGGCTGAGCAGCTCTGCGACGCCCCCCAGGCCCAGCTCGCCGGCGCCGCGCAGGCGGCGGGCCGCACTGCCCGGACCGCCCCGGCGGGGAGTCCCGCTTGAGCCTGCCGAGGATCGCCGCGGCGCCTTTGCCGCAGATTCTGGCGCTTTGGCTGCTGGTCACTCCAGCGCTCGCCTTGGGCTGGCCGTGGACCCGCGGCGACAAGCCCCAAGGAGGCCCGATGAAGACGATGCCCGCCACCCACGCCGCGCGGCCCGACCCGCTCAAGGGCCCGCGGCTCGCCGCCGCGCCGGTCGACGAGCCTGGCATGGCGGCGGCCAAGGCGCTGCTCGCTTCGCTGCAGAGCGGCCAAAGCGCCAGCGATCTGCACGGCTTGACGCTGGTCTCCGTGCGCGTCGCGCTCGGCGGCTCTGTGCAGCATTGGCGGCTCGGCAATGGCCTTGAGATCGTGCTCGCTCCCGACGCCGCCTCCAACATCATCGCCTACCACACTTGGGTCAAAGTTGGTTCAGCGCATGAGGAAGAGGGCCGAACCGGCCTCGCGCACTTGCTCGAACACCTGATGTTCAAGGCGAGCAAGAACTTCCGTGCCGGCGCCTTTGACCGCGAGCTCGAGCGGCTCGGCGCCAGCCCCAACGCGGCGACCTGGCTCGACTGGACCATGTACCACGAGACCGTTCCGGCTGAGGGCCTCGAGCGCGTCGTCGCCCTCGAGAGCGACCGCCTGACCGGGCTGAAGCTGAGTGAGGCTGCCTTTCGAAGCGAGCTGCAGGTGGTGCGCGCCGAGCGCCGCGAGGTCGTCGACACCGATCCCGAGGGTCGGCTCGAAGAGGCCTTCGCTGAAGCGGTTTTTGGCACTGGCGTCGGCTACGGGCATGCCACCGTCGGCCGCGCCTCTGACCTCGAGGCGCTGACCCTGCAGGACGTGCTTGGCTTCTATCGCCGCTACTACGCCCCCGCGACCACGGTCTTGGTGCTCGCCGGCGCGGTGGACCCCGGCCGCGACCTGCCCCGGCTTTGCCGTGCCTACGGGCCGCTGCAGGGCGATCCGACCGAAAAGGCAGCCGCCGCCGCTGTCCGCGCCCGTCCTGCGGCGGCACCGCTCGCCAGCGACCGCAAGCTTGAGGTGCGCCTCGACGCCGGGGCCGATCGCCTTTTCGTCGGTTGGCGGGCGCTGCCCGGCGATCACATCGACCAGCCGCTGCTGGTGCTGTGGAGCGAGTGCGTGGGCAACGCCACCGCCGCCCGCCTCGAGCGCGCATTGGTCGATGACGCCCGGCTCGCGGTCGAGGTCGACGTCGCGGTGCCGGCGCTGGCCCGCGGCGGCGTCCTTGAGCTGCGCGTCGGGTTGCGGCCGGGGGTGCGCGCCGAGGTGGCGCTGCAGCGGCTCGATCGCGAGCTCGAGGCCCTGCGCGGAAAGCAGCCCCTCACCGACGCCGACATCGACGCCGCTCGCAACCGGCTGCGCGCCAGCCGGCTGCAGGGGTTGGTCACCGCCGACGGCCGGGCGGAGGCGCTCGGCCACGATGCCGCCGCTTTCGGCGAGCCCACCGTCGGTGAGGCCTGGTGGCGGCGCCTCGAGTCCGCCACGCGTGACGACGTCGAGCGCGTCGGTCACGGCGTCTTGGCTGGACCGCGTGTGGTCCTCGTCGGCCGGGCGCGCACCGGGCGCGGGCGCGGCCAGGGCGCTGAGCCGAGGGCCGCCCAGTGAATCGATCGGGGCCGCACCGGGCGGGCCGTGGCGGTGGCACGCGCTCCGGCATGTGGGCGCGGCAGATCGGCGCGCTCGGGCTCGGCGCGGCGCTCGTGCTGGGGGCGACGCCACGCGAAGGGCGAGCGCAAGGAGCGGCGATGTCACAGCAGGGCTCGGCCCAAATCTTGGTCGAAGAGCGTGCCTTTCCGCCTCTTGTGCAGCTGTCGATCCAGCTCCCGACCGGCGCGCTGCAGGACCCCGACGACCAGGTCGGCCGCGCCAGCCTGTGTTGGGACGCCGCCGTGCGCGCCGCCGGCGGCCGCGATCGCCAGGCCTTCGCCAGCGCCATCGACGCCCTCGGCGCCCGCCTCAGCGTCGATGTCGGGCAGACCTCGACCCGGCTCGTCATCTCGGGCCTAGTCGAGCACGCCGAAGCGATGGCCGCGCTGCTGGCAGACGTCGCATTTCGTCCGGGATTCGCCGCCGCCGACGTCGAAGAGGCCCGCGCCCTGCGCCTGGCCGCGCTTGAAGACCGCGAAGACGACGACGCCGCGTTGGCTGGTGAGGGCGTGCTCCGCTATGCCCTGCGCGGCAGTCCACTGGGCCGGCCCGTCGATGGCACGGCCCGCTCGGTGGCCGGGCTGAACGTCGCGGCCTGCAAAGCAGCCCATCGTAAGGCGATCTCTGACCTCGGCGCCTGGATCGGGGTCGCCGGCGCGCTGCCGACCAGCGCGGCGCAAGCGCTCAGTCACAAGCACTTCGGGCCCCTGCTGCAGCGTCCGCCGCAGCGCGCCAAGGTGCCGACAGCGCCAGCCGGCGATGGCCGCCGCTTGCTCCTCATCGACCACCCCGGCCAGCCCTCGGCGCAGGTGGCCCTCGCCCTACGCGCGCCCGGCGCCCGCGATCCGCTCGGCACGGCGCTGGTCGTGGCCGACTCCATCGTCGGTGGCGCTTTCACCTCGCGCCTCTCCCAGCAGGTCCGCGAGCTGCGCGGCTGGACATACTCGATCCAGTCGCAGTGGGTCGCCGGACCCGAAGAGGGCCTCTGGCTGTTGAACTGGGCGCCGCGCAACGCCGTGACCGCCCGCAGCATCGACCTCGTGTTGCGCCACCTCGAGCTCGCCGCCGCCGACGGCGCCACCGCCGCCGAGGTCGCCTTTTCCCGCGATCACTTACGCGGCAGCCAGCGTCTGGCGCTGGAGACCGCCCACGCCCGGCTCGGCGCGCGCCTCGGGGCGCTGCTGCTCGGGCTGCCGGTGGACTGGGTGCAGGGATTCGAGGCACGGCTCGACCATGTCGACAAGCGCGCCGTGGCTGCCGCGATGGCGCAGGCCTTTGCCGCTCGCGACGTCGCCGTCGTTGTGGTCGGTGACGCCGCCAAGCTGCGACCGACGCTGGACAAGCTCGCATCCGGCTTCGAAATCGAGGTGTTGCGAGAGGGCCAAGACCCCGAGGCCACGACGCTGCCCGGTCGCAAGTCGGGGCGCACGCTCGCCAGGCCGCAGGCGACCACCGCGCCGGCGGACGACACCGACGACCACGGTCCAGAGTTCGACGAGGGCGGCGAGCAGGTCGACCCGCCGACGCAGGAGACGCCGACCGCCGATGACGAGCCCATGGACGGCGACGACAGCGGAGGGAAGGACGACGGCGACGGTACAGACGGCGGCACCGACGACGAAGACGAGAGCGACACACCGCCCGACCCGCAAGATGACGATTCGCCTCCTGGCGACAAGGCGCCCGCATCCGGCAAGGCCAAGGCCGCACCGCCTGCGCCTGCCGCCGGCAAGGTGCCTGCGAAGACTCCAGCGCCCGCCCGCGACCAGGACAAGGCCGCGCCGCCGCCGCCGCCGCCGGGCAAGCGCCGATGACCGATGCGCTCGGCCGCAAAGCCGACGCCTACGCCTCCCTGGCCCACCTCGGCCAGTGGCGGGTCGAGGCGCTCGGCCCCGCTTGCGGCGTCGGCTACATCGAGCACCCGCGCGCCGTGGCCCGCATCCTCCGCGAGATGCACCCGGATCCCGCGCTCCACGCCAGCCTGGTCCAGCAGATCGCGCTGCTGCACCGTACATTGTGGCGCGGCAATGCCGACCCCGACCAGCTTGAGCTCGTCTTCGGCCGCGAGGTGGCCGCAGGGGTGCGCCTGCTCTCGCCTTGGCTGCGGGCGCGTCCCGCCACCCACAAGGACGAGGACACCTACTGGCCGCGCCTGCCGCGGGCGCCGCGCGTGCTGCGCGCAGTGGTCGGCGCCGCGTGGCTCGACGAGCTCGACGCCGCCGGCCGCTGGCCGCAGGCCTATGACTCCGTTGCCCTGCGCGCTGAGGTACAGGACCGGGTCTTGCCGCTGCTGCACGACGATCCGTGGCTATCGATGATGCTCGAGGCCAGCCTCGACGCCATCGATGCCGACGCCGGCGACGACGCGTTGACCGAGGCCCCTTAGGGCGCCGACGATGACTGAAGCCCCAGCTCAAGCAGCCGGACACCGAGCCGACTGACGCCATCGCCGTCGCCGTTCAGGCTCGCCGCATCGCGCAGGCCGGCGTCGACAAAGCCCATGGCCAGCGCTGCCGCCCGCAGCTCGCCCAGCGCCGGGGTCAACGCCGCCGCCGCGAGGTGCGCCACCTCCGCCTTGACCGTGTAGCGGCGATGGGTCAGCACATGCTCAAGCGTTCCTGCCGGCGCCACCCGCGCCCCGAGCCCCAGCAGCAGCGCCCGCAACGGCGCCAGTCCGGGGTCGCTGCGCAAGACGCCTTCCACCATCGGCGGCTGCCAGAGCCCTGCCCAGCGGCCCCGCGAGGGTCGCTGCAGCAACCAGGCCTCGTCTCGGCCGCTCGTGCCCCGCGCTAGCACCACCAGGGCCTCGGCCTGTACGGCGGTCGGCGGTCGCCTGGGCGACTTGCGCGGCAGCGAGTCGGCGATGCCGAGGGTCTCGCCCCTGCAGCCAACCCGCACCGGGCAGTTGCCGCAGGTCGGCCGGCGTGGCGCGCACACGCTGGCGCCCAGCTCCATCAGCGCTTGATTCCACCGGCTCGGATCGCCGCGCGCCGGCCCGTCGGCGTCGAGCTCGGCGCCGGCAAATCGCCACAACAGCGCCGCGCCTGCCGGGCCATCCACCTCCATCTCCAGAGCGTGCCAGCGGGCGAGGACCCGCGCGACGTTGCCGTCGACCAGGGCCGTGGGCAACCCGTGGCCGATGGAGCGCAGAGCGCCGGCCGAGTAACGGCCGATGCCCGGCAGCGCCAGCAGCGCAGCCTCGTCGTGCGGTAGCACGCCGCCGTGCCGGCCGACGACGGCGCGCGCCGCGGCGTGGAGGTTGCGGGCGCGGCGGTAGTAGCCAAGGCCCGCCCATGCGGCCACCACGGCCTCCTCCTCAGCCGCGGCCAGCGCCTGCAGGGTTGGGAAGCGCTCCAGCCAGCGGCGAAAAGGGCCGACGACCGTCTCGACCCGTGTCTGCTGAAGCATCAGCTCGCTGAGCAGCACATGGTAGGGGTCGGGGTGCGGGCCCGGGCCTTGGTGGCGCCACGGCAACTCGCGTTGGTGCTCGACGTACCACGTGAGCAGCGCCCGCTGGCGCTCCAGGTCGACGACAAGGGGCGCTTGTGGGCTTGGCGCTGCTTCGCGCCTCATGGCCGGCGGTTGGCGCTGGCTCCGGTCGGGGTCACAGCTGTCGCGGCGTCGAGCGCCGGCGTCGCCGCCGCACCCAGCGCGACGCCACTCACGTCCAGGGCGCCGCCCACCGCCTCAGCCGCTTCTTCCGGCTGCTGCGCATTCGGCGGCCCCGACGGACCCACCATGCGGAGCTCGAAGCAGAGCTGCCGCCAGCGATGGTCCGCTGCGGAGAGCTCAAGTTCGACCGGCAGGCCGCGCTCGCCAGGCGCCAACGCGGCGTGCAACGTGTGCCAGCCAAAGTCGCCCCGCGGCAGGCGCGTCTCGAGCTTGACCACGGCCCCGACGCGGAGCCGAAGCAGCACGTCGCTGCCCTCCTCGTGGCGGACGGCCCAGAGACGATTGCCGATGCGACCGACCAGCGCAGTGGCGGCTGGCACCTTCGGCCACCGCAGCCGCAGCAAAGCACCGTCAGGGTGCGGCGTGGCGTAGACGCAGCGTCGCCGGCTATGACCCGCTTCGTGGATGCCGTAGCCCACGCTGCGCCACCACTCGCCGGCGCAGTGCTGCCGCGTTCCATCCCAGCGGCATCGCTCTTCCGGCCCCTTCCCTCCGTCTGCGATGCGCACCATCTCGGCGCGATCGAGCGCGCGGCCGAGGTCGAGCACGGTGTCGCTTGGCTTCGGGCGCAGCCGCGCCAGCTCGACCGTCGGCGACAGGGCGGAAGCGGCGTCGCCATCGCCGCCGAAAGTCCGACGCAGCTCAACCGTCCCGAGGTGATCGATCTCTTGGGCGAACTCCGGAGGCGCCCGCAGCAGCCACAGCCGCTGGACACCGTCCAGCTCCCACGCCGTCAGCGGCGACGAAGGGATCCACGCATCGGCGAGATTCAGGCCGCGGCCGGCGAAGGCAGCCTCGAAGTGGGCGCGCTCCTGGGCCGCCCACGCCGGCAGAAAGGCAATACGATCACCAGGCTGTACCTCTGCAGCCACCAAGGCCGCCGCTGCCACCAGCGCCGCCGTCTCCGGTGTCCGCGCGTTGCGCTCGTGGCGCGCGCCCGAGTCCCAAACCGCCACTGCGCATAGCCCAAGCAGCGCCAGCCCGGCCAACAGGCGCGTCCACGGGCCGATGGGCTGCTCGTCGGGCCAGTCGTGTAGCAGAAGCGACCTCCGCCCGCGCCGCCCGCAGCGCGGCCGCGGCGAGTGTGCCGATCACAGCGCGTGGCGCAAGCCTGCGGCCAAGGTCCAGCCCTGGCCCTCGACGGAGGTGCCTCCGACCGGGTCATCGCTGGCCCGCGACAGCGCCGTCCTTCGCGGCAGATGCGCCACGGAGGCTCCGACGTCGAGCAGGAGCCCCGGGGCCCCAGCGGGCAGGCGCCACAGCACGAGACCAGCGCCGAGGGCCGCGGTCACGCTTGGGCCGTCGAGGTACTTGGCCGTCCCCGTAGCGCGCGGCAGCGGCGTCGGCCGAATTCCGGCACCGGCGCGCAGCGTCAACCAGCGCAAGGCCTGCCACTCGCCGCCAGCGCGAACTTGCACGATGTCCTTGGCACCCATCGCCACCGGCACGCTCGCCATCTGCGCCAGCGCTTTCGCCGCTGAGGGATCGCCGGCGAGCGCGGCATCATCGGCCGTCACGACGACGCTTGGCCCGAGGGGCGGCATCGCGCTCCAGCGCTCGTAACGTACCGAGGCCAGCAGCATCAGCCGCTCTCGCGGTGCCCAACGACCCGCAAGGGCAGCGGTCCACGGCGCCCCCATGCCGACGCCGGAGACCCGGTAGTGGACCTGCCCCAGCTCTGCGACATCGGCTCGAAGCGGCAAGTGGTAGGGGACCTCTGAGGCCTGGCGCACCACCAAGGCCAGGCGCAGATCGTGCCGCAGCGCGTAACGCACGCCGACCGCAAAGGTCACTCGGCTCCAGAGGTCCACCTCGAGGACCTGCTCGTCGATCTCGCCCCGCAAGGCCGAGAGGTCGACCGTCGTCTGGCCCTGCAGCGACGCCAGCAGCTGAGCCGTAACCCCGACCTCGAGCCCAGGCAGCAACCGCGCCCCGACGCCGAGGCCGAGCAATAGCCGATCGTCGAGCGCCTCGACCAGGGGCAGCTGCGGTCGCCGCGGTTCGTGCGACAACACGCGGGTGGCGCCGTCGACCGGCAAGTGCAAGAAGCCGCCGACGCCCAGCCTTCCGCCCAGGACCCCTTGCAGCGGCGAGGCGACGGCGAGCTGGCCGAGCACCCGCGACTGCGGCCTCAAGGCCGGAAACGCCTCCGCGCCGCGCAGCTGCTCCACCCGGTACGCCGGCAGCGTCACCATGGCACCTAGGCCCGCCTGCAGCGTCGGCAGGCCCGCCAGCTGCGCCGGGTTCTCGTAGACGACGTCGGCGCCGACGCTCTCCGCCTCGGTGGATCCGGCCAAGGCGAGTGCCCGCGGGCCAAAGCCGCGCAGGTGCGCCGTATCTGCCGCTGCCGGCAAGGCGACGCCGAGGGCGAGGCCAAGGCAAAGGCAAGCGCCGAAACGGAGCGCGCCCTGCCAGCACGCCCCTCCGCGACCCACTGCCCGCTGCTGCCCGGGCGCCGCGCGCACCCCCAGCCACCCACTCATGCAGCGCGCCGGGTCAACACAAGCGGCGGATCTTTGGCCGTGGCGTCGGCCACCGCCGAGAGCGTGTCGAAGCGGGCGGCCGTGAACATCGCCCGCAGCTTGTCTTCGACACCGTCAAGACCGACGTAGTACTTGAAGCGCCGCGCCGCTGGCAGCGCCATGCGCGGCTGTGTCGGGTCGATCTCCCGCGGGTGCAGGTAGATCACCGCCGGCTCGTCGGCGTGGCTGGCTCGGCGCAGCAGGGTCAGCAGCGCCTGCTTGGGCAACAAGCGCAGGTAACCGCCACCGGTCCAGGGCAGCTCGCTGCCGGCGAGTCGGAAGGGGACGACCGGCACTTCCATGAGCCGGGCGCCACCGGGTGCCCAGATCTCGAAGGGCCGCCGACGCGCCAGTGGCCACCCGCCGTGGGCACGCCGCGACAGGAAGAGGCTGGCATCCATGCGCATGCCGCGTGACGCCAGGATATCGAACGCCCACGCTTCGTTGGGGCCGATTGAGAAGCCCGGGGCGCGAAAGCACTCCACCCGCGGCGCGCCCGCGGCGTGAAGGGCCTCCAGGCTGCGATCCAGGTCGCGCGCGAATTCGCCCGGCGTCTGCGACGACACCAGCGCGTGGCCATAAGAGTGCGAGCCGATCTCGTGGCCGTGCCGTGCGATCTCGGCGACGACGGCCGGGTGGTGCTCAGCGACCCACCCGAGGATGAAGAAGGTCGCCCGCTGGCCATAGGCGTCCAGCAGCTGCAGCAGCGCCCGCGTGTTGGCCTCGACCCGGCTTGGCTGCAGAGGCCAGCTCGAGGGGTCCGGCGCGCCGGCGCAGTCGAGAACGTGGAACCAGTCTTCGACGTCGATCGACAGCGCGTGCACCGTCGCCGCGGCGCGGGCATCGCGGCCCCCCGGCCCCTCCCCCGGAAGGCCGAAAGGAAGGCCGGAACCTCCGTTCTCCCTGCGCTGCGTCATGCGGCCTCCTCGTCGCCGCCAGACTTGCGGGCTGCCGGTTGGGCGATGATGCCTTCGGCAACGCTAGCGACCCGCATGGTCTCGCGCTGTTCGCGCGAATCGCGCTCTGGCAGCCGCAGCTCGACGCAGAGCCCGCCACCCGGACGCGGGCGCGCGCTCGCGCTGCCACCATGGGCCTCGCAGATCGTGCGCGCGAGGTAGAGGCCGAGCCCAGTGCCGCCGGTGCGTGCGCTGCGTGAGCGATCGATGCGGGCGAATGGCTCGAATGCCCGCGCGCACTGCTCCTCGCTGAGGCCGGCGCCGCGATCCATCACCCGAATGACGACCTCGCCCGATTCGCGCTTGGCTTCTACCCGCAGCGCGGGGCGGTGGCCCTCCGGAGCTGCGCCGCCATCGGCATCGGGGCTCGTCGCGTGCTGGATGGCGTTCTCGACCAGGGTGGAGACCACACGATCGATGGCGTTTTCGTCGAGCAAAAGCTGGCTGTCCCCGGTGTCGATCGCCAACTCGACGTCCCAGCCCAAGCGCAACAAGCGCCGCTGCTCGCGCATCATGACAGTGGTGACCAGCGCTTCGACACGTACTGGCTTGCGGGTCAGCAGCACCCGCTGACTGCTGACGCGCTGGGTCTCGAGCAAGCGCGAGATGTGGCGCTCCAGCAGGTCCACTTCTTCGCGAATGCCCTCGATGAGCTCACGCAACTCGGCGTCGGCGTCGCCACGGCCCATCTCGATGAGCTCGAGCGCAATGTTGATGCGCGCCAACGGGGAACGCAGCTCGTGGCTGACGCCCGCAAGGAGGTCGCGCTGGGCGTGGAGCAGCCGCATCGTCCGCGCTGCCAGTACGTTGACGGCACGCCCGAGCGCGCCGACGTCGTCCTCAGACTCCGGCAGAGCCACCTCAAGGTCACCGCCTGCGAGCGCCCGCGCCGCGTCGCGCATCTCGCAGAGCCGCGCCTGCAGCACGCTCCGGTGGCGCTGCACCAGGCCAACCATGGCGACGATGACGCCGAGGGCCACCACGATGGCAGCGAACACCGCGCCGCCCGCGCCCTGCCAGCGGAACCCCGGTATCGCGCGGACCAGCAGCGCTCCAGCAGTCGACAGCGCGGCGAGGCCAAGCGCCGCCAGGGCGAGCAAGATGCGATCGCTGCGGTCGCTGGCGGAGCGAGCTTCCGCGGCGGCGGTCGACACGGCGGCTACGCCTCGGTCTCGGTCTCGGCGGCAAGCATATAGCCCGTGCCCCAGACGGTCTTGATGCGGCCAGGCCGACGCGGATCGGGCTCGATCTTGGCGCGCAAGTTCTTGACGTGGACGTCGATCGACCGGTCATAGGCGGCGTAGCCAACGCCCCGCAACATGTCCATGAGCGCGTCTCTGGAGAGCACCTGGCCAGGGTGGCGCATGAAGCAGCGCAACAGGTCGAACTCGGTGGTCGTGAGGTGTACGGGATTTCCGTCCACCGCGACGGTCCGGCGCGACGGGTCGAGCTCGATGCCAGCCGACTTGAGCGACGCAGCCCGCTTGGCGGCGCCGCTGCCTTGGTCGACGCGCCGCATGACGGCCCGGACGCGTGCCACCAACTCTCGCGGGTTGAATGGCTTGGCCAGATAGTCATCGGCGCCCAGCTCCAAGCCGACCACCCGATCGTTCTCAGCGCCCTTGGCGGTGAGCATGATGATCGGCACGTCGGACGACTGTCGCACGCGCCGCAGCACCTCGAAGCCGTCCAGGCCCGGGAGCATCACGTCGAGCACCACGAGGTCGAAGACCTCCGTCGAGGCGCGCTTGGCGCCTTGCAGGCCATCGGTGACGAGTTCGACGTTGAATCCCTCGGGGCGCAGCAGCCGCTCCAGCAGATTGCCGAGGCGTACGTCGTCGTCAATCAAGAGTACACGCGCCACGTTCCCTCCTCGGCTCGCCCCCAGGCGTGCGTTTCAGGCCGCGCCCAAGGCGGCTGCCACGACGGCCGTGGCGGGCTGGACGCTACTCTACTTTGACGCCGACCGGGACCCGCTTCAATTCTAGCCCTTGCGGACCACTCGGTCGATCGCGCTCGATCTTCCCGCCACCGCGCAGCGACATCGGGCCCCGCACCGCGATCGTCTGGTACGAGATCTGGTGGGCCTGATCCCAGGTGCCAAACTCGATCGCCGTAAGGCGCGCCAGCTTCAGGCCATTCTCGGCCACAGCCTCGCCGGCGGCGATGCTGGTCAGGACCGCATCGACCTCCGCCTGAATCCGCCGCTCGTCGTCGTCGTCCTGCGGCAGCGGCGCCGGCGGCAGACGACCGATCTGATCGAGGTCTGTCTTGCGGCGCTGCGCCTGACCGGCTGCCCATGCGAATAGGACGCGCTCGTCGCCGCTCGTCGCCGTGGCGCTGGTCACGAGTTTGGCGATGTCACCGCCCGCAGCGACCAGGCCGAGCGCGATGATCACCCGCTGGCGCTGCCACTCGTCGACCTTTGGCAGCGTCGCCCAGAGCAGGTCTGCGCCGGCCGGCTTGCCGTGACGCACCACGCCAGCGATGGCCGCCAGGCGCAGGCCGACGTCGTCGCTTTGCAGGGCCTCGCCGAGCAGGGGCAGCACCCGCGGATCGTCGATGCCAGAGACCACCTCCAACGACTTGCGGCGCTCGGCGACAGGCCGCTTTCCATCGCGCACATCGTCTGTGAGCGTCTCGACCGCCTCGGCGCCAAGCTGCGCGATTTGCGTCGTGACCCGCCCTGGATTGCCGACTGGCTCGCTGTGACGCGCCTCAAGAAGGCGTGGCACCTCGACCATGCGCCGGTGCGCCGTGACCGATCCGAAAATGAGGCCGCCCACACCGACGATGGCTACAGCCACCAGGCCCATTCTGACCCAGGCCTCTCGGTTGAAGCTCTGATCGTGCAAGCTCGCCATCGGTCTTATCCCACGCGTGGCGCGGCAGCGCTCACGGTCGAGCGCCACACCACACGGCGCTACCCCATAGAGAAGCGTGCAGGGGCAGGACGTGCAAGGGCGCCGGAGCGCTAGTCCTTGCAGGGCTCCTCGACCACGATCTCGTCGAGGAAGATGCCCTGGAACAGCTGGTTCTTGCTCGAGTCCACGGAGTCAAACTTGAAGCGCAAGCGGATGTCTTCGCCGGTCTTGAAGGCCTTGATGTCGACCACCTTCTCGACCACGAGCTTGTACTGCGAGGTGCCCATGTCGGCGACGTTGTCCCGGTCCCAGATCTTCTGCTTGTCGTTGCCGTCCTGGCCGGTCACCCAGATCTGGAAGGTCTCGAAGGTCGGCTCGATGTCGAGGTACATCTTGAAGCGCAACTGGGCGCCCTTGTTGGCGTCCTGCGAGAGCTTGAAGGCATCGCTGGTGAGCTCCGCGGCCACCGGCGTGCCGCAGATCTTCTTGCCGATCGAGCCTGCGCACTTCTCGCCGCTCGCGCAGTCGGTGTCGAGGTTGCAGGTCTTCTTGCTGCCCGTGGCATAGTTGAGCGCGCCGGCGTCGCCGAAGTAGACCTCCTTGAGGCCATTGAGATACTTGTGCCCGATCACCTGCCACTTCGCGCTGGCGCTGGTGCTCGTGCCCGTCCACTTGACCAGTGAGCCGCCTTCGCCGTTCTCGGCAGGCAGCGGCACCAGCGGCGTGCAGCAGCCCTCTCCGCCCTTGGCTGCCGTGGCGCAGCTGAACTTGCCATCCGCCTTGCTGCAGACGTACGACTTGCAGGTGTCCGGAGTCTGCGGCGCGCAGTCGCTGTCGGCGATGCAGGCCGGCTTCACGCACCAGGTCTCCACCGCGATGTTGTCGATGCATGCGCCATTGTAGGTGTTGTTGTTGTTGGGGTTGCCCGAATCGAAGAAGAACTCGAGGCGCACGTCTTTGCCGGCCAGCTTCTCTGGAATGGCGGCCACGACGTTTCGCCACTGCTTCTTGGTCGAGCCGCCGATGGTATAGCTGTCCCAGATCAGCGTGCGCGCCTTCTTGGCGTCAGCCTCGGCGGTGTCGACGACGTAAAGCACCAGCTGATCGACGGCGAAGTCGAAGGCCTTGAAGGGGAAGTCGTCCCACTCTGTCGAGAGCCGCAGGTCGAAGTTGACCACGACGGAGCCGTTGGTCGGGACCTTGAATGCAGGCGACAGCGCTTTGCCCGCGGGGACGTTCGCGCCGCCGTTGATGAAGCCGTTGATGTCTGCGAAGCAAAGCGAGTACGCGCCGCCCTTCTGCTGCAACGGCGAGACGTTCCAGACGATGTTCTGGTCGTAAGGCGCGCCGCCGAAGGGGGCCTGTCCGCTCAGCTTGCTGGCCTTCCAGCCGGCCGGCAGCTTGCCGTTGCTCTTCTCGAAGCCTTCGCCGTAGAGGGCGTTGGCGCCCGTCTTGTCCGAGCAGCACTTCGGGTCGCTCACGGTGTGCTTGCAGACGCCCTCCACACAGCTGTCGCTGCTGCACTTGTCGCTGTCGTCGCAGTCGGCGTTGCCCGTGCAGCAATTCGGCTTCTTCTCGCACTTGCAGGCGCCCGAATCGCAGGTGGGGATGCCGCAGGTGCCGCACTCGGCGGCGCACTGCTCGTTGGTGATGCACACCTGCTTGGTGCAGGCGACGTCGACCGCGAAGTCGTCGATCCAGATGCCGCCGAGCGTGTTGCCGAGACCGTCGCCGGTGTCGAAGGTGAAGCAGACGCTGACGCTCTGCCCGCTGTACTTGTCGAGCGGGACGATGACGGGCACCCACTGGTCATCGGTGGTGCCGAACACCGCATCGGAAGACCAGATGGTCTTGAGGCCGGTCGGCTCGAGCACCTCGACCCGCAGCTCGTCGAGCTTGACAGTGGACTTGTCCGGCGCCGGCGGGTTCTTGTAGTTCGCCTTCGGCTGACCGGACCACTCCGTCTTCATCTTCAGCTGGAAGCTCGCGTTGTTGTAGACCGTCCCCGCCATCAGCTTGGTCGGCTTGCCGCAGATGGTGCCCTTGGGGCCTTTGGCGTTGCCAAGCACCGGGTCGTCGTAGCCGTCGTTGGCGGCGTTGCCGAAGAAGAGGCTGGCCTTGCCACTCTTGAACTGCTTGGTGCTGAGCTGCCAGACCACCGACTTGGAGTTGGCGCCGAGGTGCTGCCAGGTCGAGATCGAGCCGCCGTCGAAGTTGTCCGCGGCCAGCGAGGCCGTCTGGCAGCAAGCCGGGTTGCTGGCGTCTGGGCTGTGGTTGCAGGTGCCCTGAGCCGCGCCCTCGTCCTTGCCGCAGGCGTCAACGCTGCAATCGTTCTTGTCATTGCAGTCGCCGGCGGTGACGCAGCAGCCAGGCGTCTGCTGGTGGAAGCAGAGACCCTGGGCCTTGTCGTTGACGAAGTAGGTGCACGAGTCAGCGGTGCACGGGTTGCCGTCGTCCTTGCACGTCTTGTTGAGGTCGCACAGCGTGTCGTCGTTGGCGCAGAGGGTCTCGATGGTCACGTCGTCGAGGTAGACGCCCTCGTGCTCGTTCTGCACGTCGTTGGCGGTGAACTCCCAGCGCAGCTTGATCGCGGTGTCACTGCCTGACTTCTGGAATTGCGCGAGGTTGATGCTTACGTGGTGCCAGCCGTTGGTCGACTTCTTGACCTCGGTCGACACCCACACCGGGTCGCCGCCGGTGGCGCCCGCCGCGTCGACGAAGACGCGCATGACGTCGTTCTCGGGAAGGCAGAGGTCGCCCGGGTCGGGCAGCAACTTCACGCACGAGGCGCCCTTGGGGCAGCCCTGTGGGCACTGACCGACCGGGAGCGCGTCGGCGAACATCTTCTCGGCGGCGATCCAGATCCAGAAGTGGGCCAGGGCCTGCTTGCCGGCCGGGATGATCACCTCAGCGCTGTTCAGCTTGGACACCACCGCCTTCGGGTTGCCGCCGGCAGCGCAGCCGTTGGTCTCCAGCATGGAGTTGTCGTAGGTCTTGCAGGCGTTGCCCAGGTAGAGCGCGCTCTTGCCGGTGTGGGAGCGGTTGGTCGTCAGCTGCCACTTCACGTTGCCGTTCGACGAGCCCTCGGTGGCGTTGAAGCTCTCAAAGGCGTTCTGCTCGAAGCCGACGTCCAGCAAGGTCTGCTGACCCGCACAGCAATTCGGCTTGGCCTTGTGCTCGCAGACGTTGCTGGCCAGGTCGCACTTGTCGATGGTGCACTCTGCGCCGTCGTTGCAGTCGACGTCCGTGCAGCAGGTGCCGGACTTCTGTACAGCCTTGCACTTGCCAGTGCCCAGATCGCATACCGCGGTCTGGCACGGCTTGAGGGTGCCCGCCAGCGCCGTCTTGCAGTACGCGTCGTTGTTGCAGGGGACCTCAGTCGTGTCGGGCACATCCGCGCCAGCGTCCGCGACGTCCGAGCCTGCGTCCGTCGTGTCGGGCTCTGCGCTGTCCGAGCCGGTCGTGTCGGGCTGGCCGCTATCGGTCTCGGCGTCCGATCCAACGGCCTGGTCCTCGACCGTATCCGTCTGGCCGCCACCGCCGCCGGTGTCTTTGGGCCCTTCGCCGTCCGTAGAGCACCCGCCGAAAATCAACGCCAACGCGACGCAGCAGGCCAGCCACAGCGGTATTGTGCCGCCAACCCCGCCGCATATGCGCCCAGGGGCCAAGAGCAAGGACGTGGCAACAGGGCGAAACGACAGGCGCATGGGGATTCCATCCTGCGGCATGGGCCGCCTAGCAGAAGATGAAGAGCGTCGACGCGGCCAGGGTCCGCCAGCGCTGGCGGCCGGGCGCCGGACTTCGCTGCCAGTAGCATACCTTGGCCCGCGTGCGCTGGCAACGCGCTGCGTTGGTGCCACGGCAGGGCGTGGCGAGGCCATGCTGAGGCGCCAGCGCTCACCTATCGTCGGCGGGGCGCCCGACCGGGCAGCCGGCCCGATTCGGTGGCTGCCGAAGGGGGCTTCGACTTCGCGTCGGGCGCCGAGCTGGTCGACCCGGCGGCAGCCGCAGCGGGCGCGGCGGACTCTCGGATCAGGCGGAGCTCGACCCGGCGGTTGCGGGCGCGGCCAAAGGCGTCGCTGTTGCTGGCAATCGGTTCTTTGTCCGCTGCGCCGCGGGCGACGATCTGGTGCGCCTCGAGGCCACTGCTGCCGACCAGCACCGCCTTGATCGCCTCGGCCCGCGCCTGGGTCTCGGCCAGCCGCTGCGCAGGTGTCCCGCTGTCGTCGCCATGCACGACGATCTCAAGGCCGCGGACATCCTTCAGCGCCCGAAGGGTCGCCGCGACCAATGCCACCACCGCCCGGCCTTCGACGTGGAGCGCGGCACCGCCGACTTCGAAGCGGATCGGCCGCGCCAAGAGCAGGCGACCCTCCACCTCTTGCACCGCAGGCGGCGGCAACTGATCTGGGCAGCCGTCGCCATCGTCGTGGCCGTTCACCGACTCACGGGCGTCCGGGCACAGGTCGTCAGCATCCAAAACGCCGTCGCCGTCGTTGTCGGGGTCGGGACAGCCGTCATGGTCGGCGTGACCATCTCGATCTTCGGCGGTCTCTGCCGCGCTCGCGCCCGCAGCTGGCCGAGGGCAGGCGTCGGCGCTGTCGAGCACACCGTCGGCGTCATCGTCGGCGTCGGGGCAGCCGTCGGCGTCCTGGAAGCCGTCGCGGTCCTCCGCCTCGAGCCGGCACCGGTCGTCGCGGTCGAGCACGCCGTCGCCGTCGTCGTCGGGGTCCGGGCAGCCGTTGGCGTCTTCGAAGCCGTCACGGTCCTCCGCGACCTTGGGGCAGGCGTCGTCGCGGTCGTCGAGGCCGTCGCCGTCGCTGTCGGCCGGCATCGCCCCGGGCCGCACTCGAAGGCCCGCCAGCGCCCGAACCTGTGCGCTGCCCCAAGAGCTGGTCGCCGCGCCGCCGAGCGCCGCAAAGAGGCGGAACGCTTCGCGCTGCAGCGGAATCTCGGCGCTGAGCAAGCCGTCGCCGAGCCACTGGCCCGCCGTCGCCGCCGCCGCCAGGTCCCACTGGCCTTGGGCCTCCGCAGCGACCTGCAGGCCACCCCACGGCAGCAGACCGCCGACGCGGACGCGGCTGACGAGGCGGGTACCGCTGGCCAGGACCGTCTGGCGCAACGGCTGACCTGCGGCGTCGCGACGCACCTCGCCGGTGGCGGGGTCGACCTCGTCGATGTCGAGCGCTGCAACCGGCCGCAATACCGCACCGAGCTCGAGGTCCGCGAAGAGGGCGCCTCGGCGCCAGGCCACGAGCAACCCGATGTCGAACCGTCCGCCGCCCGAGCCAAGCCAAGACGAGGTACCCGCCGTAGGCGCAGACCAATGAGCACGCGCGCCGGCGTCGATGCGACCTAAGTCTGCAGAGCTGAGGCTGAACAGGCGGCGGCGCAGGCCGAGCCGCAGGTCGCCGGTGGTCGGGGCCAGCGCCGGGTCGACCCCGACGAGGTTGGGGCCTCCGCCGCGAATCAGCAGCGCGATCGGCAACATGGCGTCGAAGCCCCACGGGCCCACCCAAGCGCCGCCTCCGACGTTCAGCATTGCCACGTCGCCATGGACGACTTGGACGCGGCGAGTGCCGTCGGCACGGCTCGAGAAGGACAAGCCGCGACGGCTGTAGCCGAGGTCGGTGTGGAACGAGAG
This sequence comes from Myxococcales bacterium, assembly GCA_947491025.1. Lineage (GTDB taxonomy): Bacteria > Myxococcota_A > UBA9042 > UBA9042 > UBA9042 > SXNM01. The sequence goes on from CANLIC010000028.1 coordinate 33,899, forward strand.
GTCGTACGCTGGCATCTCAGCGCCGAGCTGCGGTGGGCCGGCGATGCTCGGCAACAAGACGCCGTCGCCGCCCAGGGCCGACGGCGCATGGCTGTGGGCGTTGAGCGCTGGCGCGCCGCCGGAAGCGGCGGACAGGGGCGCAGCGAAAGCCAAGCTCAGCGCGAACGTCAGCCCGCGCAAGGCGCTGGCGGCCGACCTTGCGTGGTCGTGGCGCGTGGGTGGGCGGAAGGAGATCGCTGGCCTCCGGCACAGCGCCGGCGACCGTCGCGAAGCCGCGCAGCGCCAGCGGTGTTCGGTCGGCAGCGTGACGCCAGCGCCCCGGGCCGTCAATGGTCCGGCGACGCGTCTGTCCGCGCAGGTCTGTTGCCGCGGCGCGGTCGGCCCCTCACCTCGGTGCGTCGTGCACGGTGGGCGATGCGTCGACAGCCGGCTCCGGGCTGCTGTCGCGGATTCGGCGCATCGAACGGCCACGAGAGCCGGCGCGGGGTGCGCGCTTGGGGAGCTGGCCGGCCGCGTCCCAGGGGTCAGCGGGCTGCGGAAGAGCTCGGCCATGACTCGAAGGGCCAGGACCGGAGGCGGCTGGCCAGCAGCGGCCCCTTGGCGGAGCGAGGTGATATGGGCCTTTGAGGGTGTATTCAAATCGCCATCTGCTGCGGCCGCCGCGCCGGGCCAGACCGAGGCTTACGTCCTCGCTCCCTCGGTCGCCGCACTGCAAGTGCGGCTCGGTCGGTCGCTCCGGGCGCGCTCACGGTCTGTCTCAATCGCGTCACCCTCGCGACGAGTGCATTTTGAATCCACCCTCTTAGGGCGTGCGGATCGAGACGCCGGCCGGGGGCTTCCAGGCGAAGCGCTCGTTCGGCTGCGGGCCGTACGTCAAGTCCTTGAAGAACAGAGAAGTTGAGTCTCCGAGCGGGTCGATGAGGATCGATGCCACGACGGCGCCGGTCTTGACGTCGAGCACCAAGGTCAGCTTTTGCATCACCGCCGTCCCGTCCTTCGGGTGCAGCTCGAGCGCTTGGGTGCCTGGGAGCGTGGAGGGCACCGCCAGAAGGTCGAAATCCTTGGCGAGATCGCCCTGGCCGAGCAGGTAGCCTGTGGCCTGATAGAGGCGACTGTCCTTGACCGGCAAGCGCAGGGCGACGCGCTCGCGCCGCTCGTAGGTCCACAGGATGTCGCCGTCGGAGTAGTAGAAGACCTCCTCGTCCGGGTAGTCCCACCGCATGCGGCCGTTTTCGACTGTGGGCGCCTCGCCAGCCTTGGTGGGCGGTAGCACGTTGCCCTTCTTGAGCCAGACCGTGCCTTTGCGCTGGATGCCCTTCTTGAGGCCCTTCTTGCGCACCACTTGGGTGAAATTGGCCTGCATCCCTTCGACGCTGCCGTAGAAGGTCGCGATGCGGGCGGCGAGCGCGCGCGCGGCCTCGTCGTTGCGCCCCGGCGCCGCTGCGGCTGCCGCAGGCGTCGCGACCTTGGGCGCCTGGGCTGGCGCGGCGACCGCTGGTGGAGTTGGCGCGGCTTTGGCGTCGGCCGGCGCGGGTTTGGGGGCGGTGGGCGCCGCCTTGGCGTCGGCCGGCGCCGCCTTGGCGGCCGGCGGCGTCGGAGCCTTGCCGGCTGGGGCTTTGGGCTGGGCGTGGCTGCCCGCGGCGGCCAGCAGCGCCGCCAGGGCGACCGGCAGCGCCGCAACCTTCTTGGAGACCGTCTGTCGCATCAACCGCGTGAACATCGTGGACCTCGTACAGCCCGGTCGGCCGTGGTGGCCGGCAGTATTGGCCGCGTGCAGCCGGGTTGCAATCGCAGCGGGGCCGGCGGGTGCGCCCCACGGTGAGGACGCACGGCGCGACGTGGGGATTCGCGCCGGGTGGAATTCTGGCGCCGATCGCGCGCCGAGGTAGGATCGGGCGGCCTGGCGATTGCCGGCGCAAGCGGCGACACAAGACAGAATCAGATCAGAGTCTTGGGGCTGCCAGGGCGGGCCGTGGCGGCCGGCGCGGCGGGGGAGATGGCGATGGCGCGCAGCAAGACCGGTGCGATGGCGATGCCGGGGACCCACGACATGCTTCCGACGCCGCGCGAAGCCAAGGCCGGGTCCGACAAGGGCCGCAGCAACACGGGCGCCCACGCCGACGCCACGGGCCGGTCCGGGGCGGCGCCCTCGCCCACAGCCGGGGGCTGGTGGCGGCGCACTTTGACCGCGCTGCGCCCGTCGCAGTCTGCCGCGGCGCGAGAGCGCTCCTCGGAGTTCGCCGGCATCGTCATCTTCGTCGCCGCCGTCGGCCTGACCTTGGCGCTGGTCTCGTACGATCCTGCGGATTGGCGATTGATGAACCAGAGCGGCCCGAAGGACGTGCAGAACTTCATCGGCCCTGTCGGTTTTCGCCTCGCCGATCTGCTCTACCGTCTGCTGGGCGTGGGCAGCTACGGCCTGGTCGCGCTGCTGTTCACGCTGTCGGGCCGCACCATCTACGGCCTCGACATCGCGCCCCGCTTGCACGTCGTCGCCGGCTGCATTGGCGCGCTGCTGTCGATCTCGACGCTGCTCCACCTCGCTGCCGTCGGCCTCACCTTGCGACTGCATGGCCGCGACCTCGCTGGTGCCCTGGGCGCCACGGTCGCGGAGCTGCAGCGCGCCTTCGTCTCGACCGCGGGCACGGCGCTCGCAGCCGGCCTTGTGCTGACGACTTCGCTCTCGGCGCTGACCGGGCGGCCGCTCTTCCGCCTCTTCGCCCGCTGGTTTGGCGACGAGGTGGTCCGGCTCTGGCGTCAAGGCCGCGAGCAGTGGCGGGAGCGGGCGGCGCAGCGCGCCGAATTCGCCGCCGCCGACGCCTTGGCGCGCGCCGAGGCCCACCAGGCGAAAGAGCCCGCGGTCACCGCCGAGGTCGCGCCACCGCCGCTGCCGGTGGCCCCAGCCGGTCCAGCGCCGATCTCCACCGTCGCGGGCCCGACGACCCGCCCGAGTGGGCGCTTGCCGCGCGCCAGCGGGCCGATCGCGCCTTTGACGCGCACCGACGCTGGGCTCGGCGCAGCCTCCGTTGCCCCAGCCGCCGCCGCCGTGGACGGATTCCCGGCCGGCCACGCCCTGGCGCCGGCCGCGGACCTGTTGCCGCCACCCCGCAACCGGCTGCGCGCGCTGCTCGAGACCGTCTCACAGCGCGAAGCCGAGGGCGCCGAGGCCGTATCCACCGCGCCGGCCGCTGCCGCGAGCGAAGACGCGCTGCCTGCCAGCGCCTTGCTCGCCGAGACCGAGCTGCCGCCGCCGGTGCCGGTGGCCGCCCGCCCGGCGCTCGCGCTGCCCGCGGTGGGCTTTGCTTTGGTGACCGAGGGCGACGCCGATGACCAAGAGGATGACAGCGACGCCCTCACTGCCGCCGCGCTGATCGCCGACGAGGACGCCGCCGCGGACCTGAATGACGGGCCGGACGAGATCTACCTCGACCTCTCGCGGACCTCGATCGACCTCGTCGCCGCGCCCGAGCGGCTCAACGGTGGCCTCGAGCCTCAGGCCGACGTCGCCGTCGACGGTGTCAGCACGGTGCCGTCGTTGCGCGAGGCGCTGGCGCAGGCACGCGCCAATGGGCCGCGCATCATCGAGACTGAGGCCATGCGCGGCAACACGCCGGCCAAGGCGCCGCTCGGCAGCCAGGGCGCGCTGGCCATCGGCGACCGCAAGGAGTGGCGTCTGCCGCCCCGCACGCTGGTCCAGCCGCCGCCCGAGCGCTCGGTCCTGACGCCCTACGACGTGCTGGTCGACAACGCCCGCGTCCTCGAGCAGAAGCTCGCCGACTTCAAAATCACCGGCGAAGTCACCGATATCCGACCCGGTCCCGTGGTCACGACCTACGAGTACAAGCCGGCGGCGGGCGTCAAGATCAGCCGCATCGCCGCACTCCGCGACGACCTCACGATGTCGCTCGCAGCCTTGCGGGTACGCGTCGTGGCGCCGATCCCGGGCCGCGACGTCGTCGGCATCGAGGTGCCCAACAAGTCGCGGCAGATCGTGTACTTCCGGGAGATCCTGGAGTCGAAGGTCTACGCCGACGCCCGCAGCAAGCTCACCATCGTACTCGGCAAGGACATCGAGGGCGGCGCGGTGGTCACCGACCTCGCCAAGGCTCCCCACCTGCTGGTCGCTGGCGCAACCGGCACCGGCAAGTCTGTGGGCATCAACAGCTTCCTTGCCAGCTTGCTCTTCCGCGCCTCGCCCGACGAGGTCAAGTTGCTGCTCATCGATCCGAAGGTGCTCGAGTTGTCGGTCTACGAAGGCATCCCGCACCTGATGCTGCCGGTCATCGACGACCCGCACCAGGCCGAGCTCGCCCTCAAGTGGGCCTGCCGCGAGATGGATCGCCGCTACCACGTGCTGGCCGACGTGCAGGTCCGCAACGTCGCAGGCTACAAGGACAAGCTCCCCGAGCTGCGCGAGAAGGCGCGCCGGAGCCGGGTCGCCGTGCGCAACGGAGAGACCGTCTGGATCGACCAGCACGAACCGGGGGCCGAGCGGCTGCCGCCGGCGCCAGAGCCCGAGGACCTGCCCTACATCGTCATCGTCATCGATGAGTTCGCCGACCTGATCATGGCCAGCGGCAAGGAAGTCGAGAAGGCCGTCGCCCGCCTGGCGCAGAAGGCTCGAGCCGCCGGCATCCACGTCATCCTGGCGACGCAGCGCCCCTCCACCGACGTCATTACCGGCATGATCAAGGCCAACTTCCCGACCCGCATCAGCTTCCAGGTCGCGTCGTCCATCGACTCCAAGGTCGTCCTCAACTCGGTGGGCGCCGAGAGCCTGCTCGGCATGGGCGACATGCTCTTCGTGCCACCCGGCAGCAGTCACATCGCGCGCTGCCACGGCACGTGGATCACCGACGATGAGGTGGTGCGGCTCGCCGAGCACTGGCGCGCTCAGGGCAGCCCGAACTATGACCTGGCCATCTTGGCCGATCCCGACGCTGACGCACCCGAGGTGCCCGACGACGACGAGCTTGACCCGCTCTACACCGAGGCCGTGCGCGTCGCGATGGATGCGGACCAGGCGAGCGTCAGCTTCTTGCAGCGCAAGCTCAACATCGGCTACGGCCGCGCCGCCCGCATCATCGACCACATGGAAGCCAAGGGTGTCGTCGGACCCTCACGCGGGCCGAACAAGCCGCGCGAGATCTTGAGCATCGCAGACAGCTTCTAGCCGCCGTCGCAGGGACAGGGCGCCACGGCGGGGCGCGCCGGCCCCGCATCTCCCGACCGGCCTCGCAACGCCCTTGCTCCGACCTCGCGACGGTGGTTGCATGCCCCTGCGGCCGGCGCCGCGCCGACGAGGTTCTGATGCCCGGACCCCAACCTGCACAGCTCAAGCAGCTCACCAAGCTGGCTTTCCGCGCCCACAACATCCAGATCGCCACCGACTGGAAACAGCCGGTGGGCGACCCGGACGGCAAGCAATACGTCGACGCCTTCAAGCCCTCGGAATTGGTGAGGCCCTTCGGCGCAGACTGGCTGTTCGTTCCGGCGACGCCGAACAAGTACCACGTCGACAGCGCCAAGCGCTTGCACGGCGACTTCAGCAAGTACATCGATGGCATCTGCGACGCGATCTGCAAGGCCTGGGACATGTGGCGCCTGCAAGCCAAGTTCAAGGATCTCAAGATCATGGCTGTGGCGGCGATCGGCGCGCCCGGCTGCTTGGACGGCCCCGAGATCGAGAACTTCATCATGATGACGGCGCCCAAGGCGACGCCCAACGAGTTGAAGTTCAGCAAGGCCATCGCCAAGCACCTGTCCAAGGCCTGGAAGGACTGGCAGAGCGGCGTCGCTGTGCCCGGCTTGCCCTGGTATCCGGCGTTTGCGGCCTTTCCAGGACCGCAGGCGCCGCCAATGCCCAACATCCCGATGCCGCTCATCACCTGCCCGTCGACCAAGCTGTCGGCCATGTCGGCGGCGAGCCTGAAGGACGGCATGGTCAAGGCGCTCGACGACAAAGATGCCCTGCACCACGCGGAGCTCTTTGACGCCATCGCCAAGGGCGTGTTCGCGGTGTTCATGATGTGGCTACCGCAGCAGCAAATCATGAATGTCATGGGCAAGGGCCCGATTCCGACCTTCGCGCCGCCCTTTGTGCCGGTCGGTCCGGTGATGGCCGGCGACAACCTCGCCATTCCGGGGCACCTCGCAGCCTAGAGCCGCGACTGGGGTTGAGAGTCCCTGGTGCTCGCGGTCGCCATCGCAGCTGCGCCGCGCGTCTGCCAGCGCAGCCAGCGCTGCCTTGGGTGCTGAGGTCCGCCCTAGGCGCACCCCGATCCGCCGCCTTCGGGCCATCTCGTTGTTGTTGCTGCGGTCCGGTCCTCAACGTACCGCAGGTACGCCTCCGGTCCGGTCCGGTCCTGGCAACGCCTAGAGCTGGCTCCGAATTCGGCGGTCGGACAGGCGTTCGGTGGTGGATTCTGGGCGCGGGCCTGCGGTTTCGCTTGGGCGCAGGCTGCGCTATGCTACTGGCGCCGCCGGATCTCGAGGCGGCGCGGAGGCTGTGATGGCGATGATCAAGGCTTGGCGGAGCGCGCTCGGCGGTCTTCGGGTGGCGAGTGCGTGCGCGCTCTTGGTGGGGCTGACGGCTGGCTGTGGCAACGACGGCGACAGCGGCGCAGTGGCGGCCGTCGACACGCTCTGCACCGATGGTCAGCGCAAGTGCCAGGGCAATGCGCTGCTGACCTGCGCCAGCGACGGCAAGTCCTGGAAGGTCGCCAACTGCGGCGAGGCCAAGTTCTGCAGCCAAGGGCAGGGCGGTCTTGGCTGCCAGCCGGTTGATTGTCTTCCAAATTCCAAGACTTGTGATGACAACAAGTCCATGCAGTGCCCGGCTGACGGCCAGGGCGACCCGAGCCAGGTCGCCTTCTGCGTCGGCCCCGAGCACTGCATCGCCGGCACTTGCGTCAAGACCGCCTGCACCTCGGGGGACAAGCTCTGCGGTTGGAAATCGCTGCTGAGCTGCACGGGCGGCAGCTGGTCCTCGCAGAAGTGCGCCGCAGACGAGCGCTGTGACGGCGGCAAAAAGGCCTGCGTCGCCCGCACCTGCGAGCCGACGACCATCGCCTGCAAGGACGGCACGACCAGCCAGACCTGCAACGCCGATGGCTCTGCTTGGGTCGCGACCGCCTGCAAGGCCGGTGAGGTCTGCCACGACGGCGTTTGCCACGCCAAGGTCAAGGGCAAGGACGATGTCGCCGACGCCGGCGCCAAGGACAGCGGCGGTGGAGCTGGCGACGACGCGGCCGGCGATGCCGCCGACACCGGCGGATTCATCGATGTGCAGAAGGACGAGTTCGTCTTCGATCCCCTCGACAAGCTCACGATCTACAAGAGCACCAAGGCGCCAATCCCCGAGGGGACGCTGCCCTTCGAGTACGACATCAGCTCCGCCGCCTACCTGTCTTTGGAGCAAATGGTGCAGGTTACCGGCAACCAGAACCTCGAGAAAATCGAGATCTCCTGTTCGCCGGTCGAGGAGTTCACCACCGGCTCGACCAACGAGCTCGAGCTGCAGTGGCCCAAGTCCTCCGTCCTGATGAACGACGGCACCAACGACCCCCGGGTCGCCCAGTTTCGCTATCAGGCCATCGAATACACCATTACGATCAAGGAGTTTCCCGACATCGGCGGACGTCTGAAGGGCAACTTCAACGCGACGATGGCGGACGCGATGGTCAAGGGCAAGACCTTCTACGTCGAGGGCTCGTTCGACATCAAGCGCACGCAATAGCAGCGCAATAGGCCGGCCGGCCTGCCTTCGTTGCGGTGTCCATACGAGAGAGCGCGCGCCGATTTCCGATGAGGCTGTGGCGCGGGTGAGGCACGTTGACGACCGCACTGCAACAGCCGAGCTCTGAGACCCCGGCCGCCAGCGCGCAAGTCGCCTCGGCTGCGCCAGCCGTTGTCGACGAAGTGCTGTTCATGCATTTGTCGGCCGAGGAGCAACGCGTCGGCCTGTTTCGCAACGGCCGACTCTGCGACTTCGAAATCGAGCGCACCAGCGGCCGATCGCTGGCCGGCAACATCTACCGCGGTCGCGTCGATCGCATCGCCCGCGAGCTCGACGGCGCCTTCATCGACCTCGGTCTTGAGCGGATGGGCCTGCTGACGGCCAGCGACGTCATCGTCCCAGACGGCCTGCAGCCGCCGCCGCCACAAGAAGGCCCTGACCGCGGTGCGCCGCCGCCGCAACGGCCGAAGCGGCCGATCGACGCCCTGCTGCGCATCGGCCAAGAGGTCTTGGTGCAGGTGGTGCGCGAGCCCGTCGCCCGCAAGGGGCCGCGGGTGACGATGCACATCGGCCTCGCGGGGCGAAACATCCTGCTGTTGCCGACCCAGCCCCACATCGGCGTGTCGAAGATGATCGACGACCCGGCGGAGCGTCAGCGCCTCTTCGACGTGTTGCGCCGCCTGCTGCCGCCGCAGATGGGGGCCATCGTTCGCACCATCGGCGAGGCGGCGACGGAGGCCGAGTTGGCGAACGACGCCGGCTTCCTCCGCGCGCAGTGGCAGGACGTGATGGCGCGCCATAGCGCTGCGTCTGCGCCGAGCCTGCTGCAGATCGACCTGGACCTCGCGCTGCGGGCGATTCGCGACCTGGTGACGCCGGCGACGCGAACCATCTGGATCGACCAGGCCGAAGAGCGCAGCCGCATCGAGCACTTCGTCGAGCGCGCATGGCCCGAGACGCGGCCTGCGGTGCGCCTCCACGAAGGACCCGCGCCGCTCTTTGCCACCTTCGGCCTCGACGGCGCAGTGCTCGCCGCCCTGCAACCGCGGGTTCGCCTCGCCGGCGGCGGTGAGCTGGTCATCGAGCGCACCGAAGCGATGGCCGTGGTCGACGTCAACTCGTCGCAGCAGAGCGGCGATGGCTCGCTCGATGACGCCATCTTGGCGGTCAACCTGGAGGCGGCGCGCGAGGTGGCGCACCAGCTGCGGCTGCGCAATCTCGGGGGCCTCTGCGTCGTCGACTTCATCGACATGAAGCGGGCCGAAGACCGGCGCATGCTGGAGGCCGTGCTCGAGGCCGAGCTCGAGGGCGACCCCGCGCGCGTGCGGATGAGCCGCATGAACCGCTTTGGCCTCGTCGAGCTGACCCGCAAGCGCCTGCGCGAGAGCATCTACGAGCGGCTGACCGAGCCGTGCCCGACCTGCGAGGGCCGCGGCTTCGTCCGCGCTGCTGCCGACTTGGCGATCGAGACCCTGGAGCGCATCCGCCGCCTTTGCCAAGACGGCAGCCAGCGCGGCGCCGAGCTGCGCATCGAGGCACCGGCGCGGGTCGCCGCCATCTTGAACGGCCCGCTCCAAGGCGCTTTGCAGGACGTCGCCACGGTTCACGGCGTCCAGATCGAAGTCGTCGCCGCGCACAAAGAGGGCGTCGCGGCCGCGCCTTCGCTGTCGGCCCGGCGTCGCTGACAGGCCGGCTTTTCTGCCCCCACCGCGCCGATCGCGTGGCCGATTGGGCTCGACGTCCTTTCGGCGCCCTGGCGCCGTGCGCCGCTTGACCCCGAGTGGGGACTTTCAGGCTACGGGCGAGCGACAAGGACGAGATCGCGCATCGCCCCGCTGCCGTAGGCGTCGGCGCACAGCCCGTGGCGGCCGAGCAGTCTCGCCACCGCCGCGCCGTCGCCACCGTCGCAGCGCAGCGCCACCTGCAGGCCGGGCCCGCCCAGCATGGAAATGCCCGGGTGCGCGTCCCCCGCGGTCGCCAGCGCCGCAGCCACAGCCTCACGTAGCGCCGCGGCCTCGGCCCTCATCGTCGTAGGGTCAGCGATGTGCGCCCGCCCTAGGGCCGCCATCGCGAGCTCGAGCAGCGGCGCTGGCAGGCGTGCCGGGCCGAGCAGGGCGGCCGGTCCGCCGAAGTCCTCAGGCCCAACGCGCACGGCGCAGAGCAGCGGCGTTTGCGGGGCCAAGGGGTCGCGCAGGGCGAGCAGGGTCGCGGAGCAGGGCGAGGCGAGAGCGTCCCCGGCGCCGACGTAGGTGAGTTCGGCAGTGGCGTCGACGACGATTGTGGTGCGGTCATCGGCGCGGTGGGCGGCTTCAAGGACAGGCCAGAGGGCGTCGCAGTCGCTTGCGCCTGTCAGCGTGGGGGCGTCGAGCAGCCAGAGCGCACCGCTGTGAGCTTCGGCGGCGAAGCGGGCGCCAGCAGGATCGATGACGCCATCGGCCAGCCTGCCGACATCGACGAACGCGGCGCCAGCGCCGAGGACCGCCGCGGGCCACGTCGCCGCGCAGGGGCGGGCCAGCAGGGCCGTGTCCTCGGGCCGCAGTAGAGCCATGCAGCACAAGCGCGCGGCCTCGGCGACGCTGGCGCACAGCACGAGCGCATCCGGATCGCAGCCGATGGCGGCCGCCCAACGATCGCGCACCTCTTCGGCGAGGGCGCCGGCGTAGTTGCCGCCGCCTGTGGTTGGCCGGTGGTCGCGGGCAATGGCGCCGAGGTGCCGTCGGCCTGGAAAGCGCTGCGGGTCGAGCCAGCGTCGCATCACGGGCTCCCTTGGAGGCGCATCCGCAACAGACTCGGAGCGCCGCCCGGCAGACCGCGGCCGAGCAGGAGGCTCTCGGGGGGCAGCCGCTCACCCGCCGCGCCGCCCATGTGTGCACCTGCCGCCAATGGGTCGGCGCACTTGCCAGAGTCGGGCGGCGGCGTATCGGCCGGAATCGGTGTGCCTTCGCGCGTGGGATCGCCGAGGCTGTCCCTCCACTGGGCGCCGCGACGGGCGATCCAACTCAGAGCCTGCGCCGCCGGCACTTGGGCAATGCAGGCCCCCTCGGCGTCGCGCCGACAAGGGTCGCGAAGCGCCTCGATCCAGGCCGCCACCGTCCCGACGTCGAGGCCGTAGCCGAGGTCAAGCGTCACCTCTTGCAGATCGGGCCGGGCCGCGATGGCGTCGCGCAGCGTCCGCCAGCAACCGCCCGCCGGGGTCGGATCGCGGCAGGGACGCTGCAGGATCCCGCCGCCGCGACGGGTCAGCAGCGCCGTGGCCTCTGGCGGCGCCCCGTCGAGCTCGAGCACCAGCGCCTCGATGTCTTCGGGCAGCGCCTCAGCACCCTCGCGCGGCGCCGGTGGCGGCAGGACGTCCGGCAGGGGCTCATTGGGCCAGTGGGCCACCGCCCAGCCGTCGGCCTCGGCCGTCAAGATCGGCACGCGATCTGCCGCCAGCAACGTGTTCCACAGCGTCAACAGCGACTGCGCGGAGAGCCTAGCGTCGGCAAATAGCGCGATGACGCGGGCGCCGGCCGACGCACTCGGCTGCCTCTGGAGGGCCTTGAGCAGCGCGGCGTGGACCGTCACCTCACCGGTTCGCCCCAGGCTATCGACCGGCAGCTGCCAGCGCGCCGCAGCGGGCGGCGACTGCGCCGCGCAGGGGCTGTCACCGAGCCGACAGTCGAGGTCGCCGACCCGCACACCGTTCAAGAGCAGGCCCGAAGGCGCCGCGACGACGATGGGCATCGACGCTGCCGCCTCGGTGTCACTCCCTGGCAGCGCGATGAGCTGTTGGCAACGCGAGGGCGGCAGCCGCAGGTCGGTCGCGGCGATGAGGGCCGCCAGCTCGGGGGAGCGCGTCGGCGGCTGCGCTTTCGGGTCAACGCCAGCGGCTGCGGGCTGTGCGGCAGGCGGCGAGGCAGGCAAGGTTGGCGGCGCCCTGTCATTCGGCGCTGCTGCCGTGGCTTCTGGCTGCGCTGGAGCCGGTGTCGCCGGGCTCGGGGCCGCCGGCGACGCCGCCTTGCCGCAAGCGACGCATCCAAGCCCTAGCAGCGCCCACGTTGCGGCCTGACGCAGGCACATCCTGGCGTGGCCAGGGCTGGCCCCATTCATGCCGCCGCCTCGGCCCGCTGCCGCGCCCGCGCTGCGCGACAGGCGAGGGCGAGCGCTGCGATGGCGCTCTGCGGATCGGCGCTGCCCTGGCCGGCGCGATCGTAGGCCGTGCCGTGATCGGGCGAGACGCGCGGCACCGGCAGGCCGCAGGTGAAGTTGACGGCGTCAGCGAAGTGAACGGTCTTGAGCGGGCCGAGCGCCTGGTCGTGGTACATGGCGACGATGGCGTCGAATTCGCCGAGGTAGCCAGCGCGAAACGCCGTGTCCGCCGCCAAGGGCCCGACCGCATCGACGCCGGCTGCCCGCAGCGCCGCGATGGCCGGCGCGATCAGGCGGGCTTCTTCGTCCCCGAATCGACCGCCTTCGCCGGCGTGCGGGTTGAGGCCGCAGATGCCGAGCCGCGGCGCCGCCATGCCGAAGACGGCGCGCAAGTCGGCCTCCGCCGCCATGCTGGCTTCGAAAATCGCTTCCGTCGTCAGCACGTCGGCGACACGTCGTAGCGGCAAGTGCGTCGTCACCGGCACCACCCGCAGCCGAGGCCCGGCCAGCATCATCGCAAAACGCCGTGCGCCCAGCCGCGCCGCAAGGTACTCAGTCTGGCCCGCTGGCGGCGCAGGCAGGTGGATGAAGATCGCCTTGGGCACAGGTCCGGTCAGCATGGCGTCGATGTCGCCGGCCACTGCGGCGTCGGCCAGCGCCTCGAGGGCGACGAAGGCGTCGAAGCGGCTTTGGGCATCGCTGTGGCCCGGGAGTCGCTCGCCGCCGCTGCTCGCCACGGCGACAAAGCGCACCCGCGGCCGCACCGACCCGGCCAACCGCTCGCGCGCGACTTCCCACACCGCCGCCTGGCTGTACACGGTCGCGCTCACGTCAGGCGGCAGCGTCGCCAGTGCCTCGACGATCACTTCTGGGCCAATGCCGACGGCCTCACCCAGCGTGACGCCGATCCGGGGCCCGGGTGTCTCTGCCATCGACTGCTCCCCAGCCGCGGCAAAAGTTGCTGCGGCGGCGCGCGATGCTACCATCAGCCGCGCGCACGCCTAGCCCTGCGCCCCGGAGTTCGCCATGGCTCGCCTGCCCAAGCTGCTGCTCTCCCTCGCGCTGATGACGGGTGCGCTCGCCTGCGATCCAGGCTTTACGCTCCTGGAGTCGGGCACGCCGCCGTCGCGCAACCCTCCGCCCAGCTCCAAAAAGGGCGTGACCAAGTTGAACAACCACACCCACGGCGGCCCCACCCCGACCCAGGTCGACGGCGGCGGTGCCGGCTGAGCCGGGCGAGGGCGCGCGCGACACAGCGAGCGGCCTCGACCTCCGGTGGTCTCCCGACCTCGATGCCGAGGTAGCGTCGCTGCTGCTGCGCGATCTCGAGGCCATCCTGGCGCCATTGGCCGCTTTCGGCCGCTTCTCGCAGCCCCTGACCCTGCTCACCGTCGACGACCAGCAGGCGCTCGCCGCCCTGGCTGAAGCGCCGGTCGATGGTCCGCTCTGCGCTGCTGCGACGCCGACGCGGCTGGTGTTGCTGCGACCCTGCAAATGGCCACGGCCGCCGGCCGATCACGTCTTGCGCACCGTGCTCTGCCACGAGCTGGCCCACGCGCTGCTCTTTCAACGCTGCGCCCCGCCGGGCCGCCTCGGCGCCGTGGCGCTGCCGAGCTGGTTTCGCGAGGGCATGGCCGTCGTCGCCAGCGAAGGCCGCCCGTCGCCAGCCCGGCAGCGTCAGGTCGGTCTCCGTCGCGACGCCGAGGCGCTGGCCGACGCCGACGCCTTGGCGATGGCGCAGCAGCCGGATGCGGTCTACGCCGTGGCCGCCGTGTTCTTCGACCGTTGGCTGCAGGCGTTCGGGGACCGCAGGCTGGCCACCCTGTGCCGCGCGATGCGGCAGGGGCGCAGCTTCAGCGACGCCTTCGCCGTGGCGACCAGCCAGCCAGCGCAGGCCTGGCTCGCCGCCAGCCACAGCGCACTCCGGGCTTGGGCCACAGACAGCGCAGGCGGCGGTGGGCGCAGCTAGGCCTGCGCGCGAGCGCGGTTGCACCCAGGTGTCCGGGGCTGCTTCGAAGGCGCGACGGTCGGCTAGGGACCTGCGGCGATCTCGGCTTCTTTCTCTACCGTGTAGCTGTCGATGCGCTTGATGGCAGCGTCGATGCGATCTTGGACCGTCTTGCGGGCGCGATCGAGGTCGTCGTCGCCCATGTCGTCGATGGCGTCGATGAGGTCCAGGGCGTCGCGGCGGCCCTGACGGACGCTGACCTTGGCCTTCTCGGCTTCGACCTTGAGGACCTTGACCAGCTCCCTGCGGCGCTCACCGGTCAGCGCCGGCACCGGCAGCAGCACCACGTCGCCGCGGTTGCTCGGCGTCAGTCCGAGATCGCTCTGCAAAATCGCCTTCTCGATGGTGTTGCAGAGGTTGCGCTCCCACGGCTTGATCTGCAGCAGGCGCGCATCGACAGCCGCGATGTTCGCCACCTGCTGGAGGGGCGTGCTGTTGCCGTAGTACTCGATCCGAATGCCGTCGAGCAGCCCTGGATGAGCGCGTCCGGTTCGCAGCTTCGCGGCTTCTTTGCGAAAAGCCTCAAAGGCCTTCTCCAGGTGGTCGTCGGCTTCGGCGATGATCTCTTCGAGCATAGGGGGCCTCCCGGGGCTCAGGCGCTTGCGCTCGGCTGGGCGAGCGCGACGGGCGCAGCGGCATGCACCAGCGTGCCGACGCGCTCGCCGCGCACGACCCGCTCGATGTTGCCCGCGACGCCGAGGTTGAAGACGGCGATCGGCAGCTCAGTCTCCATGCACAGCGACAACGCGGTCGCATCCATCACTTTGAGCCGGCGCGACAGCGCCTCGTGGTGGCTGACCTCGGGCAGCATCCGCGCGCTCTGGACCAGCTTCGGGTCCGCGTCGTAGATGCCATCGACCTTGGTCGCCTTCAAGATGACCTCGCAGGCCATCTCTTTGGCGCGTAGGGCTGCCGCTGTGTCGGTCGTGAAGTACGGGTTGCCGGTGCCGCAAGCGAAGATGATGATTCGCTTGTTGTCCAAATGCAGCAGCGCCTTGCGCCGGATGTAGGGCTCGCAGATCTGCCGCATGGTGATCGCGCTGATCACCCGGGTCTCGACGCCGCGCTTCTCCAGCGCGTCCTGGATCGCCAGCGAATTCATCGCGGTCGCCAGCATGCCCATGTAGTCGGCGGTGGCGCGATCCATGCCACCGCTGGCGCCTGCCATGCCGCGGAAGATGTTGCCGCCGCCGATGACGATCGCGATCTCGACGCCCAGGGCGTGGACCGCGACCACCTCGGCCGCGATGCGATCGAGCGTGCTGGCATCGATGCCGTAGCCGCTACCAGCGGCCAAGGCTTCGCCGCTTAGCTTCAGCAAGATCCGCTTGTAGCGCGTCATGCGGCCCCCATGCGCCGGGCGGGGGAGGCGCCGGCTCGCGCGGCGGTGTACACCATCCGTTGGCGGGGCGACAAGCGGCCCACGCGCACGCTGCTGTCGCCAGGCCTGGCCGTGCCTTGCAGACGGCGCCCCGATGCGCGCGAAGAACGACGCACGATGAATTCGCAGCGGCGCAGGCGCCGCCGGCAACCGCCGACCTTTGGCGGCGTGCGGCGCGCAAAGGGCCGACGGCAATCGGAATGCCACGAAGAGCGCGACGGGGCCGAGCAAGTCCGCGCGGCCAGAGCGGGCGGTGGTAGCGGCACAAGCCCCGCGGGGCCGCGAACTGCGCGCGCGCGCCGGTAGCGGCTAGCCCGCCATCCGGGCGACCTCGGCCGCGAAGTCGTCTTCTTTCTTGGCGATGCCCTCGCCGAGCTCGAAGCGCGTGAAGCGGCGAATCACGATGTTCTCACCGATGCGACCGACCAGCTCGGTCAGGACGTCGGCGATGCGACGACCCTTCTCGTCTTTGACGAAGGGCTGCTCGACCAGGCAGATGTCGCCGTACCACGCCTTGAGCTTGCCCTCGGCGATCTTCGGGACCAGGGCCTCGGGCTTGCCCATCTCGCGCACCTGGTGCTCGAAGATCTCGCGCTGCGTCGCCAGCTCGTCGGCGGGGATCTCCTCTGGGCGGACGTACCTCGGCGACATCGCCGCGATCTGCATCGCCACGTCGCGGGCGAACTGCTGGAAGTCCTCGTTCTTGGCAACGAAGTCGGTCTCGGAGTTGATCTCGACCAGCACGCCGGTCTTGCCGTCGTGGTGGACGTAGGCCGCGACCATACCCTCGGCGGCGGTGCGTCCGGCCTTCTTGGTCGCCGTGGCGGCCGACTTCTTCTGCAGCCACTCCTGCGACTTCTTCATGTCGCCGTCGCACTCGGTGAGCGCCTTCTTACAGTCGCCCATCGGCGCGCCGGTCATGTCGCGCAGTTCCTTGATGAGCTTGGCGGTGATCTCGGCCATGGTCTACCTCGCGGCGCCGATCGTCGGCGTCCTGTGCGTCCGCCCCTAGGCGGCGGGCAGCGGTGTACTGTGACGGCGCCCGCGACGTACGCGCGGACCCCGGGGTGGGTGGTGTCGCCCGTCCTGGGCGCACGGACTCGGCTTCTGGAGTCGCCGCGACGGACCCGGCGTCGACCGCCGGGCGGTCGGCCTACTCCTCGTCCTCGAAGTCGTCCTCTTCCTCAACGACGGCGGCCGGCTCGGCCTGCTCCACCGGCTCGTGCTTGATGGCGCGCGGCTTGACCACGACGTCCACGCGGCTGGTGTCCGCGGCGGCGACGGCGCCGACGCCATCGAAGTCGCGCGCGAACGCGTTGCGGCCGGCGGCGGCGCCGATCAGGCAGGCGTCGGCGGCGGCGGCGACGAAGAGGCGGATGCTGCGCATCGCGTCGTCGTTGGCCGGGATTGGGAAGTCGAGCACGTCGGGATCGCCGTTGGTGTCGACCAGGGCGACGACCGGGATGCCCAGCCGGCGCGCCTCGGCGACGGCGATGTGCTCCTGCACCGGATCGACCACGAAGACCGCGCCGGGCATCTTCGGCATGTTGCGAAGACCGCCGAGGGTGCGCGCCAGCTTCTCATGGTCCTTGCGGAGGTTGGCCACTTCCTTCTTCGGCAGGCGGGCGGCCATATGCGGCTCGAGCATCTTCTCCATCTCGGAGAGCTTCTCGATCGAGGTGCGCACCGTCTTGAAGTTGGTCAGCGTGCCGCCGAGCCAGCGGTGGTCGATCACCGGCATGCCGGCGCGCACGGCCTCTTCACGCACGATCTCGCGGGCCTGGCGCTTGGTGGCGACAAAGAGGACCTGATCACCCTTGGCGGTGACGCGCGACAAGAAGTTCTGGGCGTCGCGGAAAAGCTTCGCGGTCTTGCCCAGGTTCATGATGTGCACGCCGTTGCGGGCGCCGTAGATGTAGGGCCGCATCTTCGGGTTCCAGCGCCGGGTCTGGTGGCCGAAGTGGGCGCCAGCCTCGAGCATCTCTTTGATCGAGACGGTCATGCTGGTGGGGGGCGTATTGGGGTTGCTCATGGTGGCTCCGTTCTCCCTCCGCCCCCGGGGTACCCAGCCGCTGGCGTTGTGCCAGCTTCGGGCACGGAACCCTGGCTTGTCACGGCGTTGCAGCTGTTGCCGCGCCGGATTCGCCGTGTGGGGGCGTGCGTCGTTATCCCGTCCCGGAATGGGCGGGGGGCCGAGAGTCTAGTGGCTGGCTTGGGCGATGGCAAGGGGCGACGGCGAGGCGTCGCAGCACGGAATCTCGGCAGGGGCGACGCCGTGACGGGGGCGTCGGCCGCTCGCCGTTGTGGCGACCTGTTCAGCCGAAGACGACGCGGCTCAGTGAGAGCCCTTCTTCGGGCGCAGCGTCTTCTCGCCGGCCACGGCCTCGTTCCACGTCGCAGGTGCAAAGCCGTTGTCGACCTGGACCATGGTGATGCAGTCGGAGACGGGGCAGACGATCTGGCAGAGGTTGCAGCCGACGCACTCGCTCTCGTCGATGATCGGAACGCGCGTGCCGTCGGTGGCCGGGAAGATGCACTGGTGGGCGCCATCGCGGCAGGCCGCCACGCAGTCGTAGCAACCGATGCACTTGCTGGCGTCGATCTTGGCCACGGTCTCGTAGTTGAGGTCGAGCGAACCCCACTCGCTGTAGCCGGGGATCGCCTTGCCGACCATCTCGTCGATGGTGTGGAAGCCGTGGTTCGACATGTAGGTCTCGAGGCCTTCGATCATGTCCTCGACGATGCGGTAGCCCTTGAGCATGACCTCGGTGCAGACCTGCACGCTGGTGCTGCCGAGCAGGATGAACTCCACCGCATCGCGCCAGGTCGCCACACCGCCGATGCCCGAGATCGGAATGCGGAAATCGGGGTCGCGCGCCAACTGGGCGACCATGTGCAGCGCGATCGGCTTCACCGCAGCGCCGCAGTAGCCACCGTTGGTCGACAGGTCCCGAACGCGCGGATAGGGCACGAAGTGGTCGATGTCGACGCCGATGATCGACTTGATGGTGTTGATCAGCGACACGCCGTCCGCGCCGCCGCGCTGCGCAGCCTTGCCGTGCGGCAGGATGTCGCCGACGTTGGGCGTCAGCTTGATCAGTACGGGCATCCCCGGGCGGTACTTGTCGGCGTACTTGCGCGCCCAGCCGGTGATGCGCTCGTTGACCTTGGGCTCCTGGCCCACCGCCGAGCCCATGCCGCGCTCGCACATGCCGTGCGGGCAGCCGAAGTTGAGCTCGAGGCCGTCGCCGCCGGCGTCGACCGAGCGGGCGATGATGTCCTCCCACTCCTGCTCGGTCTCGACCATCAGGCTGACGATGACGGCATGCTTCGGGAACTTGCGCTTGACCTCGCGGATCTCACGGAAGTTGCTCTCGAGCGGGCGGTCGGTGATGAGCTCGATGTTGTTGAAGCCGATGTTGCGCTTGCCGCCGTAATTCAGGCCGCCAAAGCGGCTGCTGACGTTTTGGATCGGCTGGCCCAGCGTCTTCCACACCGCGCCGCCCCAGCCGGCCTCGAACGCGCGCTCGATCTGCGGCCCCGAGTTGGTCGGCGGCGCCGACGCCAGCCAGAAGGGGTTGGGCGAGATGATGCCGCCGCAATTGGTCGTCAGGTCTGGCTTGACCTTGGCGTCGCGGGCACCGACCAACCAATGGCCGGCGTTGCTGTGGTTGTGGTCGGCGCGGCTGCCGGCGGCCCCGTCCGGGCCGGGCGCGCTGCCGTTCTTTTCGCTGCGATCGCTGTTGCTGCCGTTCATGGCGTCCTCTCTCGCGGTGCCGGGCTAGGGTCCCTGGCGATGCATGTCGAGCTGGCTCAGGCGGCGTCGCCACGCAGGTAGCGGTCGATGGCGATCGCCGCGCGCTTGCCCTCTGCCACTGCGTTGACGACTTCCTTGCCGCCGTTGGCGCAATCGCCGCCCGCGTACCAGCCCTTGCGGCCGGTGGCCCCGGTCTCGGCGTCCGCCACGACGACGCCGCGCTCGACCGACACGCCCGCGACGCCTTGCAGCATCGACGCCAGCTTGCCCTGGCCAATCGCCAGCAACACGAGGTCGGTGGGCAGCGCGAAGGTCTCGCCGGTCGGCCGCTTGTCGGCGCCCAGACGCGCACAGTGGATCGACTGCACCCGGCCGGCGCCAAGGAAAGCCAGCGGCTGGCTGGCCCACGACGCCGAGATGCCCTCGGCCTTGGAGGCCTTCCACTCGTGCGCGTAGCCGCTCATGCCGGCTTCGCTGCCGCGGTAGACCAGCGTCACCTCGGGGATGCCGAGGCCCTTCAGCTCACGTACGGCGTCGATGGCCGTGTTGCCGCCGCCGACCACCGCCGCGCGCCGCACCCAACCCAGCTCGACCTTGCCGGTCTTGATGCACTCGATGAAGTCGACCGCGCCATGAACGCCGTCGAGGTCCTGGCCCGGCACGCCGAGCATCGAGTCCTCGCCGAGTCCGAAACCGAGGAAGACGGCGTCGTGGCGGGCTTCCAGCTCGGAAAACGGGACGTCGCCCTCGCCGTCGCCGACACCGACGCCGAGCTGAATGTCGATGCCGCCGATGCGCAGCACCCAGTTCAGCTCTTCGAGCGCGGCGTCGCCCTTCATCTTGTACGGCGCCACGCCCCAGGTGTTGAGGCCGCCGGCGACGTCGCGCTTGTCGTAAATGGTCGCCCGGTGACCGCGGCGACGCAGCTCATGGGCCGCGGCGATGCTGGCCGGGCCAGCGCCGACGAGGCCGACCGACTTGCCGGTGTCAGCGCCCGCCGTGTAGTATTGCCAGCCCTCTTCCAGCGCGATGTCGGTGGCATAGCGCTGCAGCTTTCCGATCTGAATCGGTGGCTGCCCGAGCTTGTTGTAGACGCAGTCGCCGACGCAGAGCACCTCGACCGGGCAGACCCGGGCGCAGCTCATGCCTAGGATGTTGCTGTCGAAGATGGTGCGGCCAGCGCCCTCGACGTTGCCCGACGCGATCTTGCGGATGAACTGCGGGATGTCGATGCGGGTCGGACACGCGGTCTGGCACGGCGGGTCGTCGCAGTACAAGCAACGGCTCGCTTCGCTGACCGCCGCCGCTTCGTCGTAGGCCGGCTTGAAGTCGCGAAACACGCTCTCTGCGCGTTCGGACGCCAAGGCGCCGACGTGGGATGGAGAGCTGCCAGGATTGGAATGCGCCATCGGTGCTCCTGAGGCCGCGCGGCGGCGTGCGCAGGGACGCCGACTCTACGCGGGAGGAGGCAGGTTGCCAAGCCAGCCCGAGGCCGTCAGCGACTGCATTCAGCCGCCGACGGGGCATCGACGCTAGGCCTACCCTATCGCTTCGTCGGAGGCCGGCGAACGAGCCTCGGCTGCCGCCGTTTCGTCGCCGACCGCCGCTTCCAGAAATGGATGCAGCTCTGCAGCGCCATGCCGGCGCAGGTAGGCGGGTTCGACACCACAACACCGCGACAGCGCTGCGCAATCTCGGCAGGTCTCGGCGAAGATGCGTAGCTCGGCCTCGATGGCGGCGATGGCGTAGAAGCGGTCGCCACCGGCGTCGTCGAGGTAATGACTCTCGCCGAACCCCGAGCGCGAGACGTCGACCGCGTTGGCGTCGCCGTGGATGCAGTGCGGTAGCGCCTCGTAGCAGAGGCTGAGCCCGCAGTCCTTGGCAGCCTCGGCGGCGCGTCGCAGCTCGGCTTGGACCCCGTCGAAACGCAGGTCGATGCCCTCCCACGACCCGCCCCTGCCGGCCAGGGACGGGAAGCAGACCTTGAGCGCCACGTCGTCGCCCCAGCGCCTGTGGCAGTCGCGCACCCAGTCGGCGACGTGGTCGACGTTGTGGCGGGTCAGCACGAGGTTGATCAGGAGCCGAGCGCCGAGGCCCGCGAGGTGGTCGATGCCCGCCACGGTCTGGGCGTGCCCGGCCTCGCTGTTGCCCGAGACGATGGCGCTGGCCGCGGGCAAGTGGCTGTGCAGGCTGACGATGGCGCGGTCGAGGCCCGTGGCCATGGCCCTCTCGGCAAAGGCGCGGTCGGCGAAGGAGCGGCCCTGCGTGTTGATGTCCCAGGTCAGTCCGCTCGCCGTGAAGCGCTCGACAACGTCCCAGAACCCGGGGTGAATCGTCGGCTCGCCGCCGGTCACGATGACCCGCCGAAAGCCCCAGGCAACTACGCGGTCGGCGCGCTCAAGCAGCGCCTCGGTCTCGATGCGCCACAGGGCTGGGTCGCCAGTGTTGCTGCACATGGGGCAGCGGTTGTTACACAACTCTCCGAGACGAAAGAGCAACAGCGACGACGACGTCACGGGCGCCGCGACGGGCCCGCGCTTGCGCATCCACCGCTGCAGGGGCAGGCTGCCCATCGCGCGCTCCTCCCATGGGGGCCAGCGGACGTCGTCGGCTGCCACCCAGTCCAGCGTCGCAGATTTACCGGCATCGGGCGAGCGGCGCGCCAAGGCAGCGGCAGCAGCCCGCGCAAAGGGGAATCGGGACGTGGCAGAGCGTGGCCAGAGCAAGGGCACAGGACGGGGCGGCGCCGGCGGACGCAGCGGCGGCGGCGGTGAACGGCGCGGCCCTGCAGGCGCCGGCGGCAAGGCACGGGCGCCGGCGAGCGGTCGCGGCCGCAGTGGCACCGCGGGGGCCGGCGCAGGCCCAAACAAGGCGGCGGGCGGGATCGACGCGAAGCTGGCCCGGCGCGATCGCCTGGTCCGCGCGGGTCACGGTGGCCCGGGCGTGCCGCGCGCCATCGAGCGGGCGCCCACGGCGGCTCCCACATCGGCCGTCGCTGAAGCCGAGGGACACGACGCACGTCGGGCTCATCTGCTGGATCTCTTGGCATTCTTCCAGCATGGCCGCCTCGCCGCGCGGGTCGATCTTCGCGCCCACCGCGCGACCATGCCGCCCTTGGTGCTGGCCGACGGCGACGGGCCGATCATCGCGCTCGATGACGCCGCGGCGCTGCACCGGTTGGCGAGCCGCAGCCGGGCCTTCTCCCAGATCGCCGCGCGCTATGCGGCGCTGGCGCTGGTGTCGCGGGAGACGCAACGGCCGTTGCGGGTCGAGCTCTGGGATCTCGATGCGCTCGACGATCCGTCCGCGGCAGTGCCCGGCCTGCGCGAGACAGCGACCGCGCTTTCGCGCTACCACGAGGCGGAGTTCACGCTCGGCGAGCCCAGCGCGCTCGCATTGCTGCGACAAGGGCTGTCGCTGCCGGCCCCAGGGCTGCCCGCCGTCTTGGTGAAGCGCAACCCGTTGGCGTGGCTCTTGGTTCGGATGGCGCCAACCGAGAGTGGTGCGTGACATCGACCCGGACCTTGGCGTCGTCGAGCGTCGTCATCGTCGGCTGCGGCGGCCTCGGTGTGCCAGCGGCGTGGACGTGCGCTGCGGCGGGCGTCGGCCGCCTCATCCTCTGCGACGACGACGCCGTCGAGGTCTCGAACCTGCATCGGCAGGTGCTGTACAGCGAGTCCGATGCCGCGGCCAGTCGCGCGAAGGTCGTCGCCCTCGCTGACGCGCTGCAGCGCCGCTTCCCCCATGTCGAGCTGGTGCCCGTCGCGCGCCGCCTCGTGGGCAGCGACGACCTGCGCGCGCTGGTCGCAGGGGCCGACGGTCTGCTCGAAGGCAGCGACGATCCCTGCCTCAAGTTCGCCGCCTGCGACGCGTTGCTGGCGCTGCGCGGCGCTGAACGGCCACCGGTCGGCGTTATCGCGGCCGCCATCGGCAGGCGCGGACAGTATTTCGGCCAGCTCGCGACCGGCGCCTGCTTCCGCTGTTTGTTCGAGGCGCCGCCGCCTGCCGCTGCGGTCGCCGGCTGCCGGGTCGCTGGCATCTTGGGGCCGGTCGCGCTGGAGGTCGGCGCCTTCGCCGCGCGCAGCCTGATTCGACTCCTGAAAGGGCAGCCCGACGCCGTCGCCGGCGCCCTCATGCGCCTGCAATCGGGCCGCCTCGACCGCGTAGCGGTGACCGTCGCTGCCGACTGCCCTTGTCGCGCGCTTGAGCCTCGCCACAGCGGAGTTCACCCGCGACCTTGACAGGCCCCGCCCTGCCGCCCTTTCGTAGCGCTCTGCCCCGCCCGACCTGGACGGCGCTGGCGCGCGCGCCGCGAGTGTTGCCAGGGACGTGCGGGGACGCTATCGAGGCTTTGCGTCGAAGCCGTACGGCTGCGGTGGCGCCAGGAGACGAGCATGGCAATCCGGATCAAGATCCCCACCCCCTTGCGCAAGATGACCGCCGGCAAGGACGTCGTCGAGGTCGAGGGCAACAACGTCGGGGACGCGCTGCGGGCCCTCGAGGCCCAGCACCCCGGCATGTGGACCAAGATCATTGACGACGCCGGCAAGGTCCGCCGCTTCATCAACGTCTACGCCGGCGATGAGGACATCCGCTTCCTCGAGGGCCTGGGCACGCCGGTCGACGCCCGAACGGAGATCAGCATCATCCCCGCCATCGCCGGCGGCGCCTGATCGCCACCCGGTCATGAGCGCTCCCGCCCACGATCCCGCGCAGCTGCTCGAGCGCTTCGGCCGCCAGCTCTTGGTGCCTGGCGTCGAGCTTGCGCGGCAGGCTGCCCTGGCGTCGCGCGCGGTCGTTGTGACCCTGGGCGGCATCGGTCCCAATGGCCAGGCCGGCGGGCCCGACGCTCTGCCCGAAGGCGCGCCGCCGATCGCAACCGCCGCTGAGGCCTGCCTGCGCGCGCTGGCCGGTGCCGGCTATGGCCGCCTGGGCTTCGCGTCGCCGCTCGGCCAGCCCATCGAAGCGCCCGCGGGCGTCGAGTGGCTGAAAGACGCCGGCAACGCCGCGAGCCTGGCGCGCACAGCCACGCCGCCCTTGGCTCACGTCCACCTCGCGGTGCGCCCCTATGGTGCCAGCGCGGACGTCCTCATCACCGAGTCGAAGGACGGTTGGGAGGCGGGCGAGGCCCATGACGCCACGGTTTCGACCGTTGTGTTCGACGCCGGCGCACCGCTCGCTGCCGAGGACGCCGTCGCTTTCGGCGCCTTGGTCGCGCGCCTACTGACCGAGCACGATCTCGGCCTTGAGGCGCTGCCGGCCTCGCTGCAGCTGCGCTGGCCCGAAGATGGCGGCGCACCAGAGGTCAGCCGTCGCGCCCCGACCGAGGGCGGGGCAGAGGTCGCTCCTCTGGCAAAGGCGACGCTAGCGCCTGGCCTGCTCGCCGAGCTGCAGGCCACGCCGACCGTGTTCGGCGCCATCTTGGACCACGTCGAGCGCGAGTGGCCTGACGAGGCCTGCGGTTTCGTGCTGCGCCATGACGACGGGCGGCTCGAGGCTGTGGCTTCGCGCAACCTGCAAGACCGCTACCACGGCGTAGATCCGGTCAGCTCCTGGCGTACGTCGCGCACGGCTTTTCAGCTCGACGCCCGCTTGCTGCAGCGGCGACTCGACGAGGGCGCCGAGCTCGCCGTCATCTACCACAGCCACAGCGAGGCAGGCGCCTACTTCTCGGCCGAGGACGCGCGGGCCGCCGCCCCTGACGGCGAGCCCACCCATCCCGCGACCCGCCACCTCGTGGTCAGCGTGCTCGGTGGCGTCGCCAAGGCCGCAGCGATGTTTGCCTTTGACGGCGAGGCCCGTTGCTTCGCCGCTGAGCGCGGAAGCGGCACGTTGCCGGCCGGCTGGCGCCGTGGATCGCACGGGGCGGCCCGATGACCGCCGCCACTGTGACAGCTACTTCCTCAACCAAGATCGCCATCTATGCAGAGGCGGCCGATGGTTGCACCACGGACGCTCTCGACGCCCGCCTGCGCGCGCTGCGCGGGCCGGGTTTCGGCCTCGACCTCGCGTCGCGACCGCAGCACGCCGACGTCGCGCTGATGTGGTTGGCCGAGGCCCAGACCGGACCCGAGGCAGGGGTCGACGCCGCGATGGTGGCGGCGATCTCCTCGCTGCGCGCCCGCTGTGTCGGTGCGCCTGTGCTGCTGGTTGCTGGCAGCCTGTCGTCGGCGCTGCAGCCGTACGCCTCGGCGCTCGGCGCCGACGACGCGCTTGGCCTCGATGAGGCCGACACCGCCTGGTTGCGCACCCTGCGCTGGGCTTCCCGTTGGCAGCGCGAGCAGCGCGCCCACAACGAGACGCGCCTGGCCTACCGGCAGGCTGTGCGCGGCGCTGGCCGCGGCGGCTGGGCCTGGGATCTGCAGAGCAATGTCGTGCGCTTCGACCCTGCCTGGAAAGCGACGCTCGGCTACGCTGACGATGAGTTCGGCGCCGACATCGAGAGCTGGTTCCTGCGCGTGCACCCTGCCGATCGCCCCAACCTCAGCGCCGCGTTCGATCCGCTGCTGCAAGGCACGGGCAGGCGGATGGAGCTCGACCTGCGCCTGCAGCACCGCGACCGCCGCTACCTGTGGGTGCGTTGCCAGGGCGAGCTGCGCCAAGACGACCTGGGCCTGCGCGTCGAGGGAACCCAGCTGGACATCAGCGCCGAGAAGGCCAGCGATGCCCGCCTGTTGGCTGCCACGACCCACGACCGGCTCACCGGCGCGCTCGGGCGCGAAGCCTTCCTGGAGGCGCTGGCGGCACGCATGACCGAGCCCGACAGGCCCTTCGCTCTCGGCCTCTGCGACATCGACGACCTGAAGGCGCTCAACCTGCGCTGGGGGCGCAGCGCCGGCGACGAAGTGCTGGTCTGGACCGCCGGGATGCTCGAGGACCGCTGCGGCCAGCCGGCGCTGATCGGGCGCGTCGGCAGCGACGCCTTTGCCTTCGTCGTCGACGGCGAGGACGTCGTTGCGCACGCCAACTGGCTCGCCGCCGCCCGCGACGAGCTGACCGAAGAACGCTTCGTCGGCCGACACGGCGCGGAATTCCGAGTCGTCGCCACCTTCGCCATGACCGCTCGGCCGGCCAGTGTCGGGGATCCGAGTGACCTGCTGCGGCTCGCGGATCGCGGTATTGACCAGGCGCGGCGCAGCGGGGAAGGGCTGCTGTTGGTGCCGGCAGCGCAGGGCGCGCTTGCGTTTCAAGCGACCGACGTCTTCCCGGCGGTCAGCCTCGCCGCGCTGCCGAGTCGGGCCAGCGATCGGTCACGGTAGCCCAGCCCATCGCGCGCCTTTTTCTCGCCTCGCCGTCCCGACCCACCTAGGCTGCGGCCGATGTCGCCGCGCTCTACGATCGCCGTCCTCGCCGCGCTGATGCTAGTCTTGGCCTCAGGCGTCAGGCCTTGCACCGCGCAGCCCGCGACCGCCGCCGTCGACGACGAGGCCTTCGAGGGACCGACGCCCGCGCGGCCCGCCACCGACGCATCCCCCGCTGCGGGTGGCAAGGCCGCATCCAGCGCCACCCAGCTGCCGCCAGCCGCGGCCCTCGCCCTGTTGGTGCCGCCGCCTGGCTCGCTCTCCCTCGGCGGAACGTCCGGCGGCAGGGTCGAGCGCGCGGCAGCCATCGCCCCGACCGGTGCGTCTCGCTGGGCCTTCATGCCCCACATCCCAGCGCGCCACACCACGTACGGTGTCGAGGAGATGCAAGGGTTCCTCGACCGCATCGGCGCGGCGGTGCGGCCCTGTCGGCGCGGCGCGGAGCTGCGGGTCGGCAACATCAGCCTCGCCGGCGGCGGCCCCTCGCCCTGGCACAAGAGCCACCAGGCCGGGCGCGATGTCGACGTGGCGCCGATGCTCCTCGACCGCAAGGGCAAGTCGCTTCAGGCCGACGACTATGTGGTGCTCGACAAGAACGGCAACAGCCACGATGGCAGCGGCCGCAAGTTCGACGCCAAGTGCACGCTCCGGTTGGCCCAGGCCATCGCGGAGGACACTATCGCGCCGGTGCAGCACATCTTCTTGTCGCGTGGGCTTCGCGCCCTGCTGCTCCGCGAGGCCAAGCGCAGCCGCCTCGACGAGGCGCTGGCCGCACGCATCGCCGAGATGGTGCGCCAGCCGTCCGACTCCGCGCCGCACGACGATCACCTGCACATCCGCCTCTATTGCAGCGATCAAGACCGGCGATGGGGCTGCCTCGACCGGGGCCCCATGCGCGGCTGGGTCGTCCGTGACGACGCTGGCCACGCCCGGCACGTGGCGCAGGTGGCGTCGCTGGCCAGCCACGAAGCGGTGCCCGTGAGGCGCAGTGCCACCTCGCTGCTCGGGCGTCTGCAGACCCCTCTGGCGGTGCCTGCGCTCGCGGCGCGGCTGCTCGATGTCGATGCCGACGTCCGGCGACTGGCGCTGCAGGGCCTCACGGCGCTCGGCGACCAGGCGGCTGCCGAGGCCATGCTGGCGGCCCTCGGCCGGGTCGACGATGACGCCCTGGCGGTGCAGCTCTTCAGCGTCGCCCGACGCCTGCGCGCAGCGTCGATGTTGGCGGCGGCGAGGGCGCTGCTCGTCGATCCCGCCGTCGCGCTGCGGCCGCTGGTGAGGGCCCGGGCAGGTGAGGCGTTGATGCTGCAAGCGATCGCTGCCTTGCGAGGCAGCCAGCCGTCGCTGCCGCCTGAGGCCGTCGAGCCGCTGGTGGCCGCGGCGCAGAGCGAGCTGCCAGCCGTCCAACGTGCCGCCGACGAAGCCCTCCAGCTCGCGACGGCCCACCGCCCGCAGCCCGAGGGCGCCGCTGGCGAGGCCGCGCGCCCCGCCTCGCTGAGCGCCGCCGCGGCATGGGCGGCGTTTTGGCAGCGCAACCGCACCCGGCCTTGGACCGCCTGGGTCGGAGAGGGCCTGCACAGCCGCGGCATCGCGCTGCTGCGCCCCGATGCGCCCGCACGCGGCGACGTGCCGACGCTGGTGGCGGCATTGCGGCACCCGTCGCCGGTGGTCATCGTCAACGCTGCAAGGCTCTTGTCGTACCTGACGGGGGTCCAGCCTGTCGCACGCGCTGGAGTCGCCGCCGCCTGGCAGGCCTGGTTCCGCAAGCACCGGCGCGAATACCCCGCAGTCGCTCCCGCGGGCCAGGCCAAGGCGACCGCAACAGCGTCGCGCAAGGCCGTCCGGCCCGCCGGCAAGAAGAAGCCCCGGCGACGCTAGGTGGCGAGGCGGGCAGGGCGCAACACGGCCCCGCTCCGCCTCAGCTTCCAGCGCCTTACGGGATCAGCTCAGCCTTCTGCAGGTAGTCCAGCTTCGGGAAATCCGCCTTCAAGTAGGCGTTGCCCTGCATCTGGACGCGCATCTGGTCCGGCCCGGCGCCGCGTGGGGCGCCTTCGCCGTAGCCCGTGTGCAGGCTGTCGACCACCTTCATGCCCTCCGCATCGATCTCGCCAAACGGGGAGAAACCCATGCCGTCGAGCTGCGCGTTGTCGCCAAAATTGATGAACATCTGGGTCGTCCGCGTGTTGGGGCCGCGGGTGGCGAAGGTGATGCGGCCGCGCTTGTTGCTCTCCTTGACAGGATCATCGCCGAACTCAGCCGTGCGCCATGCCGCGGCGACCTTGGGATCGCCGTGGACGCCGAACTGGACCATGAAGCCGGCGACGGCGCGGAAGAACGCGATGTCGGTCATGAAGCCCGACTGCACGAGGTTGTAGAAGCGATCGGCGCCGCGCGGGGCCCAGTCGCGGTTGACCGTCACGACGAAAGCGCCCTTGGTGGTCGTGAACTTGACCTTGAACGTGTTGGGCGCCGTCGCCGTCGCCTTGCTGGGATCAGACAGCGCAGCGGCAAGATCTGCCGGTGCCGCTGCCACCGCCGCGCCCGCCGCCGCCGCCGCCGCGCCTGCCGCTGCGCCCGCCGCCGCTGCGGCCTCGCCAGCGTTGGCC
>CANLIC010000029.1 GCA_947491025.1 Myxococcales bacterium
CACGTACCACGGACGGCACGTCGCGAGTCCGCTGCGAATCGTCCTACACGTACCACGGACACGTACCACGGACACGTACCACGGACACGTACCACGGACACGTACCACGTACACGTACCACGGCTGCGAATCGTCCGACCGTACGGCCGCGGACGTTGTCGTTGCGTCGACGTTCCACCTCAGCCTTCGCGGCGCAGCAGAACGCCGCGACGCCTGACGATATTCTGGTAATCCCACTGGATGGCCCGCGCCTTCGCCAACCAGCGCCCAAGCGCCGCCGCGTCGACCTCCGCGGCGGCGCAGTACGAGCGCTGGGCCGCCTTGAACTTGCCCTCAGCGGCGAGGTCGGGCTCATCGAACGATTGGCCGCTCCAGAACAGCAACTGCACCGGCGTGACGCCGCGTTGCGGCGCGCGCACGGCGTAGCCGACGACTGGGTTGCCGGCAAGGAAGAAGACCGGCGCCCCGTGCCAGACCTTGGCCTCGGCGTCGGGCAGTGCATTGGCGATCTCGGCGCGGAGGGCGTCGCAGATGGCGCGCGGTGCAGGGGCCTGGCGGGCATGGTACGCGTCGATGTCGGCGAGAGCGCGGGGAGCTTCGGCGGGGTCGGCAACCGCGACTGCAACGGTAGACATGGCGGGGCTCCTGGGCGCGATGGGCTGGTCTGTGGAGGGGCGTCCGATGGCTCGCCGCCTCGCGTCATCATGCACGGTCCGCGGTGCTTGATCACCCTAGCGCGCGTCGTTCGCCCGACACTTGGCCAGGGACCTAACCATCAGCCCGTGCGACACCGCCGACCAAGCCCAGGCGCAGGGCCGAGGAAGGCAGCGATGCGGACCGAAGCCCAGCGAGACCCTTGGCCGCTGGCACCCGCCCGCTCGGACCGGGAACCGCAAAGCCGCCATCAGCCCGCGGGTGGACGAGACGCGGCCAGGTCCGTACGACCGAAGATCTGCTTGCACTGGGTTTGGGATGACAAGTCATTGATTCCTCGTATTTCCCGCCGAATCTCCCCAGCCCTGCCGTTGCGACGCACGGCGCTCGTTCAAGCCGAAACACCAAGCACGGCGAGAGTCGCGGCGCTGCGATCAGGCGATTGCAAAGCCTAGGTCGGTGCGACACGACAGCAGGGCCGACCACCCGCTGTGCCGCGCGGCAAGCGCCGCCAGGGGGCCTGCCAGCGCCGCCCCATCGCCGGCGCAGAGGTCCAGAGGCCGCGCACCCTCAGCGCGCCGAATCCCAATAGCGCCCAGCCATCCGCTCCACATACGCCAACAAGCGCGGCGACCGCGCCGCCACATTCGCCGCCGTTTCCCCTGGATGCCTCTGGAACGCAACCAGAAAGGCATACACCGTCGCATCCACCGACCGCGGCGAATCTCCCAGCAGATAGCGTTGATCGCCAAGCAAGGTCTCCACCGCCGCAAAGTCCGCGGCCGCCATGGCGAACGCCTCGTCACGGTGATAGCGCCCGACGCCCTGAAGCTGAGCCGCGGTGCGCACTTTGCGCCGAATCAGCGGCACCGCGAGCGCCGCGACCACCGCCGGCATCAGCACCTTGAAGGCGGGGTACTGCTCCTGCCAGCCGTCCTGCTCCAGCCAGCGCTGCCGGACGAGGATGAAGTACGTTCCCTCCTCCAGCGTTCGCCGCACCAGCCGAGCCGTGGCCTGCTCCCGCGGCGTCATGCCGTCGTCGAGCGTCACGCCCGCCCGCCGCGTCACCTCCTCGAGGATGAGCTGCGAATCGGCCATCCGCACGCCGTCGAGGTCGACAAAAGGGATCTTGCCCCGCGGCGACTGAAAGGGCGTCCCGCCATCGCGCCGCTCGTAGGGCACACCGGCGATGCGCAGCCAGGTCTCGAGCTTGATGACGAAGGGCGAGAAGTCGGGCGTGCCCCACGCCGGTTTGCTGCCGTAGACGACCAGGTTCATGGGCGGACTCCGAGGCCATGGCGGGCGAGTTCGGGTTTCTCCGACAGGCTCTTAGAGCTGCTCGCTCAACGCATCGACGAGGTAGCGGCCAAAGGCGCGCGGATGCCAGAGCTGCTCAAAGCGGCGGTTGATGGCGGCGGCGCGCTCGGCTCGGCGGTGGTCGGGCTCATGGGCCAGATCGTCCAGCGCCGTCCACACCCGCGACCAGTCGACGGCGTCTTCGGTCTCGTAGCCCATCTCGCCGAGGTCGATGTACTCCGTGCCCTCTTCCAGCGGCTGGTACCATCGCACAGCGAGGGCGTCGGTCGGCACGCAGGCGCCTAGCAAGAAGCTGTCGCAGAAGCGAAAGGGCAGCGACCGCCGGTAGCCGCTGATGTTGATGTTGTGCCAGCTGCGTGCGGCGTACGCCGAGAAGTCCGCGTCCGAGAGCTTGCCGCCGCGGCGGGCAGCGACGTCTGTGCTGATGATGCGCGCGTCCGAGACGGCACCATGCCGGCTGCGCAGGCCCTCGACCAGCACGCCGCGCTTGGGGTTGGGGTGGCCGATTTGGGCCCCGAAACGCGCCTGCAGCGCGCCTTCGGGCCCGGTCGGCGGCGAGACCTTGTCGGTGCCGAAATAGGCGAAGAACACGAGATCACGCTTGGTCTTGCCGCGGGCCTGCCAGTCGGCGAGCGCACGCAGGTTGTCTTTCAGGTGCAAGCGGCGCGAGAGCGGCCGACCGAGCATCGCCGGCCGGATCTTGTGCCGGTAGTGCAACACGTCGGGGTGCCATGCCACCATCGCGCCGCTGGCGAGCGGGAATCCGGCAGGCGCGAAGTCGGCGGGACATTGGCACTTGAAGTACACGTCGTTCTCAGCCAGCAGCTCGGGCTGGAACGCGTAGGGCGAATCGCCGGCGTCGAACACGAAGCGCACGGTCTTGCCGCCTTGCTGAAGCGTGCCGCTGATGAGGGTATTCCAGCCGCGGCCGAGCGCCTGCATCAGCTTGGGGGCGAGGCGGTAGGCCGCCGGTCGGGCGCGCGGATGCAGCAGAAATGGCTTCGTGGTCGCGGTGGTCTGCAGCGTGAAGTCGATGGCGCCTTGCTCGGCCAGCAGGTGGAGGCCGGTGGTCAGCCAATCGAAGTACTCCATCCCGGTGAAGTGGATGTCGTGCAGGGTGATGTGGGGCTTGGACATCCAGACCTCAGCGCGCCGGTGCGTCAGCAAATGGGTTGCGGCCGACGGTGCGAGCGGCCTCCGAGCCTGCCGCCACCGAGCGCACGATGTTGCCACCCTGGACCGACGCCAAGGGCGCGGGCACGGCCTGATCGCGGACACGGCCTCGACCGAGAGAGGCGGCGTACGGAGGGTGTTGGACGCGCCTTACCCATGCCGCCTCGCACCCGTCCCTGCGCGCCAAGTCTTCGACAGTTCGGCTCAATAGGGATCGGACCTGGCGTCGCACGATGGTGTCGTGGCGCGCCGACGTGACCGGCTGGGCGACGGGCCGCATCCCCCGCGTGCCCAGCGAGAGGGTGGCGCCAGGGCCTGCTGCGAACTGCGACGGCGCTTTCAGGGACAGACACGACCTCCACAGCTTCATTCGGCAGCGCGACTGCGGCGGCGATGGTCGTCGCGGCCCATGTCGGAAGTCAACGCGCGGCGCTCGCCCGCGCTTGCCGAGCGGCCCGACCCAACCGAGACCTGCGCCTCGCTGCAACTCGGCGATGGCCCTGCGGCACGGGCGCGCCGAGCAAGGCCTCTTCCGCGCAGCGCTGCCGCCCCATCCGTCTCGGAGTCCCCGGCGCTTGAGGCCGCAGCGTTGCCTGATGGAGCGCCTTCAGCGCGCCTCGCGGACGCGATAGGGCAGGGCGCCGATGTAGGGCATGGCGTGGCCGAGGGCCTTGCGCGCCGCCCGCAACCAGAGCGGCGGCCGCCAAGGCGGCAGGTCGAACGTGCCCGGCGGCGGATTGTAGGTCGCCATCGCGGCGCCTTTTTGCCAGCGCTCCTTCGCGATGGCAGCCCGCCGGGCCTTGTAGAGGAAGTGTCCGAAGTCCCGCACAAAGTCGTGCGCCAGCTCCATGGCGGGCTCGTACAGGACGGTGGCCTCCGGGCGTCGCGCCCGGGTGCGGACGATGAAGTCGCGGCCCTCGCCGCCGGCCAGTCGCTCGTCGAAGCCGCTGGCGGCCTCGAAATCGGCGCGACGAACGCAGCTGGCGCCCTCCAGCTCGTACCCGACGTTGCGGCCGGGCAGCGGTCCGAGGTCGCCGACGCCGTCGAGCAGGGTGGTCAGCACCCACTGATCTTTCGGCACGATTTTGCCGCGTACCGCCACCACGCTCGGATCGCTCTGCAGGGCCGCCAGCCCGGAGGCGAGAAAGCCGCGGTTGACCACGCCGTCATCGTCGATGAAGAAGATCACGTCGGCCCTGCAGGCCTTGGCGCCGAAGTTGCGCCCGCCCGAGCAGCCGAGGTTGCTGCCCGTCTCGAGCCAGGCGTCCCAGGTGCCGGCAGTCGCCTGCTTCGCCGCGCCGTTGCCGCCGTTGTCGACGACGATGATCTCGTAGCGGTCGCGCGCCAAAGACTGGTTCGCCACCGCGGGAAGGCACGCCTGCAGGCCGTCTTCTTGCAGATAGGCGACCACCACCACGCTCGCCAGCAGCCCGTCGTCGCCGCGCCTCGGCATCGACACCCCCACGCCCCAGGCGCCAGCGCGCAGGCGGCCCAGACGTACCTCTGTGAGCCTGCAGCCGCGCGCCGCGAGGCCTTGGGCAGCGTGCCAGCCGGTCTGGCCAGGGTCAACGAGGCCCCGCGCCGCGCACCAGCCAGCGGAATCCGCATGAAAGCGAGACGATCCAAGAATCGAGTCCGTCAGCGCATGGGTCGCACGAGGCCAAAAATGCCAGCGGCGGCGCGCCCTAGGGACACGCCGCCGCTGGCAGTCACGAGCGCGGCGAGACTACTGCTGGATGCAGTTGCTGATCATGCACTGCGCCATCGCCTGGAACTTGCCCTGCGCAGCCGCCGGCGCAGCGCCGATGCAGCCCTGGAGGCAGCCTTGGTTGCCGGCGCCGCAGCCGCTGAAGCACTGCAGGATCTTGGTGCAGTCCTTGTCGGCATCGCAAGCCGCCGTCTCCGTGCCGCACTCCTCGGCAACGCAGGCCTCCAGGCAAGCCTCGTCGCCCTGGTCGCAGGGCTCGCCCTTGTAGGCGCTCTTGACGCAGCCGGCCTTGACGCACAACGCGACGGCGCCATAGGTGTCGAAGGCTTCCTTGCCGGACAGGGTCTGGCACTTCTCGAAGCACGTCGTGCCGGTGACTTCCGCCGGCGGCGAGACCGGCGGCGTCTGGGCGCAGCCGCCGAGGCAGCTGTTGAGCTGGATGCACTTGCTGTTGGTGGTGCAGGCACCGACTTCCTTGCTGCACTTGTCGTTGCGGCAGCTCACCAGGCAGGTCTGGTCCTTGGGATCGCACTTGTCGTCGACGGGCTCGACCGCGGTGTCTTTGCCGGCGTCGGTGCCGCCGCCCGTGTCCGCCTTGATGTCCGAGCCGGTGGCGGTGTCGCCGGTGCCGCCACTGTCGCCGACGTCGCTGGCGGTCGTGCCGTCGCTGGCGCCGCCGCTGGCATCGCTATCAGCGGCCGTCGTGGAGTCGCCGCCGGTTGCGCCGCCGCCGGCAGTCCCGGGGGTGGTCGATCCGCAGGCGCTGGCGAGGGCCAGGACCGAGATGGCCGCGGCGAGGGTGAGACGAGACGTACGCATGAGGGCTCCTGAGATGCGGCGGCGCGCGCCGGATTGCTGCGGCAAGTCCGCAACGAGAGGGGGTTTCTTACCCGGTCGACCTTTGGGGCGGGCCCGGACCTCGGCTGAGGCCCCGACCCGCGAGGGGGCGAAACCCTAGCGCAAGGTGCCAATTCCGCGCAAGGGTTGCTAGCGGCTGCGCTTCTGCACGACCCGGGCGCGCGGCGTCGCAGGCGTACTCTTCGCCTTCGCAAGCTGCGCACTGCGGCAGAGACCTCGCGTGGAACCTGTGGAAAGCGCGGTGATTTATTCGGGACTGCTGAGAACGATCACCGGCCGACTCCGCCCCAAAAGCGCCCGCGCCGCACCCTCGGCCGGCATCGCTTGCATCCATGCAAGTGGCCCGCTCAGGATCTACGTCTCGGCGGGGCCGCCGCTGCGCCAGGTGGTGCGCACCCATTTGCCCTCGCCGATGGCCGCGAGCAGCTCCGCCAACGCGGCCACGACGGCCGCCACGCCGACGGCATCACCCTCGGCGCGCAGGCTCACCCGCAGCCGGTGGTCGAGGCTGGGGTCGAACAGCGGATAGCTGCCGATCTGCACCGCCGGATGGGCCGCGACGACGACGTCGATGGCCGCGACCACGTCCCATTCGTCGGCCGTGAAGTAGGCCTCGACCACCGCCGGGACCTGCCCCTGGTAGCGGGCGCAGATGCCGTCGAGCTTGCGCGCCGCCATCGACGGCACCCCAGGCAGCACCCAGACGTGGCCGGTGTGCATGGCGAAGCCGCCGGCGGGCAGCAGCTCGACCTCGGTCTTCGACGGCAGCACCGCCATGCGTCGCTGCTCGGGCGTAAGCGCTTTGCCGGCGCGCGCTTCCATGGCGTCGACGACGTCTTGCCGCAGCACGAGCGCGTCGTCGGTCGCCTGCGCCACGGCCTGCCAGGTCAGGTCGTCGTGGGTCGGGCCGACGCCGCCTGTGGTCAGCACGAGGTCGAAGCGGGCTGCGAAGTCGCGGACGACCTGGGCGATGCGGTCGACGTCGTCGGCGAGGATGGCGACCTCGCCCGGCTCGATGCCGTAGCGCGCAAAAGCGTCCAATACGGCGGCGATGTTGCGCTCGTCGACCCGCCGCTGCAGGACCTCGTCGCCGATGACGATGAGGCCGCCGCGGCAGCGCGCCTTGCCGGCTCCGGCCTGCGAATCGGCCATGGCTAGTCGATCTCCAAGCCGTCGTCGGCGCCGCCGTGGGCCCGGGAGGCCGCCGAGGCCTGGCCAGGCTTCAGCTCGCTGGCGTCGACGCCGCTCCAGCCATCGCTGCCGCCGCCGAAGGCGCCGCCGCGTCCCTTGCCGCCGCCGCCGCTCTGGCCGACGGTGCCGTCGCCGTCGGCGACGCTGCGGTCGTCGACGATGAGGGCTCGCGTGGCGGCGAAGCGCCCGCTGCGCAACAACTCGTCCGGGTCCCGGGCGAAGGCGAGCTGCCAGGCGCCGTCGCTGCGGCGGCAGCCGATGGGTTGGCGACCGAGTGTCCGCATCCAGGCCCAGTCGTGCTTCATCGCCCAGGTCCGCGCCTCTTCGTAGGTCGGCCAGCCCTTGCCGGAGCGGTAGCCGCAGTGCGGGCAGAAGTCGATGGGGTCGCTGGTCAGCACGAAGTAGCCGTTGCGGCAGTCGTAGCAGCCCACGTCCTCGACGGCGACCGTATCGCCTTTGTTGTCCTCGTAGGCGCCCTTGCCGACGTAGAACAGCTCGACGGTCTTGCGAGCGCCGATGCCTAAGGTCTCGATTCCGCGGAGAATCGCCATCGTTCCCCTCCATGAACGCCCTGGGATCCCAGGAGCTCTGCCTAGAGCCGCATCTCGGCCCGCCGTTGCAGCCACTCGGCGCGCGCCTTCACCTGGCGCAGCGTGGTCGGCAGGCTGAACTCAAAGAGCCGTCGCACCACGGCGTCGGGCACGGCGGCGAGGAAGTCGATCTCGTACTCGACGGCGAGCTGCACGCTGCGGCCATCGCGCAGATCCTCGATCCAGAAGGCGACGTCGTAGCGCTCGAGCCAGCCGCCGCCATCGCGCAGCCGCCAGGTCAGCAGCGACGGCGCCTCGCCCTGCATGCCGACCGTGATCGTCACCTCGCGCACCAGACGCGTCCGCAGCGTGGCGGTCTGCAGGCTCGGCATCGCGCCAGCGGCGACTTTGACATCGATGACATCGGTCAGGAATTCCGGGTACCGTCCGGCGTCCCAGAGGGTGCCGAAGACCACGCCGGGCGGCGCGTGCACCTCGATGCGGCTGCTGGTCTGTGGCACGCTGTGGCCCCCGTGGTGGCGCCGTCGCCGCGGGTTGGGAGTCCCCGTGGACGCGACGTGGGCAGGATCGCCGACCCCGGCGGTCGACGCAAGCGCGGCGGTCGCGGCCGATTGCCCGTAAAGGCTCTAGCCGCCCGCGACGGGGGCAGAGGCGCGAGGTGCCCATGGCCGACGAAACACGAGGAAAGCCGCCCGCGCCGCCCGGGCGTCCGCTGCTCCGCCTGCCGCCGCAACGCCCGCCCCGGCAAGCCCCGCGCTCGGCGTCGCCTGCAGTGGAGGGCCCGCTGCAGCGCCCGTTGGCCAGGCCACGCGACATGGTCGCTCGCGAGCAGGCACAGCGCGCCACCGCCGCCGAGCGAGGCGACGAGCGGGTCCTCGCCGGGCTGTCGCGCCTGCGCTCGGAGGCCGCCTACGAAGCCGCCGCCGCCTGCCCCGCCTGCGCCGAGGCGCGGGCCGAAGCCGACGACGCCGAGGCGCTCTGCGACGCCCACCTCGAGCACGCGATGGGCCTGCACAGCACGTGGGACGCGATCCGTCGGCGCTGATCCGCCGCGACCGGCTTGCGTAGGGCGTCCACCCTCCCCTCTTCGCGACCCCGCGCTGCGCCCTGCACCGATGCAACTCGCGCAAAGGCGCGCCGCGCTTCCGCAGCGTGAAGGCTTGCGCTAGCGTCCATGGCCTGGACCCGGCGCAGCCCGCTGCAGCCGATGGCGCGCGCAGGAGACGATGTCGCAGCAGCCCCGAGCCTTCGCCCCTTCGCAGCCTGCCCGCGTCGAAAGGGGGCTCTGCGGCGCGTTGCGCATCCTGCTCGGCGTCGGCCTGCTGCTTGCGCCGTTCCAAGCCTTCGCACAGGTCGGCGGTCAGGCGCCGGGCGGCTCCTCTGGCGGAAGCGGAAGCGCTTCGATCTTCGCCGGCTCGATGATCGAGGCCCGCACTATGGTCGGCGCCACCACCTTCGACAAGGCCGCCGATCCGACCTGGAACCCCTCGGTCGGCTCGGCGTTGGTGCTCGCGCCGCGCGTCCGCCTCGGCGCCGGCCTCTCGCTCTCGGCGCTGACGACCATCGCCCGCGAATTCACGCAGGAGGACTGGACCCAAGCCAGCGGCGAGACGACGCTTTCGGACACCTTCGTCACCTTGGGCGCCCCGATCCTGGCCAGCCCCGAGCTCGGCCTCTCGCTGTCGGCGTCTCTGCAGCTGCGCCTGCCGACGTCCAAGATCTCGCTCAGCAATTCGATGCTCTTTGGCACGCTCGTCGGGGTGACCGCCGCGTTCTCAAAGCGCTTTGCGCCCTTCGGCTGGGCCCAGACCGTGTCGCTGGCGCTCATCGGCCGCGGTGGCCCCTTCGCCCACCGCTACACGACCGGCTCGCTCGAGAGCCCCTGGCTCGGCAACTGCGCCAGCCTCAGCGAGGGCTGCGAGCGCTACAGCCACGACGGCGTCCGCAACCCGGCCTTTCGCTGGCAGGGCATCGCCGCCTTCGACTGGGGCCCGCATCCGCTGGTAGGCGTCTCGCTGCAGGGCGGCGTCTTCTACGACACCCTGAGCGACAGCGCGCCCAGCCGCACCACCAGCGGCCTGCTGATCGCGCCCGACCGCAGCGATCCGAGCGCCCGCGGCATCGTCTTCACCGCCGCCTACCTCAACGTCACGCTCACCGAGGAGCTGGCCGTCGCCGCCGGCGTCGAGACCGCCCACGAGCAGCTCGGCCCCGACTCCCGGTTTCGCTCGCCCTTCTACAACCGCTTTTCGAGCGTGCTCATCGCGCTGCGCCTCTTCCCCGACGCCCTGGCCGGCCGTGTCCGCGCCAAAGCCCCCTGAGCCGAACCCGGTGGCCGACAAGGCGCCGCGTCCCCAGCGATCCCTGCGAGGTCTCCCCATGTATGTCTGCCCCGCCCCCAGCCGCGCCGCCGCAGCCTCTCCCAGCGAGCGCGCGCAAGACCGCCGCAGCCGCGCCTTCGCCCGCTGCGCCGCGGCCCTCCTCGCGCTCTTCGCCCTCGCCTGCGCGGAGGAGCGCGATCCCATCGATCGCACCCAGCCCAACGCGCTGCGCAAGGAGTGGTTCGCCGGGCCGACCTTCTACTACCAGCGCACGGTGGTCGATGTCCCCGCCGCCAATGGCTTTACCTTCGTCGGCTCGACCGACCACAGCGGCCTGACCAAGATCAAGTTCGACGTCCAGGAGCGCTTTCTCTACGTCCGCCGCCAGACCGAGCTGGTCAAGAACGCCGACGACAAGGCGGCCACCGGCGCTGGCTACGAGGGCGAGGTCGTCGCCGCCTTCCCAATCCTCAGCCACTTCGACATCCGCCACAGCTACAACCCGGTCACCGGCGAAGAGCAGAACATCCTCGAAGAGAACGCCTTCGACCGGCCCTGGCACGAGCGCGAGTTCATGCGCGTCGACTGGGCCACCAACCTCGTGCACAACTACCAGCTCGACTTCGAGACCGAATCCATCGAGCTCGTGCCCTACTTCGTGCAGCAGACCCAGGCCGACGGCACGCCGCACCCGGACGCTCCGCTGCTGGTGCTCGACGGCAAGGAAAGGGCGCAGGACGGCAAGCGCCTCGACTACTTCGACATCACCAGCCGCATCTTCGCCAAGGCGGGCACCGCCGAGTACCCGGGCTACGGCACCATTCCGCTCTGCTGGCTGCTCGGCGAGGAGACCAGCGAGTGCGGCGCCGGCGAGTACAGCATCCGCCACAGCTTCTGGCAGCTCGACCCGAAGCGTGAGTACCAGCCCCGGCCCTTCAAGGGCGAAGAGACCGACCTGTTTGGCTTCTTCACCGTCGATCGCAACGTCTACGACCCCAAGCTCGGCCTCAAGCAGCAGGGCAAGGAGCGCTTTCTCTCGCGCCACAACCTCTGGCAGCGCTGGCGCCGCGACGATGGCAGCCCGATGCCCGCCGCCGAGCGCCCGGTGCGACCGATCGTCTACCACGTCAACCGCGAATTCCCCGCCGATCTCCTGCCTGTCGCGCAGAAGGTCGCCAGCCAGTGGAACGGCATCTTCAAGGACGCCGTCGCCGCCACTGGCAACCCCTACGCCGGCGACGCCTTCATCCTCTGCCCCAACAACCCGGTGAAGGCCGGCGATCCCTCTGCCTGCGGCAACGCCGGCACCGCGCCGCGCCTCGGCGACATCCGCTACTCGTTCATGGCCTACGTCCCCAAGTACATGAAGTACGGCCTACTCGGCCTCGGGCCCAGCAACAAGGACCCTGAGACCGGCGAGATCTTGTCGGGCATGGCCTACGTCTACCACCACAACAACACCGCAGCCTGGGACACCGTCGAGCAGATCAAGCTGCTCAACGGCGAGTTCGATCCGAGCGGCTTCATCGACGGCCTCGACCTCACGGACTGGATCCAGGTCGTGACGGGCGGCGGCAGTCAGAAGGCTGAGCAGGCGCGAAGGGCCCTCGCCGGCGCTCCCGGCAACCACGGGGCGCGCTTTCAGTACCGCGGCCTCGATGAGGCGACGACCATGATCTCGCGCCTCGCCCACAACGACTTCAGCCAGTACTGGGAGGGCCGGCGGACGCCGATTACGGACGCCGACATGGCGTTTCAGGCCGAGCATGGCGGCTGGGCCTGGGCCGAGCAGAAGCTGCAGACCATGTACGATCTCGGGCACCTCAGCGGCATCGGCGACTCGCCGGCGGCGCGGTTGGCGGCGATAAAGGGATCGCAGGCCGAGGCCGCCATCGTCGAGCACCCTGAGCTGCAGCTCGCCGCCGGTATCCACCCGGCGTCGCTCGCCAACGCTGGCGCCAGCGCACCGGCCGGCCAGCCCGCGCCCGAGGGCCAAGGAAAGGCCGCCGACGCGCTCCACCAGGCGATCTCCCCGGCCCATGGCGGCCTCGCCAAGGCCGCGCTCGACCGCTCACGCCTCCACTTGGAGCTGGCGCACGCCCGCAACCTCTACCTGCCCGAGATGCTCGACGACGCGCTGATGGGCCTCGCCCGCGAGCTCAAGGGCAAGCCGAGCGACGAGGCCTGGAAGATCGTGCGCGAGTCGGTCTACACCGCCGTTCTCGCCCACGAAATCGGCCACAGCCTCGGCCTGATGCACAATTTCGGCGGCAGCGACGACGTCGTGAACTACCACGAGCACTACTGGGAGCTGCGTGACGACGGCAAGGTCGGCCCCCGCCTGCAAGACCCGATCACCGAGGCCGAGATCAACGGCAAGATCTACAATTACGCCTACTCGTCGATCATGGACTACGCCGGCCGCCTGACCATCGATGGCCTCGGCGTCGGCAGGTACGACCGCGCCGCGATCTTGTTCGGCTACGCCGACAAGGTCGAGGTCTTCCTCGACGCCGGCAAGACGCCGACGATCTGGAAGCAGTGGTTCGAGACCCGTGGCGAGATCCTGAGCTTCTTCATCTTCGGCCCCCAGGTGACGCACTACACCGACGTCTACAAGTCGATCGGACCCAAGATGGTCGAGGCCGACAACCGCGCCCTGGTCGATATCAGCGCGCTCTCCGACGACATGAGCAAGGCGACCCTGAACGGCAAGAGCCACCACCGCGTGCCCTACATCTATTGCAGCCACGGCCGCTCCG
This sequence comes from Myxococcales bacterium, assembly GCA_947491025.1. GTDB lineage: Bacteria > Myxococcota_A > UBA9042 > UBA9042 > UBA9042 > SXNM01. The sequence continues at coordinate 12,536 of CANLIC010000029.1, forward strand.
ACCTCTCTGACTCCTGCCTGACCCGCGACTTTGGCGCCGACAGCCAGGAGCGCATGGCCCACTTCCTCGAGGAGTGGGACACCTGGTACCTGACGCGGGCCTTCCCGCGCGGCGACCTCGGCGTCAGCAACAGCAGCTATGCCCAGCGCTGGTACGGCCGCCTCTACCACCGCATCAAGCAATGGCACGACATCTTCGGCCTGTACAACGCCTTCTTGCCGCAGTTCTACACGCCGCAGGCGCTGCAGGCGTTCTACGCCGACCCGGTCAAGGGGTGGGGCGGCAACGTGTGGGCGATTCAGAACGCCTTTCAGTACCTCATCGAGACCATCCTGATGCCGGACGTGGCCAACTACGGCAAGCGGACCCGCGGCGACGGCACCGTCATCCTCGCCCCCAACGCCGGCCAGGACTTCAAGCTCGGCGTCGACGAGGCGCGCTACTACTCGACCAACTGGTCATTTGGTGGCCAGGGCGGCGCCGGCTGCGGCTACTTCTGGCACGAGTGCCTGCATCACATCGGCTACTACGTCGACAAGGTACTGGCGATGCAGGCGCTGATGGACAGCGAGACCAACTTCGTCGCCCGCGCCAACCCCATCGACATCCGGGAGTGGAAGGTCAGCTACTACAACACCTTCAGCGCCAGCATCCGCAAGATTCACGCTGCTTTGCAGTCCGGTGACTGGTCGCGGGTCGGGCCCTACCGCGACGCCAAGGGCAAGCTGCGCTTCCCGACCTACAGCGGCGCGCTCGACGAGGTCCACGCCAACCCGGTCGATCCCGCCGCCGACTTCACCGTGCAGCTCTACTTCGCGTTGCTCGGGCAGGCCCACTTCATGACCAACTTTGACCGCAAGTTCCTCGACGAGTCGCAGATCTGGATCGAGGGCACCGCCAAAGCGCCGAGCCTGCCTGCTGAGGCGACCGTCAGCTTCGTCGATCCCGACAGCGGCCTCGTCTACGGCGCCCTGCAGCGCCAAGATGGCGCCGGCGCGGCCATGGTCGGCCACGCCAACCTGCTGCGCGCCCGCTCCACCCTCTGCGATGACGCCGCCCTGACGGCGACCAAAGCCGACGACTGCGTGCCCAATCTAGCGGCCGCAGCGCGGACCGCGGCGCTTGCCGACCTGCGCAAGTACGTGCAGCTCTTGCAATCCATCGCTGAGATGACCGTGCGCATGCACTACAACCACCCGCTCAACCCATGACGAGGTCATTGATGCCAGCACGCTGGCCCGCCACGCCGAGCAAGGTTGCGGCGCCGAGGACGCCCTTGGCGTCATGGGCGTTGCTGCTGCTCTCGGCGCCTTCTCTCGGAAGCTGCGGAGGCGCCACGCCGCCCGCCGCCGACGCCCGCGCCGAGTGGCGGGCCCGGCGCGCTTCTGAACGCGTCACCGGCCCGGACGGCGCGCCCGGCGAGGGCTTCGCCCACCACCAGCCGCTGCAGATCGAAGACGACGAGGGCCCGGCTCGGGTGGCTGACGCTGGCGCCGGCGCTGGGGTGGGCGGCAGCGGTCGGACGAGCAAGGACGGCGGTGGGGCGCTTGGCGGCAAGGTGCAAGAGCTCGACGCCGCGCCCAGCGATGCACCCAGCGACCCCAACCGGCGCTACCCCATCGTGCTGTCGCCGCCCTCGACCGTCGGCGAAAAGAGCCACGAGCGCACCGAGGCCACCGTCGTCACCGAGACCATCCTGCGCCTCGACGGCCGCGAGGTCCGCCGCAGCCAGGAAGATCGCACGGTCCGTCTCGCCGGCATTGGCACCGTCCGCGAGATCGATGGCGAGGGCGTCGTCCTGGTGTACGAGATCGAGGTCGAGACCGCCACAGTGGAATCCGGCGGCGTCAAGCGCAACCTCGCCAGCCGGGGCGATGTCGTCGAGGTTCGGCGCAAGGGCACGGCGCCGCGCATCCTCGTCAACGGTCAGGCGCCCTCTCCTGAGGACCAGCGGGCCTTTGAATTGCCGCTGACGACCTCCGATCCCGGCGCGACCAACGACGCCATCCTCGGCAGCCGCCAGCCCCGCAGCGTCGGAGAATCGTGGCCGGCCGACGCCGCCAAGGTCGCCGAGGACTTCTCACGCCAGGGCAAGATGCAAGTCAACGCCTCGGCCGTCAGCGGCCAGTCGACGCTCGCCGCCGCGCGCCCCTGCGGCAAGGGCCAGACCTGCCTGCTCATCCGCAGCGAGCTCGACGTGAGCCCCTTCGACATCGCCAGCCTGCCGCCGGGCGCTTCCACGCGGCTCAGCGAGTGCTCGGTGCGTATCGAGGCGCTGCAGCCCCTGACGCCCCGGACCGCCGAGAGCGTCGGTCGCATGGACATGCGGCTGCGGACCGTGGTCGGCATGGCGCAAGGCACCCACGACGTCGAGATCGAGACCGTGATGGTCAACCGACAGGTGGGGTGGAGCGCGCCGAGGTAGGGCGATGCGCTGGCTGCTGCTCCGCTGCGACGCGCTCTGACGGACCACGCGGCAACGCTAGAAGTGCGCCAGCATCTCGAAGCCAAAGCCAATGGGCGCGATCGCCAGCGACGGCGAGTCACTGCGCGCCAGCCGCAGCGCCGCCACCGCAGCCGCCACCGCGCCCGTGGCCGCAAGGCCGACGCCGATTCGGTAGCGGGTCTCCAGCGCACGCGCCTGGCTGTTGGCGTCGGCGTGGGTCAAGGTCGGCGCAGCGCCTGGCGCCACCGCAGCTTGCAGGCTCCGCTCCTGACCAAAGGTCCAGCCCCAAAGCGCCCCGCCACCGACGGCCAGCGCGCCGCCCGCGATGAGGGCCACCTTGGGCCACAGGGGCGCTACGGGCGGTGGCGCCGCGCGCACGCCCAGCGGCGTCGTCACAGTCGGCATCGGCTGCTGCGCGCGCTGGGGTGGCGCGGGCTGAGCGATGGCGGGCGGCGAGGCTTGCGCCGGACGCATCTTGGCGCGCAGGGCCGCCAATTCGGCCTCGGCGTCGCCGCGGACCGGTGAGCTCGGCGCGCGCTGCAGGTACTCGACGTAGTCCTTCTCGGCCAGAAGCGAATCGCCGCTGACGCTGCTGGCACGCGCAGCGGCGAGCAGCCACTCGACGCGCTCGGGAAACTGGCGGTACGCCGACCGGTACTCGACGGCGGCCTCCTGGTGCTTGCCCTGTTCGCTGAGCTTTCGCGCACGGGCGGCGGCAGCGTCGGCCCGCTCGCGGTCGAGACCCGCCAGGTAGCCCTGCGCCGCTTCCCGCTTGGCCGGTGCGGAATCAGGGTGCTCGATGACCCGCCGGTAGAGCTCGGCGGCCCTCTCGTAGAGCCTGCCGCTGTGGGCCACCCGCGCGGCGTTGAAGAGCAGCACCGCCTGGGTCTGGTCCTGCTGGAAGGCGGCCAGGTACAGCTCGATCGCGCGCTCGAACTCGCCAGCCTTGAACGCCGCCATCGCCTGCGAGGCCAGCGACTCGACGATTCCGGCCGCGCCGGTCGCCGGGCGCGCAAGGCCGAGGGTCGGCTGGAGCAGGGCGAGCACCAGCCCGGCGCGCAGCGCGACATGGACGCTCCACCGGCGCCGCCCAGAGACGTGCGACATCATTGGATCTCCTCGATTTCGGGCTTCGCCTTCGGCCGCGGGACCTTGGCAGTGCGCCCGCGCGGTGGCTTGGCCGCCGTGCCCGCCGCTGCCTTGTCGACCTCGGCAGCCGCTGGCGCTGGTGACGGCTCGGGCGCTTGCGTTGGCTGGGACGCTGGCGCTGAGCCAACGGGCGAGGGTGCGGCTGGCACCGGCGCGACGGGTGCAGCGGGCACCGCTGTCGGGGCTGACGCGGGCTGGGGCGCCGCGACGCTGGGTGCCGGCTGCATCGGCGGCGCCTCGGCTTCTGAGGGCGGCGCAATCGCTGGGGCGGCCGCCGTCGTTGCGAGGGTAGGTGAGCCGGCCGCTGCGGACGGGGAGGCCGCGGGCCACAGCCCCCAACCGCCCAACGCGACCGCAGCGCCGAGCCCGACCAGCCCAATGCGGCCGAATCTGCGCGATGCGGTCGAAGGCGCCGGATCGTCCACGACGGTGGGAATCTCGTCAGCGCGTGGGCCGCCTGCGGGTGCTTGGGCACCGGAATCGACCTTGGGGGGTACGCTCGGCCGCGTCGTCGACTGCACCCGCACCTCGGCCGAGCTCCAACCGTAAGGCGTGGCCAGGGGCGGCGGCATCGAGGCCTGGGTCTCGGCGCCTTCCCCTGAGTGCGGCGCCTCGCCGAGCCGGCGGCCGGCAGCCAGGGTCGGCGCGTTCTCGATCTCGCCCAGCTCGCCGACATCCCCGGAGGACCCGCGCGGAGATGAATCAAGGGACCCTAGCCAGGACCGCGAGACCGTGACCCGTTCGCTGACCGCCGCTTCCAGCGCCTCGCGCATCTCGCCCGCGTCGGCGAAGCGCTCGTCCGGCCACTTGGCTAGCGCTCGATCGATGACGGCGATCAGGCGCGGTGGCAGCGGCGTTGGGCACAACTCCTCCACCCGGGGCGGGACGCCGTCGCAATGGCCGCGGATCTGCGCCACTGCGTCGCCACGAAAGGGCGTGACGCCGGTCAGGCAGCAGAAGAGGACGATGCCGATGGCGTAGAGATCGCTGCGCCCATCGAGGTGGGCGCCCGTGCACTGCTCTGGGCTCATGTAAGCTGGCGTGCCGATGAGATAATTGGCGTTGGTGATGTGGCTGTCGCGGTTGCGCGCGATGCCGAAGTCGAGGACCTTGACCGTCACCTCATCATCGCCCTGCTCGGCGAGGATGATGTTGTCGGGCTTGAGGTCGCGGTGGACCAGGCCCGCCTGATGCGCTTCCCGCAGGCTGCGCAGCACCGGCGCCACGATGGCCACGGTCTCCGCCGCGCTGAGGGTCGAGCCCCGCTGGACCCGCTGCGTGATGAGCTGCTGCAGGGTCGGCCCACGCAGCAGCTCCATCGCCATGAAGAGCGCGCCGTTGGCGTCCTGGCCGAAGTCGTAGAGGCGCACGGTGTTGGCGTGCTTCAGCGACGCCGTGATGCGCGCCTCACGAAAAAAGCGAAAGAAGACCTCTGCATCGCCCGACTCATCGAGTTCGAGCGCCAAGACCTTGACCGCGGCGCGCTGGCCGCTTCCGGTGTGCTCGGCCTCGTAGACCGCGCCCATGCCACCGCGCCCGACGCGCCGGATCACGCGGTAGCGATCGCCCATCAGGTCGCCGGGATTCAGCCGCGACGCGCCGATGACGTCGACAGCCTCGACCTGAAAAGTGCCGGTGCCGTCGCGCTCGCAGTGGAGGCTCGTAGTGCCCGTCCGGCAGAGCGGGCAGACGCGGCTGGTTGGGCGCTGCGACATCGTCCGCTCGCTTCGGGGCCTGACTCCGCCGATCGCGGCTGGACGGCCGTCGGACACGCCGACCCCGCAGTCGGCGCTTGGATCGCGTCGAGGCTAACCGGCGTCGGCCTCCAAGTCAACCGAAGTTCGGTCCCACGCCACAGGATAAATCAAATGATATCAATACGATCTGGTGGTGCTCTCGGCCGCTGCGCGCCGTCCACGCGACCGAGTCCGTCTAACAACCGGGAGGCCCCGCGGGCGCTCTGGGAAGCGCGTGAGGAGACCGGGGGGTGTCACGCTGCGTTGGCAGTGACGCCGAAGGCCGCGCTCCCCTGCGTTCAACCGCGGCAGCCCCAAGCATCAGCCAGGGCAGCATCGACTGGAAGCAGCTGAAATCCAACGGTTGACGGCAATCGGCGGCGCAACTAAGCTGCGTCGACCGCGCTGACCCCCTGATCCGCGGGCCGTCACGCAGCTTGGACCCCCGACGCCAGCCACGGCAGCGCTCACGGCGGTGCTGGCCTTGAACCGACCCAGGACGTAAACAGGTTGCCACGCCGCGATTGCCACCGACGTCCCCCCTTCTTGGTTGCGTTCGCGCTCGCCGCGGCGGCGTCGGCCTGCTCCGTGGAGCTGCCGTCGGTCGGCGCCGGCGCCTACCTCGCGGGCGATACCGTTGCCGGCGTTGGCTCCTGCGACGGCAGCGCCGAGCCCGACTGCGGCGCGCCGCGCGATCTGTCGAGCTGCGTCAACCAACCGAACGGCGCCGTCTGCACGGACAACGATCCGTACACCGCGCAAGACGCCTGCGCGGCCGGGATCTGCGCTGGCGTCAAGTTCGCAGATTACCTGGTCAACAGCCTCGACGACGCCGAGACCGGCAGCTGCACCGCGACCCAGTGCACCCTGCGCGACGCGATGCTGGCCGCCCTCGCCAGCCCCAAGGCGCAAGCGCCGATCATCGCCTTCGTCGTCGAGGGCACCATCGCCACCAAGGCCGAGCTGCCGACCGTGTCGCGTTCGCTGGTCATCGACGCCGGTGCGGGCGTGGCGGCCGACAAGGCCAAGCCGCGGATCACCCTCGATGGTGGCAAGGACCACCGCCTCATCACGCACAGCAATGGCGCACTCACGCTTCGCCATCTGCGCATCAGCAACGGCAAATCGACGGAGGGCGCCGCGGTTTATTGCACGCCGCTCGCCACCACAGGGCTGACCATCGAGGACTGCACGTTTGAAGGCCACAAGAGCGCGAGCTCTGGCGGCGCAGTCCGGTGCGATGCCGCCACCGCCATCCGCCGCTCCACGTTCACTGACAACCAAGTGACTGGAACCACGAATATTTCAAACGGAGGGGCGGTCGCCGTGTTCGGCGCGAGCGATATTCGCGAGTGCGACTTTCGGCGCAACAAGGCGGGCTACTTCGGGGGCGCGCTCGCCGGCTTCGATTCGTCCAAAGTCCAGATCTCCGGCAGCGCCTTCTCCGACAACGAGGCGACCAACGGCGGCGCCTTGGCATTGTACGGCGGCGGAAAGCTCTTCAACGTCACGATCGTCGGCAACGGAGGTGCGGCCTGCGCCGTGGGCGGCGGCATCTTGAGCGGCGGCAATCCGCTCGAGCTCACCCACGTGACCGCCGTTGACAATACCGCCGCCAAGGACGCCCAGGTGAACGCTCAGTCCATGGTGCTTCGCAACACGCTGATCAGTGGCCCCGGCCCCATGTCGCAATGCGGCGGCACCCTCAAGTCCACGACCGCCACGTTCGTCAGCGACGGGAGCTGCAACGCCCAGCTGCAAGGCGACGCTGGCCTCGGCGTGCTCGGCGACCACGGCGGTCCCACGCAGACGATGGGTTTGCAGCCCGGCGCTCTGGCGATCGACGCCGGGGATGCGAGCATCTGCGGCCCTGGCACGTCATCCGAGACCGATCAACGCGGCGTCTCGCGTCCGCAGGGCGTGGCCTGTGACCTCGGCGCCTTCGAGTTCGGACCGCAGGACTGCGACCCAGGCAAGGTGGCCGTCGGCGGGCGTTGCGTTGATCCCAGCACTGCCGAGGTGCGCATCGGTGTCGAGGAGACCTCGCTCCCCCACGCGGTGCAGCTCTTCATGACGCCGCCGGGCAGCCTCCTGGTCAATGGCGGCGCTGAGACCGGTGACTTCACCGGTTGGAAGGCGATCCACGGCGGCAGCGGCTGGGGCGTCTTCGGCGGGCTCTTCGGCAAACACTGCTTCCTCGGTTCGTGGAAGATCAGCTGGCTGCTCCAGGAGGTGTCGTTGGCCGAGGCCGGCGTATCCGCGCTCGTGGTCGACAACGGCCTGGCACCGCCGGTCCTCGCTGGTCTCCTCGCCAAGTCCTTTGGCCAAGCCGGTATCCACGGCAAGGTGGGCAAAGAGGATGAGGTGACCCTCCGCGTCGCCCCGATCGACGCGGAGGGCAAGGTGGGCCCCGACCTCGTCTTCTCCGTGCTGGAGTGCCCCTTCCACGTCCCGCTCGGGCTGCACAAGCGTGTGGCGAAGATTCCGAAAGGTACGACCAAGCTCCTCTTTGGCGTCGCGAGCATCGACACCGAGAACTGGGAGGGCCACTTCGCATCCGCCATCGACGGAATGTACCTGTCTTTGGGCGACCTGGAGGTGCGGCTGGCCAACGAAGACGATGGGTTCGGTCCCTGGCAGCCCTTCAAGGGCGCGATTAGCGACTGGAAGCTGGCACCGGGCTCGGGGACCCGTAAGGTGCGCGTCGAGTTCCGCGACGCGGCGACGGGGGCCATGCTCGGCCAGGTAAGCGACACCATTGAGGTGCTCTGACGGCGCCAGGGCCGATCATGGGCAGCGGGTGCGAAAGGCGGAGCAGCGACTTGCGCGGACCAGGTCAGAGATAAGCCTATTGCGCTTCGGATGTTGTAGGCTCACCCGTCGACGCGCAATGGCCGAGCGCGTGGCCATGGCGGGCGCGGCGCTGAGGCCGGCCCTGGGTCCGCAGACGCCGATTTGACAGCCGCCCGGCGCCAACGGACCATCCGCCGCCGCCGCCGCCCGCCGTCACCAAGCGGTACCCGGCGCGCGGGGAGGACCAACCACGATGGGGATTCTGACCGGCAACGTCGGCTACCTGCGCTTCGTCGTCATCGGCGAGCTGCCCGATGAACTCGGCGAGGCCTACGCCGACGCCCTGCAGGGCCACGCCTTCGCCGAGATCGATCCGGCGGGCGACGAGGAGCGCGCGGTCGGCTGGGTGCGCTTTGACGACCCCTTTGCCTCGGAGTGGGCACCGGCCGAGCTCGGGGCCGCCGATGGCCGCGTGCTGCTGCGCTTGCGGGTCGACGGGCTCAAGGTGCCGGGGCTGATGCTCAAGGCCTACCAGCAGGTGGCCGAACGCAATCGGCTCCGTCAAGCCGGCCGCGACAAGCTGACCCGCGCCGAGAAGGACCAGATCAAGCTCGAGGTCAAGAAGGACCTGCGCGGCCGCTCGCTGCCCCGGATGGCGCTCCACGACGTCGTCTGGAACCTGAGCAGCGGCGAGGTCCGCCTCTTCGCGACCAGCAAGGCGGTGGCGGGCCTCTTCGTCGAGATCTTCGAGAAGACCTTCGCCGTCCAGCTCCGCATGCTGAGCCCGCTGACGGTGCTGTGGAACCGCGGCGTCAGCGATGAGGACCTTGAGAAGCTCGCGGCTACCGAGCCCGAGCGGTTCCACCTCGACGCTGGCCGTCGGCAGGGCGGCGGGCGTTCGGGAGGCGAAGGATGAGCGATCTCCAAGCGCGCTTTGAGTCCTTTGGCCGCGAATTCCTGACCTGGCTGCTCTACCAGGCCGAGCGCGGCAGCGGCCGCATCGAGCTCGAGGGCGTCGGCCCGGTGGGAGTCGCCTTCGCACGCCGTCTGGTGCTCGACGCCGGCGGTGTGGCGCCTGACCACGCGACCATCTCGGCGGACGCCCCCGGGGATGCCGAAGAGGCGCGCACGTCGCTGCGGCTCGGCAAGCAGGTGGCGAGCGCCCGGCTGCTGATCGAGGTCGGCGAGCGCGCGTTCGAGCTCAGCCTGCAGGCCAGCACCTTCGTCTTCACCGGCGTCAAGCTTCCGACGGTCACCGAAACCGGCGAGCATGAGCGACTGGCCGAGCGACTGCTCCTGCTCGAAGAGCTTGAGGCGATCATCGACGGTTTTTACGTACAGTTCGGGCGCCTACGGCTCGATGACGCGGCTTGGACCGAGGTGCGGCTGGCGATGCATCGCTGGGCAACCCGCGCCCAGGACGCCTAGGCCGTCACAGGCCGGGCACAGACTAGGGCGAAGCGCGCGTGCTGTTTCAGAGCCAGCTTTATCTGGTCTTGCTCTTTGTCGTCGTCTTGGCGAGCTGGGGCTTGGCCGGCCACGCCGCGTTGCGCCTGCTCTTGCTGCTCTGCGCCTCGTGCCTCTTCTACATGTCGTGGGAGCCCTGGTTCATCGGGCTCATCCTGGCTTCGACGCTGCTCGACTACTTCGTCGCGCTCGGGCTCGACCGCACCCCCCTAACGCGGCCTCGGCTGCGCAAGGCCCTGCTCGGCGTCTCGCTGCTCGGTAACCTCGGCCTGCTCGGCTATTTCAAGTACACGAACTTCTTCCTGCAGAGCTTCGGACAGGCCAGCACTGCGCTCGGCGTGCCGCTCGAATTTGAGACCCTCAGCATCTTGCTGCCGGTCGGCATCAGCTTCTACACCTTCCAGACGCTCTCTTACTCCATCGACGTCTACCGGCGCGAGATCCCGGCGGAGCGATCGCTGCTCAAGTTCTCGACCTATGTGACGTTTTTTCCGCAGCTCGTCGCGGGTCCCATCGTGCGCGCGGTGGACTTTCTGCCGCAGCTGCAGCGCATGCCCGGCCTCTCGGTCGACGACGTCAGCCAGGGCCTCTTCCGCATCGCCCGCGGCCTCGTGAAGAAGGTCTGCATCGCCGACCCGCTGGCCGTGAACCTCGTCGATCGCGCCTTCAGCCAACCCTCGCTCTACAGCGGACCGGAGCTGATGGTCGCGCTCTACGCATACTCAATGCAGATCTACTGCGATTTCTCGGGCTACTCCGACATCGCCATCGGCTCGGCGCGGCTCATGGGCTACCGCTTGCCCGAGAACTTCGATCGCCCTTACGCAGCGACAACCGTCGCCGGCTTCTGGAGGCGGTGGCACATCACGCTCTCGGGCTGGCTGCGCGCCTACGTCTTTTTGCCGCTCGGCGGCTCACGCGGCGGCGTGTGGCGGGCCCACCGCAACACCATGATTACGCTGGTGCTGATCGGCGTCTGGCACGGTGCGAGCTGGAATTTCGTGCTCTACGGCTTCCTGCACGGCCTGGCCATCAGCGTGAACCGGATGCTGAACCGCGCCGGCAAGACGCCCAAGCACGAGCACGACCAGCCGTTCTGGTCCATCGCCTGGAAGGTGGCGCTCACGTTCCACTTCGTCGTGATCTGCCGCATCCTCTTCCGCTCCTACACCTGGGATCCCGCCGTGGCCTACGTCGAAGCGATGCTGGACGGCGGGCTCGGGCTCGGGCGCATCGGCGCCCCGGTCTGGGCCACCCTGGCCGTCGCCTATGGCATCCACTGGACCCCACAGCGCTGGCTCGACCTCGCCAAGGGGCGTTTCGTCGCGCTGCCGGCCTGGGGTCAGGGCCTGGCGCTCGCCGGTTTGGCGGCCCTCATGGCCAAGATCGCGGAGACTGAGGTGGTTCCGTTCATTTACTTCCAGTTTTGAGCACGACCGGCAAAAAGGGCCGGGCACGGCGCGGTGGGCGCGGAGGGCAGGGTGGCAGCGTGAGCGAGCGGGCAGGGGAGGCGGCGATGGACGCGATGGGCGCAGCGACGACGGCAGACAAGCCGACGTTGCCGACCTTTGTGCCGGCGCTGCGGCACCTCGCTGCCGTCGTCATCGTCCTCGAGCTCGCCTGGCTGCTGCCCTACGCCGTGCCCGGCCTGGACGACTTTCGCTACCTGGAGAACCTCGACGTCGAGCCGCTGCAGCGTGCCGTGCGCTTTGAATCGCCGCGAGCGCCGGCCGATCCGATAGGCGCGATGCCCGGCGGCGAGCCTCCACCCGACGACAACGCGCTGGCCGAGCTCGACCCGGCGCTGACCGCCAACGTGGCTGCCGAGCCGGGCCTCGAGGGCATCGCTGGCGACGAGGCGGAGCCCGCCGGCCCACCCGGCGCCGAGGTCGCTGATGGGCCCGCTGGCGCCACCGCCGCCGCGCTCGATCCTGCGGCCCAGGCCGGCGCTACCGGTCTCGCAGCCTCGCCGACCGAAGGCAGCGCCGCCGCCCCCGCAGCCGCCAAGGCCGCGCCTGCGGAGCCCAGCGTCGCCGCCAGCGCCAACGCCGCCGGCGTCACCGACGGCCTGCGCGGCGCCGCAGCCCTCGACGTCAGCGGCGTGGCCGCACCTTCGGTCGCCATCGAGGACGTGCAGCGGCTGCGGCCCTTCTTCGAGGCCCTGCGCGGCCTGGCGCACGGCAAGCGCGCCAAGGTGCGGGTGCGGCAATATGGCGACTCTCACCTCGCCAACGACGGCCAGAGCCACGTGCTGCGCGTGCTCATGCAGCGCCGCTTCGGCGATGGCGGCCACGGTTTCGTCCTCGCCGCGTCCCGTAGCAAGTGGTACGTCCACCGCGGCGTCCGGCCCGGCGTCGACGGCGACTGGAAGGTCCGCAGCTACCTCGGCGGCGGCGACCCCGACGACGTCTACGGCTATGGCGGCGAGGCGGCCCAGTCGGGACCGGGCGCGGGCGCGCGCATCGCCACCGCCGCCAAGGGTCACGGCGCGGCCGCGACGCGTCTGCAGCTCTGGTGGCGCGGTGGCGAGGGTGGGGCCGAGCTGGCGGTCAAGCTCGACGGCGTCGCGAGCCGCGCCAAAGCCCAGGCCGGCGACGAAGTGACGCGCTGGCACGGGCTCAAGGACGGCGGCCACCGCGTCGAGGTGCGGGTGACGCGCGGCCGTCCCCGGCTCTACGGCTGGGTTCTCGAGCGCGAACGCGGCCTGGTCTGGGACTCCCTCGGCGTCGTCGGCGCCCGCGAGCGGCGCTGGCTCAACGTCGAGGCCGGGCACCTCGCGGCCCAGGTCAAAGAGCGCGACGCCGACCTGCTGATCATGCAGTACGGCAGCAACAGCCGCCTCGACAAGCTGAGCGAGGCCCGCTACGCCGCCGGCTACAAGAAGGCACTGCAGCGCCTGCGCGCCGGCCGCGACGAGCCGTGCCTGATCATCGGACCCACCGACCACGGCAAGCGCGAGCGCGGCCAGATCATCAGCGAACCACGCACCGTCGAGATCATCGAGTGGCAACGCAAGGTCGCCACTGCCGAGGGCTGCGCGTTCTTCGACCAGCGCGCGGTCATGGGCGGCGACGGCAGCATGGGCCGTTGGGTCAAGGATGGCCTCGGCTGGGCCGATTACGCGCACCTGACGCCCAAGGGCCAGTCGACGCTCGGGCGCGCGCTGTACCAGGCGCTGATGGCCGGGCTCGCCGGCAAGCCCTGACGCCAGGCGCCCCATCCCCCATTCGATTGACTTGTGCGGCGTTCGCGGTTCCCATACCGGCATGAAACAGCCCGCCGCGACCGCCGTCCCCACAGCGCTGCGCACCGCCTTCATCATCCACTTCTGGGCCGACATCGTCTTCGCCGTGCCGCTGCTGGTCGCCCCCGAGGCCCTGCTCGGCTTGCTCGGCTGGCAGCAGGTCGATCCTTTCACCGCCCGCCTCGTCGCCGCGGCCCTCTTCGGCGTCGGCATCGAGTCGTACCGCGCCCGCGACGCCAGCGCCGACGCGTACCGCACGATGCTCGACCTGAAGGTGATCTGGTCGTTCACCGCGCTGCTCGGCGTCGCGGTCTCGCTGATGGAAGGCGCGCAGGGCCGGCCGCTCGGGGCCTGGCTCGTGCTGGTCATCTTCGCGGCGTTTCATGGACTCTGGGTCTACTGGTGGCGGCGGATGCGCGCTCCGGCATCGTCGGGCCGCGCCCAGCTCGCCGCGTAGCGGGTGCGTCCGCACGTCGGCGCCACGGTTGAGCCCGGAATCGCCCAAGCGATTCGACACCGGCGTTCGTAGGGCGACGCTCGGACCGTGGTCGCTGGCGCTCCGCGCCAGTCGTCGTGCTGCCGCGCAACGCCTCCCCCTTGTCCCAGCAAAACCCCTGCCCTACGCTCCCGCCGCCGCCCGACGGGCGCCCGCATCGCGTTGTGGCGCCCACCGTCGGCGCCCCTCCGCCCAGCCGCTCGGCCTAGCGCCCCGCTGCCCGCCACCTAGCCGCCCGCCGCCCTCCGAGGAGCCCCGCCGATGCCCAGCACCCAGCCCCAGCTCGATCCCCGCCTGCTGGCGGCAAATCTGTCTGGTTTCCACTACATCGACGGAGCCCTGGCGCGGCCTGTGGCGGGAGGCAAGCTCGACGTCCACTTCCCCGCCACCATGGAGGTCATCGGGCAGGTGGCCGCCGGCGACGCCGCAGACATCGCCATTGCGGTGGCAGCAGCCAAAGCCGCGCAGTCGGGCTGGGCGGCCATGCGGCCCCGCGATCGCGGCAAGCTCGTCGCTGCCTGCGGCGCCCGATTGCTGGCCCACGTCGAGGAGCTCGCGCGGCTGACGGCGCTCGAGACCGGCAAGGCGATTCGCACCGAGAGCCGGGTCGAGGCCGGCGTGGTTGCCGACGTGTTCGTCTACTACGGCGGCCTGGCCGGCGAGGTGAAGGGAGAGACCGTGCCTTTTCACCCCGACCAGATCGTCTACACCGTCAACGAGCCCATCGGCGTTGTCGGCGCGATCATCCCCTGGAACGTGCCGATGTTGCTGATGGCGCTCAAGGTGGCGCCGGCGCTGGTGGCCGGCAACGCCGTGGTCGTCAAGTCGTCGGAGTGGGCGCCTTTTGGCGTTCTGCGCATCGCTCAGCTCCTCGGCGAGCTGCTGCCCAAGGGCGTGTTCAATGTGGTCGGCGGCGATGGGCCGAGCGCCGGCGCACCGCTGGTCGAGCATGCCGACGTCGGCAAGGTCACCTTCACCGGCTCGGTGCCGACCGGCCGCTTGATCGCTCGTGCCGCGGCCGAAAAGCTGATTCCCGCCACCCTCGAGCTCGGCGGCAAGTCGCCGATGCTCGTCTACGCTGACGCGGACTTCGACGCGGTGGTCGCTGGCGCCGTGGCGTCGATGCGCTTCACGCGGCAGGGCCAATCGTGCACCGCCGCCAGCCGCATCCTGGTCGAGCGCTCACGGCTGCGCGCCTTCGTCGACGCCTTGCGGGCCCGCGTCGACCAGCTGGTCATCGGCGATCCCCTCGACGAGGCGACCGACATCGGCACCATCATCGCGCCGCGGCAGATGGCGACGGTCCAGCGCTACCTCGCGATCGGAAAGGCCATTCCAGGCGCTGTCTGGCACGAATGCGGCCAACTGCGCACCGACGCCCGCCACGTCGACGGCCTCTATGTGCGGCCGCACATCTTCGAGGGCCTGGACAACGACAGCCAGCTCGCCCGCGAAGAGATCTTCGGTCCGGTGACGGTGGTGATCCCCTTCGACACCCACGAAGAGGCCATCGCGATGGCCAACGACAGCGACTACGGCCTATCGGCCACGGTCTGGACCAAGGACCTGGGCCGCGCGCTCGACGCGGTGCAGCGGCTGCAGGCCGGCTTTGTGCAAGTCAACCAGAACCTCGTGGTGCAGCCGCAGCTCTCGTACGGCGGCTGGAAGCACAGCGGCATCGGCAAGGAAGCGGATTTGGCGGCGATGACGCACCACTTCATGCGCCAAAAGACCGTCCTGCTGCGGGTCCGCTGACCGATGGCGCGCATGGGTCTTCGCTCCCCTGCGAATCGGCGACGGCTCGCTGCCGGCTTGCTGCTCGGCGCGGGCGTGCTGGCGCTTGCTCCCTGGCCGCCTGGGTCTGCCCGCGCTGAGCCGGCGCCACCGCCCGTGGTCGGCCCCAAGCCCGACGATGACCTCGCGCCGCCCGAGGCTGCATCGCCGCCGCAGACCCTTGAACTCACCCTGACGCCCTCGCCGGCGCCCGGGACCGCTGCGCCCACGCGCGCGCCGACGCAGGCCCACCCGACCGCCGCCGGCGCATCCGGAGGCGGAATGGCGCGCCCATTTGCCAGGGCGCCGATGTGGGCGGTGGCCAAGGTGGTGGGCCTCGACAGCGATGACCCTATCACCCGCGCCCTCGCGCTGGAGGCGGCGGCCCTGCCGGCGGACGCCCAGGCGGCTCTGCGCAACGCCAGCCGGGCCGGTCTCGGCGATCGCGGCGTCGAGGCCGGGCGCCGCGCCGACGCGCTGGCTGAGCTCGAGCAGGCCGCTTCGATGTTGCTGCGAGGCCAACGCGGCCCGGCGCGGACGCTGCTCGCCTCGGCCAAGCAGACCCTCGAGCGACAGCGCGCGGCGCTCGCCTGGAGCATCGCCCCGGCGCTCGCCGCCCGCATGGGCCAGGTCGCCGCCACCGCCGGTGATCGCAAGCTGGCCGCGGCGCTGCTCCCGGCCGCAGCCGACGGGTTGCCTGCCGCGCTCGGCCGCGCCGCCCTTGCCGCCAAGGCCTCGCTGCGCGAGGGGCGCTGCTTGGGCAGCAGCGCCGCGGCCGACGCCGCCGCGATGGTCCGCATGGCCGAGGGTCCGGCGCTCGTCGTCGGAACGGTTGGCCGCGGCGACGAGGCGCAGGTCGGGCTGTGGCTGGTCGACAACGAGGCGCGCGCACTGCGCCAGGGCAGCTTTGGCGCCGCTGGCGCCGACGTCGGGCTGACGGCAATCACGGAGCCCGGCGGCGCATGGATCGGTGGCCAGACCCGCGGGGCGCACAGCGCCGACGGCCTGCTGCTGCGCATCGATGGCCGGCTGCGGCCCGTGGCGCAGCACGACCTCGACCTCGGCGGCGACGAGCAAGTCATCGCGTTCGCCCGGAGCAGCGACGGCGGACTCTGGGCCCTGATCGAGGGCGAGGTCGGCGATCCCGCCGGACCCCACCGAGGCGTCTGGCTCGTCGCTGTGCGCCCGGACGCCACGCCGCGGACCCAGGTGCTGCTGCCGCTGCCGCGGCCTGCCTTCGCCGCAGCCCTCCGCGTCGACAGCGGCAACGGCTTGCTGCTCGCCGCCGGCGGTCGCGGCCCCGGCGAGGCCGCTGGCGCCTTCCTCCGCGCCGTAGACGCCGCAACCGTCCGCGTCCAAGACGGCGAGGGGCCGGCCTTTCCTGGGCCGATCTTCGGACTGCAGGGCGCCCCCCGCGGCGCGCTGGCCGCGTTCGGCGCCGCCGGCGAGGGCAAGGCGATGCGCCCCTACGTCGTCCGCCGCGACCTCAAGGGTCGCTGGGGCAAGCCGGCGAAGTTCGCAGCGCTGCCCGCGTTCGACCACCTGGCGGTCGCTCCCGCTGGCAACGCCACGCTCTTGCTGCTGGCCGCCCAGGGCACCGAGGCCTCGCCAGGGCCGGGGGTGGTGGCGCTGGTCGCCGGTGCCCGCCCCCGGGTGCTTTTGAGCCTCCCGGGCTTCTGGCCGGCGGCCGCGCTCGTGGAGGGCAAGGACGCCTGGGTCGCCGGCAGCGCCCGCGGTTGTGGGCGCCTGGGCCTCGACGCTGCGGTGATTCGCCTCCGACTCTGACGCCGCCGCCGCGCCGGCGCCCCAAGGATCCGCGTAGATGGACGTCAGCGCCGCGCTTCAGGACGAAGTCCAGGCCCAGCTCGCCAGTCGGCGCCGCCAGATCGGTGCCCTGGTGGCGCCTGCGCTCATCGGCCTGTGGTGGTGGGTGGCGCCGGCCAACATGGCGCCGGGGGCCGCGACGCTCACCGCGCTGCTGATCTTGACCCTGGTGCTCTGGCTCAGCGAGGCGCTGCCGGTGGCGATCACCGCCCTGCTGGCGCCTTCGCTTGGCGTCCTCTTCGGTCTCTCCGACGCCGCCACTCTCTTTGCGCCTTTCGGCCACCCGGTGGTCTGGCTGTTGCTGGCCCTGAACCTGCTGACCGCCACCGCGGAGTGGCGCGGGCTGGATCGGGTGCTGGCGGTGCAGTTCTTCAGCGAGCGGCGCACAACGCTCGGCCAGCTCGCCACCCAGGTCGCCCTCGCCGCCTTCGCCCTCGCCACCTGGATGCCCAAGCGCCGAGTCGTCGCGCTGATGGCGACGGTCGTCAAGGGCCAGGAGGAGCGCTTTGGCCGGCGCTTTCAACGCCTTGGCTTGTCCAGCATCGCCTTCGCCGCCGTCCTCGGCGGCGTCATCTTGCCGACGGGCGCTCCGGCCAACCTCATCGCCATTGCCGCCCTGGCGCAGGTCCACGGCCTGGAGCTGCCGCTCTTGCACTGGGCGGTGGTCGGCCTGCCGGTGGCCTTTGTGCTCCTCGCGCTCTGGCTCATGGCGCTGCGCCAGCTGCTCGGCCCGGAGGCGGCACAGGTCGTGCACGGCGACGTTCAGCCGCGCGAGCCGCCTGCCACCGACCCCAACCTGCGCCAACGCGTTCGGCGCCGCCCGCCGACGACGCAGGCGCTGCGGGTGCCGGAGCAGGCGCTGGTCCTCGGCCAGCTTGGCCGCAACCAGTTGGTCATCGCCGCAGCGTTGCTCCTGCTCGGCCTCTTCCTCGCGTTGCCTGGACTCGGCCGCTGGCTGCTCGATCCCACCACCGCCACCCGTTTGCACGCCGCGTTGCCGCCGGCGCCCCTGGCGCTGCTCATCTGCGCCGCCCTCTTCGCCATCCCCGCCAGCCAGACGCCGGGCAGCGCCGTGCGGCGGCAGACCATCGCGACATGGGACATCAGCCAGCGCGTCGAGTGGGAGGTGCTGCTGCTCGTCGGGTGCGCGCTGAGCCTCGGCCAGCAGAGCCTCGACACGGGTCTCTCGCAGTGGCTCGGCGAGGCGACGATTCGGATCCTCGGCCCGAACAGCGGTCTCGGCCTGACGGTGGCGATGACCGCCTTGGCGCTGGCGATGACGCAGATCGCCAGCGGCGCCATCACGGCCGCCATCTGCGCCCAGCTCGCCATCGTCGCCGCCCAGCAAATCGCCGTTTCGCCGGTGGCGCCGACGCTGGCGGTGGGCATGGCGGCCAGCTTCGGCCTGCTGCTGCCGATGAGCGACGAGGCCAATCAGCTCATTTTCCGCACCGGCGCCTTTCGCCGCGGTCAATTGGTGACGCGGGGCCTCTTCGGCGTCGGCGCTGCGCTGCTGGTGATCCCGCCCTTCGCGGTGGTGATCGCGCGGCTGCTCGCCAAGTAGCGCAGAGCGGGCCGTCCCAGCGCCTGTCGGACTTGCTGGAGCGCCGTCGCCGGGCCCCTCGGCTCAGCGCCGAATCGCGATGACGCCGCGCCAATCGGCAGGATCGGCGAAGAAGTTGCCGCCCACCGCCCAGACCGGGCCGCCCGTCGCGCCAAAGACCGAGTGGAGCACGGTGCCCTCGATGATGCCCCTGACCTCGGGTTCTTGCGGTGGTGAGGCGCCATCGGCCGACACCTCGACGATGCGGGCGCCGGCACCGACGGCGAAGAGCGGCCCCTGCGGCGCCTTGAACACGCCGAACAGCGCGGCGCCCGGTGCCACTGCCGCGTGGTGGGTCCAGCCCTCGCCATCGTGGGCCAGCATCAGGCCCGCGTTCTCCGCGCCGACGGCAAAGAGCCGCTCGCCACCGCCGCCCCACAGCGAGGTCAGCGTGCCCTCTGTCGGCACCACGTCGCGGCTCCAGGTCGCCCCCGGCTGACCGGCGCGTAGCCGCAGCACGGTGCCGCTGTCGCCCACCGCCACGACGTCGCCAGCGGGCGTGCCATAGACCTTGAACAGCACGGACGGCATCAGGTCCTTGGGCACATCGACCGCGCTCAGGCCGCCGACGCCACCGCGCAGCACCACCGCGTCGCCGGGCTGGCCATGGGCGTCGCCGCCGACGGCCCAGACCTCGCCAGCGGCGTCGATCCAGACGCCGTAGAGCGTCTTGCTGGTCCCGGTCGTCACTTTCTCCCAGCCAGCCGTGCCGCGGTGCAGCAGCGCGCCCTTCTCGCCGCATGCCCAGACGCCACCCGCCTCATCGCCGTAGACCCACCACAGCGGCGCCGCCAACGACGTCGGCTCCTCGCGCCAAGCCACGCCGTCGTAGCGCAAGATCAGCGAAGCGCCGTCGCGACCGCCCGCGGCGTAGGCGTCGTCAGGGGCGACGGCAAAGACGCTGGCGAGCGCGCCGCCGGCCTCGACGTGGTGGACCGACCAGCCGCCCGGGCCCGTATCGGCGGCGGGATCGGCGGCGCAGCCAGCGCCTACCACCCCGGCCCACGCCAGCGCCAGCGCCGCGCCTCGCAGCAGGGCTACTGGGCCCCTCTGACGTCGGCTGGGTAGCCTCTTGGGCCGTGGGCTCATGGTCGCCTCCTCAGCTGTGCACGCTCGAGATTCCAGTCGATGCCGAGCCGGCGCGCGCGGCTGCGCAGCGTCGACGGCTCCAGGCCGAGCAGGTGCGCGGCGCCGCCCTCGCCCTCGATGCGGCCCCCGGTGTGCGCCAGAACCCGCAAGAGGTAGCGGCGCTCGTGCTCGTCGCGGCTCGGCCACTCGGATCCGCCACGCAGCGAACGACCTTGCTCGGCGCCGTGCCCCGCGCCCACCGCGTCGTCGAAAGGCGCCCATCTGGCGCCAACGCGGCCAAAGGGGTCGCTGTGGCACCCAGCATCGCCCGCAACGTTCTGGCCCGTGCCGGCGTCATCCGCGTCGGGCTCCACCGGGTCGGCCTCCACCGCGTGGGTCGGCGCTGCTCCTGCGGCCGCGAGGGATCGCAGGCTCAGCGCCTCGACGCCCTCAGCGATGGCGGCCCGCGCCAACGCGGACTCCAGCTCGCGCAGGTTGCCGGGCCATGGCCGCGCCTGGAGCGCCGCTTGTCCCTCGAGCGAGAGCCGATAGCAACGCCCGTGCAGCGCCGAGAGGCGCGCCAGGACGTCGCCCGCCAGCGCTGGCAGGTCGGCGGCCCGGGCGCGCAGCGGCGGCATGCGCAGGGTCAAGACCTCAAGGCGATCGAGCAGATCGCGGCGAAAGTGGCCTGCCGCGGCGGCGACGCTGAGCTCGACGCGGCTGGTTGCCACGATGCGTGCGTTGACGCCCGCGGTGCCGCCATCGTCGAGCGCCCGGACCAGCGCGGCCTGGGCAGCCGGCGGCAGCGCATCGATGCCCAAGAGTAGCCAAGTGCCGCAGCGGGCAGACCGCAGCTCCTCGGCAAAGGCGGCGTCGCTGTCGAGCGCAGCCGAGTTGCGGAGATCGCTGCGTCGTAGCGACCCCTCGGCTCGGCGACTCCACGCGTGAATCGCCCGCGCGAGGGCTGCCTTGCCCGTCGCCGCCTCGCCGGTGATGAGCAGCGGCGCGTCGCTTGCGGCGGCGCGGCGTGCAAGCGCCAGCAGGTTCGCCATCGCCGGGCTCTGTGCCACCAACGGTCCTGACGCGGCGTCGGCGAACGGAACCGGGGTCACGACCGAGGCCGGATGCGGTGCGTCGCCCGCCAACTGACGGTGCACGGCCTCCGCAGCCACCAGCCAGGGGCCGATGGCCATCGCGACCTCGGCCAGCGCCTCGATCATCCACGGCGCACAACCGTTGACCTGCGCGCTGCCGGCATTGAGCACCCCGACGACGCGGCCAGCGATGCGGACCGGCACCGAAACCGTCGAGCGAATCGCGGCATGCGAGGCGTGGCCGAAGCGCATTCCGTCGCTGTCGCGGGTGTCGGCGACGACGCGCGGTTGGCCATCGCGCGCCACGGCGCCGACCGCCGTGCCCTCGATGCGAACGCGGGGCGCCGATGCCGGCAGCTCGGGCAGGGCTGGCAGCAGGCGATAGAAGCGCAGCGCCTCGCCGTCGTCCTCGACCAAGGCCAACGAGACGCGATCGGCGACCGGCGCCACCGCAGGCAGCAAGTCGCCGAGGACGCCAAGCATCGACCGCAGGTCCGGACAGGCGGCGAGCTGCCGCTGCAGCGTCCAGAGCGCAGGCGCCGCTGCCTCCACGCCGCCGGTTGCCTCGGGCCTGGCCATCCGCTGCACCATCTGGCTCCGTCGCTGGCCATGCGCCAGCCGCTCCAGTTGCAAGACTAGGCAACGCCGGAGCGGGCCGCAATCGAAAGGGATGTCACGTGTCCGCCGCCAGCCGGACGCGTGGCGGATTGCGTTAGACCTGCTAGCTCTTGCGCGGGCCCGAACGCCGGACGCGGCGCTGCTCGGCCCAGGTCGCGGCAGCGTCGTCGACGCCGGCAAAAAGCCCGGCGCCGATTCCGGCCAGGATGGCGGCGCCAAGCGCAGTCGTCTCGATGACCTCGGGCCGCACCACGTCGCAATCGAGCAAGTCGGCCTGGATCTGCAGCATCAGGTCATTGGCCGCCATGCCACCGTCGACGCGCACCTCGGTCAGATCGTGGCCGAGATCCTGCTGCATCGCCCACAGCACGTCGCGGCAGAGGCGGGCCACGCCCTCGAGGGTCGCGCGCGCCAGGTGGGCGGCGGTGCTGCCGCGGGTGAGCCCACTGATGGTCCCCCGGGCGTCCTGCTGCCAGTGCGGGGCGCCGAGGCCTGTCAGCGCTGGCACAAACACGACGCCGCCGCTGTCGGGCACGCTCGCCGCCAACGCCTCGACGTCACTCGAGTTCTTGATGATGCCCAGCCCGTCGCGCAGCCACTGCACCGCCGCGCCGGCGACAAAGACCGAGCCTTCGAGGGCGTATTCATAGCGGTCGCCGACCTGCCAGGCGACGGTGGTGAGCAGGCCGTTGCGCGATGCGACGGCGACCGCGCCGGTGTTCATCAGCAAGAAGGCGCCGGTGCCGTAGGTGCACTTGGCCATGCCCGGGCGGACGCAGAGCTGGCCGAAGAGCGCCGCCTGCTGGTCGCCGGCGATGCCCGCGATGGGGATGCCATCGGGGAGACCGGGGACGCCCTGGGTGTAGCCGTAGACCTCGGCCGAGCTGGCGACGCGCGGTAGCAGCGCCATCGGCACCTGCAGCAGCCCGCAGAGCTCTTCGCTCCAGCGGCGCTCGTGGATGTCGTAGAGCATGGTGCGGCTGGCGTTCGAGGGATCGGTGACGTGCACGGCGCCGGCGCCAGAGGTGGCCCCGGTGAGCCGCCACACCAGCCAGCTGTCGATGGTGCCGAACGCCAACGCACCGGCTTCGGCGCGAGGGCGCGCCCCTTCGACGTGATCGAGGATCCAGGCCGCTTTGGTCCCCGAGAAGTAGGCGTCGAGGACCAGGCCGGTCTTGGCCGCCACGTTTGCCTGATGCCCGGCGGCGCGCAATGCATCGCAGCGATCCGCCGTACGCCGGCACTGCCAGACGATGGCCCGGTGAATCGGCTGTCCGGTCGCCCTTTCCCAGAGCACCGTCGTCTCGCGCTGGTTGGTGATGCCGATGGCCGCGATCTGCCGAGGGTCGACGCCGGACGAGGCCAGAACGTCGGCGACGGCGCCGAGCTGGCTGTCCCAAATCGCCATCGGGTCGTGCTCGACCCAGCCAGGTTGCGGAAAGATCTGCGGGAACTCGCGATTCGCCTTGCCGACGATGCGCAGATCGGCGCCGATGAGCAGCGCGGTGCTGCCGGTGGTTCCTTGGTCGAGCGCGAGCAGGTAGCGCTTGGCGGTCGGGGCGGTCGGCTGCGTCATCGCGGGCTCCTCGCCGCACCGGGCGGCGGCAGGTGGGCGCGGCGGCGGGTGCGTCAGATCACCCGGCAGATCGCGACCTTGAGGTAATGGGCCTCGGCGTGGACCGGAGAGCTCGGGTGATCCATGGCGGCGCCACGCAGCTCGAGCAGCTGCAGGTCGCGGCCGGCCCGGCGTGCGGCGTGGCCGAGCATCCGCAGGAAGGTGATGCGGTCGACGCGGCCCGAGCAGGAGCAGCTCACCAGGATGCCGCCGCGCTCCAGCGCCGACATCGCCGTCGCGTTGACGTGGCTGTACTTGCGTAGGGCGTCGTCGAGACCGTCCTTGCTGGTCGCGAACTTGGGCGGATCGAGCACGATGAGGTCGGGCCGACCGAGCTCGGCGCCGACGCCGGCGGCGAGATCTGCCAACAGGTGCACCGCGTCGCCGCAGACGACCTCGAAGCGATCGCTGACGCCCGACAGCGTAGCCGCCTCTTGCGCCGCCTCGACCGCCTTCTGCGAGGCGTCGATCGCCAGCACACGGCGCGCGCCGGCGAGGGCTGCCTGAATGCCGAATCCGCCATGGTGGCAGTAGGCATCGACGACGAACCGGCCCTTGGCGAGGCCAGCCACGGCGAGGTGATTGTCGAGCTGGTCGGTGAAGATGCCACCCTTCTGGCCGCCCGTCGGGTCGACCGAGAACAAGGCTTGGCCCACCTGCACCTGCTGGGCCTCAGCCGCAGCACCCTCGGCGCCGAGCGTGCCCCGTTGCAGCAACGTGCCCGAGCCCAGGCCCTCGGAGGGGTGGGCGTCGTGTGCGGCGCGAGCGATGACAAAGGCGCAGCCGCCGGGGCCCATGAGCCAATCGGCGGCGATGGGCAGCATCCGCAGGCCGCTCGCCGCCGACACCAGCACGCTGGCGCCATTGCCGATGCGGTCGATGGACAAGCCGGGCAGGGCGTCGCCCTCGGAGTGGACGAGGCGGTAGGCGGTCCGGTCCGGCGCCGGTCGGCCGATGAGCCGCCGCAGCGCAGTCGCCGCTTCGAGCCTCGACACCACCAGCGACGCCAGCGTCGGCAGCGAGCTCGGCGCCACCTCGGCCTCGAGTCGACCGAGCATACGCACCGAGATCTGGCTCTGCGGGTTGCAGAGGCCAAGGCCCAGCGGTCGTCCATCGGGTGCCAACACCACGCAGAGCCCGCCGGGGTCACGATCGGCCCCGGTTGGGGCGTCCAGCGTCTGCAGCGCCCCCGAGAAAAGCCAGGGGTGGCCGACCGTGACGAGGTTCACCGCAGCCGGCGTCACCACCGCGGTCCAGGCGTCCGCGTACTGCGGACGGCTCGGCGGCAGCGAGACCGCCTTGGCCAGGCGCGGCGGGTTGAAGCCACTCGGCTGGGCTTCGCCGCCCTCTCCGCCGCGGTGGCCCTGACCCTCGCGCTTGCCGGCGCCGCCGGGCGGCGGGCGCTTGCCTGAGCGCCCAGGCGGTGGGCGCTTGCCGCCCCGCCGCCCGCCCTGTTTGCTGCCGTCTGCCACGCTAGACCTCCTCGCTGTGCAGCGGCGCGGCGGACTCGTCCACCAGCGCGCTGCCATCGCCTGCCTCAGGATCCTCGAGCCCGGCGCCGCCGCCTTCGGCCAGAACGTCGAAGCCGACGACGCGCTCGCCTGCCTCCAGGTTGATCACCTTGACGCCCATCGTGTTCCGGCCGACGAGGCGAACCTCGGCGGTCCGGGTGCGGATGAGCTTGCCGCCGTCGGTGACCAGCAGCAGCTCGGTGTCGCTGCGGACCACGCGCAGGCCAACGACCGGGCCGGTCTTGGTCGGACGGCCCTTGTCGCGGGTCTTGAGGTCGATGAGGCCGAGGCCGCCGCGATTCTGCAGGCGGTACTCGGCCGGGTCGGTCAGCTTGCCGAAGCCGCTCTCCGACACGGTGAGTGTCACCCAGTCCGGCAGCTCGACCTCGCGCGCCGCGTCGTCGGTTGCCTCGGCGCCTTCGCTCGGGCCACCAGCGCCTTCGCTGCCTTCGACCGCTGCCGCGACGGCCTCGACGACGACGTCGACTTCAGCGTCGACGTCTGCGTCCGCTTCAGCGACCGCCGCCAGCTCTGCGACGCTCGCCCGCCGCGCCACGGCGTCGAGCACGGCCAGGCTGACCACGGCGTCGCCATCGCGCAGACGGATGCCAGTGACGCCCCGCGCCACACGGCCGAGCGGGCGCAGGCCGCTGCCCGCCTCGCGGTCGTAGTCCGAGCGGAAGTGGATCGCCATGCCGTGGCGCGTCGCCAGCAGCACGGTGCTCTCATCGCGCACCAGCTTGGCGTCGATGAGGTCGTCGCCCTCTTCGAGCACAAGGCCGATGATGCCCGTCGCCCGAATGCTGCTGTAGGCCGCGAGCTCGGTCTTCTTGACGCGGCCCTCGCGGGTCGCCAGCAGCACGTAGGCGTCCGGATCTTCGAAGGTGCGGACCGGCAGCACGGCGCGGATCTCTTCGTCCTTCTCGACGGGCAGCAGGTTGATGATCGGCTTGCCGCGCGTCGTCCGTGTGCCCTGAGGCAGCTCGTAGGTCTTGCGGCAAAAAGCGCGCCCATGCGAGGTAAAGAACAGGATCGGCATGTGCGCGGTGGCGACGAAGAGGTCGCTGACGACGTCGTCTTCCTTGGTCGTCATGCCGGTGGTGCCACGGCCGCCGCGCTTCTGCGCCCGGTACTCCGACACCAGCGTCCGCTTGATATAGCCGTCGTTGGTCAGCGTGACGACCACGTCCTCGTCGGCGATCAGGTCCTCGACGGTCAGGTCGCCGTCGGAGTCGACGATCTCGGTCCGGCGCGCGTTCGCGTAGTCGGCGCGGATCTGCAGCAGCTCGTCGTGGATGATGCCGAGCAGCAGCACGTCGCTCTCGAGGACCTGCGTCAACCAGTCGATCTGACGCTGCAGCTCGTCGAACTCGGCGCGGATCTTGTCGCGCTCGAGGCCCGTGAGCCTGCCGAGGCGCATGTCCAAGATCGCCTGCGCCTGCAGGTCGCTGAGGCCAAAGCGGTCGCACAACGCGGCCTTCGCCACCGACGTGTCGGGGCTGCGCCGAATCAGCTCGATCACCTCGTCCAAGTGGTCGAGCGCGATGAGCAGGCCTTCGAGGATGTGGGCCCGCGCCCGCGCCTGCGCCAACTCGAAGAGGCAGCGGCGGGTCACCACCTCGCGGCGGTGATCGAGGAAGTGATCGAGCATCTCGCGCAGCGTCAGCACCCGCGGCTGGCCGGCGACGATCGCGAGGTTGATGACGCCAAAGGTCGTCTGCAACGACGTCATGCGATACAAGTGGTTGAGGACGATGTCGCCCTGGGCGTCGCGCTTGCACTCGATGACCATGCGGATGCCGGTGCGATCCGACTCGTCGCGCAGGTCCGAGATGCCCTCGATCTTCTTGTCGCGCACCAGCTGGGCAATGTGCTCGAGAAGCTTGGCCTTGTTGACCTGGAAAGGCAGCTCGTCGACGACGATCACGTCGCGGTTGCTCTTCTCCTGCGTCTCGATGTGGACACGGGCGCGTACGCGGATGCGGCCGCGGCCGGTCGCGTAGGCGTCCCAGATGCCGGCACGGCCCAAGATCAGGCCAGCGGTCGGAAAATCCGGGCCGCGGATGTGCTTCATCAGGCCGGCGAGATCGATGCTCGGGTCATTGATGACGGCGATGAGGGCATCGATGACCTCGCCGAGGTTGTGCGGCGGGATGTTGGTCGCCATGCCGACGGCGATGCCCGAGGTGCCGTTGACCAGCAGGTTCGGCACCCGCGACGGCAGGACAGTCGGCTCCTCGTCGTGGCCGTCGTAGTTGGGCTGGAAGTCGACGGTCTCTTTGTCGATGTCGGCGAGCAGCTCGTGCGCCAGGCGCGCCATGCGCACCTCGGTGTAACGCATCGCCGCTGGGGGATCGCCGTCGATCGAGCCGAAGTTGCCCTGGCCGTCGACCAGCGGCGCCCGCATCGAGAATTCTTGGGCCATCCGGACCAAGGTGTCGTAGACCGCCTGGTCGCCGTGCGGGTGGTACTTGCCGATGCAGTCGCCGACGATACGCGCCGACTTCTTGTACGCGGAATTCCAGTTGTTCTTCATCATGTGCTGAGTGAATAGCACACGCCGGTGGACCGGCTTGAGGCCATCGCGAACGTCCGGCAGGGCGCGGCCGACGATCACGCTCATCGCGTAATCGACGTAGCTGTTGCGCATCTCCTGCTCGATGCTGATCGACGGCAGGATCGGCGAGCCGTCTCCGCCTCCCGCGTCGTTCGGGCTGCCGCTTGCGCCAGCCTCGTTGGGATCTGCCATCGCCACTCCTCGCGCCACCACGCCAGGCAGCGGGGGCGCAAGAGCTTACGACGCGCCGCGCATTCGGTCAAAGCCGAGCGGTAGGGCGCAGCGCCGATCTCCGCGCGTTAGCGGGGGCCCGGTTCCAGCCGGCGGCCGCCTGCCGCCGCAGCCGCAGCCGAGCCGCGATCCGCCGCTTTTGGACCCGGACCGGGCCACTGACGGCGAGGGAGCTGCGACTTCCGTCCCGGTCCGAAGGGTCGCCCGCCGATCGGTGCTTGATGGCCGTCTTGAACCTCCGGTCCGGTCCTCAGCTTACCCCATGTACGCCTCCGCCCCGGTCCTCGCAACGCCCAGAGCTGGCTCCGAATTCGGCGGTCGGACAGGCGTTCGGTGGTGGATCCTGGCGAGCCGGCGAGGTTGACGCTGGGCCTGCGTTGCGGGCACCTTCCCCGCGCGCGGCACGCGCAGCCGTTGGCCCGCCCTCCGGGCGCCCACGCTTGCGCTTCGGCCCCCCTCAACGCTAGGAGGCACCATGCCCGGCAAGAACGTCCTGGTCGTCGGCACCGGCACCATCGGCGAGCCGCTGATCGCGATGCTGACCCGCAACCGCGAGGCGCTCGGCGTCGAGCGCGTCTTCTTCCACAAGAACACGCCACTCAAGACCGACCGCTCCAAGGTCTGGGCCCTGCAGCAGGCTGGCGGCGAGCTCTGCGTCGACCCCTCCCGCGCCGACGCCTTCCGGGCCCTCGACATCGAGCCGAAGCTCGAGTTCGAGCAGGCGATCGACGACTCGGCCGTCGTCATCGACTGCACGCCGATCGGCAACCGTATGAAGGAGCAGGTCTACAGCCGCTTCGTCAGCCCGAGCCGCCTCTTCATCGCGCAAGGCAGCGAGTTCGGCTTCGGCCACATGTACGCCCGCCGCATCAATGACGAGACCCTGGACGCCGCGGTCGGCGACAAGAGCGACAAGTTCATCCAGGTCGTGTCCTGCAACACGCACAACCTCTCGATCTTGTGCCGCCTGCTCGGCTTCGACGGCGGCGACAACGTCCTGCGCGAGGGTCGCTTCTTGTGCATGCGCCGCGCCACCGACATCAGCGACGGCGACAAGTTCATTCCGGCGCCCTCGGTCGGCAAACACAGCGACGCCCGCTTCGGCACCCACCACGCCCGCGACGCCTGGCACCTCTACCAGACCAAGGGCATCGACCTGAACCTCTTCAGCTCGGCGGTCAAGCTCAACACCCAGTACATGCACGCGATTTACTTCCACATCGAGCGAACCAAGCCCATAGACCTCGACACCGTGCGTCGCCGCTTCGCGGCCGATGACCTCGTGGCGCTGACCCACAAGGACAACGCCTCGACCATCTTCTCGTTTGGCCGCGATCACGGGCTCTACGGCCGGATCCTCAACCAGACCGTGATCGTCAATCAGAGCCTGGCGGTCCGAAACGATCACGAAGTCATCGGCTACTGCTTCACACCGCAGGACGGCAACTCACTGCTCTCCTCGATTGCCGCCACTTGCTACCACCTCGAGCGCGCCACCTACACCGAGCGCATTCAGGTCTTCAAACCCTACTTCTTTGGCGAGGTGTGAGCTTGGCGCCCGCCCGCACCCTCAGCGTCGCTGTCATCGGCAGCGGCTACGTCGGACTCGTCGCCGGCGCCTGCTTTGCCAAAGGTCGCCACGTCGTCACCTGCGTCGACGTCGATGCCCGCAAGATCGACGGCTTGCGCCGCGGCGACCTGCCGATCTACGAACCCGGCCTCGCCGAATTGGTGCACGAGGGCGCTGAGGCGGGGACGCTGCATTTCACCACCGACACCGCCCGCGCGGTCTCCGAGGCCCAGGTCGTCTTCATCGCCGTCGGGACCCCGCCAGACGAAGACGGCGCCGCCGACATCCGTCACGTCATCGCCGTCGCCCGGGCCATCGCGCCTTCGCTGCAGCCTGGCGCCGTCGTGGCCTGCAAATCGACCGTGCCGGTCGGCACCTGTGACCGCGTGGCCGACGAGCTGCGCGCGCGCGGCGCCGCCGACCACGACGTCGTCAGCAACCCCGAATTCCTGCGCGAAGGCGCCGCCATCGCCGACTTCCTGGACCCCGATCGCGTCGTCATCGGCACCGACAGCCCGCGGGCCCAGGCCGTGATGGAGGCGCTCTACGCTCCCTTCGTCGCCGACCCAGCGCGCATCCTCTGGATGAGTCGCCGCTCGGCCGAGATGACCAAGTACGCCGCCAACTGCATGCTCGCGACCCGCATCTCGTTCATGAACGAGCTGTCGCGGGTCTGTGAGGCCACGGGCGTCGATGTCGACGACGTACGGCGCGGCATCGGCAGCGACGCCCGCATCGGCCCGCGCTTCCTGCAGGCCGGCATCGGCTATGGTGGATCTTGCTTTCCCAAAGATGTCGCGGCGCTGCTGCGCACCAGCCAGAAGGTCGGCCGGCCGATGCGCCTGCTGGCAGCGGTCGAAGCCGTCAACGTCGACCAGAAGCGCTTGCTCGCCGACCGCGTCGTCGCCGCCCTCGGCGAGTCGCTCGACGGCAAGCGCATCGCGCTGCTCGGGTTGGCCTTCAAGCCCGACACCGACGACATGCGCGAGGCGCCCTCGGTCGTCATCGGCCACAAGCTGCGACGGCTCGGCGCCACCATCGTCGGCTACGACCCCATCGCGCGTGACACCGCCAAGGTTGCGCTCGGCGCTGAGCTGGTCCTCACCGACTCCTGGCAGCAAGCGGTCGAAGGCGCCTCAGCGATTCTGGTGGTCACCGAGTGGCCCGAGCTGGCGGCGATTACGCCAGCGCAGCTCGCCGCGGCGACCCCGTGCCGCCTCGTTTTTGACGGGCGAAACATCTGGAACCCGACGGACATGGCCGCCGCCGGCTTCCAATATCAGGGCATCGGTCGCGGGGCCGTCTGAAGCTCGATTCGTACATGACGGCGCTTTTCTCGCGGGCCGGCGATGGCCGCGATCGCGACGCCAGGCCATGAGATAGCCCGGCGATTCGGGGCGATGGACGCCGCGGGGTGCGCGCAGATGCCATCGCGAACAGCAGGGTCAAATCAGCCGGTTTGCCGAGGTGTCGAAGTTAGCGTGCGTCAGCGCGCGCCATCTCGATCACCTCGCGGCGATCGCGAAACAGCACCATCATCGCGGTATCGTGGAGGATCTCCTCGACAATGCCCATGCCGTGCCGCTTGTGCAGCAGCACTTCGCCGATGGTGTACGACTTCTCGGAGGCGTAGACCTTGCCATCGCGCGGGCCGAGCTTGGCGGTCAGCTGGCGCCAGCGCGCGGTGTCGTTGGAATCGACGCTCGGCGGCGGCAGCACCTCTTCTTTGGGCTTGGGCAGCGTCATCGGCATTTGCAGCGCCGAGGCGCCGCTCCGCCGACGTCCGGCCGGCAGCGGCCCCTCGTGCAGCGAGGGCCGATGGCGCAGCGCCTCGGAGAGCCGCTGCTGGGGTGCCTCGCCGGCGGCCCCGTTGCTCGCCCGTTCGCCCGCGGCGCCGCTGGCGCTGCCCGTCCCGACGAGATCGCCCGCATAGGCCGCGCCTGGCCGCTGCCGGGGCGCGTCCGCCTTGGCCGGCGCCGCTTCGGCGTCGTTATCCCCCGGCCGATCTCCACCACCGGTGCGGTCTCCAGCACCTGCCGCCGTTGCCCATGCCGGGCCGGTCTCGCCGTCTTCGCGCCCAGAGCCGGCGCGCGCCAGCAGATCTCGACGCGGCGACTCCAGCGACGAGAAGTCGCGCGGCGCCAGGTCCACCATCCTGCGGCCCACGACGCGGTCCGCCTCGCCACCCGCCAGGCGGCTCTGGCGCTCGGCGATGGCGCGATCGAGCACGCTGGCGTCAAAAGCGGCGCGGTTCTCGCCGCGACGCCCGCGTGACACAACGTCGGGCGAGCGGCCCATCGGCATCTTGCGCTTCTTGGCCGCGGCGCGGGCCAGCTTGCGCATCGCCTGCTCCTGCAGCACTTCGTTGCTCACCTCGGGCTGGTAGTCCTGCTTGGTCTGGCAGGTGCGGCAGATGGTGGCGAAAATCTCGCGTCCATCGGTAGCGCCCACGGTCATGAACACGTTGCGCTTGCACTTGTTGCAGTATCCGTCGATCGGATCGCCGACCCTTTGCATGACACCTCCGCCAGCCCTGGCATGGGGCTGGATCGTGGCGGCGTCGGTCGCCCCGTGAGGGCGTGGCCGATGCGGCCTCTTCAGCTGTGGGCGCTGGGGGCTCGCCGTCGACGGTCGGCGCGGTGTGCGCTCGGTCGGTTCGGCCAGACCCCTTCGCTGGGACCTGCCATGGGGCCGGAGCGCGCGTTGGCGGCTCTGTAGGCCACGGCTGTCGGGGCGTCCACGGGTTGCCGGCACCAGCGGCCGCGACATCGTGGTGCCCTGATGGTAGGGTGTCTGCGGCCTCCTGTCGAGGGGCTCCGCGGCCTCGCAGGGAGGCGCGGCGATGAGGGACGGCCATGGCAGAAGAGCGTGACCCCGCAGCGAAAAACCCGTCGTCAATTGGGTCGCTCGCCGCGGACGCGCTCGGCACCGTAACGGTCGGCAGCGACTCCCACGGGGCAGGCGACCGCGATTCACACGGGCGCGTCCCCATGGCGGTTGGCGCCGACGCAGGCGCGGGTGCACCTGCCGATGAAGGCGCGAGCGGCGACGCGGATTTCGACCTGGGCACCCTCGAGGATTGGTCGACCTTCGACGGCCCCCCCGGACCGCAAGAGAGCCGCGACCTTCCTGGCTCCACCCCCTCGGCCGCCCGCGCTGCCGCCTTTGCCGCCGGCAACCGCACCGCCCAGGCTCGCCTGCAGTCGAACAGCCGACCCGCTGAGGAAGCGACGGCGATGCCGGCGGATCCCGAATCCGAGCGCGCGATCATTTCGGCCTCGCTCATCGATCCGGCGTCGGTCTTCCACGCCCTCGGCCGCGTCAAGCCGGAGGACTTCTGGGATCGCCGCCTGGGCCTGGTCTGGCAGGCCATTACGACGCTGACGCAGTCGCGGGCGCCGATTGACCCCGTGACTGTCGGCGGTGAGTTGCGGCGGCAGAACAAGCTCGACGCCGCCGGCGGCATGGAGCTGCTGATCGACCTCAGCAACTTCATCGGCAGCGCCCAGGCGATGGAGCATTACGCCACCACGGTCGCCCGCATCGCTACCGTCCGCCGCGTCCTGGAGGCTACCCACGCCATCCAGGCTGAGGGCTACCAGCGCGGCGCTGACCCCGATCACGTCATCGCGGTGGCGCAGGACCAGCTCAGAAGCGCGCTCGATCGCGCCATCGGCGATGACGCGGTGCCGCTGTCGAGCATCGTCGGCGGCGTGTTTCAGAACGTGCTGGCGGCCCGTGACCGCGGCGGTCAGGTCACCGGCATCCAGACCAATTACAGAGATTTCGACCAGCTCATGCTCGGCCTTCACCGGACCGACCTCATGATCCTGGCGGCGCGGCCAGCGATGGGAAAGACCGCCCTGGCCCTGAATATCGCGCTGAACGTCGCCAGCACCACGCTGCCAACCGGGCCCCGCGCCGGTCTGGCGCCCTCGGTGCTGGTCTTCTCGCTGGAGATGGGGCGCGAGCAGCTCGTTCAGCGCCTCCTCTCGCAGAAGGCGCGGGTCGGCCTCTCGGACATGCGCCGCGGCCAGGTCGATCCCGACGCCGAGATCGCTCTGCGCGCCGCCGCCGCCGACCTCTCAGAGCTGCGCCTCTTCATCGACGACACGCCCGCGCTCAACACCATCGACCTGTCCGCGCGCGCCAAGCGCATCGCCATGCGCGAAGGGCTCGACCTCATCGTCGTCGACTACCTCCAGCTGATGCGCGGCACGGGCGGCAGCCGGCAGAGCCGCGAGCAGGAGATCTCCGAGATCTCGCGCGCTCTCAAGGGCCTGGCCAAGGAACTCAACGTCACGGTCATGGCGCTCTCGCAGCTCAACCGAGGCCTGGAGAGTCGCGCCGACAAGCGACCCATCATGAGCGATCTCCGCGAGTCCGGCGCCATCGAGCAGGACGCCGACATCATCCTCTTCATCTACCGTGACCACGTCTACAACAAGATGTCAGCGCCAGAAGAGGCCGAGCTCATCGTCGCCAAACATCGCGCAGGCCCCACAGGGCTCATTTCGCTGCGCTTCGATGGCCAATTCACGCGCTTCTACAACCGCGACGACCGCTTCGGCGACCACTTCGTCGGCATCCCCGCGCCGCGATTCGGCTGACCCTGCGGCGCGCGTCGCGCGGCAAGCCCACACGTCGGGCTTGGCAAAAGGGGCCGTTGAGTTCGGCTCGGTTCGGGTTGGTCCCGAACGCCTGCGGCTCCGCGGCCAAGGCTCAAGATCGATTCGCGACTCGCGCCCTTTCCAGCCGCAGCTCGAATGCCGCCGCCACGGCGTTCACACGGTTCGATGCTGCGGGCATCTCGATGACGCGCGCTTCGGACGCGTCCACGCGTGAGCGAAAGCCGCACGCCCCCAGCAGGCGTGAGCCCCTTGCTGGCTCATCGCTCTCCCGGACGCGGCAGTCTGCAGGAAGGTGGCGCGTCGCGGACAACCGTACAGCGCTGCATCACGCCTCGCTCGTCGCGGCTGTCAAAGCGAAACCTCCCTTCGTCTCGGGATGACTTTCCCCGCTGGGCGCGCAGCGTGGCATGCCGATACCCATTCAGCTCACGCCAGTACCAACCTGCAGCGTTGCGAATCACCAGGTAGCGGCGCTGAATCGGCGTGCAGCGCCGCCCGCCCTCGATGCCCAGCAGGCGGGCCTCGACGCCCTCGACGGCGCCCTGCAGCTTGCCCAGCGGTTGCCACGCACTGACGGGAATCGGCGTGGCGCAGGAGCCATCCCACGCGAGGCCGGCGCGCAAAGCCTCCAGGTCGGGCAGGGGCCCCTCCAGCGGCGCAGGCTCGAGCGGATCCCGCCAATCCGCGGCGGTCGGCGCGTTCGGCTGCCGCAAGCGCCAGATCAGGCGGTCGAAAGGAAAGTAGCGGCCCGGGCAGACCGTGATGGTCCCGTCCACCCGGGTGTTGCTCGAGAGCCGCTGCGGCGGGATGGCGTAGAGCTTCATCAGGCGCCGCAGCAGCTCTTCGAACGCCAACATCTGGCCGGTCGAAGGCGCGCGGACGTGCAGGTTGCCCTGGGCGGTGACGGTGATGGCGGTCGGCGCGCGCTCAGGGTGTGCGACGTGGATCGAGGGCGCGCGGTGCTGCCAGCGCCCCAGCTGGATCTCTCCGTCGCCCGCGCTGTGTCCATTGCCAATGAGGAAGTGGTACTCGATACCGAGCGGGTCGGCAAAGCGCTTGGCATGGTAGTGGCTGATGCTCTGCAGCGAGTCGCGCTCGGCGGCGGTGTGGTGAATGACGATCCACGTCCAGGGCGGCTCCCCGGCCTGACGCGCAATCCCGGCGACCAGCGACGCGTTGCGCTCTCGGACCTGGGCGGGCGTCAGGCGCGCTTTCGCCTCGGCCCCGCCGCTCGCCTGCAGCAGCACCAAGGTGGCGACGACGCCACATGCGAGTCGACCCGAGTGGGCATTTGCAGTGAGTCCACGCATGGGCGCCGCTCCTCATGCCGCGACCGGATTGGAGGTTCGCGCAGCGTCGCGCGCCAAGGCGTTGTCGAGGCGCGAACCTCGTCGCCAAGGCGTTGGGTCGGGCGAACGCCCACCGCTCCGTCCCCGGCTTGGGCGTCGCCGGGCAACGTCGACGCGAGCCCGCCGCTCGTCGCCGAGTCATCGTAGACGCGCGTTCGGCGACTTCGGTCTGGGGGAGGGGTACGGATCGAAGCTGCCAGCCGTACCAAGGCGCTCTCGCGGCGTGATGAGGCCGGCGGACGCCTAGTCCTCCAGGCGCTTCTTTCTTGGACGGAGCGTACGGTCTGGGGCACTTGCGGAGCGCCGCACGCGGCCCACGTGGTCAGGCGCCGGCGGCCACCCGCCCGTGAAGGGCATGAAGTTGACCGCGTGGGCGCTTGCGGTGGAGCGCCAGCGAGACGTTTCTAGTCGTCGCTATCGTCGTCGTTGGCGTCGCTGCCATACGCCTTGCAGGTCTTGGGCTCCTTCACCGTCTTGGCGGCAGCGCCGCCGCTCGCCACGCAGCCCTTGATCGTCGAGCTGCCATAGAGCGAGAGACCCGTCAGCGCGCAGCTGAGGTTTCCGCCGAAGTCATGCGAGCCCTTCAGGCTGTAGATGGCAGAGCTGATCTGGACCGCACCGTTCAGGTTGATGTCGCCACCGCCCTCGAAGTACGACGCGGCGGTGATCTGGACGTTGCCGTTGGCATTGATCAGCCCCGACGACCGCAGGTAGACCGACCCGGCGCTGGTCACGGTGACATTGCCGCTTTGGCTGATCTTGCCGGAGAACTCCACGCCGCAAGTGCCCGTCCCAATCATCGTCACGTTCCCACTGGTCGAGACGACCGCCGAAGAGCGGTACGTCAAGCCCACGCCCGAGTAGGTGACGTTGCCCGAGGCGACCACATCGCTGTGAATGTCGGCCGTGTCGCCGGCCTGCGCCGTGACGTCGCCCGAGCTTGAGATCTTGCTATTGCTGCGCAGGTAGAGGTCGTCGCCTGCGAGGATGGTGACAGCGCCCGCGCTCGTGACGTCGCCGAAGAAGTTGAAATCGCCACCAGCGGTCATCGACACCTTGCCGGCGCCCGAGAGCTTGGCCGCCGACCGGAAGTCAAGGTCAGCGGAGGCAGTCACCGTGACATCGCCGGTGTTGAAGAAGTCGCCGTACAGTTCGACGTCCTGACCGCTGATGCGCACGTAGCCGCCATTGCCGCAGTCGCGCGATGCCTGACGGACTGTCGCCTCGTCCGTCGCCTCGATGCAGTAGCCCGT
Organism: Myxococcales bacterium; assembly: GCA_947491025.1. Taxonomy (GTDB): domain Bacteria; phylum Myxococcota_A; class UBA9042; order UBA9042; family UBA9042; genus SXNM01. Next base: position 48,564 of record CANLIC010000029.1, read on the forward strand.
CGTGAAGACTGCATCGCCGTAGTCCTCGACCTCGTAGCCTTCGAGGGCGATGGTGTGGGCGCCTGTGAACGTGGCCTTCTGGCGAATCGCGAGCAGCTTCGCCGCCCGCACGTCGGCCCGGCCCGTCATCTCGATGTCGACGTGGATATCGATGTCGCGACCGGCGATGAACAGGTTGCCGATGTCCGTCAGCTTCGCCTTGCTGTGCAACTTGACGTCGCAGTTGGTCTGAATGACCAGGTCGGCGCCGCCGAACGCCAAGCTGTCCTTGATCTCCAGCGAGGTCACAGGATTGGCGCTCCATGCCGCGAGCTGCGCCAGCGTCGACACCTTGGTCTTGTCGCTCGGCTTCGGACACGCCGGGATGACCGCACCTGGCTTGAACAGCGTCGGGCTGCCGTTGCCGCAGGTGTCGCGCACCGTGATGGTGAAGAAGGCAGCAGCCGCGTTGCCGGCATCGTCCTTGGCGGTCAGCACCACGTGGTGGGTACCGAGGGTGAAGAGGTGGCTGAGGGTCTGCGCCGTGCCGAGCACCGCGCCGTTCTCCGACCACTGCCAGGCGATGGTGTTGTCGCAGATGTCGCCGGCAGAGCCGGTGACGGTGACGACCGTGCCCCCTGGCGCGTCGAGATCGACCAGGACGTTGCCCGGCTGGGTGAGCGCAGGCGCGGTCACATCGGCCACGGCGACGCAGGTGTCGGCGCCCGTACCGTCGCTGACGCTGCAGGCGAAGTACGTCGTCTGGTTGCTCGAGTTGTCGCCGCAGGTGTCGAGGCCGGTGGTGCCGACGCTGCTGAGCTGGCCGGCCGCGCAGGACCAGTTGATCGCACCGCAGACGCCGCCGCCGCTGGCGGTGCCGCTGTCGGAGCACATGTCCTGCTTCTGGGTCGTCGTGGCCTGGCAGGCGTTGTTCTCGACGCAGCTGAAGAAGCTGACGCTCGGCGCGTCGACATCGCCGCCGCAGGTGTCCGTGCCGCTGGTGTTGGCCACGCTCAGCTTGTCGCCAGCGCTGCTCGCCGTGCACGACCAGTCGCTCGCGCCGCAGGCGCCGCCGCCGAGCTCTCCACCGGTGTCGCTGCAGGTGTCGGCCTTGGCGGTCGTCGTGGCCGTGCAGGCGTTGTTGTTGCTGCAGGCAAAGACGGAGACCGTCGGGTTCGCTGCGTCGCCACCGCAGGTGTCGGTGCCGCTGGTGTCCACCACGCTCAGCTTGTCGCCAGCGCTGTTCGCCGTGCACGTCCAATCGCTCGCGCCGCAGGTGCCGCCGCCGAGCTCGTCGCCGCCGTCGGTGCAGGTGTCAGCCTTGGCTGTCGTCGTCGCCGTGCAGGCGTTGTTGTTGCTGCACGCGAACACCGACACCGTCGGGTTGGCCGCGTCGCCGCCGCAGGTGTCGGTGCCGCTCGTGTTGGCCACGCTCAGCACGTCGCCACCGCTCTTTGCCGTGCACGACCAGTCGCTGGCGCCACAGGCGCCGCCGCCGAGGTCGTCACCGCTGTCGCTGCAGGTGTCAGCCTTCGCCGTCGTCGTCGCCGTGCAGGCGTTGTTGTTGCTGCACGCGAAGACCGACACCGTTGGGTTGGCCGCGTCGCCGCCGCAGGTATCGGTGCCGCTGGTGTTGGCCACGCTCAGCATGTCGCCGCCGTCGGCCGCCGTGCATGTCCAGTCGCTGGCGCCGCAAGCGCCACCGCCGAGGTCGTCGCCATTGTCGCTGCAGCTGTCGGCTTTGGCCGTGGTCGTCGCCGTACAGGCGTTGTTGTTGCTGCAAGCGAAGACGGACACCGTCGGGTTGGCCGCGTCGCCGCCGCAGGTGTCGGTGCCGCTCGTGTTGACCACGCTCAGCTTGTCGCCGCCGCTGCCCGCGGTGCAGGTCCAGTCGCTAGCGCCACAAGCGCCACCGCCCAGTGCGCCGCCATTGTCGCTGCAGCTGTCGACTTTGGCGGTCGTCGTCGCGGTGCAGGCGTTGTTGTTGCTGCACGCGTAGACCGAGACCGACGGGTTCGCGGCGTCGCCGCCGCACGTGTCGAAGCCGGCGCTGGCGACGCTGCTCAACTTGCCATTCGCGCAGATCCAGTCCGTCGCCGCGCAGCTGCCACCGCCGAGCCCGTCGCCGCTGTCAGTGCAGCTGTCGCTGCCGCTGGCGCTCACGGCCGCGACGCAGGTGTTGCCGCCCTGGCAGGTGTAGGTGGTGACGCTCGGCGCAGCCTCGGTTCCGCCGCAGGTGTCGGTGCCCGAGGTCTTCAAGGCAGTGCAGACACCGGTTTGGCAGGTGTTCTTGACCGCAGCGCAGGCGCCGCCGCCGTTGGCGTCGCCGTCGTCGCTGCAGCTATCCGAGCCACACGCCGAGTTGTCGGCCTTGTTGGGGTTGCTGCAGACGCCATTCGTAGTGTTGCACACACCCGGGACATGGCACTCATCCTGCGCGGAGCAGACAACGCCGAGGCACTCGCAGGCGTCGCCTTGGCCGTCGCTGTTGGTGTCCTGCTGGTTCGCGTTCGGCACCGTGGCGCAGTTGTCGCAGACGTCGCCGACGCCGTCGCCCGCGGTCGGGCCGCAGCGCACCATGAGCGAGGAGACGCCGTTGACGCCGTTGTCGCTGAGGTTGCCGTCGGACTCGGTGAACGTCGCGTGGGCGCCATTGAACGTGCTGCCGCTGTACGGCGTGTAGTGCTCCCAGAGCTCGACTACGGCGCCGGTACCGATGACCTTGACCGAAGCGGCCGAGTCGTTGCCGACGATGGCGTTGAGCGCCGGGTACTCGTGGATGCCGGGCCCGTAGGTCTGGCAGCCGCCGCCGAAGTCCAGGCCATTGCAGACAACGGCGGAGCAACCCGTGCCGGGGTTCTGCGGTGTCGTCTGGCTGCCATCGCTGTCTTTCTGGTCCGTGTTGGCGGCCGCTGGACAGTTGTCGGCTGCGTCACAGATGGTGTCGCCATCGGCGTCGGCGCAGCACGAGGTGCCGTTGCCGAAGTAGCCGCTGTTGCAGGTGCAGGTGAAGCTGCCCGGCACGTTGGCGCACGCCGCGTTGGCGTCGCAGTTGTCGAGGTTGAGGCCGCAGAAGTCGACCGCCTCGCAAGCGAAGCCAGTGCCCTCGTAGCCGGCGTTGCATGCGCAACCGCCGCTGCCGCAAGTGGCGTTGGAGTTGCAGCCGGCGCCGGCGTTGCAGCTGCCGTTCTGGCAGGTGTCGGCGTCGGTGCAGACGTCGCCGTCGGTGCAGGTCGTGCCGTTCGCCTTGTTCGGGTTCGAGCACGCGCCCGTCGCGCTGTTGCAGGTGCCGGCGTCGTGGCACTGATCGCTCGCCGAGCAGACGACCTGGTTGCTGCCCGTGCAGCTGCCGCTCTGGCAGGTGTCGGTCTGGGTGCAGGCGTCGCCGTCGCTGCAACCCGCGCCGTCGTTCTTGGCCGGGTTGGAGCAGGTGCCGTTGGCGCTGTCGCAGGTGCCCGCGTCGTGGCACTGGTCGCTCGGCTCGCAGACGACCGGGTTGCCGCCGCCGCAGGTGCCGGAGGTGCACGTATCGGTCTGGGTGCAGGCGTCGCCGTCGTTGCAGCTGCTGCCGTTGGCCTTGGCCGGGTCGCTGCAGGCGCCGTTCTCTGGGTTGCAGGTGCCGACGTCGTGGCACTGGTCGCTGGCCGAGCAGGTCACGTTGGCGCACTCACAGGCGTCGCCCTGGCCGTCGCCGTTGGTGTCCTTCTGGTTGGCGTTGGCCACACCGACGCAGTTGTCCGCCGGGGCGCAGGCGGCGCCGTAGATGCGGAAGCCGATGTCATAGTAATCGTAGCTGTAATTGTTTCCGTACGCGATGTAGAAAATGCCGCCACCGGTGTAGGTGTTGCCCGCGCTGTACGTTGTCACCGCGCCGTTGCTGCCCGTCCACACCAAGTAGTAGGTCTTGCCCACCGTCACGCTGACCGACGTGAAGGTGACCTTGAGCCACTGACCCTGGTACGCCGTACCCGATCCGCTCGCGAGCTGGGTGCCTCCCTGCGTTGGCAGGCCATCGTAGAGGGCGAGGGAGACCGGGCCAGAACCCCAGTAGCTGCCGATGTGCAACGCGAGGCCCGAGATCGAATTGGTGGTCGCCTTGAAGGACTGGATGTAGTCGGGATTCGGGTTGATGTAGCTCCAACCATTGCCGGCAGACGTGTTGTTCTCGACGGTCGGTGTATCGCCACCGCCGCTGCCGCCGCCGCTGCAGCCTTCGTCACAGGCCTCGTCATCGTCGGCGTCGACGCAGCAGGTCGTGCCGTCGCCCGAGAAGTCATCCTTGCAGGTGCAGGTGAAGGTGCCGCCGGGGCCGCTCACGTTGGCGCACGTGGCGTTGTTGTCGCAGTTGTCGGCGCCTGTGCCGCAGTAGTCCTCGAGCTCGCAGGTGAATCCGTCGCCGATGTAGCCGGAATTGCAGGTGCAGCCCTCGCCGCCACAGGAGGCGTTGGCTCCGCAGGCCGTCGCGGCGCAAGTGCCGCTCTGGCAAGCGTCGTCCTTGGTGCAGATGTTGCCGTCGTTGCAGGTCGTGCCATTCGTCTTGGCCGGGTTGCTGCAAGCGCCGGTGGTCGACTGGCAGGTGCCGACGTCGTGGCATTGGTCGCTGGCCGAGCAGGTCACACCGACGCACTCACAGGCGTCGCCCTTGTTGTCGCCGTCGGTGTCTTTCTGGTCGGCGTTGGCGATGTCTGGGCAGTTGTCGGCCTTGGCGCACGTCGGGCCGTAGATGCGGAAGGCCGTGTCGTAGCCCGAATTTTGGTAGGTGCCGCTGAACAAGTCGCCGTCGGCGTAGGCGTTGCCGTAGTTGTAATTCGCTACGGGCCCATAGTAGCTGCTCGTCGTCCAGGTGAGGAAGTAGGTCTGACCCGAGGTCACGTTGACCGAGGTCCAGGTCGCCTTCATCCACTGGCCCGCGCTGCCATAGCCTGAGCCGCTCGCGAGGAGCTGTCCGCCGGAGCTTGGGTTGCCGCTATAGAGGTACAGCGTCACGGGCCCCGAACCCCACGACGCGCCGATGTAGAGCGCGGCGCCGGAGATCGAGGTCGAGACAGCCTTGAACGACTGCGAGTACGAGACAGAGTTCGTGATGTAGTGATGGCCCTGGCCGGAGGGCGTCTCGATGTTCGGCGTGGTCCCGTTGTCTGTGCAGGTCGGTGCCGTGTCGCAAGCGCCATCGCCGTCGCCGTCCGCGCAGCAGGTCTGGCCGTTCCCCGAGAAGCCGGAGTTGCACGTGCAGGTGAAGGTACCGCCGGTGCCCGCGATGTTGGCGCAGGTGGCGTTCGAATCGCAGTTGTCCGCGTTCGTGCCGCAGTAGTCCTCGAGCGTGCAGGTGGTGCCGTTGCCGATGTAGCCCTCGTTGCAGACGCAGCCTTCGGAGCCGCAGGTGGCCTTGGCGTCGCAGGCAGCGCCAGCCTGGCAGGTGCCGTTGGAGCAGACGTCGCCGGCGGTGCAGACGTTGCTGTCGCTGCAGCTGGTGCCGTTCGCTTTGGCGGGGTTGGTGCAGACGCCGGTCGAAGTGTTGCAGGTGCCGACATTGTGGCACTGGCTCTGGGCGCTGCAGACGACGGGGTTGGCGCCCGTGCAGACACCCTCCTGGCAGGAGTCGCTCTGGGTGCAGGCGTTGGTGTCGTTGCAGGCGCTGCCGTTGTCCTTGATCGGGTTGCTGCAGCTGCCATCGATGGTGCTGCAGACGCCGTCCTTGTGGCATTGGTCGCCGGCCTGGCAGTTGACGTTGACGCACTCGCAGGCGTCGCCCTGGCCGTCGTTGTTGCTGTCTTGCTGGTTGGTGTTGGCGTGGACCGGGCAGTTGTCGCCGGTGTCAGCGACACTGTCGTTGTCGTCGTCGCTGTCGCAGGCGTCGCCCTGGCTGTCGCCGTCGGTGTTCAGCTGGTTCGGGTTGACCACGAACTTGCAGTTGTCGGTGGTGTCCGGCTTGCCGTCGTTGTCGTCGTCCGTGTCGCAGGCGTCGCCGAGGCCGTCGTTGTCGAAGTTGGCCTGGTCGGTGTTGACGACCGAGGGGCAGTTGTCGCTGCCGTCGGTGATGCCGTCGTTGTCGCTGTCGGTGTCGAAGTCGTTCGGGTCCGCGTCGTCGTCGAGGGCGTCCTCGTCGTCGTCACCGTCGCAGGCGTCGCCCTGGCCGTCGTTGTCGAAGTCGGCCTGGTTCGCGTTGGGGATGCCGATGCAGTTGTCGTCGTCGTTGAGGATGCCATCGGCGTCGGCGTCGTTGCTCGTGGTGACGAGCGACAGGACGATGGTGACGCTCAGGTTCTCGCGCATCTGCTTGGTCAGCGTGAACGCCTTGAAGCTCGAGCCCGAGGGCGGCGTCACCTGGATGCTCATGTTCTGGCCGGTCGAGGTGCGCGGCACGAGCAGCGAAGCCTTGCCCGACGAGCCAAGGTTGGCCTGGGCATGATCCATGTACATCCCCTGGAAGCCCTTGCCGCCGTCGGTGAACGCCTCACCCGTGTAGCCGGCGACGCGGACGACGGCCTCGGGCACCGGCACGCCGTTCTGGTCCTGCACGATGACCGTGAGCCAACGGGAGCCGTTGAGCTGGAAGTCGCGAACGGTGTCGCCTTGGACGGGGATGTCGTAGCCATTGGAGTACGAGTAGATGTACGAATACGCGTACTTCGAGCCGGCGGGATCGTCGGTGTAGACGGGCCAGCCGTACATGAGCGTGCGGTGCTGGCCGTCGCGAAGCTTGACGCTGTAGTTGGCCGCGCTGTCCACGATCGTGTTCGACTGGCTGCCCGTCGACGGGTACCAATGCGGCTGGAAAGCATTGTTGCTGCCCACGCGACCGATGGCGTTGCCGGCGGCGTCGAGGACGCGGCCGCTGACGTCGTTGGCGTAGACATTGACCGTAAAGGTGTGATCGGCTGGGTAGCCGATGTTGTCCGTGAAGTACGGGTAGCCGGCAGCCGGCCAGACCTGGCGAGACGACGTCGCCGTCGACGCCGCCGGGAAGCCCGGATACGTCACGGTGTTGCCGTTGCTGGGCGTGTAAGCGTCGAGGTGCACGTTGCCATTGAAGGTCAGACCGTTGCTGGTGAACGTCGCCATCGTGTAGGCGCCGTAATACATGCGTGTCTGGCCATTGAAGGCAGCGCCCACCTTGTCCTTGACCACAAAAGTCACCGACGTGGTGGGGATCGTGATGTCCTGCGTCGTCGCGCCGCTCAGGGTGAACTGCCCATCCGACCAGATGTCGAGGTGGCCGTGGCCTTGGCCGCCGGTTGATGGGTAGAACCAGTTCTGCCAGTTGTAGATGTGGAAGCGGTAGGTGCCCGCGACGGCGCCGGAGATCGTGTAGGTGCCGTCGCTGGCGATGGGCGTCGAGACGCTGATTGCGGATGAGGACCCGGTGCCCGAGACGCCGATGTAGAGCCCAGCTGGGCTCTTGCCGTCGGCCATCGTCACCTTGCCCGTGACCTTGACGTCGGCGTCCAGCACGAATGTGAGGGTGGTGTCCGAGGTCCAGGTCAGGTTGGAGAAGTCCTTGTTGGCGAAGCCGGAGCCTGCCGGCGGGCGAACGCGCAGCGAGTGGTTGGCGGCGTTCGGGGCGAGGGGCATGACGATCTCACCGTCGGTGCCCGTGCTGTACACGGCGAGGTAGTTCTGGTGTGCGTTGCCGAAGCTAACGCCGTCGGTGGTGTAGGGCATCGACCCGACATTCCACCACCCGGTGAGGGTGTCGATGGCGCAATTGGGGATCACGTTGCCGGAGGCGTCCGTGACGCGGAAGGTGACGTCCACGGTCGGGATGACCATATTCTTGGTCATGGCGCCGCCCGAGAAGTCGAGCGTGGCGTAGTAGAGCTGGATCCAGCGGCGGTAGGTGTCGCCGTTGCTCAAGCCCACGTATTGATCGCCGTAAAGCTGGAGCTGGTTGCCAGCGATGGGCTGCACCTGCCGCGTGAACCCGCCGTTGGCGTCCACGTAGTTCCAGCCGTAGTCAACGACGCCTGGCTTGTAGAGGTAGTAGCGGAGGCCGGGGAGGGGACGGCCCTTGCTGTCGAGGATCGTGCCCGAGAAGGTGACGTCTGCCAGCAGCGTGATCGTGGTCGTCTCGTCGCCATCCACCACAAAGCCCGTGGCGTCCTTGGTGCCGTAGCCCGACTTGCTGGCGCGCACGGTGTAGGTGCCGGCCTCGACGTCGGTCACCGTGAAGGTGCCGTCGGCGGCGCTCGTCGTCGTGCGGTCCGAGGGCGTCCCGAAGACCCGCACGGTGGCGCCGGACAGGGGCGCCCCGGTGGAGGTCACGACGGTACCGGTCACGGTGTAGAAGACCGCCGCCTTGACCAGCACGAGGTCCAGCGAGGTCGCGCCCGAGATGACGCGGTTCGGGAGCGATGCGTTGGTGAAGCCGCTGCCCGAAGGCGGCAGGGCGATGACGGTGTAAGTGCCGTCCGCCGCGGTCACGGAGTACGTCCCGTCCGTGGCGCTCGCGGTGCTCGCGACCGTCGTGCCGCCTTGCTGGAGGTGGATCGCCACGCTGCCGATCGCGGCATTGTTGCTGTCGGTCACTTTGCCAGCCAGCGTCCCGGCGAACGCCAGGGCGGGGGCAAGGAAGAGCAGCACAGCGGCGAGCCTCGCGCCCTGAGCGAACTGGCGCAGCGAGACGAGCGATGGGCGACTTTGCTTGACGGACTCCTGATGCACGCCGCCTGCAGGCGACGCACCGGGTAACCAGCGGGCGACAACCTTCGCCCAACGCCAGCGGTCTGATGCCGCGAGAGCGTCCTCGAGTGGCGAACACGGCGACCAGGCGCTGCACTCGCCAGGGGTTAGGGACGCCAAGACGCCCAACCCCGGGTCGATGCGACATGAGTGACACGTCACATGGAGACCCGACCATACGGCCGCGAACTTCTCACGTCAAGCGATTTTTTCGAGGACGGCGCTGGGCGGTTCGTGCCTATAACAATCTAACTAGAAACGAGATTTTTGGTCCTTGCCTCTGGATGGCCATGGGCACGCGCGTCGAGGATTGCGGGAGGTTTGACACCTTACAATCCGAGGGCGACCTCATGACGCACGACGACGCCGTCGGGAAGAACGACGAGCAGGACCAACCGGCGCGGGTCCGAGCCTGCCGGGGCGAATGCGGTGTCCAGGGTGTCGAGACCGCCGGGAGGGTTGCCGTTGAGGCTCAAGATCCGGGTGCCGACGGGCAACCCCAGCCGCTCGCGCAAGACCTTGGGGAAGAGGTCGTCGAAGAGCAGGACCGTCGGCTCGATGACGGGCGGCGGTCCGAGCTTGGCGCGGTAGCGACGGACGCGCTCGCGCATAAAGCCAGCCGGGAGGGGCGCCTCTGGGACGGCCAGCGCCGCCTCGATCGCAAGCTCACCTGGTGTCGGGCTGCTCGGCAGCTCCAGCGGCTCACTCGGCCTGGCGCCCGGCTCGGCATAGGCCACGTCAGGTGCGGGCGGTACCATGGCATCCTCGGCTGCCGCTGCCGCGCCGACGGCGCCCACTCCTGCCGCGTTGTTGGGTTCGCCCGGCGTCGGGAACCGGCCGGGGTGCGCGCTTTTGTGATCGCCGGTCGAGCCGCCGGTGCTCCCACCGCCGAACAACCCGCCACCAGCCTCCTCTGTCAACGACCCACCGGTCACGAACGAACGAAGCCGAGGGCCGCCGACCAGCCACACCACGACGCAGACCAGGGCCGTCAGCGCAATCGCGCCGAACATGAGCCATTGTTTCCTGTTCATCGGTGCAGCCTTAGGGTTGAGATCGCGAGGGGCGCCAGGTGGGCCTCAGAGTGTAGTGTCGCAGCTGGCGGCGTGACCAGCGCTGGTTTGTCGGGATCAGCGCGCCGGGTACGGCTGGACCTCGCCGCGGAAGCCGCGAATCCACAGCGTATCGCCCTCGATGCGCTCGATCGCTTCGGGCCACAGCGGGACTTTTCCGGCGCCATCGAGGTCAAGCGCGTACTTGGGCACCGCCATGCCAGAGCTGTGGCCGATGAGCGCCCGCATCAGCTGCAGCCCGCGCGCCACCGGGACCCGCAGGTGCGCCGTGCCAACCACCGGATCGCAGTGGAACAGGTACGACGGCCGCACGCGCGCCGACAGCATGGCGAAGAGCGTCTCTCTCAGCGCCTCCTCGTCGTCGTTGACGCCGCGCAGCAAGACCGACTGCCCGCCGAGCGGGATGCCAGCGTCGGCCAGGCTGCTGAGCGCCTGCCGGCAGGCGTCCGTCAGCTCCAGGTGGTGATTGATGTGGACGTTCACGTAGACCGGGATGCGGCGCGGCCGCAGGGCGTCGACCAGGGCGGAGTCGACCCGCATCGGCAGGAAGACGGGCACCCGCGTCCCGATGCGGATGAAGCGCAGGTGAGGGATGGCCGCCAGCGCATCCAGAATCGCGCCCAACCTCCGGGTGGAGAGCAGCAAGGGATCGCCGCCGGAGACCAGCACGTCGCGCACCTCGGGGTGGGCGGCGACGTAGGCGATGGCCTCGGCCACAGCGTCGCCGCCGATCTCGCCCTCGCCCTGGGCGACAAAGCGCGACCGCGTGCAGTACCGGCAGTACGTGGCGCAGGTGTCTGTCACCAGCAAGAGCACGCGATCCGGGTACTTGTGGACCAGGGCGGGCAGCGGCCGGTGAGCGTCTTCGCCGAGCGGATCGGCCTTCTCGAAAGGCGCCCGCTGGGCCTCTGCCGCGTTCGGCACGACCTGGCGCCACAGCGGCCCATCGCGGCCATTCCGGCGCACCAGGTCGGCAAAGTAGGGCGTGAGGCCGACTTCGAAGCCACCGCCGGCCTCGATGAAGGCGCGCTCCTCGTCGCGGAGGCCCAATGCAGCCTGCAGCGCGGCCCCCGTGCGCAGCGCCGATCGCAGCTGCCAGCGCCAGTCGCTCCAGCCGGGATCGCGCGGCGCTTCGCTTTGGCCTGCCTGCATCGTGCCTCTCCCTGGGTCGCACGCGCGGCGACCCTCTGCCAGCCTAGCGGCAGATCGGCCGCCGGCGAAAGGGCAGGGCCCAGAGGCCAAGGCGGTCGTGGACGCTCGCGCGCCATCGCGAAGAATTCCGCCAAAAACGAAGGCGGGCGAGCCGTCGCCGGCTCGCCCGCCAGGTACCCCGTAGGGGAATTGAACCCCTGCCTCAGCCTTGAGAGGGCCGCATCCTGACCGCTAGACGAACGGGGCAGCGCGCCATCCCACGCCGGGGCCGAGGCCTCGGAGGGGATGAGAGTCGGACCGGGCCATGGCAGGTGGCGCCGATCCGCAGTTCGGGGACTAGGATTCGAACCTAGATAGGGAGATTCAGAGTCTCCAGTCCTGCCATTAGACGATCCCCGAGACGAACCCAGAACCAACCATCGGCTTTCGCCGGAGGGTGGCCCGCCGGCAGAGCCGGCTCGCCGCGAGGGCGCCATTGCAACCGAGGGACCGCCGCCGCCGCGTTGCAGCGTCGAAGACGCCGAACGCACCGGTGGGCGGACCCGGTCAGGGTCCGTGCTCGCCTCAGTCCCCGGTCAGGTAGGCCTTGGCGAGCGTGACGACTGTCTGGCGTGGGGCAGCCATGGTCCCGAAGTCGCTGGCCCTTGGGCTTTCGCCCGGGTCCGCGTCGGTGGCCGTGGGGACGCGCGGTCCCCGTCCACGGACGCGCCTTCTAGCGAGCCAGCGCGGCGGCGTCAAGACCCGCGTCGCTGCTTCTTGGCGCCAAGCCCGCCTTGGCCGTCGAAGGCGCAGCGGTCGCTGTCGCGGCCTTGGGCAGCGGCAAGGGCGTGGCTGCGGCGGCCGCCGGTGGCGCCATCAGGGACGCGGCGGGTCGCGCGGGCTGCACGCCAGCAGGCGCTGCGGGCGGGATTCGCGCCGAGACTGGCGCCACGGCCGCTGCAGGCGCCACGGTCGCAGGCTGTGCCGCGATCGGCGCCGGAGACACGGTCGGTGCAGCGATCGCAGCGCCCAGCACGGCGGGTGCCGCCACGAGCCCAACCGCGGCGGACGGCGCTATGGCCCCGATCGGCGCCACCGCTGCGCCTGGGGCCGATGCTGTCGGGGCGATCGGCGCGGGCGGGGCAAGCTGCTGCGTCAGAGCGTTGATCAGGGCTTCGCGGCCCAGCGTGCAGGCCTTGAGGTGCCAACGCTCGCGGTTCACCGCCACCGCCGCCACCGCCACCGTCGGCCGATCGGCAGGCGCGACCGCCAGGAACCAGCTCACCAGGCGGCCATCGCCGTCGACCGCCGGGTCGCCGTAGTCGTCGATGTGGGTCTCGAAGGACGCCACGCGCACGCCGCCGAGGGCCGCAGGCCAGGCCTCGCCGGCGCAGCCGACCGTCAGCTCTGCGCCATCGCGGGTCAGCATCGCCGAAATCTGGCGCGCCACCGCCGGTGGGACGCCGACGCCAAGCCGCATCGGCTTGCGACCCAGGCCCGGCTGCAGCGAGTCGCCCGCGACCAGGGCCGGCCGAAGCGGCTCTCCGCCGTGGCCCAAGGTGGCCGCCAACACCGCCGCGTGCAGGGGTGAAAGGGCCGCCTCGCCCAGACCGGCGGCCGCGCGGCGCAGACCGCGTTCGTGGGCGCCAATGACGAATCCGCTGGCCTCGACGTCGACATCGAAGGGCAAACTGGCGCCAAAGCCCAGGTCTTCGGCCACCGAGAGCAAGCCGCCAGCGGTCAGGTGCTGGACTCCGATCTCACCGAGGCAGCTGCGCATCTGCGGCCCGCCGCGCAGCGCCTGGTCGAGCCGACACGCCGACTTCGGTGCGCCGGGCTGGCCCGCAGCGTCCCCGAGCTGAATCTGCGCGGTCGGAGGCAGCCCAGACTCCAGCGCCGCCGCGACGGTGGCGATGCCCAGGGTGGCGCCGGCCGGCACGGTGCTGCGCAGGAGCCCCTTGTCGGCGCCGAGGGCGTCGTTGGGCTCACGCTTTTCGGCCCACGCCCGAACCGCAAAGGTTGTGGCGTCGAGGACGATCACGCCGGCATAGGGCACACGGCTGGTGCGCAGACGCTTCTCGAGGGGCCGCTGCAGCGCAGGGGTGAGGGTGAGCGTCAGGTGGCTACCGTCGGCGCGGACGAGCACGGCCTCGCCGTTCAGGTCGCGCCAGGCCTCGCCGATCACGCCTGACGGCAGCTTGGGAACCTCGAGCTGATCAGCGCGCCCGGCGGCGGGCGCCGGCGCAGCGTCGTCCAGGGCGCTCGGCGTCGGTGCGTGTGGCGCCATGGCGAGGCCCGGCGCCTGAAGGGCTGCGACGTGGAGGGGGCGGGCCGGGCCGACCTCGATCTCGGCGGAGCGCCAGATCCAGACCAGCAGCGCGATCAGCGTCAGCGCGCCGACGACCAAGAGCAGCGCGATGTCAGGCTCGGTCTGGCGGGCGGCAGGGGGCAGCTTCGGGGCGGTGCGCGACACAGCGAATTCTCCTGCAAGGGGACTAGATGCGACCCGTTCCGAGTATCGACCGGCGCAACCTTCGGGCAAGAAATCTGCCCTCATCGACCGACCCTGGCGGGGCCGGCTGGACCTTGACCGCGACATCGCCCATCGTCTGTCCGCGGCGCCGAAGCGCGCACCCGCCGTAGCTTGGAGTCACCATGTCGCCCGCGGCCCCCGACGCCTCCATGACGCCCGCCGTCGCGCGCTCCAACGACCCTGTCGTGCAGGCCCGGCTCGACAGAGCACGGGCGCTGGTCGAGCGCTTCCCCGATCGCGCGCCGCCGCATTTTTCGCTCGGCCGGGCCCTACACGACGCCGGCGCCCTGGCCGAGGCGGTCGACCACTACCGCCGTGCCGCCGCGCTGCAGCCCGACCTGATGATGGCCCACTTGCACGCCGCCGAATGCGCCCTGGCCCTTGGCGACGCGAGCCTGGCTCGCAGCGCCGCCGAGGCAGCGCAGCGCTTGGCGCGGCAGCAGGGCCACAGCGGGCCGCTGGCCGAGGCCACGGACCTGCTCGAAGCGATCGACGACCTCGACGCGTAGAACGCGCCACGGCGCGTCGAGCGCAGCGTGGGTGCAGCGCGCGACCGGCAGGAACGCCATGCAAGCTGCCACCATGCCGTTGTTGGCGGCCGCTGACTGAGCGCCCCTCGTGCCCCGCTCGCGTGCCGTCGTCCAGACCTGACTCAAAGTCGAAAGTTGCGCAAACGTTGAGCTAGGATCGACGAATGCCGTCTCGCAGGCGATGCTGGCCTTGCGACAACCCCGCGTCCGGTACACCCGGGCGCCTACGGGACGGCGATGACGACGTTGATGCAGAACG
>CANLIC010000030.1 GCA_947491025.1 Myxococcales bacterium
CCCCTCACCCCCTCTCCCGTCGGGCGGGAGAGGGGCGACATGACAATGAATTCAGTGCCCCCCTCTCCCGCTTCAGCGGGAGAGGGGGTGCCGCGAAGCGGCGGGGGTGAGGGTTGTCGGCGCTGACGTCGACTTTGCGACCGCCCTGGCGCACGACGGACGTGCCGCCAGGCGCCTTGCGGTGAGGTCTGCATCCCCCCAAGATGCGTCCGTCTCGCCGGCCCTAACGGCACAGCGGGGCGTCGGAGGGGACGCGTTGGCGCCGTGCGAGCTCTGCGAGTCGATGTCGGCGTTCTGGCCCCTCTGGGTCGCGGTCGCGTTCGCGGTCACGGCTGCGGGCGCCATCGCCTGGATCCGCCACTGGCGAAATCGGCTCAGCGCGCCGGTGCGCTACGACGCCCATCACCGCCTGACGACCGATGATGGCTGCGCCTGCGCCCTCGATCGGCTGCTGCCCAACGCTGGCGCGCCGGGAGCCGCTGATCTGCCGCCGGTGCTGATCGTCCATGGTCTCGCCATCAACCAGCGCAACTGCGACGCCTTCGACGACCTCTCACTCGCGCGCGACCTCCGGGCCGCCGGCCGCGACGTCTGGCTGCTGACCCTGCGGTCGGGGCTACACGACCTGACGTGGCGACAGCGGCAAAAGGTCTGTTTCGCCGCCATGGCAGACCAGGACGTGCCCCTTGCCGTCGCCGAGGTGCGGTCGCGCACCGGCGCTGATCGGCTCGATCTGATCGGCTTTTCGATGGGTGGCATGTTGCTGTACGGCTCCCTCGGCCGCTCGGTCGATCCGGCGCACGTGCGGCGGGTCGTCATCTATGGGTCTCCGGGGATGGTGCGCATCCCGATCTGGCCCCTGTCCAAGCTGCGACTGCCGGTGTTCTTCGCGTGGCTGGCGCCGCGGATGCCCTACCGGGCGCTGGGAGGTCTGCTGGCGCCCTTTGTCGACTGGTACACGACGCCGCTGCACCGCATCCCCTACAACCCCGACAACGTGGCCAAGGGACGCACGGCGTCGGTGCTCGTTGACGCGATTGAGGACGTGCCCTGGGCCCTGCACCGTGACTTCGCGCGCTGGGCCATCACCGATGGCGAGATTCGCGTCGGCAACATGCGTGCGCTCGACAGCCTGAGGGGCTTGACGACGCCGGTGCGCTTCTTCGCCGGCGCCGTAGACGGCCTAGCCCCTCCGCCGAGCGTGGCGCTGGCCTTTGCGGCCTGGGGCGCTTCGGTCATGGCCCCGGGCGCCGTGGACAAGACCTTGCACGTCCTTGGCCGCGCCACCGGTTGCGTCCATGACTACGGCCATGGCGACCTGATGTTCGGCAGCCGCGCTGGCGCCGAGGTCTTCCCGCCCGCGATCGCCTTTCTTCAGGAATCCGACCGCTGAGGGCGGGTAGGCAGGCGGGCGAGCAAGGGATCGAGCGCGCGACGGCCGGCATAGAGCAGAAGCGCAGCGCCGTAGCGCGGCAACGAGTCGGTGGCGACCAGGCCAAAGGCGATTCGAGCCGGCGCGCTCAAGGGCGGCGCGGCCGCCTCGTCGAGCAGTCCATCCGCGAGTCGACGACGCCACCACGCCGGGCGCGGCGCCGCCCGTCGCGCCGCCGCGAGCGTCGTGGAGAGATCGGGGCGCGCCTCTCGCAAGTGCTCGAGATTGTACCAGAGTACGGTCGCAACGCCGGTGGCTGATGCACGCTGGCCGAGGCCTGGCCAGTCGATGGCGGAGCTGGCGCAAAGCCGGGCCAGGTCTTCGCAGCGCTGCGGCTTGCGCTTGCCGTCGTCCTTGCCGTGGTCGAGGCAGAGCAGCAGCACCAGGTCGGCGTCGCACGCACGCAAGGCATGGGGCCCGGCGGCAGGGTGCGCGACGGCGCGGGCGATGACACCTTCCACATCGAGGCGATAGCGCGGCAGCGCACCGACTGCAACATGCAGATCGATCTCGACACCGAGGGGATCGCGCAGGGTCTGGGAGGGCCAGGCAAAGACCGCGCTCGGCCCGGCCGGAGGCGGTTGCCAGCGCCAACCTGCAGCCTCGAGCGCGGCGCGGGCGCGAACGGCGTCGCGGCGCAGCAGCAGGACATCGATGTCGGCGACACGGCGCTCGTCGAGCTCGAAGCGGTCACCGAGCAGCGCCGCGCCCTTGATCAGCGCCGCGCGCACTCCAGCCGCGGCCAGCAGCGAGGTCGCCCGCGTCGCGGCGTCGAGCAGGCGGACGTTGTGGGCCGTGGCGAGCCAAGCCTGGGCCGGGTCGGCAGGTGCCGCCACGCGCTAGCCGAGCTCGACCCGCACCAGCCGCACGAGACGCGCCAAGGCGTGCATCACCTCTTCAGTGGTGTCGGCGGCGACGACGGCGTGGCCCTCGCCCTCGTAGCCGTCGGCGCGCGGCTGACCGATGGTCGGCAACTTGGCTTCGACGACATAACGGCCGACCTCTTCCTGCGCCTGCTGCACGCCGTGGACGGCGACGACGCGGGAGCCGCGACCCTGGCCGCGGAAGAAGGCTGAGCCGGCGGCGCGGCGGCGCGGCGGCGGGTCAAACTGGTCGAGGCTGACGAGGCGCACCCAGGCCTTGACCATGTCCACGCCGTGGCAGATCGACATCATCGGCATGATGTTGACGCCTGGTGGCCGGGCGCCGACCTCGTTGACCGCGACGCTGCCGTCGCGGCGGGTGAACCACTCCATGTGCGAGAGGCCCGTCGTCATGCCGAGCGCGGCGAGGGCAGCGTGGTTGACGGCGCGGAACTTCTCCATGCCCTGCGTCTCGCGCGGCAGCACGACGCAATACTGAATCCAGGGCGTCTCCATCGCCTCGAGCGGCCCCGGGATGTAGTCGGTCGAGCTCGACCACACCGGGCGGCCATCGATGGTCACGGTCTCAAAGCTATGCTCGGTGCCGAGCAGAAACTCCTCGACCTGCAAGGGGCGGCCTGGGCCTGGGCGCAGCGCCGCCATCGCGTGGTCGAGCTCTTCGCGGTCGTTGACGCGGAACGTGGCGCGGGTGCCGAGCCCATCGACCGGCTTGACGATGAGCGGGAAGCCGACCTGCGCGACCAGGTTCCAGGCGTCCGAGGCCTGCTCCACGCGGGCGTAGCGGGCGCAAGGCACGCCAGCAGCCCGCAGATGCGCCTTCATCACCGACTTATCGCGAAAGCGCCGCACCAGCTCGAGCCCCATGCCGGGGATGTCGGCGCGATCGCGCGCCTCGGCGACCGGGAGCTGCAGCTGCTCCAGCACGCCGAGCAATCGGTCGACGCTGCCGCGCCGGGCGGCGATGCGCCGGCAGGCAGCGGCGAGCGCGGCGCCGTCGAAGCAGTCGCCGACCATCTCGAAGTCGGTCAGGCGCTCGCGCAGCCCGGCGGGAAAGCGCTGGGCCGGATCGGCCGAGATGACCGAGGCACGGACGCCCTGGAGTTGGGTCAGCGCTTCGACGTAGCGAAGCGTGTTGGCCATGGCATAGGGGGCGACGAGGACGACGTGGCGCATCAGGGGCTCCGGCGACGCGGCATGGTGGGCCGCCCCGCCTTGGCCCTTTGCCCGGCCCGCGCCCCTGCGTCAAGGCCGCCATTCCGCCGCGGGCCCGGGTGGAGCGCTGGACGCGGTCCGCCCGTCGGCGTCGCCGCAGCCGGCTCCTGGCCCTTTCGCCTTGGGGCGCGGCGGACACCGGCGTCAGGCGCAGCGGCCTCGCCTCCGACGCGCTGACGTGCGGTCCCGGGGTCAGCAAAGACCGGTTGGTAGGGTCGCTGCGCGTCGCGCTCGGCCTCGGTGAGCATCCCCTCCTCGACGTACTTGTCCATGTACTTGCCGATCTTCTCGCTGAACCACTCGCTCCATGCCCGCGCCTTGAAGTGGCCCCAGCCGCCCGAAGGCCTCGGCTTGATGACGCCGAGAAAGAGCGCCTCGACGTGGGTGAGCTGGGCCGGCGTCTTGTCGAAGTAGGCGCGGGCGGCGCGGGTGATGCCATAGATCTTCGGACCAAACTCCACGATATTGCAGTAGAGTTCAAGAATGCGCGCCTTGCCGAGCACGCGCTCGAACTGCCAGGCGATGAGCATCTCCTCGAACTTTCGCGACAACGCCTTGCCGCGCCGCAGGTAGATGTTCTTGGCGAGCTGTTGGGTCACGGTGGAGCCGCCGTAGATGAAGCGGCCGTAGCTGAGGTCGATGGCCAGGGCCTTGGCGATGAGGCGCTCCGAGATGCCGCGGTGCTTGAAGAACGAGTCCTCGGTCGCCCACATCGCATAGAGCACGTGGCGAGGGATCTGCACCGCGGGCGTCCAGCTGCCGGAGCGCGGCCCGATCGGCACGTCGTCAAGCAACGTCCCGTTTTCGTTGACGGGCCGCACAAAGTCGCCGGCCAGGCCCTGCAGATCGTCGTGGATATCTCCAAAATGCTCGACCGTGCACAGCGTATCGCCAAGCGCCAGCTCGACGGAGGTGGCGCCCACCATCGGCATCGGCACGTTCACCGCCGCCGAAAAGCTCATCGGTCCGCTGGCGTCGATGCGGCCGATGGTCGGAAGCATGCTGTCCGGCACCGCCCGCAGCAGGTCGCCGCAGTCCTGCATCGGCGCGCTGACTTCTAGCCGTACCCGCGGGGAGGGCCCGACCCGGTCGACGCGCACACTGGCGTCGAGGCGGGCGTCGCCGACACGGATGTCTGTGAGGTACATCGACATCAACGCCGGCGCCCGCCTGACCTCGGCGGAGAAGGCCAGCGACGCGGCAAAGTCGGCGATCGGGCGATCGGCGAGGCGCCACCAGCGGATGCCCATGCGAGCGACCGCGGCGCGTCCCTCGATGCGCAGCCCTTGGCGCCGCAAGTGCGCGGTGGCAACGACCTCGAGGTCAGCACCGGGCCCCACGGCCAGGCCACCGAGGCGATCGCCGAGCAGCTGGGCCACGCCGCCGCCGCCGACCCGGACGTCGAAGCGCAGCGCGTCTGCCTCGCGGCGACCGACCACGCCGAGCGTGCCGATTGGCCCGTCGTCGTCGAACGCCGTGGCTGCAGCGCGAAAGGGCCGCTCGGTGCCGCCACCGGGATCCACAGCCAGCTCGCCGCCGTTCAAGCCCAGGCGGGGCCGACCCTTCTCGTCGACCAGGAGGAAAGAGGCGCCCTTGACCTCGACCTTGAGCCCGGCCGGGAGCCGCGCCACCGGCCAAGACGCCTCGAGGCGCGCCGGCAGCGCCAGCAAGCGCTGGTAGCCACTCTGAATCGCCGCGATCCACCCATATGCCGGCGGTTGCCCGCTCGGCTTGGCGTCGGGTCCGGTCTGGGGAGGCTCACGTTCGACCTTCTTGTCGGCTTCGGCACGCAAACGCTCAGCGGCCAACCGGCGGCGTGCGGCCAGGGTGCGCAGGTCGTCGGCGAGACCTGGAACGAGCGCCAAGAGCGGATCGTGCAGCGCGATCGTGGCCCGCGGCCCCTCCAACCGCAGGGCGCGCCATCGGTCGGGGTGCGGCAGGTCGGAGCGGGCGGCCACCTCCAGCTCGGCGCGCTCGAGCGACAAGGCGCTCGGTCCGACCTGGCTGTGCACGCCCTCGGCCTGAAAAAGCCAACCTGTCGCGCTGCGGCGAATGGCGACGCTGGCTGCGCGGGCACCGAGCCCGTGCAAGGGCGGCGGGGTCCAGGGCGGCGGCGGCGGCGCGGCGTTGTCGGCAGCGGGATCGGCAGCTGGATCGGCAGCGGGGTCAGGGGCTGCAGGCGGTGGCCGCAGCGCGTCGGTCAGGGCCTTCAGCAGGGGCGCGGGCGCGGAGAGCTCGACGCCGTCGGCCTGTACCAGCGGCGCCTCTGCGGGGCGGTCTGCGCCGGCCGGCAGCGCGCCCGAGACCCGCGCGGCCTGGAGCCACGTCGCAGGCCCAGCGCCAAGGCGAGGCGTCAGCAGCGCCCAGCGGCCGCCCTCAAGCCGCAGCGCGTCGGGCCCGAACGAGACCCAGAGGTCTGCGGGCAGGCGTGGATCGACCTGCGGCAGCGCGAGACGCAGCGGCGCCTCCGGTCCCGACTGGCCGCGCCACGCTCCTGCGCTGTTGCGCTCGGCGTGAAGGGTCCAGCGGCCGCCCAAGGGCGAGGCGAGCTGCGCCGACGCCTCGACCTCCCACGCGCTCCCGCCGGCGTCTTGCTCGGCCTCGGCCACGAGCTGACCCTCGTCGAGCTGCCAGGTGGCGGGCAGACCGGCGGGCCGCGCCTTGGGCAGGACGACACGCGCCGTCGCTTGCGAGACCTCCACCCGGGCGAGGCGGCGGCGCCCAGAGGACGGCGCCGATTCGTCCCCACCGCGACGCAGCGATTCTGCGAGGGCGCGCAGGGCCTCAATGTCGCCAGCGTCGACATCGATCGTCAGCGCGGGGGCTTCCAGCGCTACGACGGCGTCTTCGAGCCCGCCTGCAAGGGCCGCCGACAAGCCCGGCTTGACCTCGACGCGGTCGATCGCGACCAGCGCGCGCCCCTGCGGCGTCGACAGGGTGACGCCCTCGAGGTCGACGCGCAGGGGCAGTCCGAGGGAGAGGGCCTGCCAGCGCAGCGTCCAGCCGGTGCGTTGCTGCAGGGTCGCCACGCGCGCCTGCAGCGCTTCTGCCGCGCGTTCGCGGGCCAACAGCGAAAGCCCGAGGCCGGCGAGGCCCAACAGCGCGCCGACGACGGCGCCGGCAAGCGCCAGGCGGCGCCAGGGCAACGATGCGGGCAGGCGAATCGGCATGGGCTCCGGGCAAAAGCGCCCGGGCAGAAAAGCGTCGGCCGGACGGGCGCGGGCGCCCTTTCACCACCTTTGCGCCTGCTTGTCACCTAGGCAGGCGCGTGCCGACGCTTTGGCGGCCCATGCCCGGGGCGCTCGGTCCCCGCAGCCGAGGCCGGGCTGGGCGCCGGGTGCTCCTCTGCGCGCGGGCGTCGACAGCGCAGCGGGCCGCAGATGCCCGCAGGAGCGCTGACTTCGGTCCACGCGGGGGTCGCCTCAGAACCCCTCGTCCGGCCGCAGAAAGCGGAAGCATCCGCGCTCCAGGTCGCCCAACACGACGCGGCCGATGCGCACGCGCATCAGCGAGAGCACGCGCAGCCCGACGGCTTCCGCCATGCGTCGAATCTGCCGCTTGCGGCCCTCGCGCAGCACAAAGCGCAACCGGCCGGGGCCGATGCGATCGACCTGGGCCGGCAAGAGCGCCAACCCGTCGAGGTGCAGTCCGTGCCGCAATCGCCGGAGCTGGTCGTCGTTGGGCTCCGGATCCAGCCGCACGATGTACTCTTTCTCGACGCGGCGCTCCGGCCCGATCAGCGCCCGCGCCACGAGGCCGTCGCTCGTCATCACCAGCAACCCCGAGGAGTCGATGTCGAGGCGGCCTGCAGGCGCCAGTCCCTGGGTCCAGCCCATCGGCCAGCCGCTCCGGTCGCCCCAAGGCGTCCAGGGATGCTTCGGGTCCAGGTGCGCTGGCTGAAGGAGCGTGGCCGCCTCGGTGTGGCCGTCTTCCGCCTGGCTCGACACGAGGCCCGGCGGCTTGTGGAGCAGGACGGTCAGCCGGGCAGCCTGCTTGGCGCGGCCAGCGGCGTCGAGCGTGACGCGGGACTGCGGCGACACCCGCACCCCGAGGTCGCTCACCACCACACCGTCGACCTGCACGCGGCCGGCAGCGATGAGGGCGTCTGCCTCGCGGCGGCTGGCGAGCCCCAGCTCCGCCATCCGCTTGTTCAGCCGGATGCCCTCGCCCGTCGCCGCGGCCCTCGGCCCCTGCCCTGCCCCGTCGCTGCGTCCGCTCACGTTGTTTTGCCTTTGCGATTGCATGGGTCCACTCGGATACGGCGGCGAGGTTGCGCCCCCTTGGCACGCACCTTACCCTGTGCGACCGGTTTTTGCGCCCCAGCCGGTCTGCGACGGAGCGGGCGTCTGAGGTGTCGCCCATGCTGCAACAGGTCCTCGCCAAGCTGTTCGGCACCAAGAACGATCGCGAGATCAAGAAGATCCAGCCGCTGGTGAGCGCGATCAACGACCTCGAAGCGCGCATGACGGGCCTCACCGACGACGAGCTGCGCGGCCAGACCGCCGTCTTCCGCAGCCGGATCGCCCAGGGTGCCAGCGCCGACGACATCCTGGTCGAGGCCTTCGCCACCGGCCGCGAGGCCAGCCGCCGCGCGCTCGGCATGCGCCACTACGACGTCCAGCTCATCGGCGGCGTCTTCCTGCACCGCGGTACGATCTGCGAGATGCGGACGGGCGAGGGCAAGACGCTGGTCGCGACGCTGCCGGCCTATCTCAACTCGCTGACTGGCAAGGGCGTTCACGTCGTCACCGTCAATGACTACCTGGCCCAGCGCGACTGCGCCTGGATGAGCCGCCTCTACAACTTCCTCGATCTGTCGACGGGCGTCATTCACACCGGCGCCAGCCAGTCGGCGCGCAAGGCGGCCTACGCGGCGGACATCACCTACGGCCAGAACAACGAGCTGGGCTTTGACTACCTGCGCGACAACATGAAGTTCTCGCTCAGCGACTACGTCCACCGCTACCTGCCGACCGCCCATGATCCCAAGGCCGAGAAGCTCCTGCACTACGCGATCGTCGATGAGGTCGACTCCATCCTCATCGACGAGGCGCGCACGCCACTCATCATCTCGGGCGCCACCGAGGACAGCAGCGAGCCCTACCTCATCACCAGCGCAATCATGCCTTTCCTCAAGCGCGACCTGGACTTCTCGGTCGACGAGAAGGCCCACTCGGTCTCGCTGACCGAGAGCGGCGTCGACAAGGTCGAAGCGCGACTGAAGATCGGAAACCTGTTCGCGCCCGAGCACATGCACTGGGTCCACTTTGTGCACGCCGCGCTCAAGGCGCACCACCTGTACCGCGCCGACGTCAACTACGTGGTCGAGGGCGGCAAGGTGATCATCATCGACGACCACACGGGCCGAAAGATGCCGGGCCGCCGCTGGAGCGATGGCATCCACCAGTCGATCGAGGCCAAAGAAGGGCTGAAGATCCAGGAAGAGACCCAGACGCTGGCGACGATCACGTTCCAGAACTACTTCAGAATGTACCAGAAGCTGTCCGGCATGACGGGCACCGCGGAGACCGAAGCCGAGGAGTTCGCCAAGGTGTACGACATGGACACCCTGGTCGTGCCGACGCACAGGCCCATCGTCCGCGACGACCGCGACGACCTCGTCTACAAGAACGAGCGCGGCAAGTTCAAGGCGGTGATTGAGGAGATCGCGGAATGCAACGAAGCCGGCCAGCCCGTGCTCGTTGGCACGATCTCGGTCGAAAAGAGCCAGTTCCTCAGCCACCTGCTCACCCAACGCGGCATCGCGCACCACGTGCTCAACGCCAAGCAGCACGGCGCGGAGGCCGAGATCATCGCCCAGGCCGGTCGAGCCGGCGCCGTCACCATCGCCACCAACATGGCGGGCCGCGGCACCGACATCATCCTCGGCGGCAACCCCGAGCTGCTCGCCAAGCGCGAGGTGTTCGGCGTCAGCCGCGTGCAGCAGGACGTCGACGAGAGCGATCCCATCTACCAGGAGGCGCTGGCCCGGTCGTTGGAGCAGTGCAAAGCCGACAAGGAGCAGGTCCTCGCCGCCGGCGGCCTCGCCGTCATCGGCACCGAGCGCCACGAGAGCCGGCGCATCGACAACCAGCTGCGCGGTCGCTCCGGTCGCCAGGGCGACCCTGGCATGAGCCAGTTCTACCTGAGCCTCGAAGATGACCTGATGCGCATTTTCAACGGCGATCGGGTGGCCAAGATCATGGAGTGGCTCGATATTCCAGAGGATGAGCCGATCGTCGCCCGCTCGGTGACCAGCGCCATCGAGTCGAGCCAGAAGCGGGTCGAGGGGCAGAACTTCGACGCCCGCAAGAACGTGCTCGACTACGACAACGTGATGAATCAGCAGCGTAAGTCCATCTACGCGCTGCGCCGCACCGTCCTGGCCGCCAGCGACCTGCTGCCGCTCATTGAGGCCGTGATCGACGACGTGGTCTACGCGATCCTCGACGTGCGCTGTCCGCAGACCATCAAGGGCAGCGAGTGGAACCTCGAAGCGCTCGAGGACGACATCTACCAGCTCTTCGGCGTCGACATCGACCTCAGCGAGGTCGACGCGGTGTTCGAGGTGCTTGAGAAGCAGCTCGTCGAGACGCTCGCCGAGGAGTACCGCGATCGCCGCCGTCGCATGATCGAGTCGATCATGCACAGCATCGACCCCGCCGACCCCAACCAGTCGATCGACGAGGAGGAGCTGCAGGCTTTTGCCAGCCAGCAGTGGATCTACTTCGAGCGCGAGACCTACCTGCGCGGGATCGATGGGCTGTGGAAGGAGCACCTGCGCTCCATGGATTCCCTCAAGGAGGGCATCTACCTGCGCGCCTACGCGCAGAAGGATCCGAAGCTCCTCTATAAGAAAGAAGGTTTTGACCTCTTCCAGGCGATGATGGCGCAGGTGCGGAAGAGCGTCGTCGGGGCGCTTTTCCACGTCGAAGTTAAGGACAGCCGCGAAATCGAGGCCATGCGCCGCGATGCCGACCAACGCCGGGCACGCGCCGCCGGCAAAGTGCAAGAGACCCACGTCTCGGTGGATGCCCTGCACCCCGGCCCCGCCGCCGTGGCCCGCACCGATGACGGCGAGGACTTCGTCGACGCCTCCTTCGACGACGATCCGGCGCCGCGCTCGCCCACCGCCGTCCGCGGCGAGCCGATCGCCGTCGCGCCCGTGGTCACGCTGCGCCGCGCGCGCCCCAAGATCGGCCGCAACGACCCCTGCTGGTGCGGTTCGGGCAAGAAGTACAAAAAGTGCCACAGCGATGCCGACGAGGCCGCGATGCACGAGGCGACCGGCAGCGAGCCCTCCCAAGGCGCCGACGGCGCGCCCCCGGGTGGCGGGGCTATCTGACCGGCGCAAGTCGTCGCCAAGACGCCGCCAAGACACGACCGACAGCAGTGCCCTTGCGCTGGCTGCGCCTCCGGCTGCCGTTGCCATCGACGCGGCCCAGTCCGCGCTGGCGCTCTCTTCGCGTTTCCACCATCCTTCCCGACGCGCGACCGGGAGGTCGCTCGACCTCGGCAGGAGAAGGCTCAATGCAACGCTCGAACTCCATTGCGATCATCGTCGGGGCGCTCGCCCTGCTTGCGTGCAGCGGCACGGCTGGCAGCGGAGGCGGCCAGGCCCCCTTTGACGCGGCAGATCGCGCGCAGGACGGTGCGGCGCTCGATGGCGCGGCGCTCGATGGCGCAGCGCTCGATGGCGTGGCCCAGGACGGCGTCGCCCAGGACGGCGTCGCGGAGGACGGCGTCGCGCAGGACGGCGTCGCAGGAGATGGCGTTGGAGGGGATGGCGCAGTCGCGGACGGCGGCGGCAGCGACGGCGGCGACGCTGGGGCTGCATCAGACGCGCCCGATGGCGGGCTGCAAGACGGTGGCGAGGCCGACGGCGGGGCCGACGCCGATGCAGGCGATGGGGCCGGCGCGGACGCCGACGACGTCAGCGGACCCGACGGCGACGCCGGATCGGACGACACCGGGGGAAGCTCGGACGCGTCGGACGAAGATGCTGCCAGCGACGTCGACACCGCTGACGCCGACTCCAGCGCCGACACCACCGGCGACGCGAGCGGCGACTCCGGCGGCGACGGCGGAGACGATGCGTCCGACAGCGACGCTGGCGACACCAGCGACACCGGCGACGCCAGCGACGCCAGCGACACCAGCGACGCCAGCGACGCCGGCGACACCAGCGGCCCCGTCGCCGCTGTGGCCGGCGACCTGAAGCCCGGCGACCTCGTGGTCACGGAATTGATGGCCGACTCCAACGCCGCCCCGGACGAGCTGGGCGAGTGGTTCGAGGTCCACAACAAGTTGGCGCAGGTGGTCGATCTGCGCGGCGTCACGATCGCCGACAAGAACAACAAGCCGTGGGAAATCAAGGGTGATGCGCCGATCTTGGTGCCGCCTGGCGGCTTCGTGGCGCTGTGCACCTCGGGCGACGACCAGAAGAATGGCGGCATCGCCTGCGCCTACGCCTTCGGCGACAAGGTCAAATTGACCAACAGCAGCGACACCCTGGTGCTCGCCGTCGGCGGCAAAGAGATCGATCGCGTCGAGTACTTCAACGCTGGCGACAAGGGCTGGCCGACCCTCGCCAAGGGGCGCAGCCAGCAGCTGGCGCCCGACAAGTCCGACAGCACCGCCAACGACGCCGGCGCGAATTGGTGCGTGCCACAAGTCACCTACGGCGCGGGTGACTTTGGGACCCCCGGCAAGGTGAACCCGGCGTGCCCGGCTGACGCAGACAAGGACGGCGTGGTCGACTCCGCCGACAACTGCCCGGCGGTGAGCAATCCGAGCCAGTTCGACGAGGACCTCGACGGCCTCGGCAACGCCTGCGACAACTGCCCGAAGGTCGCCAACCCGGATCAGAAGGACACCGACAAGGACGGCTTCGGCGACCTCTGCCCAGGCGCGGTGTGCGGCAACGGCAAGAAGGAAGCGGGGGAGACCTGCGACGACGGCAACAAGACCGACGGTGACGGCTGCAGCGCCACCTGCCAGACCGAGGCGGCCAAGATCGGCGTCGGCGACCTCGTCATCACCGAGCTGCTGATCAACCCGGTCAAGGTGGCCGACGAGAAGGGAGAGTACGTCGAGATCTACAACGCCACCGACGCCAAGATCACGCTCGACGGCGTCGTCATCGTCAACAAGAGCGTCTCCCACGTCATCGCGCCGAAGACGCCGCTCGTCATCGGCCCGAAGTCCCACCTCGTCCTCGGGGTCAACGCCGACGTGACCACCAACGGCGGGGTCGCCGTTGACTACGTCTGGACCAAGATCGCGCTCGGCAATTCCGGAAGCGACGTCGCGCTGGTCGCCGGCGGTGTCACCATCGACAAGGTCGCGTGGCTGGGCTCGGGCAGCAGCGGCTGGCCGAAGTACAACGACGGCAACAGCATTCAGCTCTCCTCGGCCCAGCTGACCGCGGCGCTCAACGATGAGGGCAAGCACTGGTGCGCTTCGACCACCGAGACAACGGCGGGGGACAAGGGCACGCCGGGCAAGGCCAACCTCGAGTGCCCGCCCAAGTAGCTGCTCGCGTTCGACTCTCGCGCACCGCGCCTGTCCTTTGCGCCGATGCAAGGCGTCTCAAGTCGCCAGTTGGCCGGCTCGGCGGCGCTTGCCGATTGCATCCTCTGCGCGCTTGGGCCTAAATCGACCCTGGGATACCAGACCTCAACCTGAGGCCTGGTGACGTGTGGCCGGGGTGCGCGTGAGCGACGAGAAGGCCAAAGCCGTATTTGGCAACCGCTACCGGGTCGTCGATCCGGTGGGCAGCGGGGGTATGGCGACCGTGTACCGCGGCGTCGACTCATTGCTCGGCCGTGACGTCGCGATCAAGGTCATGCACCCCCATCTGGCCACGCGCGCAGACGCCAGGGCACGCTTCAGCCGCGAGGCGCGCTCCATCGCCCGCCTCAAGCACCCCAACATCGTCGACGTCTATGACTTCTCGGGCGATAGCGATCTCGACTCGTACATCGTCACCGAGTTCGTCCACGGTCTGACGCTCACGGAATTCGCAAACCGCCACGGGCCCTTGCTCCCACCGGCGGCGGCGCTGCTGGGCCACGCCATCGCCAGCGCGATGGCCCACGCCCACGACGCTGGCTTGGTCCACCGCGACATCAAGCCCGACAACCTGATGATCTCGCGCCAAGGCGCCATCAAGCTGATGGATTTCGGCATCGCCACCGCCATGGACATGGAGCAGATGACGGCGACGGGAGCCATCCTCGGCTCGCCGGCGCACATGGCACCCGAGCAGATCGAGGGCCGGACGGTGGATGCCCGCGCGGACATCTTCGCCTTTGGCACCGTGATGTACACGCTGGTCACGGGCAAGCTGCCCTTCGTCGCCAGCAACCCGCATGCGCTCTTCCGCCTGATCCTCGAGTGCCAGTACACGCTGCCGAGCCGCGTCAACCCGGTCATCGACCGCGACTTCGAGGAGATCTTGGTCACGGCGATGGCCCGCGAACCCGGGGACCGCTGGAGCACCATGGCGGCGGTGCAGCAGGCGCTGGGCGTCTACCTGCAGCGCTACGACCTGCACGACGTCGCGACCCACCTGCCGCGGCTTCTCCAGGCGCCCGAGCAGTTTCAGCTCGCCCTGCGCCCCAAGCTGGTCAAGGCCTTGTGCGAGGACGGCCAGTCGCACGCACAGGACGGCAACCTCGCCCTCGCCATCGACTGCTACAACCGCGCCCTCGCCGTCGACCCTGACGCCGAGGAGCCGCGGGCGGGCCTCACCCACCTGACGTCGCGCAGCCGTCGGCGACGCCAGCTTCGCGCTGCGGCCATCGTCGCCGCGGGCGCCCTCGCCAGCGCCGCCGTGCTCTACGTGGCGCTGCAGCCCAGCGCCGAGCCGCCGCCGCCGACACCGACCCGCGCGCTGCCCATCGGCGTCCCCGCGGCGCCGGACTCCGTGCGCATGGCCGCCCAAGAGGCCGCAGACACCCGCCGACGCGACGCCGATGCGCTGCGCCAGAAGCGGATGATCGAGACAGCAGCCGCCGAGGCGGCGCGTCTGGCGGCTCAAGCCGTGGCGAAACAGTCGGGCGAGGCGATCGACGCTGCGGCCAAAGCGGCGGCGGCAAACGGCAGCGCCAATCCGCGACGGCCCGACAGCGGCGGCCAGCCGGGGCGCACCGGGCGCCCGAAGGCGGCGCCGCGTACCGAGGCGCCGGCCGGCGTCGAAGGCGCCACCGTCGGCGCCGGTCCGACCCAGGCGACGACGCCGTCGCCGCGCGAGGGCCTGATCGAGGTCGTGCTGGGCAGCGTGCCAGCGATCGCGGTGCTCTACCTGGACGGGGATCAGATCAGCGTCACCGGCTACCGGCGCATGGCCCTGGTCTCCGGCCGCGAGTACCGGCTGCGTTGCGAGCCGCACGTCGCCAGCTGCCAGACCTGCCCGCCCTTCCTCGAGGTCCGCTTTCGGGTTCCCGAGCACCCGACCGCCGACGGCACCGTGCCGACGGCCAAATGCGACTTCCGCCCCTTCGTCCGCTGACCCCAGCGGGCGTCGTCGCGCTCCAAATCGGCGGGTAGCGGCAATGGCCGCCGCTTTACACCGCCCGAGACGCAAGCTACACCCGCGCGCCGCGCGCCGCCCTCCCCGCGCCGGTCTGGAAAGCCGATGTCTTTCGCCGTCACCTTGCGCGCCCTGCAGCAGAACCATGCCGACGCGTGGTGCAAGGCGCTGCGCGACATCGCCCGCTACATGGGCACCGACGCCGAGACGGGGGCCCGACCCGCCGACGCCGAGGCCCTGCGCCAGGAGTTGGCCGCGGTGGATGGCGAGACCCGTCTGCTGGCCCTGAGCCGGGATGCCGCCCCGGTGGTGCGCGAGCTGGCGGTCGACGCCTTGGCCGCTTTTGGGGGCGACGCCGCGCGGACACGCCTGCTCGAGGCATGCGGCGACGACGTCCTCGAGGTGCGCGCCTCGGCGGTTGGCGGGCTCGAGAACTGGCCCGTGGATCGCGAGGTTGTGGAGGTCTTGCTCATCGCACTCGACGACAGCAAGTGGCTGGTGCGCATGCGCGCGACGCGGGCGCTCGCCGCCGTGCCAGGCGCCAACGTCGATGCCGCCCTCATCACGATGCTGCTGGACAGCGAGAACTACGTGCGCACCACGGCGGCGGACGCCCTGGCCGTGCGCCCTCCCGAGGCCATCTTGCCGCGCCTGCGCCGGCTGATGCAGCAACCGTCACCTCACCTCTTCGACGCGGCGTTCGACGTCATGGGCCGCATCGGCGTCGAAGAAGACGCGGCATTTCTTGCCCGCGTCGGGCGATTCATCAATTGGTCGCAGCCCGGTCCGGTCAAGGCATGGGCGCGGGCGGCGGCGCGAGCGATTCGGGCGCGACAACGGCAACGGCGTTGAGCCCCGGCGACGCAGCGTCTTGCGGACATCGCAGGGTCGCCGCGTGGCAAAGTCGCCGCGTCGCTAGCGTCGGCGAGGGCGCAAGTCCAGCGGCGACCGGCGAGAAGGAGCGCGAGTCCATGGATGAGTCGGTAGGCGCGGTCATCAACTGGCTGATGTCGTTTGACGCGACCACGATCTACGCGCTGGGCTTCGGCGTGCTGCTTCTCTGCGGCTTCGGCCTGCCGGTACCCGAGGACATCACCCTGCTGTTGATGGGTTACATGACC
Source organism: Myxococcales bacterium (assembly GCA_947491025.1). Classification (GTDB taxonomy): domain Bacteria; phylum Myxococcota_A; class UBA9042; order UBA9042; family UBA9042; genus SXNM01. The sequence goes on from CANLIC010000030.1 coordinate 16,186, forward strand.
TATCGCGCCCTTCCCGACGGCACGCCGCGCCCCGGCGCCGACGTCGTCCTTGCGACCTGCATCGGCCTCGCCGGCGTGATGATCGGCGACGGCTGCATGTTCACCCTCGGCCGTCGCCTCGGTGTGCGGCTGCTGGGGGTTTGGCCATTTCGGTCCATGTTCGGCGGCGGGCGGCTGGAGCAGGCGCAGGGTTTCTTGAAAAAGAACGGCGCCAAGGTCCTATTTTCCGCCCGCTTCATGCCCGGTCTGCGCTCGGTGGTGTTTTTCACCAGCGGCACGCTCGGCATCTCCTTCAGTCGCTTCTTGATCTACGACGGCGCAGCGGCGGTGCTCTCCGTGCCCGCGTTGGTGTTCTCGTCTTGGTATTGGGGCGCACAGTTCGACGAGGTGGTCGCCAAGGCGCGCGCGGCCGAGCACGGCATCTTGGCCGTCATCCTGCTGCTGGCGGCCTTCTTCGGCCTGCGAGCGTGGCGCGCCCACCGTGCCAAAGCGCGCAAGGCGCTGGCAGAGGCCGCAGAAGCCGCCGCGGTGGAAGCTGCCGCCGCTTCCGAAGCCGGCGCAGGCCCTGCAGCGCTGGACGCTCAGCCGCCGGCGTAGGCGCGCAGGCCCTCGCGCAGGCAGTCGACGGCCCGCAGCAGGGCGGCCTCTTCCAGCACATAGGCGATGCGCACCTGGCTGCGCCCAGCACCCGGCGTGCGATAGAAGCCCTCGGCCGGTGCCAGCATCACCGTCTCGCCGCGGTAGTCGAAGCGCTCAAGCAAGAAGCGGCAGAACGCGTCAGCGTCCGCCACGGGCAGGTCAGCGATGAGGTAGAACGCGCCGGCCGGCGTCGGCGCGACAACGCCGGGGATCTCCCGCAGCGCCGCAACCAAGACGTCGCGACGGCGCTTGTAGACCGCGATGCTGGCGTAGACCTCGTCCCAGGGCGCCTGCAGCGCGGCGAGCACCGCAGCCTGGTCGACCGTCGGCGGCGACAGGCGGGCCTGTGCGAAGCGCACGCAGACGTCGAAGAGGGCGCGGTTGCGCGTGACCAGGGCGCCGACGCGGGCGCCACAAGCCGAGAAGCGCTTGCTGACCGAGTCGATGACGGCGACGTGCTGCTCGGCGCCGGCGATGGCGAGCGCGCTCGGGGCAACGCCGGAATCGTCGTAGACGAACTCGCGGTACACCTCGTCGAGCACCAAGAGCAGGTCGCGTCGCACCGCGAGCGCGCCCAGGGCCTCGAGCGTGGGGCGATCGATGACGGCGCCGGTGGGATTGCCGGGCGACGACAGCACGATGGCGCGCACGGCAGGCGTCAACGCCGCCTCGAGCGCCGCGACGTCGATGGCGAAGCCGTCGGCAACGTCGGTTGCCACCGAGATGACCTCGATGCCGAGCAGGTGCGCGACGCCGCGGTAGTTGGTGTAGTAGGGCTCGGCGACCGCGATGGCATCGCCGACATCGCAGGCGGCGGCGAAGACCAACTGCAGCGCCTCGCTGCCACCGACCGTGATCAGCACGTCTTCAGCGGTGATCGGCGCCAGAGTGCCCGGCAGGCCCTGGCGGTTGTAGGCGTCTGCCCATGCGCTGCGGAGCTCGGCCGTGCCCTGCGAGGGGCTGTAGGCGACGGTGGCGCCATCGTAGTTGCGGTAGGCCTGCCGCATCGCCGACACGGTCGGCAGGTCGGGCTGGCCGATGTTCAGGTGGTGGACGTGGACGCCGCGGGCGCGCGCTCCGTCGGACAGCGAGGCAAGTCGGCGGATTGGAGACGCCGGAGCGAGGCGTCCACGCTCTGAGAGGGGGGCGCTCATGGGCTGACTCCTGGTCCGGAGGGGCGACTCGGCTCGGCGGGGGGCGCGGGTGCGATGGCGGCACCGCCAAACGTCGCGCGATGGGCCGCCGCGACGGCGCGCACGATGCGATTTTCGTCGATCGGCCCGAGGTAGCGGCGGTTGCCGAGGTAGATGACGGGGTCGTCGACCATGTCGAGGCGCGTCGCCACAGCGGCTGCCGCCGCCATCGCGTCGCGAACTGCGGGCTTGGCCACGCCCTCGCCGAGCTGCGTCGGCGTGATGCCGAAGCGGCGTACGATCTTGCGCAGCACGATCCAGTCATAGGCGTCGGGCGCGGCGAACATTCCGAGGGCGCAGTCGAGGGCCTTGCCGCGCTGGGCGCAGATGTGGAGCGTGGCGCTCGGCGGCGAGACCCCGGGCTCGGCCGAGGAGGCGATCGACATCAGGCGCAGCCGCACGGGATGCTGGGCGTGGGCGCGCAGCAGGCGCAGCGCGTGAAAAGCCGCACGCGACGCTGGCTGCGCGAAGTCGACGAAAAGCCAAGCATCGAGCGGTGCTACGCCTGGCAGGCCGGCGGCGCCGAGGTCGACGGCGGCGGACAGGTCGCCGAGCGCTTCTTCTCCGTCGAGGTCGATCTCGGCCTCGTCGCGGGCGCGGCCGTCGGCGACCAGGCGCGCGTGCGCCTCCAGCCCCTTGCGGCCAGTGCGCTGCGCCTCGGTGCGGGCGGCGTCGAACGCGGCGTCGAGGCCGACGTCGCCGACCACACCCCGCCAGCGGCGGCCGTGTATGTAGAGGGTCCCGGGGCGGCCATCGACCGCGATGGCGAGCCGCACGATGCGGTCGGCGGCCACGGTCGCCGCCGTATCCGCGCAGAAGCGCGTCCTATCCGCCTCGCTCCACTGCAGCCGCGCCGCCAGGGCCTGGCTATCGCCGGGGGCCGTCGCCACAGCCAGCCGGTCGACGGTGCGGCCCACCGTGCCAGCGGCTCCGCTGCGAAACGAGGCGAGAAGGGCGACGTTGGCGGTCACCGCCTCCGGCGAAGCGCCGCCGCGGCCAGGCTCCAGCTCGCCGAGAGGCAACAAGGCCACGCGCAGCCACGGTCGGCTGGAGAGAAGCCGCTGCAGCTCGGCCAGCGCCGCTGGCGTGTCGGGATCGGTGACGTCGAAGAAAAAGGCGGCCATCGCCTCTGGGCGGGCGGCGCCGAGGGCCGGCTCGTCGCCGGTCAGCGTCAAGCGCCAACGCTCCCCCAGGCTGCCGCGTACCGCGGTCGAGCTGGCGGCGCCCTTGGGAGGGGCCGCCAGGGGACCCAAGGCCACGCGCCCGCGTAGAGCCGCAAGGGCCGCCAGCGAACCAGGAGCCTTGCGGCGAACCACCTCGCGCTCGCAATCGCGGCCGCCGCGGCCAGCGCAGCGGGCCCAAGCGCTGCGGGCATGGGCCAATGCCGCGCGCAACACCACCGCGGGCACGACGCCGACCAGACCCTGACCGCCGATCAGCGCGGTCGGCGTCGCTCGCACACCAAACGCCACGGCAGCACGCCGCTCCTGCTCCACTGCGGCCTGAAGCGCCGGGCTCGCCCGGTCGGCAACGACGGCGTCGGCGTTGAGGCCGACGGCCTCCGCCGCGGCGCGGACATCGGCGGTGTGCAGAGAGGGACGCGCCAGCAGCGCGCGTACGAACTCGAGCTCTTTGCCCTGGCGGCGGGCAGCGTGGGCAGCGGCGGCGGCTGCGCGCGCGGCGGGGTGGCGGCCGAGGGGCACGTGGTGCAAGACGACGACGAACCGGGCGGCGTCGGGCTCGGCGGCGAGGACGGTGAAGGCCTGCTGCAGCGCGGCGCGGCTGTATTCGTCCTGCAGGTCGATGGCCATCCGCACGGGGATGGGTTGCGCCCCCTCAAGGGCCGAGGGCGCCTGCCGAGTGGCTCCGGGTGCGCCTGCGGCGTCGCCAGAGGTGGCACCTTCGGCGCGTCGATCGCCCTGGGGCTGCGCCATCAAGGGCCTGGCCACGAACGCCAGCGCGGTCAGCAGCGACGCCGCGAGCAGGCCGCGGGCGCCAGCGGATGCCGGCTCCCACCGCCCGGACACGCTCGTGGTCGATCGGCGCAAGGACTTACTCGCGGCTACGCAACACGCGCTGGACGGCGACGCGGAACGTGGCGGCCGAGAAGCCGAGCTGTGGCGTAAAGGCGAGCCCGTTGATGAACACCGACGGCGTGCCCTTGAGCGCGAGCGAGTCGCCGACCGCCTTGGACTTCTCGACGTCGGGCAGCCACTTGCCGCTGTCGAGCGCCTTGGCCAGGGCCTTGACGTCCAGGCCGGCCTGCCGACCGTGCTCGAGCAGGCTGTCGCGGTCGAGTTTGTCCTGGCCGTTCATGGCGATGGCATGGAATTGCCAGAACTTGCCCTGGGCGTTGGCCTCGCGGCCGGCCTGGGCGGCCAGGAGCGCGTGCGGGTGGATGTCGCTACGCGGGTAGTCCATCCAGGTCACCATGACCTTGCCCTGCATCTCGGCCTCCATGGCGCGCAGGTGTTGGTCGAGGCGAGCGCAGAAGGGGCACTGCAGGTCCTGGAAGGTGACGATGTGCACGGCCGCGCCGGGCAGGCCACGGGTAATGCCGGCGCTGGTGTTGATGGTGGCCGGCAACGCGCCCAGGGAGTCGAGCAGCTTGCCGCCGCCGACGAGCTTCTCGTACAGGGCGGTGGCGGGGGTGCCGGCCGTCAGCTCGGCCTTGGCGCGCACGGCCTCCTCGTCGATCACGGTACGCAGGGTCGCGGCATCGACCGCGCCGATCAGGTGGCGGCCGTTGACGTAGAGGTTGGGCGTGCCGCGCATGGCGAGGGCGTCGACCTGCTCTTGATCGCCAGCCAGGCGGTCGGCGGCGCCGGTGCCGGCGAGCGCCAGACGAAAGGCTGCCACGTCCAGTCCGGCCTTCTGTGCCGCTGCCTCGATCTTGTCGGTCGACAGCGCTGCGCCCGCGGCGAACAGGGCGTCATGCATCTCCCAGAACTTGCCCTGGCTGCGCGCCGCCTCAGCCGCCTTGGCGGCGGGCATGGCGCCGGGGTGCATCGAGAGCGGGTTGTGCTTCCAGATGATCCGGACATCGTTGGGCATATCGGTCAGCAGCGCGGCCAGCGTCGGCTGCAGCGCCGCGGTGTGCGGGCACTCGTAGTCGCCGAACACGACGACGGTCACCGGCGCCGTGGCCGGGCCGCGCGGCGGGTCGTCGCCGCGGACCAGCACGCGCCAGATCGCCTTCGGGTCGGCCGGCGGGTCGCCGAAGCGCAGGGTCTGCCCGACCGGTGAACCGGCGGTGCCGGCGGGGGCGATCTGAGCGCCGACGATGCCGCTCGGGCGCTCGACTTTGGCAGGCACGACCGACGCCGGTGGCTTCTCGCCCAGCAGGACATGCTTGACGTAGAAGGGCGCGCGCTTCGGGCTGTTCTTCTCCACCAGCGCCTTGTGCAAGTCCGCGGGCTTGGTGCCGCCCTGCAAGAGCGCAGCGGCCTCCTCGGCCTGGGTCTTGAGGATGGCCTCCCAGGTCGCCTTGGGCTGGGCGCCCTGAAGCAGCGCGCCATTGACCAAGTACGAGGGGGTGCCCTTGACGCCGAGGGCGTCGGCCAGCCCGACGTCGAACGCCAGCTCGTCGGTGACCTCTTGGCCCTGGCGGAGGGCGTCGAACTTGGCGGCGTCGATGCCGGGCTGGGTGGAGAATTGCTTGATGAGGCTTTCGTCGACCTTTTCTGCACTGAAGACGAGCTTCCACCATGCCTGCCACTGCCCGAGCTTGCGGGCGGCGATGGCGGCGCGGGCCAGCGCGACCGAGTCGGGGTGGGCGTCGAGCGGCAGGTTGATGATGCGCAGCCGCGCCGTCTCCTTGCTCGCCTCGAAGACCGCCAACAAGTCCTGGGCGCTCGCCTTGCAGTGCGGGCACTGGTAGCCGACGAAGGCGAGGACCTCGACCTTGGGCGAATCGCTGCCGAGGCCGGCGCGGTCGACGGCCGGGGCGGCGGCGCCAGCGGCGGGCTTGTCGGTCGCGGGGCCGCTCTTGTTGCCGCAAGCGACGGCACCGAGGCAGGCGAACAGCGCCGCGGCGTAGCGGAGGGACGTAGCGCTGGGGCGCAGGGGGCGAGAAAGAGCGTGCATGAAACCTCGACGTGGCCGAGCCAACGGACGCAGCAGGGTAGGGTCGAGGCGGCCCTTGGTCAAGGACGGGCCAGCCGTGAACAAGGTTCGACCGCTGGCGGGTCCGAGGAGCGCGACGGGCCGGGGTTCAGGACTGGCGGTGACCGCCCGTCTGGCCCCGGCACACGCAGCGCTGGCCAGGGTCCGGCGTTGCGGTCTGCGCGGCTGGGACGCGCTGGCGCTCGCCGAGGGCCGCAGAGGGCGCCGCCGGCTCCACCACCGACTTCGTGGCGACCCCAGCGCCAGCGGCCGAATGCAGTGTGATGGCGCACTTCCGCGCTAGCATGTGCGGTGGGGGAACGCTAGATTGACATTCACTTGACCTCCATCCGTGGGAGTCTGCTCATGATTGCTCTGCCCTCCCGCCACCCAGCGGTCGGGGCGCTCCTGCGCCACCCGGTCTACGTCTGCAGCCTGGCGCTGCTGGTCCTCAACGATCATGTGCTGAAGCGCGCCGCGGCAGGTGTCGGTGGCTCGGCGCCCGGCTGGATCACCGGCAAGCTCTCGGACCTTGTCGGGCCCATCGTTGCGGGCGGCGTACTGGCCTTTGTCGTCGGCGCCCACAGCCGACGGGCGCGTGCGTGGGCGTTCGCGGCGGCGGCGGCGTTTGTCGCGGCCATCAACGTCTCGCCGGCGCTGGCTGGGGCGGTCGAGTCGTTCACGACGTGGGTAGGCGTACCCTGGCAGATCACCGTCGATCCCACCGATCTGCTCGCGCTGCTGCCGCTGCCGTGGCTCTTGCGGCCCCTGCTCAGGGCCGGCGAGGGCTCGGCGCCGGACGCGGCAGGCGGTGCGTCTCCGCTCCCCGCTGCGAACCGCCGCAGCCGTAGACGCTGGCTCGAAGGCGGGCTGCTCACCGCCGGCGCGCTGGCGAGCGCCGCCACGAGCCCCCCGCCGGAGCCGTTCGACAGCCGGGAGCTCGGCTGGGACGCCCACCTCGTGCTCGGCAACCGCTCTGAAGGCGACCTGCAAGTGCGGGTGCGCCGCCTTCGCAGCAGCGTGGAGCTCGACTGCGGTCTGGTGGCCGAGGTGCCGAGCACGCTGCTCAGCCTCGACCTGTTCGAGGCGGGTCGCACTTTTGCGCTCCGTCGGGGCCGCACGATGCCGATCGGCGGCACCATGTCCCCGGAGCAGATCGGGCTCGATGCCGAGGCGTTCGAGCTGCGCACGCCTTGCGACGCCGTGCTCATCGAGGCAGCCCAGCTCTCGCCGCGCGTCGTGTTCTGGCACGTGCAGGACGTGCCGCTCAAAGGCGTCGCCCAGACGACGGACAGGGCCGACCCGGCGCGTCTGGTGGCGATCGAGAGCGCGGACGGCGGCAAGGGCAAATTGCGCTGGGCCAGCCACGCGTCGCTCTTCTTGCCACCGCAGCCGGTCGGGAATCCGCCGCCAGGCTGCGCCCCAACCGACGACGCCCTGGTGGCCAGCGACACTTTCGAGACAATTCTGGCCGCGATCGGGCAGCAGGGCGAGGCCTCCGCTGAGGTTGGGGCAACCTTGACCTCCATGAAATCGTTTGGTGATGGCTGTCACGCGCTCAGCTTTGACGTAGGGGCGGTGTGGATGTGTCTGCCTGAGGGAGCGATGGTCTTCCAGGTCGGGGAGAAGCTGGCGCTGACCCGCAGCCCGCTGGCTGCGGGCGGGGGTACGCTCTCGGGCTACACCATTCGCAGCGCGACGCATCGCTTGCGCGTGGGTCGCGGCGAGGCGCCTGTCCAGTATGGGCTGAGCAAGTGGAGCATCGGCGATGCCGCTGGCTGCCAGCCGGTGGTTGCGGCCTGCGGTCAAATCGCCGAGCGCGTCAGCCTGCAGATCCAGACGGACAAGCTGCTGCCGGCCAAGTCGCTCGCGCTCGGTGTCCCCTTCAGCCTTGGCAAGGACCGTACGCTCTGGCTGACGCAGGCCAGCCGCCGCATCGCCAGCGACGAAAAGTGCGTCGCCTGGCCGGGCCCGGTCGGGGTGTTTCTCGAGACGGTGTACCTGGAGGCCCTGTGAGCGCGGCCAGCAGTGACTTCGAGGGCCTTGCGGTCGACGGACAACGATCCGTGCGGCGTGCGCGTTTTCGGGCGATGGCGCGGTGGGCGGCGCCGCGGGCGGAGGGTGCGATGCGAGGCGAGCAACGGATGCGTTTTTTCGCCGTGTTGGCAGCGGGTTGCGTGGTGCTCGCGCTGGCCGCTTGCAGCGCCGAAGATACCGGCGCCAGCGGAGGCGCGCAGCCGGCGACCGTCGGCGGCGGCGCAGCGGGCTTCGTCGCGCCGGGGGCAGCAGATTTCGCGGCCTTCAAGGCGTTGGTCGACGCTGCGAAGATCCCAGATCCGAAAGTGCTGGACGACATGGGCTTCTTTGCAGAGCACAAGTTCGACTTCCCGCCGCCGACCTGTGGCGAAGACCTCTGCCTGCACGCGTCCCTCGGCATCCGCGGCAACCTGCTGACCGGCACGCCGTGCACGATCCTGCAGATCGGCCTGAATTCGCCGCTCGATCCCACCAAGCTGCCGCGGCCGAACCTGCACCTCGTGGCCGTGGTCGATGTCTCGGGCTCCATGGTGGGCAAGCCGATCGCCGATCTGCGCGAGGGGCTCTTCCGCTTGCTAGGGCACATGCAGAGCCAGTCGTCGCAGGACCTGCTCTCGATCGTCGCCTACAGCGACGAGGCCAGTGTCCGCATCGAAGCGGCCGGCATCGACCAGGCCACGGGGATCGAGGCGGCGATCAAGGGCCTGCTGAACGGCGGATCCACGAACCTCCACGCCGGCCTCGCCACAGGTTACGACCTGGTGCAGCACAAGACCCCGGCGGGCTTCGCCGCGCGCGTCGTGCTGCTCTCGGACGGCCTGGCCACCGCCGGGCTGGTCGATGGCGCCAAGACCCGCGCCCTGGCGCGCAAGTGGGCCCAGAACGGCGTCGGCCTGACGACCGTAGGCGTGGGCAAGGAGTTCGACCAGGCGCTGATGACGAGCCTCGCCGAGATCGGCCAGGGCAATGCCTACTTCCTGAATGACTCCAATGCGGTACACGAGGTCTTCGTCGAGGAGTCCAACACGGCCCTCTTCCCCGTCGCGGCGGAGATCACCATCCGCTTCAACGCGGGCGAGGGGTGGATTCCGCGCGGGGTGTACGGCGTGCGCGATGCCACCCTTGACGATGGCGGCGCGACCCTGCGCATCCCCGCGCTCTACCTCGCCAAGCGCCTGTCGGCGGCGGCCCCGATTGAGGGCGGGCGGCGTGGCGGCGGTGGCGCCATCCAGCTCGAGCTGATGCCGCTGGCGTCGAGCCTGGACGCGCCGCAGCTGAAGGAGATCGGCTCCCTCAGCATCGCTTGGCGCCACATCGCCAAGGGAGGCCAGAAGAGCCACAGCCTCCAGCTGACGGCGCCGGAGCTCTCGGACAAGGCGGCGGCGGCGGGCCTCTTCGCCAACCCCGAGGTCGAGAAGGGCTTTGTGATGCTGAACCTGTTCGTCGGGTTGCGCCTGGCGTGCGCCTTGGTCCGCGACGGCGACGTCGGCGCGGCGCGCGGCACGCTCGATCAACTCCACGCCGCGGTCAGCGTCTGGCTCAAGACGCACAGCGACCCCGACATCGCCGACGACCTCGCCTGGGTCGGCAAGCTACGCACCCTGGTCCAGGGCTTGCCAAGCGCGCTGCAGACCCCGATCGTGCAGCCGCCCGAGCCCTGGTTCGTCGACTGACGGGCGCCACGCGGCCATCGGGCAGGAGCCCGCCCATGGCCGATCGCCACGCGCCAGACGCCCGCCCAGCCACGGCCCGCGTCGCCCTCTCGCAGGGTCCCCTGCGACCCGAAACGCCACCGCTCGACCCGGCCAAGGTCGCCCTGCTCGACCTCGCCTGCGCTTATGTCGGACGCGGCGCGCTGGCGATGATCGACCACGCCAACCACAAGCCCGAAAACAAAGGCGGCAAGCCCAAGGTCGGCGGCCACCAGGCGTCGTCACTGTCGAGCCTGCAGATGCTGACGGCGCTCTACCTGCACGTCTTGCGGCCAGGCGACCGGGTCGCCGTCAAGCCGCACGCGGCGCCCGTCCTCTACAGCCTCATGCACCTGCTCGGCCGGCTGCCGACCGCCAAGATGTCCCAGCTGCGCGAGCTCGGCGGCCCTCAGCCCTACCCCACCCCGGCCAAAAACCCCGACTTCGTCGACTACACCAGCAGCTCTGAGGGGCTTGGCGTCGCGGCGACCATCTACGACGCGCTCGAGCTGCAGGTGCAGAACCGGATGCTGCGCGGCCGGGCGCGGGCCGAGGGCGCGACCGTGCCGGACTTGCAGGCGACGAACTTCGCCTTGTGCGGCGACGGCGAGCTGACCGAGGGCCAGGTCGACGAGAGCCTCTACGACGCCGGCCGCTGGCAGTTGCCGGGCCTCGTCTGGATCATCGACTGCAACCGCCAGAGCCTCGACCGCGTGCTGGACGACGCCGTCGACGGCGAGGGCGGCAGCGGCCGCTTGGACGCCTGGATCGAGGCCAAATTCCGCGCCCAAGGGTGGCAGACCGAGCAGCTGCGCGAAGGAAGGCAGCTGCGGGCACTGCTCGCCCGGCCGGGCGGCGACGCGCTGCAAGCCGCCCTGCGCCGCTGCAGCGACGCGGTCTTTCAAGCGCTGCTGCTGCTCGATGGCGCTGCGCTCCGGGCCCTGCTGCTGGGCGAGGGCGGCCTGCGCCAGGCGGCGAGCGAAAGGCAGCCCGGCCTGCGCCTGCTCTTCGACAGCGTCGATGCCTTGTGGCCCCTCGGCACAGAGGGCCACGCCGGTGTCGCGCGCTGCGTCGAGGGCGTGGCTGACGACGTCCTCCGCACCGCGCTGCACGACCTCGGCGGCCACGACGTTGCGCTGCTCGCCGACGCCTGCCAGCGCGCGGCGGTGGCGGGGCGGCCGGTCTGCCTCATCGCCCACACGGTCAAGGGCTTCGGCAGCAGCCTCGCCGGCCACCCCGAGAATCACGGCGCGCTGATGCCGGCCGAAGAGGCGCTGGCCTTTGGCTCCGGCGCGGGGGTGCCCGCTCTTGAGCCCTGGCCGCGGCCACCCGTCGACAGCGCGCTGGGTCTCTTGCTGGGCGAGCGCGAGGCGCTGCTGCTGTCCGGGCCCGCGAACGCGCCCTTTGATCACCGGCCGGCGGGTGCGCCGCTCGACGTCGAGGTCGCGCTCGCCGGGCTGCGGGCGCCGGCGCGGACGTCGCTGTCGAGTGGCGAGGCGTTCCAGAGCCTCAACGCGGCCTTGCTGCGCAGCCCGGCCGGCGCGCTGGCGGTGTTCGCCGCGCCCGATGTCGGCCAGACGACACACCTCGGCCCGATCATCAAGGAGCATGGCGTCTTCGCGCCGCGCGATCTGCCTGATACTTGGGCGTTTCTCCGCGCCGGCCGCGCGGTGTCGTTCGACTGGCGGGCGAGCCCCTTCGGCCAATTCCACGCGCTCGGCATCGCCGAGGGCAACGCCATGCTCTGGGCGGGCGCCATGGGCCGGCCACGCAAGCGCCTCGAAGGTCGGATGCCGCTGCTGCCCGTGGTCACGGTCTACGACAAGTTCGTGGAGCGGGCGCTCAATCAGCTCGACGTCGCGCTCTATTCGGGCAGCCGCTTCATCCTGGTCGGCGTGCCTTCGGGGACGGGGCTCTCGCGCGAGACGTTCACCCACCAGTCCGTGGCCACGCCGCGCATGGTCATGGACACGCCGGGCATCTGCGCCTGGGAGCCGGCGTTCGCCGCCGACCTGGCGGCGATCTACCGCTACGCGCTGGCCGACCTCTGGCGCGAGGGCGGCGAGGCGCATTACCTGCGCCTGACGACACAGCCTCTCGAGCAACCGACCACCCTGCCGGCCGATCACGCGGAGGCGGCGATCCGCGGCGGCTACTGGCTGCAGGGCGCGGATCTGCACCCGCCTGAGCCGGGGCGGCCGACCGTCTTGTTCGCGGCGTCGGGCCGCAAGGTCGCCTGCGCCCGGCGTGCCGCTGCCCGGCTCCACGCCGAAGATGGCGTCGGCTGCCGCGTGCTCAACGTCACGAGCTGGGAGCGCCTGTGGCGCAGCTGGGACGCCTGGGCGCAGAACCCGGCGGCGTGGCGCGACGACGGCCCCGGACACGCCCTCGACGACCTCTTCGACGACGACGCGCTGCTCGCCGCGCCGCTCATCGTCGCCATCGACGCCGCCCCTTCGGTCGCCGAGTGGCTGACCGGCGCGCTGCAGCGGGTGCATCCGGCCCGCATCTTGGCCCCGCGGCGCTGGGGCGAAGCCGGCGACCTGGACTCCGTGGATCGCCTGCACGGCATGCACGCCGACGATCTCTGCACAGCGGCGCGTGCTGAGCTCGCCCTGCGCCAGAACACAGGCGAGTGGAAGCGCAAGTAGGGGCAGGCCTCTCCCCTCGCGCCGCACTTCTTCATACATCTCCACCGCAGATCCTTGCAATCGCGCCGGGAGGTCGCACACTTTGTGGGCCTACCCGCGAGGAGTGTCGCCATGTTCTGGACCCTGAAGTCGCCGCCAATCGCCCTTTGGCTCGCAGCACTCGCCCTCGTGGCAGGCGGCTGCGGCGCTGATGAGTCGGTGGTTGGCGCCCCGACGGACATCTCCGGCGACGCTGGCGGCTCCGATGGTGGACTCTCCGATAGCGGCCTGGCGGACGGCGGCCTGGACGGAGGCGGCGGAACCGACGACACCGGCGGCGGAACCGACGACATCGGCGGCGGAACCGACGCCGGCGGCAGCACCGACGACGCCGGCGGCAGCACCGACGACGCCGGCGGCAGCACCGACGACACCGGCGGCAGCACCGACGACGCCGGCGGCAGCACCGACGACGCCGGCGGCAGCACCGACGACGCGGGCCAGAGCGATGCGACCACCGACGGCGGCTCGGCCACCGATGACGCCGGCGGCAGCACCGACGACACGGGCCAGAGCGACGCGGCCTCCGACGGCGGCTCGGCCACCGATGACGCCGGCGGCAGCACCGACGACGCGGGCACGAGTGATGCGGCCACCGACGACCCCGGAGGCAGCACCGACGACGCGGGCGCCAGCGACGCGGCCACGGACGGCGGTTCGTCCAACGACGACGCCGGCAGCAACGACGCGGCGGACAGCGGCGACGGCGGCTCCTCCACCGATGACACCGTGGCGACCTGCCCGGGCGGCCTCAGCTGCCCCTGCAAGGTCGATGGCGACTGCGCCAAAGGCTTCGTCTGCACCGAGGCCGGCGGCAAGTTGACCTGCGAGCCGCCCTGCAAGCCGACATCGCCGGCCGACGAGGGCTGCGACGGCGTCGACAACGACTGTGACGGCGAGACCGACGAGTCGAGCTGCGCCAGCGGCACCTGCTTCGTCGGGGCTTGCGCGGCCGGCTCCGATGGCAAGTTCGCCTGCCAGAGCACGCCCAAGGACGGCGCCTGCGACGACGGCGACGCCTGCACCAGCGGCGATGCCTGCGCGCAAGCCCTGTGCAAGGGCGGCGCGGCCGTGACCTGCGCTGGCGACACCTGCAACGCCGGCACCTGCGACCCGAAGGTCGGCTGCGGCAAGGCCCCCAAGGAGGGTCCGTGCGACGATGGCGACGCCTGCACCGGCGACGATGCTTGCGGCGCGGGCGCCTGCAAGGGCGGAGCTGCCAAGGTCTGCGACGACAAGAACCCCTGCACCATCGATAGCTGCGACGGCAAGATCGGCTGCGTGGCAGCGCCGGCGGTCGATGGCGGGGCCTGCGACGACGGCAACGCGTGCACCGGCACCGGCAGCGCCAAAGATGGCTGCAGCAACGGCAGCTGCGCGGGTGGTGGACCGGTCGCCTGCGCGGACGGCAACCCCTGCACCAAGGACGCCTGCCTGCCGGCCAGCGGCTGCACCGCCACCGCCGACGACAGCGGCACCTGCGACGACAGCAACCCGTGCACCGAGGGCGACAGCTGCTTCGGCGGCGGCTGCGGCGGCAAGGACAAGATCTGCGACGACAAGAACCCCTGCACCAAGGACGCCTGCGAGAAGGGCAAGGGCTGCACGACGTCGCCGGTCGACGGTGGCGCTTGCGACGACGGCGACGCCTGCACCGAGAGCGACGCCTGCAAGGGCGGCACCTGCGCGCCTGGCGCCACCAAGAGCTGCGACGACGGCAACGTCTGCACCAGCGAGAGCTGCATCGGCGGGTCCTGCCAGAGCAAACCGGCGCCCAACGGCGGCACCTGCGACGACGGCAACGCCTGCACGATGGAGGACGCCTGCGACAATGGCCTCTGCACCGGCAAGGGCAAGGGCTGCGACGACGGCAACGCCTGCACCGATGACGCCTGCGACCCCAAGGTCGGCTGCACGCAGACCGCCAACAGCGCGCCCTGCGATGACGCCAACGCCTGCAGCGACAACGATGGCTGCAAGGACAAGGTCTGCAAGGGCACCGAGAAGCCGGCGAACGCCTGCGACGACAACAACGCCTGCACCAAGGACGCCTGCGATCCCAAGGTCGGCTGCCAGAGCGCCCCGAGCGTCGGTATCGCCTGCCAGGACGGCGACGCCTGCACCGACAAAGACACCTGCGACGCCGGCGGCAAGTGCCAGCCGGGCGCTAACCTCTGCGAGTGCAAGGTCGATGGCGACTGCAAGGACGACAGCAACCTCTGCAACGGCAAGCCGGTCTGCAAGGCCAACAAGTGCCAGATCGACGGCGCCAGCGTGGTCGTCTGCGATCCCTCCAAGGACACCGGCTGCCTGGCGGCGACCTGCGTGCCGAGCAACGGCAGCTGCGAGCTGCAGGCCATCAACGAGGGCAAGCCCTGCACCGACGCCAACCCCTGCAGCCTCGGCGATAGCTGCGCCAAGGGCCAATGCGTCGACGGCGGCAAGGCCAAGTGCGACGACGGCGACCCGTGCACCAACGACGCCTGCGACAGCAAGACCGGCGACTGCAGCGCCACCAAAGTGGAGGGCTGCGTCGCCTGCGTCGACATCACCGCCTGCGACGACAAGAACCCCTGCACCAAGGACGCCTGCTCGGCCGGCATCTGCAGCAACAGCCCCATCTCGGGGTGCACCAAGGACGCCCAGCTCATCGCGGTGTCGGTCAAGCCCGCGGTCGCCAAGGCCGATGCCGGCGCCAAGATCAACGTCGCGGTGGAGGTCAAGAACAACGGCCAGACCGATGCCGGCGCCTTCGATGTCGCCGTGCTGCTGTCCAGCGACCTCACCGCTGACAAGGCAGACGCGGTGTTGACCACCGTCAAGCTGGACACCGGCCTCGGCGCCAACAAGTCGACGACGCTCAACCTCAGCGTCGTGGTGCCGACCACCGCCAAGGGCGCGATCTACAAGGTGCTGGCGCACGTCGACTCGGGTGACGTCATCGTCGAAGACCCCAGCGACAACATCGCCAACGCCGACCTGGAGGTGGTGGCCAAGCCCGACCTGACCATCACCACGTGGTCGACGGACAAGGACTTCTACGGACCCAACACGCCGATGCAGCTCTCGGCCACCGTGCTCAACCAGGGTGCGGCGAACGCTGGCGGATCGGTGATTCGGGCCTATTGGTCGGTCAACGACACGCTCGAGGTAGGCGACCAGCAGATCGGCCAAGGACAGACCAACGCGCTGGCCGCCGGGGCATCGCAGACCCACACCGCGACCATCGGGCTGCCCAACGCCCAGAACGGTACCTACACGCTCTTTGTCGTCACCGACGCCAGCCTGCAGGTCGCGGAGGGCAGCGAGACCAACAACGTCGTCAGCAAGAAGATCCAAGTAGGCGCCGTCGCCAACCTGCGCATCACGGCCTTCGAGGCCGCGGATACGGTCACGGCGGGCCAAGAGCTCGCGATCAAGGTGGCGATCAACAACAACGGCCAGGCGACGTCGGGCACCCGTAACGACATCCTGTACCTGAGCACCAACAGCGTGGTCGATGCCGACGACCTCGTGTTGGCGTCGAACCTGCGCGCGGAGATCGCCGCCGGCCTGACGAGCAGCCTGAGCTTCACGGTCAAGATTCCGGCCAACGTCGCCCAAGGCGGCAAGGCGCTCATCTACGTGGTCGACACCAAGGGTGAAGTGCCCGAGTCGCTCGAGTCCGACAACTCTGCGGCGCGCGGGCTGGCGGTGACGGGTCTGCCCGACTACGTACCGTCTGCGACGCTGCCGACCGCTGTGCTGCCGGGGACGACGAGCCAGGCCGTGCTGCGCGTCGACAACATCGGCACCGGCAACGGCGGCAACAGCGTGGTGCGGCTCTACCGCTCGGTCGACGACAAGGTCGACAACCAGGATACGCAGCTGGCGACCTCCAACCTGCAGGGCATCAACCCCGGCCAGAATCGCACAGCCAACGTTCAGGTCAGCTACGGGACGACCCCAGGCAAGTACAAGCTGCTGCTCGTCGCCGACGCCACGGCCCAGGTCGCCGAGGTCAGCGAGACCAACAACATCGTCGTCAAGGACCTGAAGATCCTGGCGCCGGCAGATCTGGTGCCCAAGTCGCAGAAGCTCAGCGCCGACTCGGTCAGCGCCGGCGCCGCGCTCACGGTCAACTGGACCGACGCCAACGAGGGCGATGACACGCCAACAGGCTTCCAGGACGGCATCTACCTGTCGATCGATGGCCAGGTCAGCAGCGCCGATGTCCTGCTAGGCACCGTCAACAGCGCCGCGCTGGCCGCCGGCGCTTCGGCCAACCGCCAGCTGCAGGTGACGATTCCGGCCTCGGTGCCGCCCGGCAAGTACAAAGTCCTCATCTACGCCGACCGCACGACGCTCATCGTCGAGACCAGCGAGAGCAACAACGTCGCCGCGGCCGACGTCGAGGTGACGGCGGCGAACCTGCCAGACCTCAAGGCGACCAACGCCGAGGTGCTGGGCGCGACCACGACGATCCAGGTCGGTGTCGACTTTGACGTCCAGGCGATCGAGCACAACAGCGGCCTGGCCGACGCCGGCAACTTCCAGGGCACGTGGTACCTGTCGACGGACAATACGCTCGGCAGCAACGACACGCCGCTGCTGTCGCAGCCGCGCTCGGGCATCGCTGCAGGCAAGCAGGTCACCGCCACTGCCAAGCTCCGGTTGCCCACCGGCACCACCAGCGGGACGCGCTTCTTGATCTACCGCGTCGACAGTGGCGGAGCGGTCACAGAGTCAAGTGAGGGCAACAACCTCAGCAACGCCGTGCAGATCACCGCCCAGGCCCGACCCGACCTCGTGATCACGGCGCTGCAGATCAGCCCCAACTTCGGCGCCAGCGGGACCAACGTCCAGGTGTCGATGACGGTCGCCAACATCGGCGGCGCCAACAGCAACAACTTCCAGATCCGCGCGGTCTACTCCAGCAACAACCTGACCATCGAGCCGGCCGCTGACACCTACGTCGGCCAGACCAGCAACCAGAACGGGCTGAACGCCGGCCAGTCGCGCCAGGTGCAGATCAACTTCCAGCTGCCGAACACGCCGGCGGGTACCCAGGTCGGCATCGGCGCCTTCGTCGACAGCGGCGACGCCATCCTCGAGGCGGCGGAAAACAACAACACCGCCGGCACGACCTTCTCGACGCCGGGTGCCGACAACAGCAAGCCCAACCTCTTCTTCCAGACCGCGCAGGTCAACGACGACACGCCGACCTCGGGCCAGACGATCAACTTCAGCACCAACTGGCGCAACCTCGGCAGCAAGGAGACCGGCAGTTGGAACGCTCGCGTCGTGTTCGCCAAATCGCCGGGCGTCCTCGATGGCGCGGTTGAGGTGGCCTCGTCGCTTCAGCCGACGATCCTGCCCGGCGCGACTCAGAGCAAGAACTGGCAGGTGACGGTCCCAGCCAACCTTCACCCGAGCTTGCGCTACCTCACCGTCATCGGCGACCACGACGCCAAGATCGACGAGACCATCGAGACCGACAATACGGGCTGGGTGACGCTGACGATCACGCCGCTGCCCAACCTGGTGGTGGTCTCGGTCAAGGCGTCGACGGCGACGCCAGCGGTCGGTGGCACCGTCGACATCACGGTCGTGGTCAGCAACGCCGGCGCGGCGGCTGTGAACAACGCGGGCTTCGTGATTCGGCGCTCCAACAACGAAAACATCACGCCGAACGACACCGGCCTCTATGAGGCGTCGCTCACGTTGGCGGCGGGCGCCAGCCAGACCATCGTGCGCACGATCCCGGTGCCGACGGGGCTCCCCGCCTCCTACTACATCGGCGCCCGGCTCGACGAAAACGACGTCGTCGTCGAGACCACCAACCAGGACAACGTCGGCACCGTTCAGCTGCAGCCCAAAGCGAATTGAGGGCCAAGGGCGCCTCGGCAAGGGTACGCTGAGACCAACACTGCCAAAAAGGTAAGCGGTACGCGACGCTATCGGCTTGGCTTGTAGGCGCCAGCGGCCTTCGGTACGTTCAGGCCGTTCGTCGCAAGCTGCGGGCGCTGCCGCGCGCGCGCAGGGACGGGCCCCGCCATCGCCTGAGGGTCCGCCGGATTCGTCCATGCACACGCCCATTCGCCTGGTTTTCGTTGCCCAATCCTCGGCCTGGTTGCGCCTTGGCGCTGCCGCGGTCTTGGCGCTTGCGCTCGCGGCCTGTAGCGAGGGCTCTGGCCAGGCCGGCGAAGACGGCGCGATCGCCTTCGACCTCGGCGGAGGCAATGATCTCGGGGCTATCGGCGATCAGGGCGGAGCGGCAGACACCGCGCCGGATGCCGCGACCAGCGACGAGGACGCCGCGACCAGCGACGGCGCCAGCGAGCCTGAGACGGGCGACGATGGCGGCGGCAGCGACGGCGTCGGCGAGCTCTGCCCCGGCGGCCCGGGCTGCGAGTGCAAGGCCAACAACGAGTGCGACGCGCAGGTCTGCATCGACCACCCCAATGGCCAGAGCGCCACCGGCAAGATCTGCGCCCAGACCTGCACCGACACCTGCGCCGAGCCCGGCTTCAAGTGCGCGACCCTGAGCGTCGGCGGCGATCCGGTCTCGATCTGCGTGCCGCCGGTGCCGACACTGTGCAACCCCTGCGCGGCCTCCAAAGAATGCGAGGCGCTCGGCTACAAGGACGCGGCCTGCATCGACCAGGGCGGGCTCGGCGCTTTCTGCGGCATCGCCTGTAGCGGCGACGACGGCTGCCCCGCCGATTACGCCTGCAAGGACGTCAAGACCGTCGAGGGCGCCAGCACCAAGCAGTGCGTCCGCCCTGCCGAGGCTGGCAGCGGCGCCGGATACGGTGCGTGTGCCTGCAACGCCTCGTCCGTCAAGAAGAAGCTGTCGACGATCTGCAAGGTGCCGGCCCTGGATGACAAGGGCAACCCGATCGGGACGTGCGTCGGTCAGCGCACCTGCGGCGCAGAGGGCCTCTCGGCCTGCATCACGCCCGGCATCGGCAAAGAGATCTGTGACGGGCTCGACAACGACTGCGACAGCCAGACCGACAACGGCGCCTGCGATGACGGCAAGCCCTGCACCATCGACGCCTGCGATCCCCAAGCCAAGCTGTGCAAGTCGATCTCGGGCGCCGATGGCCTCGACTGCGACGCCGACGGCACCGCCTGCACCAGCGGCGACAAGTGCCTCGCCGGCCAGTGCATCGCCGGTGGCAAGCTCGACTGCGACGACAAAAACCCGTGCACCGAAGACGCCTGCGACGCCAAGGCGGGCTGTACGCAGAAGGCGATCGACGCAACCGCTTGCGAGGACGGCAACCCCTGCACGGTCGGGGACATCTGCAAGAGCGGCTCGTGCGAGGCCGGCAGCCCCAAGATCTGCGAGTCGGGCGACGCCTGCGTCATCGCCAAGTGCTCGATCAAAGAGGGCGG
Organism: Myxococcales bacterium; assembly: GCA_947491025.1. GTDB lineage: Bacteria > Myxococcota_A > UBA9042 > UBA9042 > UBA9042 > SXNM01. Next base: position 35,923 of record CANLIC010000030.1, read on the forward strand.
CAAGTGCATCTTCGACGACGCGCTCGAGGGGCTGCCGTGCACGGACGGCAACGCCTGCACCGAGAACGACGGCTGCAAGGGCGGCAGCTGCAAAGGCGGTAGCCTGACCGACTGCAACGACAGCAACCCCTGCACCAGTGACAGCTGCGACGCCAAGGCCGGCTGCGCCCAGGTCAACACCAACAAGCCCTGCGACGCCGACGGCAACCTGTGCACGGTCGGCGACGCATGCATTGGCGGCACCTGCACGGCGGGCAAGGCGACGGGCTGCGACGACAGCAACCCGTGCACGGTCGACAGCTGCGACAGCAAGAGCGGCAAATGCGCCTTCGACGGCAACAAGGCCGCTGGTGTGCCCTGCAACGACGACGACGTCTGCACCGAGTCCGACGCCTGCGCCGACGGCGGCTGCAAGGGCAAGGCGAAGCTCTGCGACGACGGCAACGCCTGCACCACCGATAGCTGCGACAGCAAGCAGGGTTGCAGCAGCACCTCCAGCAATGCCAAGTGCGATGACGGTGACGCCTGCACCGTCGGCGACGCTTGCCAGGGCAACCTCTGCAAGGGCGCGGCCAAGACCTGCGACGATGGCGACCCTTGCAGCCTCGACAGCTGCGACGGCAAGGCCGGCTGCACTGCCGTGAAGCACGAGGACAAATTCCTCTGCGGCGTCGGCAAATGGTGCGTCGCCGGCAAGTGCGAGACGAGCTGCGCCGACGACTGCGTCAAGGCGGGCGCGACCAGCTGTGACGGCGACGCGGTGGTGACCTGCGGCCAGTTCGACGCCGATCTCTGCCTCGACGGCTCGGTGCCGAAGCCCTGCAGCGCCTTCGAGACCTGCAAGGCGGGCGCCTGTGTCCAGAAGGACGCGCCCCACAACGTGGTCATCAACGAGCTGCTCTACGACGGCGCGGGCGCAGACGCCGACGCGTTTATCGAGCTCCACGGTCCGGCTGGCGCCGACCTGACGGGTTGGGCTCTTGTCGGCATCGACGGCTTGGGCGCCAAGGCCTACAACGCCATCGACCTCAAGGGGAAGATCCCGGCCGACGGCTACTTCGTCATCGCCGCCACCAACGCCGCCAAGGCGATCCTCGACGTCGCCGACCAAGTCTCGGCGCAGGCGGACTACCAGAACGGCCCCGACAGCGTCGAGCTGCGCTACGGCACCAAGGTCGTCGACGCCGTGGGCTACGGCGACTTCAAGGACGCGGAGTTCAAAGGCGAGGGCTTGGCGGCGCCGGACGCCGAGAATGGGGCCAGCATCGCCCGCGACGCCAAGGCGACCGACACCAACGACAACAGCAAGGACTTTAAGGTATTCGCCAAGCCGACCGCGGGCGCGGAGAACCTTGTGCCCAATGAGACGCCGGTCGTCGGCCTCAAGTGCCCGACGAGCGTACCGGTCGGCGCCAAGCTCAAGCTCGACACCGCCGGCACGAGCGATGCCGACGGCCAGATCGTCGGCTGCGCGCTCTATGTGAACAGCAAGTTGATCCACAAGGCCAGCAATTGCAGCAGTTTCGAGCTTGTCCTCGACGTGGCCGGCAAGCAAGCGGTGCTGGTAGTGGCGACCGACGACAAGGGCGGCGAGGGCTCGCAGACCTGCAACATCGACGTCTCGGCGACCAACAAGCCGCCGCTGGTCTCGTTGTCGTGTCCGGCCGCGGTCGAGGTCGGCAAGGCAGCGGCCTTCGACGCCAGCAAGTCGAGCGATCCCGACGGCACCATCAAGGGCTACACGTGGACCTTCGGCGACGGCAGCGCGCCGGCGAGCGGCACTTCCGCGCTGGCCAATCACAGCTACAGCAAGGCGGGCGCCTACGAAGTCACTGTCGAGATCGTCGACGATAAGGGCGCGACCGCCAAGGGTTCTTGCCTGGTGCAGGCCAAGGCGCAGAACCTTGCGCCAACGGCCAAGCTGGTCTGCCCGGCGGCCCTCATCGTCGACACCGACGGCACGTTTGACGCTTCGGCCTCGAGCGACAGCGATGGCAGCGTCAAGTCCTACACCTTCGTCTTTTCGGACGGCAGCGCGCCTTCGCAGGGCGTCGCGAACAAGGTGGTCCGCAAGTTCAGCAAGACCGGCAGCGTGACGGTGACCTTGACCGTCGTCGATGACGTCGGCGACGAGGGCAAGGCGGACTGCACGTTCACGGTGTCGGCCGCCAACCCGCCGGACGTGGTCATCGTCAAGCCAGCCGCCAACCTCAACGTCACCCAGGGCGAGGTCGTGCAGTTTACCGTCGACGCCAACGGCAAGGCCGGCGCCGCCATCAGCAAGGTGTCGCTGCTCTTCGACGGCCAGCCTGTCGGGACCGACACCACAGCGCCCTACACGTTCATCGCCACGATTGCTGCGGAGGCCAAGACGGGCTCCAAGATCCAGGTCGTCGCCACGGCCACCGACGCCAAGGGCGCGGTCGGAAGCTCGCTGGCGCGGGTGCTGACAGTGGTCAATCAGGTGCCGACCGCCTCGTTCTCGGCGGTGGTGTCGGGCGCGCTCGAGGTCAGCGTCGACGGCACGCTGAGCACGGACGCCGAGACCAAGACCGAAGACCTCGAGGTGCGCTGGGACTGGGACACCGACGGCATCTGGGACGTCGACTGGTCCAAGACCAAGGTCCTCAAGCACAAGTACGCCAAGGCCGGCAGCTACACCTTGACCATGGAGGTGCGCGACGCCGTCGGCCAGGTGACGAGCGCGACGCGCAAGGTCGACCTGAGCCTGCTGCAGACGGTCTTTGGCAACGTCAACACGACGACCTGGGTCGGCACGATCATCGTCACCGGCAACGTCGTGGTTCCGGTCGGTCAGGTGCTGACGGTCGCCGCTGGCACCAGCGTCCAGTTCGCTACGGTCGATCAGGACAAGAACGGCAAAGGCGACTACAGCATCACCGTCAACGGCAAGATCATCGTCCAGGGCACGGCAGCAGAGCCGGTGGTGTTCACCAACTACGGCGCCACGGTCCCGGCGGGCAAGAGCTGGGACAAGATCGTCATCGCGGGCGACGGCAGCAGCTTCTCGCACGCGGTCATCGAGTTCGCCGATGTCGGCATCGAGGCGAAGAAGAAGGTGCCGCTCACCAACGTCGTGCTGCGCAAGAACCGCGTCGGCATCGTGGTCGCTGGCGGCGGTCAGCCCGAGGGCACCAACAGCGAGGCCATCGAGAACCTTGAAGAGGGCGTCGTGCTCGGCGCCTCCAGTGCGCTGGTGTGGAACGGCGGCAAGCTGAGCAAGAACGGCAAGTCGGGCGTGCGGGCCGAGAGCAGCTCCGCCAGCGCCTCGCTGCAGCTCGACGGCGTGGCGGTGACGGCCAACGGCTATGTCGGCGCCGAGGTTACAGGAGGCATCAGCGGCCTCATCACCAAGTGCACCATCACCGGCAACAACTACGAGGGTGTGCGCATCAGCCACTACAACGGCGCCGACCCGACGCTGGCCCTGCGCATCAACAACCTGTTTGGCAACGCCGTCGTCGGCGCTCGGGTCATCAAGGCGACCTCGACCAGCGCGCAGCAGAGTGGAAATTCTTCGGGCACCAACACGTCATCGACGCTCGCGGCGCCGGCAGGCAGCACCATCGACCTCCTCCGTTGGGCCTACTCCGAGACCGACCCCTACGGCTATTGCACAGGGGCCGTGCGCAAGGACAACGCCTCGGGAACGACGCTGGTCAGCGCCGCCTCCACCAGCAGCGGCATCTCCGACGTCGCCAGCCACATGGCCTCGACGGTGGTCGCGCAGGCACTCAAGAGCTCGTCGAACTCGTCGTACTCCGCGACCATGGTCATCAGCGCCATCGCCTACGACGAAGCCAAAGCCAAGCGCGAGCTGACCGTATTCCGCGCGGCCGGAACCACCGACGCCCGCTGGAACTGGCTCGGCGAGTTCCCGGCCATCTTGCCGCTGGTGTCGATGTCGGCGCCAACGGCGGTCAACCTGGAAGGCTTCGTCGGCGTCAAGTTCGACGCCACCTGGTCGCGCGGCATCTACCATGGCGGCGAGACGGCCCCGGCCAACCTCGTCTTCGCTGGCGAGGTCTACCTCAGCGGCTCGCTTGCCATCGCGGCAGGCAAGGCGCTGACCATCGAGCCCGGCACGACGGTGTTCTTCGTCAACCACGACCAGAACGGCGACGGCAAGGGCGACTTTGAGCTCCTGGTGGCCGGCACGCTCGATAGCATCGGCACCGCCAACAACCCCATCCTCATCACGGCCGCCGGCGGCACCGGCAAAACCGGGCAGTGGCAGCGGCTCCAGGTTGTTGGCAGCACCTCGAAGTCGACGATCAGCCACGCCACCATCGAGCACAGCACGGCGGGCGTCCAGCTCGGCACCGGCAGCCACACGTTGACCTCGGTCTTGCTGCGCAATTCTTCCGGCGATGGCCTCGTGGTCAGCGCCGCGACGGCGGTGAAGCTGACGGCGCTCACTTCCAAGGAGCACGCGGGCAATGGCATCGCGGTCACGTCAAGCTCCGGATTCAGCATCGATGGCGCCACATTGCAGGACAATGCTGGCAACGGGCTATCGATCAAGAGCTGCACCGTCGGCATGACGGTCGGACATGCGCTGGTGACCAAGAACAAGGGCGCCGGCCTCCACTTTGAGACGTCGACGGTGACCGTCAGCCAGAGCGACCTGACCTACAACGACATCGGCGCTTTGCTGCTCGGGGCCTGCGGCGGCAAGATCCAGATGTGCAACATCAAATTCAACAACTACGAAGGTTTGTATTTCATCAGCCATGGCGGTGGCAACCCGACGCTGGCGTTGGCGCAGTGCAACCTGTTCGGCAACGGCGTCACCAAGGGCGGCGCGGTGCACCCTGCGAACTGGAGCCTCAGCGCCAGCGGCAACTTCTCAGGCACGCAAACGAGCCCAGACTGGAAGTCGCCCGACGGCTCCGCAATCCTCGGCTACCAGGTTGGCTACGGCGAGACCGACCCCTACGGCTACTGCGCCGGTTCGCTGGTGCGGGACTCGGCGTCGGGCGCGACGCTGCACAGCTTCAGTTCGACCGTGGCGCAGACCTGGTATCACGCGATGGCCAACCCGCCGTCAGCCCTCGGCGGCAAGGTCACCAAGAGCAGCTCGAACAGCAGCTACAGCGCCTCGCTCTCGGTACCCATCATCTACTACCGCAAGAAGGACAGCGGCACCGAGGTCAGCGTGATGACCGGCGCAGGCACGCTTGACTTCAAGGGCAACTACTGGGGCGACGGCAGCTTCCCCAACCCGGTACCCAAGCTCGCCCTCTCGCGCGTGGACGCCGTGGACGTCCAAGGACCGCAGCCGGCCCCGATTAGCGGTACGGGCCCGCAGAAGTAGGGCCCGCGGGGCCGTCGGCGGCATTGTTGGGCTCGGGCGAAGGCCAATCCGTTGGGCGCCGAGTCGCGCATGCGGAGGCCCGCTCGTAGCCCCACGGGCGGTCGATGGCGGCCGTCGAAGTGTCCAGCCTCTGCCGTGGCACCAGCAATGCAGTGCACCTGCAATGCACGACCCGCTCGCACGTCGCCGCGGCAATGGACCAAATGTGAAGGTGTGTGAAGACTCGTCTCCAGACGTGAATTTGGGCTTGCGAGCGAGCGAGCGAAGTATGTCTCACTCAGTTCACTGTCAAGGTCTGGGAGGTCAAGATGGAATGCGATAGCTCAGCGACGCCACTGGTCATCGGCTACGACGTTCGGGTCAGCTCCGAACGCAACGGCGCGGCAGCCGTCACCTGGAACGACCCCTCGCAGTGGGGCGCCGTCTGCGGCGCTTCCAGCATCGAGGTCTTCCCCCTCATCCTCCACCGCGAGAGCGCACCCACGTTGACGCTGGTCGCCGAGGGTAGCTCGGACGGCCGCACCTTCCTGCCGATCAACGCAGTCGCCGAGCGTTGTACTTGGGACGACCAAGCCGAGCCGCAGTCTACCACCATCCACTTGCGGCGGGACGAGGCGGCGCCCATCGTCCGCTTCGGTCTGCAGGTGGAGAATGGCACCAGCGTACAAGGCGCGGTGCGGGTGTCGCTCGTCATCGTCGTCCATCGCAGCACGCAGCAGGCCACCCACGCAGCGGTCTCCATGGCGAGCATCTCTGGCGCCGACACGCCGGTGGCGTCTACAGACCCTGTGCGCGACACCCTGCTCGACGCCACCTTCTGCTCCAGCGTCGTGGTCCGCCTCAGCGCCACGTCGGTCACCGGAACCTTGAATGTGGAGCTGCGCACCTCCGACGACGGTGACACCTGGTACAGCCTGACGGGAGCGACGATCAGCTTGACCACGACGCCGGATACCGACACCGTGGGCCTCAGCGTCACGGCCGGCATCCTGCGCTACGTGAAGCTGTTCACGACCGCTGGCAACACGGGCTCGGCGACCGGATTCAACGCCATCGTCTGGGTCAGGTCCTAGACCGGCACGGACTGGCAGGAGGGCGGCATGGGTGGAGATCGCTTCTTGCCCCGCTTTGGCGATGCGCCTGATGGCGGCTTGCCGTTTGGTCAGTTGCCGTGTCCGCCGAGTCCCTCATGGCCGCCGCTTCCGGGGTACGAGCACTGCTTCAACAAGGTGTACATGCCGCGGACCTTGCCGCCGGCGCCTGCGCTGATTCAACCGGCGAAGAAGAAGTGTGATCCCTTCTCGCCGGATTGGCCCGGTTGCCAGGAACCGGGGTGTGGCAAGGTGGGGCAGATGCCTTGTCCGCCGAGTCAGCAGAAAGAGGGTGACACTAGGAAGCTATTGAGGATCCAAGGGTTCATTCGAGGTCGGATTCGCCTGATCGTCAATCTGTCGCCCAGTAATTGGATTTTGCCGATAGGTTCAAGCCATTATGTACCCACCGGGTACTTGCTGGTCTCCATCAAGGTCATCCCGCTGTTCGGCACAACTCCAAAGCACGTCCTGATACTCGGTCCTCAGGCCGCCAACTGGGCGCCCACACCTGTGGCGCAATTCGCTGTTCCATACAAGGATTGCAAAATTAAGTGCGAGCCGACATCACCTGCCCAGGGAGACTCTCAGGATCCGTTGAAGCTGACGTTCCTAGGTCCGCATTTGTCGGACTACAAGTTCGACTGGGCGAAGTTTGCCGTAAAGCCTCTGCCCGGCACGACCGCGTTGGTCGAGCAGAGCTCAGTCCTGACGATCGATTCCATGCCAACGCTGCCCGGAATCACGCGTGAGATTGGTGCGTCAGCGTCGCTATGGCCATCTGATTGGGCGAACCCGATCGGGGACCCGGCGACGTGGCCGGAGTTGTTCTTCGACCTCCAGTATACGCTGCAGGAGAGCAAGTGGAGCTAGCCCTCGTGCACCGCAAGGGTCGACGCCGAGCCGCACGTGGATCAGGCTTTGCCGCGCTGCTCGTCCTTGCCTGCAGCGAGCAGTTGGGGGACACAACTGCTACCGAGACGGTGCCGCCGGTGATCCTGGTGGATGGGATGCTGAGCGCTCGCGAGTGCCTCCAGACCGGCGGCAAGTCCGTACCCTGCACGGAGCTGCCTCGCGTCTATGGCGCGGAAGCGCGCTCACCTGGGATGCAAGGAACCATGGGTTCTGGGCTGGACCTGCCGCACCTGGCTTATGAGGGAGATCCCAAATTCAAGACCACTGCGGTGTCCTTTGGACGGCGGTTCGCCCCTGCGGTCGACTGTTTGGTACCCTTCGATGTTTCGAGCAAGGACAAGGCACTGAACCCCGCCGCCGCGGACGCGTATTTGAGGTGGCCATTTTCTGCGATGTGGTCCCTCCCTACCGACGTGGTCGCGGGAACGATGGCGGTGCCACTCGCGACAGAAGCTACGAATTGCGGTGCCATGCTCTTGGCGGCCGGAGATGAGTGGGAGAGTGCGGCGGCCATGTCCACCCTGGAAGACCCAGCTGGGGCCTGGCTCGCGTTGTGGCGGGCTTCGTGGGAGAGCCTTGACTACATTCCTTGGACTCAGCAGTACTCGCAGTCTCCCAAAAGCCTCCAGGTTTGGACAGTCATCCCGAAATTTGAAGTCGTCTACCCCGCAGATCCGCCAAGCGAAGTCATCTTCAAGGCCTACATCGCCCGGTACCTTGCCGCCCATGACCTCATGTACGATGAGCGGCCCTACGGGGAGTCCACAAACGAAATCGTCGCCCCCGGCCTCCACCTCGACCCGGACACCGCCCAACGCTTCGGCGACCCCGCCCTCCACGATCACCACCTCGCCCGCTTCCTCGCTATCGCTGGCGCCAAGAACAAACTACCCAAGATCATCAACTTCCGAACCCGCGCCGCCAGCTCCGCCCAACTCCTCGCCACCGCCGCCACGGTTCGCACCCTCGCCGACAAGGCGGGCTGGCCCAAACAGCAACAGTGGCGCCGCACCATCGCCGTGCAACACGTCGCCATCCAACCAGGCGTCGCTGCCACCCCTGACCCGCGGGTACTGGCCTGGCGCCGCACGCTCCTCGTCCTCGCGGCGGCAGTCCGCGTCATGGACGGCGTCGGTGAAGAGACCTTTTCCTTCCACGTCGGTACCGTCACCTCCACCCTCGAGCCGCTAGGCGCCCTGCGACCGGCCGACCTGACGACCTCGGGTTGGCCGAGCGAGGGTCCGCCGCGCGACCACACCACGGCCAAGTGGCGGGCGGCGTCTTGGCCGCTGTGGGTCATTCAGCAGTCGCTCTGGGACATCTACGTCACGACACCGACGCCCCATTGCATCGCCTACGGCAACTGCGGCGTCAAACCAGAGCCCGGAAAGTACGACCACATCCTCGTCGGTCGCGCGCCGATCGCCCTGGAGCTGGAGGGCATCGACGCCGCGGGGCCATGGCGCGCACCCAATGTCGATTCCGGCGTCTCCATCGTCGCCATGCGCGAGCCCTGCCGCGTCGACGGTGAACCCGAGGACTGCTTCGCGCGTGGCGAGCGAGCCCTGCGTCCCTTCCGCACCTTGGCCGGCGACGCCGCTACGGCTCCAGGCCGCAGCGTCGTGGTGCGGGCGCTTGTGGTCGACGAGCGCGATTCGGTCGCTGCGGCGACGCCGACGGCCGGGATCTTGCGACTGCGCCTGCAAGTGCCAGCGGGCGTCACCTCGGTACGACTGCGCAGCGCGACCATGCCGCCGCCGCAGGCGCTCTTTGACGAAGTTGAGGTCGCGGAACCGCGTAACGTCGAGGTCGTCGATGGCGTCGCTACGCTCGAATTGCCGGCGACGCGGCCCGGCGCCGTCTTGCTGGAGGCCGCGTACTGAGGGCCTTTCGGTCGCGATCCGACTGGGGCGAAACCACGCTGTCTTCTCGTCGCCTGCCTCCAGCAACACGATGAGATTGGGCATAATCAGGCCGAGAGGTCGATCCCACAGTCGGCGTTTTTCAGGGTCCTGCTAGTCACGGCTGTACTCGGCCAAACTCGCCACTGGCCGCTGGGTCTCAAATACGCGCGCCAACTCAACGCGCACGCGCCCATCCTCGAGGCGCGACACGGCCAGCCCGTGCAGCCACTCGGCCAAGCGCTCCGCCGTCGGCGCGAATGGGAACACCGCCAGCTTGAGGCCACCCGGCCAGCGGTTCTCGGCGCCATGCAGGGGCCCGTCGGCGCACTTGGTCGGCGCGGCGTCGGCGCCTGCGGCGCGCGAGGCGAGCAGGCCTTCGCCGAGGGATCGCAACGCCGGCTCGACCTCGGCGTAGCTCTCGGCCCCGAGCGCCAATCCGTGGTCGAGCAAAGCGTGGCAGGGCTCCAACACGCCGCGCTTGAGGTCCTTGAAGTCGACGACAAAGCCCTGTCCATCGAGCTCGCGTGCGGCGAGGACGACCTCGAAGCGCCAGGTGTGGCCATGCACGTGGACGCAGGGGCCGAGGTGCCCGCGGACGTGGTGCGAAAAGTCGATGTCGATGCCCTTGCAGATTCGGTACATCTGGCGACTCCGGGCCGGCCTTGGCGGCGTGCGGGGCGCCGGGGGAGCAAATCCCTGCCGCGCCCTGCGGGCGCTAGGCCCTGGCGACGATGGTGACGACGGCGGTCTTGTCGTCGCCGCCCATGTTGGCGGCGAGGCCGACGCTGAGCGAGCGCGGCACTTGGTAGTCGCCGCAGAGGCCGTGGAGCTGGCGGTGCAGCTCGAGCAGCTGCTTGACGCCGGTGGCGCCGACCGGGTGGCCGAAGCCGACCAGCCCGCCGCCGGTGTTGATCGGCAGCGCGCCGCCGATCTCGGTCCGACCTGCGGCGACCTGGGCGGCGGCCTCGCCAGGGGCGGCGAAGCCGAGCGCCTCCATCATCAACAGCTCGGTGATGGTGAAGCAGTCGTGCACCTCGGCGACCTCGATGGCGTCAGCGCCGAGCCCAGCCTGGGCGTAGGCGCGCGCGGCGGCCTCGGCCGTGGTCGGCAGGCGCAGCGGATCGCCGTCGGTGTAGAGGTCGCTGGTGGCGACCTGGCAGGCCAGCACGCGCGTGGCGTCGGCGGCAGCGCGGCCCAGCTTGCGCAGGCCGGCTTCGCTGACGAGGACAAGAGCGGCGCCGCCGTCGCTGACCTGGCTGCAGTCGCTGACCTTGAGGTAGTCGCGGACCTCTTCGTTGGCCAGGAACTTCGCATTGCGCGGGCCCTCGCTGGCGGCGGTCTCGAGGTCCATGCGGACCGAGCGCATGTGCGCCAGCGGGTTGCGGTTGGCGTTGGCGTAGGCCTTGACCGAGACGCGGCCGAGGTCGAGCTCCGAGAGCCCGGTCGCCTCGTGTACGGCCTTGGTGCGGCGGGCGAAGAGGGCGGGGAAGGTGAAGTCGTCGATGGGCCGCTGCCGGGCATAGTGCGCGGCCCGCGCGAGGTAGTCGCCGCCCTGGCGCGCGCTGGCGGTGGTCTGGACCTCCGCGCCGACGACGAGGCAGATGTCCGCGCCGCCGGCGATGGCGTCCATGGCGCTGGCGAAGGCGAGCCCGCCCGAGGCGCAGGCGCCCTCGACGCGCCAGATCGGCTTGTTGCGCAGGCCGGGGTCCGCGCCGGCGACCGCAGCGCCGAGGTGGCCCTGGTTGCTGAAGAGCTCGCCAACGAAGTTGCCGATGATTGCGCGATCGACGTCGGCGGCGCGGACGCCAGTCGCGGCGAGGGCGCCCTGCACGGCGGCGGTGATGGTCTGCTCGAGCGTCGGGTTCTCGCGCTTGCCGAAGTCGGCGTGGCCCTTCCACACGAAATCAGGGTGGTTCTTGCCGATGAAGGGCGAGATCGTGCCGCCGAGGATGTAGGCCTGGCGGCCGCTCTTGCCTTGGGTGCCGGTCGTGGAGGTGGCCATCGTGTCCTCTGCGTAGGGGAGTGCGCCGCGGCCATCGCCGGGATGCCGCGGCAAGGTAGGTCGAAGGGGCGCGTTGCCAAGGGCGCGGGGAGGCCGGCGCGGGCTGGAGGGCGCCGCGGACGCTACGGCGTGCCCATCGGCAGGTCCCACGCCGCAGCGAGGCCCTTGTCCTGCACGCACTTCCAGTCGGCCCAGCAGGGATCCTCGACGACCTTGCGGCCGAGCGAGTGGAAGAAGTTGACGATGAGGTTGCGGTGGTACTCGGTGTAGCTCGGCTGGTAGCCCTCGAGCGGCGGGTGGACGTCGTTCTTGTCGACCTGCGCGATATACTCGTGCTTGCCACCGACGTTGGCGAGGCAGAGGCCCGAGAGGCCGCCCTTGCCGTCCTCGGTGGGCACGACGCGACAATTGGCGAAGCCGCCGGGCTTGCCGGGAGACAGCGGCGGCACGTAGCGCTCGGCCTCTGTGATGGTGCCGGCGTCGATGCGCTTCTGCGTGGAGTTGTCGACGACGCCGCGGCGGATCGCCTCATCGGTCCAGGCGCGCCAGGGCGCGTCGTCGACGTAGTCCTTGCCGCGGCCGAAGAGGCCAATCGCTCTAGACAAAGCGAGGCCGGCGCCGAAGGGCACGGTTCGGTCGCCGACGGCCAGCATCATTAGGAGGTTGGTCGGGGCGCCTTCGAGCGGCTGCAGGAACATGCGCTCGGCGGCGGTGATGGCGTCGGCGCTCTCGAGGATGTTGGAGTTCAGCTGCACGAGGCGGCGGAACTCGGGGGTGTTGCGCTCGCGGGCGTTGCCCTCGACGGGCGAGATGGTCTTGACCTCTTGCAGGATTTTGCCGTCCGTGCCGAGCACCTGCACGCGGTAGGTGTCGCCGATGTCGCCGGCCAGGGCCAGCGCGAACTTGCCGCCTGGGCCCGCGACGCCGAGCTTCTGCGCGCCGGTCTGGTCGTTGACGATGCGGATCTTGGCGCCCTCGCGCAAAGCCAGCTCGCCGAAGGGCACCGGGACGTCGATGGGCTTCTGCAGGCACTTGCCGTCCTTGGCTTTGCGCGACTGCTTGGTCTCGCGCTTGCAGCGATCGGCGTCGTCGTTCCAAGACAGGCGCACGATGTCGAGGCCCTTGGCGTCGACCTTTGGCTCGGCGATGGCCGGGCAGGCGGCGATGACCGGGCCCGAGGCCTTCCACATCAGCTTCTCGATGACGCCGTGCAGCTTGGTGCGGATGAAGATGTCGGCCAAGCCGGCGCCGGCCACGACCGGCGTCGCGGCGACGATGTAGGGCTCGAGCGGCGCCGTCAGCGCGGTGTGGATGCCGCCGAGCGAGATACCCATCATGAAATACGGCACATCGGGTCCGCCGACATCGAGCACGCCGTCGCCATCGAAGTCGCCCTCGACCATGTGGGCCAGCACATCGGCCTCGCTGGCCGTGCGTGGGTCGGCGAGCGCCGCCGGAATGGCGCGACCGAGGCTGCGCAGCATCCGCACCGCCACGATGTAGTCGAGCGTCGTCTGCCGCATCGAGTCGCGCATGCGCACCGGGTTGGGCGCATAGTAGGCCTCGCCGGGGCTGTCGTTGAGGGTGCAGTCGCCGTTGTCGTCGGTGCCGCGGCCCTTGACCAGGAGCTGCTGCAAAAAGCCGTTCTGCTCCAGCTTGTCGAAGGTCTGGTCGAGGGTCAGCGACTCCGGCAGGTTGGCGTCGACGTCGGCGTAGATGAACGAGCCGAGCAGCGTGCGGACCAGGCCCTTGACCGTGTCTTGGTCGCCGGTAAAGAAGCCGCCGATCTGGTCGCGGGCGTTGGGCAGCACCGGGCCGTGGCCGACGGCGTCGATGGTGAAGGTGGCGATGCCAGCGCGGGCGAAGCGGTCGGCGAGCAGCAGCGCCTCGATGCGGCTGGTGCCGGTGGCGTGCGCATAGACGATGACCGGGAAGGGCGGCTTATGGTGCTCGGTGGTCTTGGGCACCGTCAGCATGAAGGGCACCCGCTCCTCCTCGGCGATGGCCGTCCCTTGCTCGAGGTCGACCTGCCAGACGTTGCGCTCGGTGATGTCGGTCTGCGGTGTCGCGCGCAGGTTGACCGTGGTCATGTCGCCGAACACCGCGTAGGCCGTGTACTTGAATTCGCCGCCGACGCTGGGCTCGAACTGCTTGACCAGCTTGAAGATCCCGTCCATGAACGGCCCTTGCAGCGTGCGGTCATGATCGCGCTCGGCGTAGGGGAAGCCTTTCTTGGCCGGGTGAGCGCCGGGCATGCCGTCGGCGAGGCCGTCGAAGTCGACGTTGAGCGGGTAGATGTGCGCGATTCGCGGCGGGAATTTCTTCTCAAGCCAGGCGAAGTTGCCGCGCCCGTAGAGGCCTTCGCGCAGCGCACGGAAGGTCTTGGCCAGGTCGCCGGTGGTGAAGGTCCAGGCGAAAGCGATGTCCTCGACCGCCACGTCGCGGCCAGCCAGCGCCGGCAGCGCGAGGCGCAGGGCCTCGGTCTGGGCGTCGTGGTTGACGGCGTCGAAGGGGCTGCGGATCTGGCCGCGCTGGCCCTTGGCGTCATAGCCCTGGATGTCGCGGGTCAGCACCACGGCGTAGCGGGCGCCGGCCTGCAGCGGCAAAATCGGCCGGATGTCCAGGGTGTTGGAGCTGACCTCATAGTGATAGATCCACTTGTCCGGCACGCCGTCGCCGTCGGTGTCGACCTTGTTGTCGGGCGGCGCGACGAAGCTGTCGAAGTCGGCGAGCGGGTCGAAGGGAAAGTAGGCGTGCGGCTCGGCCTGGTGCGGAAAGTAGCCGCGGCCGAGGTCGAGGGGCACGATCTCGCCGAGGCGGTGGCTGCCGGGCTCGACGTTGACGACGAAGACGCTGTCGTCGGTGACGGTGGCGAGGTCGAGCGGCCCGTCAAAGCCGACGCTGATCGGTGACATCGCCGAGAAGCCTGTGACCTCGTTGAGGTGGTGGCGGAAGCGCCGCTCGAACTTGGTCGGGCCGTCGCGGGCGATCGAGACGTGCAGGCCGCCGTCGGCGCTGACGGCCATGGCCAGGTCGTTGGGGAAGGGCACCAGCGGCTCGGGCTTTGCCAGCGGCTGAAAGGTGATGCCTGGGCCATAGGTCGCCTCGGCGACCTCGGTCGGATACAGCCCGCGGACGGAGTCGTCCTCGGAGACGCAGCCGCTGAGCAGCGCCAGGGCGGCGACGCAGGATACGGCGGCGTGCCCCGTCGCAGCGTTGCGGCCAGCGCCAGGACCGCACACGCGGTCGGCGTGCGACCGGGAGGCGAAATCGGCGCCATCCGACCGCCGTCGATGCCCGGAGGTGCCAAGGAGCTGCTTCATCGTCGCCTCCGCTGCCGCCATCCCGCCCTGCCCTGGCCCGGCCGCTTCGCCGACCGAAGCGCCTGTGGACCGCGCGCCGCCGCTCACCACGAACCGCGCAGGGCCACCTGGCCGATCGCCGCGCCGACCGCCGCCGCCGCGCTGCCATCGGCGCCAGCGAAGGCCGCACCCGGGAACGCGACGCCGAAATCGATGCGAGCGCGCAACGACAATCCGGCCGTCAGCGGCTGGTCGAACTGCGCCGCGGCGTCGAACTCGACGCCCAGCTCGTCGCTGGCAGCGCCGCCGCGCGGTCCCTTGGGCGAGCCGCCGGCGAGGCCGGTGCGGTGGGGATCGACGAGCTTGCGCGTGCCCTGCGCCACCAAGAAGCCACCGAGGAGCGTCAGGTTGCCGAGGCGGGCCCGCAGCGTCTGGGCGTGCCAGAGCGCGCCGGTGGCGCTGCCGCCGCTGGCGAAGCGCTCGGCGCCGGCGGGGGCCTGGCCCGAGAAGCGCACATCGCCGAGGTTGTAGACGATGTTGGCGCTCTGCCGCCGCCACAGCTCGCCAAAGAGCACGAGTCCGACCCGGAGGTCGCGCGCCAGCTTGAAGTTGGTGACCGCCTCGTCGAATGGCCGATCGTCGCCGCTGGCGTAGCCGCCGTCGAGCTGAACGCCGAAGTCGCGGCCCTCGATGCGCAGGCGCAAGAGGCCGCCGGCTTGCTCGACGTTGAGGCGCGCTGGCGAGCTGGGCGTGCGAAAGTAGTTGGTGTCGCCGCGGATCATCAGCCACTCGGTCGCCAGCGACGCGCGCTGGCCCATGAACTTGCCGTGCCAGGCCGCGAAAGCGTCGCCGACCCAGACGTCGAGGCCGAGGTCTCGGGAGTCGCGCTGCCAGCGGCGCACGCCATAGGCGCCGACCTCGAGCTGCGGGTAGCGCAGGACCAGCGCCGCCACCATCTGCCGAGCGTCATCGCCGGCGGCGCGATTGGCCAGGTCATCCTCGACCACCCGGTCGGCGGCGAAGACCAGCGCCAGCGGCGCTACGGCGAGCAAGCTGCCGTCGCCGGGGATGCCCGCCGGCAGCAGCGCCACCTGCGCCCGGTCGACCACGGCGCCGCGGCGCTTGAGGCCGAACTGGTAGGGCTCATCGTCGCCGGCCTGCGCCAAAAGCCCGAGGCCCCAGCGCGAGACCTGGCGACCGGCGCTGACGCGGAAGAAGCGACCCTCCGCCGAGAGCGCCAACTGGCGCAACAGCAAAGAGCCGTCCGCGGTGGCGCCGCGCTCGGCGCCGAGCCAGTGATCGGCGCTCAGCCGCGCCAGGTTGCGGTCGGCCGTCGCGGCGTTGTCGCTGGTGCCCTGCACCTGGTACTGCAAGGGCGCGGCGAAGAGATCGGCCTGCAGGTCGAGCTGCAGGGCCTGCAGCCACTCGCCACCCAGCTCCCAGCGCAGCAGACCGCCCGCGCGGAGTCGGCTCTCGATGAGGCGGTCCGCGCCGAGCCGCTGGGGATCGCTGGCGGCGACGCCCGGCGCCTCCACGGCGCTGACGGTGGTGCCAGCGACGCGGGCCTCGACCTTGGACTCGACGCGCAGCGCGCCCGGCAGGGCGACGGCCGGCGCGGCGGCGACGAAACCGAGGATGAGTGTGAAGAGCCGCGGGGCGACGGCGAGGGGAAGGGGCCAGCGGCGCGGTGCGCAGCCGGTGTGGGCGGGCTGCGACGAGCGCCGGGGGAGCCGCGGCGGCGAGGGGGGTGGCATGGACCTCCGAGGGCGCGCGGCCTTGCCAACGCGGCGCGCGAAGGTACCACATCGGGGCCGGAAGTCACCTTGAACGAGGCGTGCGCAGCAGGCGGATCCCGACTGCGGGGGCCGCCGCGCGCAGCGTTGGCAAGGGCGTGCTGTGGCGTTGCGGAACGGCAGCGAGAAGAGTCGACAAGTCGGCACAGACCCGTCCCTTGCCTGGTGCGAGCACGGTGGCATGCTGACCGTGGCGAAGGGCTCAAGCAGCCAAGTCGGTGGGAGAAATTTCGTTGGAGTGGAGTTGACGTGAGAGAGAGTGTCTAGCCGCACGGCCTCTCCGTCTGGCGTGGTGCACCTGGAGCTCGAGCGCGGCACGCCCTGACGCGGGTGCTGCGGCCAAGGCCTGGCGCTGTGCAACCGCTATCCCACGTGATGATCAGCCGCCTGCGTCTCCACCTCGGCCAACCACCAGAAGGCGTGATGACCACCGCCACCTGTTCAACGAAGCGACCGGCACCTCGCCTATGCCCCTGCCAAGGCCGGCTCCGCGGACCTCTCCAGCCAAGGCAAGTCGCGCGGCTGAGCCAGCCGCTCGCCCGCTGCGCCACGGTGCAAGCCGCGCATCGCCTCCTCCCGGACCCGCGGCCTCGATGGTAGCCGTGCCGGTGCCGCCGCCCGCGCCCCCGCAGGTTCCCGCCCTGACCCCCGAGGGCGCGCTGCACCTGCACCCCGACGTCGCCGCTGCGCACCTGCAAGAGCCTGCCGCCGCGGCGATCGCCGCCGCTTTCGCCCTTGGCGCGGGCGCCGGGCTGCTGCACCTGGGCGCAGCTGAGGTCGCCACCGTGCTGCCGCAGCCGTGGGCCTTCTGGCGCGACGTCGCGGCCCGTTTTGTCGCCGCGCTGCGCCGCGAGGCGGCCGAGGTCGCGGCCGGCGCCGGCGAGGTGCACGCAGGCGAGATTGGCCCTCGGATTCCTGCCGAAGCGCCGGCGTGGCTCGCCGCCGCGCCGCCCTTCCCAGGCGCCGAATATCTCGACCTCGATGTGCTCGCCTCACTCTGGCAGGCGATGGCCCGGGCCGCGGCGGCCGCGGCTGGCGGCGACGTCGCGGGTTGGCTGCAACGCCAGCACCCCTCCTGGCGGGCCGTGGGCTGCGTCCACCTGCACCTCGCTGAGCACCGCGGCGACGACGCCCGCCCCTTCGCATTCATGGCGACGTACACGACACAGCTCGCGGCCGGCGGCCGGGCACAGCACCTGCCGCTCGGCCGAGCGCTGCAGCAGGCATCGTCCAGCGGCGACCGCCGCGCGCTGCTCGCCCTGCTGGCGCCCGTGCAACGCGCCGCCGAGGCCTGCCCCTGGCTCCGCCAAAAGCTCGACGACGGCGAGCTCTACCGGCCGGCGCGCTGGTCGGTGGCTGAGGCATGCGCGCTGCTGCGTGACGTGCCGCTCCTCGACGCCGCCGGCGTAGTCGTCAAGCTGCCGGCGACCTGGGCGCGCGGCCGGCCGGCGCGGGCAGAGGTCCGGGTGACCGTCGATGCGCGGCCCGGCGGCCTGGGCGTCGACGCCTTGCTCGATGTCGACGTCGCCCTCTGCGTCGACGGCGAGGCGCTGACCGCCGCCGAATGCCGCGCCCTGCTGGCGAGCAGCGCTGGACTGGAGTTGGTGCGCGGCCGCTGGGTCGAGGTCGACGCCGCGCGATTGCAGGCTGCGCTCGACCACTACCAGGCCGCACAGCAGCGCGCCGACGACGAGGGCTTGGATTTTCACGCCGCGCTGCGTCTGCTGGCAGGCGCCAGCGCGCGAACAGCCGGACCGGAGGCGTTACTTGCCCCAGCCTGGTCCGCGGTTGTGGCCGGCCCGCGGCTTGAGGCCGTGCTGCGCGAGCTGCGCGACCCCGACGGGGCGATGGCGCCCCTCGACCCCGGGCCGGAGCTACGGGCGACGCTGCGGCCCTACCAGGCGCGCGGCGTGGCCTGGCTGCACCTGCTGGCGCGGATGGGGCTCGGCGCCTGCCTTGCCGACGATATGGGCCTCGGTAAGACGCTGCAGGTGCTGGCTCTGTTGCTTGTGCTGCGACGCCAGGGCGTAGAAGGACCGGCATTGGTGGTTGTGCCGGCGTCTCTGCTCGGCAACTGGCAGTCCGAGGCGGAGCGCTTTGCGCCCTCGCTGCGTGTGGCGGTGGCCCACGCCTCGGCCCGCCCCGAACGCCTATGGCGGCCCGGAACCGACGGTGCAGCGCCCGACTTCGTGCTGACCACCTACGGCACACTGCTGCGCGACGAGCGGCTGCGAGCACGGCCCTGGGCGCTCTGCGTGCTCGACGAGGCGCAGGCGATCAAGAACCCGAGCGCGCGGCAGACGCGCGCGGTCAAGGCGGTGGCGGCGCGGGCGCGGATCGCCATGACCGGCACGCCGGTGGAGAACCGCCTCGCCGACCTGTGGTCGCTGATGGACTTCCTCAACCCCGGGCTGCTCGGCGGTGCGGCGGAGTTCACAGCCTTTACCAAGCGCCTGGAGGCCGCCGAGGGCGGCTTCGCGCCCCTGCGACGACTGACCGCTCCCTACCTGCTGCGGCGGCGCAAGACCGACAAGGCGGTGATCGCGGATCTGCCAGACAAGACCGAACTCCAAACGTATTGTTCCCTGACGCGGGCGCAGGCGGCCCACTACCAGGCGGCGGTCGAAGCGCTGCGCGAGCGGCTGGCGAACAGCGACGGTGTCGCGCGCCGAGGCGCCGTGCTGGCGGCGCTGATGCGCTTCAAGCAGATCTGCAACCACCCCTCGCAGTGGCTCGGCGACGGCGCCTACGCCCCGGCCGACAGCGGCAAGTTTGCGCGCCTCTGCGAGCTCGCCGAGACCATTGCGCTGCGACGGGAGAAGCTGCTGGTGTTCACCCAGTTTCGCGAGATGACCGAGCCGCTGTCCGCGCTGCTCGGCGGCGTCTTCGGCCAGCCCGGCCTCGTGCTGCACGGCGGCACCGCGGTGCGTCAACGCGCGGACCTGGTGGCGCGCTTTCAGGGTGACCCAGAGCTGCCCTTTCTGGTGCTGTCGCTGAAGGCCGGCGGCACCGGATTGAACCTGACGGCGGCGTCGCACGTCGTGCACTTCGACCGCTGGTGGAACCCAGCGGTGGAGGACCAAGCCACGGACCGCGCCTTTCGCATCGGCCAGCGGCGCAATGTGTTGGTCCACAAATTCGTCTGCCGCGGCACGGTCGAAGAGCGCATCGACAGGCTGATCGCTGACAAGCGGGCGCTAGCCGATGACGCGCTCGGCGGCGGCGCGGAGGTCGCGTTGACAGAGCTCTCGGACTCAGATCTGCTGGCGATGGTCGCGCTGGACCTCGACGCCGCCACCGCCGAGGCCGACTGAGAAGGGGGTGACGCGTGGGTCGCTGGGGTTCGTTCGCAAAGAGCTTCTGGGCTCCCTACGTGCGCGTCGCCGACCGGCGGGCCGCCGCCGCCAAGGAAGTCGAGAAGCTGCGAAAGAAGGGCGAGCAGACCCAGCCCGTGGTGGTCGCGGGGCGCGCCATCGCGACGACATTCTGGGGCAAGGGCTGGTGCAACGCCATCGAGCACCACGCCGACTGGTACAACCGCCTCGACCGCGGCCGCACCTACGCCCGCAACGGCTCGGTCGTCGACCTCCGCATCGGCGCAGGCGCGGTGGACGCCCGGGTGAGCGGCTCGGAGCTGTACACGGTCCGAATCACGATCGCTCCCCTCGGTGACGCTCGCTGGCAGCGCCTCGCCGCCGCCTGCGCCGGCAAGGTCGCTTCGCTGGTCGAGCTGCTCCAGGGCCGCCTCGACAAGGCCACCCTCGGCCGACTCTGCGACCCTGCGGACGGCCTGTTTCCCTTGCCGCAGGAGATGACGTTCGCTTGCTCCTGCCCGGACAGTGCCAGGCTCTGCAAACACGTCGCGGCAGCGCTGTACGGCGTCGGCAACCGGCTCGACAGCGCGCCCGAGCTGCTCTTCGTGCTGCGCAACGTCGACCAGGCGACCCTGCTGACTGAGGCCGGCGCGGTGGCGCTCGGCGGCGTGGGGGACGCGGACGCGCTCGGCAGCGATGACGACCTCGCCGCGATCTTTGGCGTCGAGTTCGGCGGCGACCTGGAGGGCCTCGGCGACCCGGTCGCGGCGCCACGGGCCACCACGGCGCCCAGAGTTGCCACGGCGCCGAAGACCCGGGGCCGCGCTCACCGGTCGCTGGCGCGCAGCCCGGCGCAGCCGGCGACCGAGGTGGTGGTGGCGAGACCGGTCGGGGGGCGCAAGCCACGCAAGGCGGCGCCGCCGGCGCAGGGGTTATCGAAGGCGCAGGCGGCGTTGTTGGCGGCGCTCGCTCGCCAGCCCGAGGAGATGTGGTCGCTTGAGCCCCTGCTGATGGTCGACGTCTCGCTGACGGTGTCGGCGGTGCGCGGGGCGCTCGTCGCGCTGGAGGCTACGGGGCTGGTGACGCGCGTC
>CANLIC010000031.1 GCA_947491025.1 Myxococcales bacterium
GGTCGCGCCGGCGCCGGAGACCGCTGAGTCGAGCCATTTCGTCGTCGTCTTCTTCGCGCCTGTTGCGTCCAATGACAGCGCCCAAAGCTCGCGGTTCCAGGTCTGGCCAGACTTCTCCTCGCCGAGCGCCAGCGCCCAGAACCGCGCCTTGTTGGCGTCCTCCAGACCCATATCGACGACGATGGGATGGACGGTCGAGAAGGCTCCCAGGAGTGTGCTGCCGTTGGCAGAAGTCGCACCTGTGCTGCCGCCGTAGATCAACTGGATGCTTGCGGGCGACTTCAGGTCATCGACTTTCGGCCGCACCCAAACCGCCCCACGCTTGTTCGGGTCCGTCTCCGCCCCCGGCAACATCGCAAACCCAGCCGTCATGAACCCAGGCTTGTCCCCTCCATCCAACGAACACGTCATCCCGGCCACCGCCGCCCACACGCCGCTGCCCGGCAGCGCCGCCCCGTCCAGCCGCGCCAGCCGCGTGATCCCGCCGCGTCCGTTGGTGTCCAGGCACGTCGGGCTGGCACCGGCGCCGGCCTCGAGCCACGTCAGCCAGCCCTGGCTGGTCGACTCCGGGTCCGCCGCCACCGCCGCGAAGGCCGCGATCGCGCCACTCCCGGCCACCTGGTTGGCGAACGTCACGATCGCCGGCTTGGGCTTGGTCTCGCCCGGCTTGGCCGCCACCGCCGGGTCCAGCACCACCGCCCGCAGCTTGCTCGCAAGGCTGATGTCCCAGACCGTGTCGATGACGTTGCCCTTGTCGTCCTTGACCTGCTTCGCCACCGCCGCCGCCTGGCTCTGGTACACCACCCAAAGCCGCTGCCGACCCGTCTTGGCGTCCAGCACCACCCGCAGCGCGGCCGGGTTTGTCGGCGCGGGGTCGTCGGCGCTCTCGGTCACAAGCACCACCGGCTTGGGCGTCAGGCAGGCCTTGGCCGTGGTGTCGCAGGTGTGGCCGTAGGGACAATCGTCGACGAAGGCGCAGCCTGTGCCCTTGCCTGTAGCGGCGGAATCGGCCCAGGGGTGCTTGGGGTCGCAGCTGTCGAGAGTGCAGGGCAGCTTGTCGTCGCAGGCGCCGGCGATGGCGGCGTGCAGGCAGAGGCCCTCGGCGCTGCAGGTGTCGCTGGTACAGCTCGCGCCGTCGTCCTGGCAGGGCGCCTTTGCGGCTTCGAGGGTCCATGCCGTGTCGCTGGCGCTCGGCTTGCAGCTCTTGCAGCCACCCTCCTGCGTCGTGCCGGCGTTGACGCAGGCGCCGGCGATGAGGCAGCTCTCGGCGGCGATGGTCAGCTTGCAGGCCTTGTCTTGGCACTTCTCGCTGGTGCAGGCGAAGCTGTCGCTCGTGCAATCGGCGCTGTTGCTGAGGGATTGGCAGCCGGCCTTGCCATCGCAGGCGTCAGCGGTGCAGACGTTGCCGTCATCACAGGCGGCGTCGACGGTCTTGTGGAGGCAGCCGGTCTTGGGGAGGCTCGTGGCGGGGTCGCAGCTGTCGAGGGTGCAGGCCACGCCATCGTCGCAGGCCGACTTGCTGGGCGTGCCGGTCGCGCTGCAGGCCCCCTTGCCGTCGCATTGCTCGACGGTGCAGACGATGCCATCGGCGCCGTCGCAGACGATGGTGACGTCTTTCGGCGCGGTGACGCAGCCCTTGACCTGGCCGACGTCGCAGGCGCCACGGACGCAGGGACCCTCTTTGTCGCTGCATTTGCCGTCGTCGGCGACGTGGAGGCAGGCGCCCTTGCCGTCGCAGTGCTCGGCGGTGCAGCCGATGCCGTCGTCGGTGCAGGGGGTCGCTGACGCGGGCAGGGGCGTCCAGGCGTCCTGCTGCACATCGGCGTCGCAGCGCAGGCAGCTTTCGGCCGGGTCAGCGGCGCCGTCCGGCACGCAGTCGCCATCGATGTAGCAATGGCCCTTGTCGATGGCGATGGCGACGCAGGCCCCAGTCTTGCAGCCGCCGAGCCGGCAGACTTGGCCGTCGACCTTGCACGCCTCGCCCTCGGGCTTCTCAGTCCAGGCGCTGGCCGACGTCGCGGGATCGCAGACCTTGCAGCCATCGCTGTCCGCTGCGGCGTCGCCGGCGTTGTGGCAGACCCCCGCAATCTCGCAGGCGCTGCCCTTGACGCCCTTGTCCTGGCAGACGCCCGCTGCATCGCAGGCGTAGAGGTGACAGGCGGAGGCCCCCGCGGGCTGGCACGCCGAGTCCACGGCCACGGCCGTCCACGCCCGAGGATCTTGGGTCGGCGCGCAGCGTTGGCAGGGCGACTTGGGGTTCACGGCGGCGTCGGCGACACAGGCGGGGCCCGCGCCGTCGTCGATGAGGCAGGTGCCTGTCTGCACCTTGGCGGCGACCTTGCAGACGCCTTGGCCATCGCAAGCGCCCAGGCCGCAGGGCAGGCCGTCGCCGTCGTCGCAGTCAAAGCCGTCCGCTTTCGGGACCATCTGGCACAGGCCGTCCTCGCAGGCCGACTGCAGGCAAGCGCCGGTCTTGGTCGGCGTCCAGCTCCCCGCCGCGATTGCGCTGTCGCAGTCGGCGACGGCTTCGCAGACGAAATCGCCGGCGGCCACGCAGCGGCCCAGCTTGCAGAGCTGACCGTTGTTGCAGTCGGTGTCGCGCGCGCAGGCCAGGGTGGGCTCGGGCAGCTCGGAGCAGCCGAACGCCAGCGCCGCCGCCAGCACAGACGCCAACGCCAGCACCCGCCGCGCCGTCGGATTTGCCGCTCCAACCTTCAGAAAGACGTGCACCACGGCGGCCTCCCGCGGGCGTCGCGGCCCGCGCGAGCAGGCTACCACCTGCTGGCGATCCGTCCACGAATCCCACCGGGTCTGCGCCGATGGACCGCCGAATCGCGTGCGCTGCGACGTCCATGGGCGCCGTCACCACCTTGCCGCGGCGGCGAGGGAGCGTCATCCTTCTGGGATGGCGAGCGACTCGGCGTGGGCACAGGGCGGGGATTCGGCAGGCTGGGGCAGCGACGCCTCCGGCGCCAAGACCCCTTCGATGCGCGGGTGGATGTCGGCGCCGTGGGGCGCGCACCAGCCCGGGACGCCGAGGACTTCGCTCGGCGCGGCGCTGCTGCCGGCGCTGCTGCTGCCCCTCCTGCTGCTGCCGGTGCTGTCGGGCTGTGGTTCCAAGCCGCAGCCGATCCTCATCGCGTTCGCCAACATGGGCGCCGTCGCCGTCGACAACGGCCTCTCCGTGGCCGAGGACACCTCCGAGACCGACCCCGATGCCGGCGGTGCGGCCCCAGAGGAAGTCTCGCCCGAGACCACCGCCGATGCGGACAGCGGGGAGGCTGTGCATGCCGAGTCGTGCCTGAAGTGGGCAGCGCCGGTCGAGAAGGGCCCGCTCGGCGCCGCCGATCTCAGCGAGGCCAGCGGTCTCGCCGCCAGCCGCCGCCTGCCCGGCGTGCTGTGGAGCCACAACGACAGCGGCGAGGAGCTCACCCGGGTCTTTGCGCTGGGTCAGGACGGCAGCCACCGCGCCACGCTCGTCGTCGCCGACCTGAAGCCAGACGACACCGAAGACATCGCGCTGGGGCCCTGCACGCCACCGGCGGCGATGATGGACTGCATCTACCTGGCGGACACCGGCGACAACAGCCACAAGCGCAAGGTCGTGGAGATCCTTCGCATCAACGAGCCAGACGCGCTCCCCGGCCTCGGCGGAGAGATCGCCGGCGAGGGCTTGCAGGTTCATCGCTTCCGCTATCCCAAGCGGCCCGACCTGGACGGCGACGCCAAGACCTTCGCCGAGCATCCGGACGTCGAGGCCATGGTCGTGCTCGCCGACGGCCGCGTCGTGCTCTTCGACAAGCGCGAAGACGGCAAAAGCGCCGTGTTTCGGGCGCCGCTGACGCTCGGCACGGTGGCCACCGCTGAGGCCCTCGGCACGCTCGATCTGAGCCATGGCGCCTTGAAGAAGGGCCCCTCGCTGCGCACCTCCGCGGCCGACCTCAGCGGCGATGGCAAGCGCTTGCTGATCCGCACCTACTTCCGGCTCTTCGAGCTCGACGTCGAGGGCGCCCTCGCCCTGCCCGGGGCCGACGTCGTCGCGGCCCTGCCGGCGCTCTCGGCCAACAAGCGCAGCATCGCCCACGGCTTCGACAAGCAGGGCGAGTCCGTCGCCTACGACCCGGCCGGCGGGATCTGGCACGTCTCCGAGGGCGTCGGCGCCCCCCTCTTTTTCATCGGCTGCGCCCCCTAGCGCGCCGCGCGCCTGTGGGTTGCGACCCTCTTTCAGAAGCTGCCGCAAGCGCTGGCCGCCGCAGCAGGCCCGGCCAGGCCCTGGTCGAGGGCCCGAAACGCCTGCTATACCCGCGCGCCGCGGCGCGTTGGCGCCGACTCACGCCCGACCTGACGGAGCCCCATGCCCACCCTTCATCGCCTCTCCCCCCTCGTCGCCCTCGCCGCCGCTGCGCTCCAGACCGGCTGCGGCGCCGCCGCCCCCGTCGACGGCAAGAAGGCGCCTGCGGCCCTCGCCGCGTCCGGCGTCGACCCCGCGCTCTTCGATCGCGCCGTGCGGCCGCAAGACGACCTCTACCGCGCCATCAACGGCCGCTGGGTGGCCAACACACCGATCCCGGCCGACCGCAGCAACTACGGCGCCTTCACCGCGTTGGCCGACGCCGCCGAGCTGCAGATCCGCGCCCTCGCCGAAGCCGGCGCCAGCGACGCCTCCGCGCCCGAGGGCAGCGAGGCGCGCAAGGTCGGGGACTTCTACGCCACCTGGCTCGACGAGGCGGCGGTGGAGGCGCGGGGCCTCGCGCCCTTGGCCCCGACGCTGGAGACGATCGCGATGCTGCCCTCGCTGGCGGAGCTGCCGACGCTGATGGCGAACCTGTCGCGGCAGGGCGTCGACATGCCGTTGCGCCCATCCGTCGGCCAAGACGACAAGGACGCCACCGCGATGATCGGCGCCTTCGATCAAGGCGGGCTCGGCCTGCCGGAGCGCGACTTCTACCTGCAGGACGACGCGAAGTTCAAGAAGATCCGCAGCGATTACCGGGCCCACATCGAGGCCACGCTCGGCCTCATCGGGGACCGCGACGCCAAAGCATCGGCCGCCGCCATCCTGGCGCTCGAGACCGAGATCGCCACCCTGCACTGGGATCGCGTCAAGAACCGCGATCCGCTGGCGACCTACAACAAGGTGGCGCGTGACGAGCTGAAGGCCCTCGGCGGGAGCTTCGACCTGCGCGCGCTCAGCGACGCTGCGGGCTTCTCGTCGCTGCCGGCGGTGCTGGTGCGCCAGCCGAGCTACGCCAAGGCTTTGGGGGCCCTCGCCGCCCGCACACCGCTCGTCACGTGGAAGCACTACCTGCGCTGGCAGGTCGTCTGCGCCGCCGCCGGGCAGCTGCCCAAGGCCGTGGATGAGGAGCACTTCCGCTTCTACGGCAAGACGTTGGACGGCATCCCCGAGCAACGACCGCGCTGGAAGCGGGCCCTCGGCGCCCTCGACGACGCGCTCGGCTTCGCCGTCGGCAAGCTCTACGTCGCGCGCCACTTTCCGCCCGGCCACAAGGCCAAGATGGACGCCCTGGTGCAGAACCTGCTGCGCGCGTACGACCAGGAGCTGGCCCGCATCGACTGGATGAGCCCCGAGACGCGCGCCGCCGCCAAGGTCAAGCTCTCGAAGTTCCGCGTCAAAATCGGCTACCCCGACCGCTGGCGCGACTACAGCGCCCTGCGCGTCGTGCGCGGCGACCTCTACGGCAACCACGTGCGCGCCGTCGCTTTTCACTACGAGCGCGACCTCGCCAAGCTCGGCAAGCCCGTCGACCGCAGCGAGTGGTACATGACGCCGCAGACGGTCAACGCCTACTACGATCCGCAGAACAACGAGATCGTCTTTCCAGCCGCGATCTTGCAGCCCCCATTCTTCGCCGCCGACGCCGACCCGGCGGTGAACTACGGCGGCATTGGCGCCGTCATCGGCCACGAGATCAGCCACGGCTTCGACGACCAGGGCAGCCAATATGACGGCGACGGCAACCTGCGCTCGTGGTGGACCGACGCCGACCGCAAGGGCTTCGAGGCCCGGACCGCCGCGCTCGCCGACGAGTACGGCAGCCACGAGCCGGTGCCGGGCTACAAGGTCGACGGCCGCTTCACCCTCGGCGAGAACATCGCTGACCTCGCAGGCCTCAAGATGGCCTTCATCGCCTGGCAGCTCTCGCTCGAAGGCGGCGCGGCCAGGGTCATCGACGGCCTCAGCGGCGCCCAACGCGTCTTCGCCGGCTGGGCACAGGTCTGGCGGCGCAACTACCGGCCCGAGAACCTGCTCAACCGCCTCAAGACCGACCCCCACGCGCCCAGCGAGTCGCGCGCCAACGGCACGCCCCGCAACCTCGACGCTTTCCACGAGGCGTTCGGCACCCAGCCGGCCGACCGCATGTGGAAGGCGCCCGACCAGCGCATCCGCATCTGGTAGCCGTGATGGCGAGGCGACGCCAGGTCAGGGATCGGAGCGCAAGCGCCCGTAGATCAAGCGATCGACGAACTCACCGTCCTTGAAGGCGTCCTGGCGCAGCCGGCCCTCGAGCGTGAAGCCGCACTTCTCCAGCACGCGTGAAGACGCCTCATTCCAGGCGTAGACGCCGGCGAAGACGCGGTGGATCTCAGCCTTGGTGGCGAAGCCATGCGCCGTGAGCGCCGACACCGCGAGCGTGGCGATGCCTTGGCCCCAGAAGGGCCTCCCGAGCCAGTAGCCGACCTCGACGCTCCGGCGCTCGACGTCTTGCTGAAAGTGCAGCCCGGCGCCGCCGGCCAGCGCGCCGTCGGCCTCGATGGCGAAGAGCAGGGCACCCCCCTCACCGCACGCTTTGGCGAGGAAGGCGTCGGCGGCGGCGCGGTCGTAGGGATGGGGGAAGCTGTCGCGCACGTTGCGCCAGATGTCGCGGTCGTTGGCGAGCTGGCTGAGCGCGTCGGCGTCCGTCAGGCGAAAGGGCCGCAGGATGAGGCCTTGGCGCGAGGTCGGGATCATGGCGAGCTCCAGGGCGGAATGGGGGCGGGTCGGCTGAGTGGCGCCAGCGCGGCGGGGCAGGGTCGCGCGGCGGGGCAGGGTCGCGCGGCGGGGCAGGGTCGCGCGGCGGGGCCCCCGCGGCGACTGCGGGCTACGGTAGCGCCGGACCCGGTAAGAGAAAGCGCAACGCGGCGCCAGCGCGGACCTTCCACGCCGCCTCGTTGTGCTGGTGCCCGTGGCCGACCAGCGAGAGCAGGTTCTGGTCGGTGCCGAGCTGCGCCTTCCAACCCTTGCCGGCGGGCGGCGTCGCGCTCCAGGCCAGCTTGGGCACCTTGGCGACCGGCGTCGTCTCGGGGAGGTCGGCGGGCGGCGTCTTGGGGTCGCCGTCGGTGTCCCACTCCGGTCTGGCGTCCCAGCCGGCCTTGAGCAAGGCGTTGCGGGTCCAGTCACTCGTCGCCCACGAATCGCAGGCGTAGCAGACGGCGCCGCTGAAGTCGGTGTCGCCGCTGTCGAAGTAGGCGCGCAGGGCGCCCTTCGGCACCTTGGCGGCGTTGGCGGCGATGAGGGTCCGCATCGGCGGTCCCGCTGCCTGCTTGCCGGTCTCGCTCGGCTCGTCCTCGCCGACCCAGTACGCGCCTGAGAACGAGCCGAACAAACCGAAGGTCTGCCAGTGGTGCCAGGCGATCCACATCGCCGAGATGCCGCCGAGCGAGGAACCCGCGATGCCGGTCGTTTCGCGCTGCGGCTGGGTGCGGAACTTGGCGTCGATCATGGGCTTGATGGTCTCGACCAGGAGCTTGGCGTAGGCCTCGATCTTCGGCGGGAAGACCTTGTCCTTGAAGCTCAGCGGCACCCAGACGTACTCGCTCATGCGGTCCTCGGTGTCGACGGCGACGAAAATCGCTGGCGCCACCTCGCCGCTCGCCATCAAGCCGTCGGCCGTGACGTCGACGTCCCAGCTGCCGAAGGGGGCCTTGGGGTTCTTGTAGACGTTCCAGCCATCTTGCCAATAGATCGCGGGAAAATGGGCTGTTGGCGAGGTCTGGTAGGCGGCGGGCAGGTAGACGTAGAGGTCGCGCGGCGTCGGCAAGGCGGCGCTCGACACGGAGGCGATGCGCAGCAGGCGGCTGCCGAAGGCCGGGTAGAGCGCCGAGTTCAGCCCGAACGCCGCGAAGCGGATGTGGCCGTTGCTCGGGTCCAGCGCCCACACGCCGTCCAGCTTCACCTTGTACTCCAGAGCCTTATCGACCTTGAGCGCCTTCTTGGCGAAGTGCCAGCCCTTGGCAAGCGCCGAAGGCGTCATCGGCGTCGGCTGCTGCCAGCCGTCCCACTCGCCCATCAGCTCGACCGCCTTGGCCTGCGGCGCGTATACGGCGAAGACGCAGAGCGTGACGTCGCAGACCGGCATGTCGTAGCCGGACAGCCAGGTGGCGAGAGCCTTGGCGTCGCCGGCTGCGACGGCGGATTCATAACCTTGGACCGCTGGCGGTGGCGGCGTCTGCGCATCCACAGCGCTGCCGGCGTCAATGGCTACGGCGTCGCTGGCGTCGCTGGCGTCGCTGGCGTCGCTGTCCGCTGTGTCGGTAGGCTCGGCGTCGGAGGTCCCTGTATCGCTCGGCTGCCAATCGCTTGCCTCGGCGTCGGTCGACCCGGTTTCCGCGGGCTCGGCGTCGATCGGCCCCGAATCGTCGGGCGTCGAGTCGCTCGCCTCGGCGTCAGCAGGCCCCGTGTCGATTGGCGACGCGTCGGTTGGCTGCGCGTCGGGCTGCCCACCGCTCTCGTCGGCTTCGCCCTGCCCAGCGCCATCGCCGCCACCTTGGGTATCGACCGCAGCGCTATCGAGTCCGCCCTGGCCAGCGCCTGAGCCCTGCCCTGGACCTGCGCAACCTGCCAGCACCAGCAGCGCGATGCGCCACGTCCAGGACCATCGGCGAGCCACCATCGGGCCTCCTCGCTGCGCCGCAACGGCGCGCTGCGCAACGATAGCAGCGCCGTCGCGGAGAGGGCAGGGCCTGCCCAGCGCTGGCCGTGGCGCGACAGCGCCCTGTTGACGTCGGCGACGACGGTGCCAGGCTAACGTCCCTGGCATGGCGCGCAGCCTTTCGTGGCGGCCAAGCTACCAGGCAGGTTGCGCTCGACGTCAAGGGTGTGCGGGATGACGAAGGCCATGGGCCGCAAGAGCAAGGGCAAGACGGCGTTCGGCGCTGGCTGGTGCCGCTTCGCCCTCATCGGCTGGGCGCTGGCGGGCTGCGGTGGCGAGCCGGCAGCGGCGACCGACGCAAGAGAGGACGCCAGTGCTGACGACGCCACCGCAACCGACGGCGCCGCAGCCGACGCTGCTGGAGCGCAGGACACCGGCGGCACTGGCGACACCGGCGCTGACGCAGGCGTGAACGACGCCATCGACCCCACGCCGAACGCCGACGCAGGTGCGCCAGACGTCGCAGCGCCAGACACTGCATTTGCGGACAGCGCCGCTGGACAGGACGCCGGCGACTCCAGCCCTTCGGCCGACGCTGTCACCGACGCGGCGAGCGACGCCGACGCCAACGACACCACCGCCGCCGACGCCGCCGCCACCGATGCAGGCACGTCCGACACCACGACCGACACCGCCGCCACCGACGCCGGCAGCCCCGCTCTCAACCAGGTGCCGCCGACCGGGGCGCCGCTGTTGGCCTGGCTTCAGGCCGGCAACTACGCCAAGTGGGCCGCCGAGCCGGACAAACACGCCTCCGCCGGGCCGCACTTCGGCGGCGTCCGCGCATTCTTCAACGCCGCGTTGACGGCCTCGCTCGCCAGCGGTGGCAACAGCCATCCGGTGGGCGCCGCTGCGGTCAAGGAGCTCTACGGCAGCGGCAACAAGGTCATCGGCTGGGCCGTCATGGTGAAGACGGCGGCACCGTCGGCGGGCGCCAGCTGGTATTGGTATGAGCACTACCAGGGACAGAAGTTCGCCGACGGCAATGGCACCGCGCTCTGCACCGGCTGCCACACGCCGGGCAAGGACTACGTGCTTTCCAAGGGGCCGTAGCCGCCACGCTTCGGCGGCTTGCCGTCCAGTCACGCGTGCGCGCGTGCAGCCGGTTTGGAGGTAGAATGACGAGCTATCGAGTGGTTGCGGCGATTGCGGCGGCCACATCCCGATCTCGCTGCGCCAAGGCGCTGGCTGCGCTCACCGCCCTCTGCATCGTGTGCACCGGCTGCAGCGACGGCGAGTCCTCGAATCCCGCAGACGCGGCCAGCGGCGCCGACGCCAACGCCGCCAGCGGCCCGATCGCGTCCGTCCCGGGGGACCGCGTCGGGGTCGCCGTCGTCGACGTCACGCCGCAGCTGCTCGAGACCTACACCGACAAGGACAACGACGGAAAGTTCGACGGCTGCCTCGACGATCCCAGCGGCACGGCCAAGAACTGCCACGAGCCCTTTGACGACGCCAACGGCAACGGCCTGTTCGACACCGCCTTCCTCGCTGGATACGGCACGACGCGCGCTGCCACCGGCGTCCACGACCCGATTACGGTGCGGGCGATGGCCTTCGCCCGTGGCGCCGACTACGCCATCCTGGTCTCGATCGACGCCATCGGCCTCGGCGGCGACCACATCCAGAAGGCGCTCTTGAGCCTCGAGGCCAAAGGCTTTGACCCCTCCCGCATCGTCGTCAGCTCGACCCACACCCACCAGGGCCCCGACGTGCGCGGCATGTGGGGCAGCCAAGGCGGCGGCAAGTTCTACTCGGGCGCCAACCCGGCCTACAACGCCGAGGTGCGCGCCGGCATCGTGCAAGCGGTCGAGCAGGCAGCCGCCGGGCTGAAGCCAGCGACGCTGCGGGTGGCGGCGCGACGGCTGCGCGATGCCTCCAAGTGGTTCAACGGCAAGAACTTCGGTGGCCTGAACCCGGTGGACAGCGTCCACGGTCTGCTCAAGGACATCCGCGACCCTGTGGTGGTCTCCGATCAGATCCTGGTCGTGCACGCCAAGGGCGCAGACGGCAAGGGTCTCGCCACCTTCATCGGCTTTTCCGGCCATCCGGAGCTCATCGGCTGGGACAACACGCTGCTCTCCGCCGACTACGTGCACGACCTGCGCCAGCGCTTGAAGAGCCAGCTGGGCGGCGAGGCGGTGTTCGTCGCGGAGTGCCTCGGCGGCATGCAGTCCGGGCTCGGCGCTGCTGTGCCTGCCGTCGACGACGCGGGCGCCTGGCAGTGGACCGGCACCGGCGACGCCAAGGTCCCGGTCTGGCTGCAGAAGGAGGGCTTTGCCCACGCCCGCGCCTTTGGCATCCACGTCGCTGATGCCGCGATCGCGGCCCTGGCAGAGCAGGGCGAGGCGATGACGCTCGACGTCCTGCAGAGCCGCCGCGCCTCGTTTCTGGCGCCGCCCGACAACGTCGAGCTCAAGCTGATGTTCACGCTCGGCCTCTTCGACCTCGACCCCGCGCTCACCGTGCGCTCGCCGGAGTGCCCGGGCTGGACG
The DNA here is from genome assembly GCA_947491025.1 of Myxococcales bacterium. GTDB lineage: Bacteria > Myxococcota_A > UBA9042 > UBA9042 > UBA9042 > SXNM01. Next base: position 11,426 of record CANLIC010000031.1, read on the forward strand.
CCGAACGACACCATGCACCCGGGCTGCCTGCCGCAGTGGGTCTACCACGTCCGCCTCGGTCCGATCGAGCTGGTCTCGGCGCCCGGCGAGGTCTTCCCGGAGCTGTTCTGGGGCCTGCCCGAGGACGATCCGCGCTGGGTGGCAGAGGCCAAGGACGCCAGCAAGCGGGGCGAGGGCCGTGGCGTCTACTTTCGGCAGCACCCGCCGGCATGCGACGCCCAGCCGTGGACCCAAGGCTGCGGCGAGGAACAGAAAATCGGCGACTGCAACTGCATGCAGATGCACGCCGTGCCGTATCGCATCACCGACGCGGCCGATACCCGCCCGGCGGCGGCGCTGCTGGCGGCCAAGTACAAGTTCCTCATCGGCAATGGCGGCGACCACCTGGGTTACATCGTGCCGGAGCCCGACTTCCACCGCGGGGCCTCGCAGCTCAGCGGCGATAGCGGCGACCACTACGAAGAGACGGTCTCGCTCTCGTACCAGATGGCGGGCCTGTGGCGCGCGACGCTCGAGGCGCTGCTCAAGCAAAGCGAAGGGAAGGCGCCATGACTCGAGGTCTTGCCCTTGTCGCCGCGCTCTTGTGCCTCGTCCAGGTGGGCAGCGCATTCGCAGCGCCTAGCCTGCCGCCCGCCGACGCCGCCACGCCCACCGCGCCCACATGGGATGTCCACGGCGAGCTCGGCCTGCGCGGCCTGGGCGCCGCGTCCTTTGGCACCGACGACATCGGCACGCGCTCTGGCCAGACGCGTTGGGCGCAGTCCCGCCTCATCGCCGGCGCGAGCTGGCGCACCGCGGGCTTTGGCGCCGAGCTCGAGGTGGAGGCCCTCAACGGCACGTTCGCCGGCGATGGTCTGCACCTCGGCGAGCGCTACGACAGCGACCTCTTCCTAACTCCGCGCGATGGCCGCGCCAGCGCCGTCCAGCGCGTGCTGCCCCGCAAGGCGACGCTGCACTTCGACACGCCCATTGGCCGCCTGCTGGTCGGGCCGCAGGTCTTTCATTGGGGCCTCGGCCTCGTCGCGCACGATGGCCGAACGCCGAGCGCCTTTGGCGACCCGCGCCAGGGCAACATCGTCAGTCGCGTCGCCTTTGCCACCCGCCCGCTGCAGGGGGCGAGGTCCAAGCTTCTGGCGTCGCTGCTGGTTTTCGCCGGCGCCGACCTCGTGGTGCGCGACGACAACTCGGTCTTGCTGGACGGCGACGTCGCGCTGGCCGCCCTGGCCGGGGCGCGCGTCGAGCACGAGGGAACCGCCCTCGGGGCCTTCGTGGCCGCCCGCGCGCAGACCGACCGCGAGGACCAGCACCGGCCCGACGGCGCCCGCGCCGAGACCCGCGTCGTGGCCATCGACGGCTTCGCCCGCCACGCCTTCGCCACTACGGCGCAGCGGCGCGTCATCGGCGAGGCCGAGATTGCCGGCCTGCTCGGCGAGAGCAGCCGCCCCTACAGCGACGAGACGCTCAAAGGCGTTGCCGTCCGCGCCCTCGGCGCCGTCGCCCGCGGCCGCTTGGAGCTCGACGCCTTGGGCCTCGACGGCCAGGTCGAGGTCGGCTACGCCTCGGGCGACAACGACCCCCGCGACGCCACGGCCCGCGCCTTCGCCTTCCACAGCGACTTCAACGTCGGCCTCGTCCTCTTCGACCAGGTCTTGCCGGCGATCGCCGCCCGCAGCCTCGACCGCCTCGCCGATCCGACGCTGCTGTCGCGACCGCCGCCCTCTTTGCGCTACGCCGTGCCACAGGGCGCCGTCAGCAACGCCGCCTACCTGCAATCCAGCCTGCGCTGGCGGCCGACGCCGGCGTTGGAGCTGCGCCTCGGCTGGCTGCTGGCGGCGAGCGCCGGCTCCGTCGTCGACCCCTACCAGTCGGGCATGCGCGCTGGCGAGCCGACGACGGCCGGCGGTCAACCGGCGACATCCGGGCTCTACGGCCAGGAGTGGAACGCCAGCGTGCGCGGCCTGATGGCGCTGAAAGGGCGGCTGCGACTCGGGCTCGGCGCCGAGGCCGGGATCCTGCTCCCCGGCGCAGTATTCGATGGCGTCCAGGGGCTCGGGCGCCCTTGGCTCGGACGGCTGACCTGCGATGTTCGGTATTAGGAGCGCGCCGGATATGCACCGCGACCCACACGGCTCGACTACGGCGCCGGCCACGGCTGAACTGGAAAGCATGGAGCCAAGACACGGGCGATGCGCGGCGACGCAGCACACCGAAGAGGCGGCGATGGCGAGCGAAAACCACGTGGTGAGTGCCCAGCTTGCGTTGGCAGGCCGAGGTGTGTGCGCAGCTGCGGCGATGGCGCTGCTGACGCTGCTGACGTTGCCAACGCTTCATGGCTGCGAAGGCGCGCTCGATCCCTCCGGCCCGAGCGCCATCGAAGCGCACGCGACGCCGCCGGGCAAAGGGCCGAAGGTCGTCTGGGACCCGACGCACAAGCCGCTGCCCGAGCTGCCGCTGCCCAACAACGCCGCGACACGCCTCGACCCGAAGTCGCCGACCGGGCGCTACCTCAACATCAGCCCCGACGCGGCGTTGACCGGCTATGAGCGGCGGACGCGGCGCATGTTCAATCAGCTCGACGGCTTCGGGGCCTACGGCGCCATCTCGGTCCGCTTCGACGCCCTGCTCGACCTCGCGGACATCCGCACCCGCCACGCCAACGACGACTTCCGCGACGACGCGCTCTACCTCCTCAACGTCGATTCCCGCTGCAGCCGCTACGGCGAGGAGGTCGCCCTCGACCTCGGCCGCGGCCGCTTCCCCATCACGCTCTTCGGCCACAGCAAGCGCATCCCCGACGCCGACGCCCCGGACGGCTACCGCCTCGACGAGGAAGACAACCGCATCTTCCCCTACGATCCCGAGGGCGAGTCCAACACGATGCTCTTCAACGAGTGGAACGAGGACGCCAACGGCAATGGCAAGCTCGATGCCGGCGAAGACCGCGACGAGGACGGCGTCCTCGACGTGGCCAACTTCGTCGACCCCAAGGCCTGCGACGCCTTCGCCATCGGCAGCCGCGACCGCGACCGCTGCGTCGCCGCCAACCTGATGACCTGGTACGAGCGCGAGACCAACACCCTCATCGCCCGCCCGGTCTGGCCGCTGCAGGAGCACTGCACCTACGCCGTCGTCCTCACCAGTCGGCTGCGCGGCGCCGATGGCGAACCCGTGCGCTCGCCCTTCGCCACCGTGCTTCCGCGCGACCAACGCGCCGCCCTGCTGCCGCTCTTCGGCTTCCTCGACCGCTATGGCCTCAAGGCCAGCGACGTCGCCTTCGCCTGGAGCTACACCGTCGGCACGATGACCAAGGACCTGCTGGCCTTGCGCGCCGGCCTCTATGGCCACGGCCCCTTCGCCAGGCTGCACGGCCAGTTCCCCGTCTCGTCGTGGCGCACCCTCACGGCCGCCGACCTCAGCGCCGAGGACGGCCAGGACAACCCGGACCCGGAGCGGCGCCTGTTGCCGCCCGGCTGTAGCGGCGTGGCGATGTCGGAGGTCAGCGCACTCAACGAGGGAAACCCACAAATCTGCGCGATGTTCGCCGACAACGCCAGCGTAGAGTCCATCTTCGCCGGCGACTTCGAGGCGCCGAACCTGCTCGTCGACAAAGACGGCATGGCGACCCCGCAGTACCCGGCCGACGAGGACGAGGCCTTCTCCCTCAACTACAACACCGGCGAGCTGGTCGTCGGCAGCCACCGCGTGCCCTTCTTCTGTGCCCTGCCGCGCCCGCGCAAGGACGTGACCTGCAGCCCCGGCAACCCCGAAGGCAAACCCTTCTGCAGGCCCTATCCCGTCGTCTTCTATGCCCATGGTTACGGCAGCTTCAAGGGCGAGACCATCCTGCACGCCGGGCGCCACACCCAGATGGGCATGGCCGCTTGCGGCATCGACAGCTTCGGCCACGGTCGCAGCGTCGTCTTCGACCCCGACTGCCAGGGCCACCTCGAGTACCTGCTCGGCCGCGCCAAGCTCAAGTCGCTCGGCGTCCCCGAGCTGCTGACGATGGTCTTTCGCGGCCGCGACCGCGACCTCAACAACGACGGCTGCGGCGATGGCGGCGCCGACCAGTGGACCGCCAACCTCTTCCACACCCGCGACGTCGTGCGCCAGTCGGTGCTCGACTTCATCCAGTTCGTGCGGATTCTGCGGGCCGCCGACGGCAAGGCGCTCGACAGCCGGGGCGGGCTGCTCGGCGACATCGACGGCGACGGTACCATCGACATCGGCGGCGCCTTCTCGACCATCACCGCCTGGGGCATCTCGCTCGGCGGGCAGCTCACGGCGGTGCTCGCTGGCGCCGAGCCGTCCCTCGACGCCGTGGCACCGAACGCCGTCGGCGCCGGCTTGACCGACATCTCGGCGCGCCTTGGCCAGGGTGGCCTCGCCGAAGAGGTCGTGGCACCGGTGGCCGGACCCTATGTCGTCGGCTGCCTGCCGCGCGATGGTCACCAGCAGCCGCTGCAAGCCGGAACGGTCGAGGCCTCGTGCCTGCACGCCAACGCCAAGCAGCCCGGCCTGCCCGACAGCTTTGCCTTCGATGACTTCGTCGTCGGCTGGTACGGCCACGACCGCGCCAAGCTAGAGGTGCGCGCCGTCGGGCGCATCGGCGGCGTGCGCCCTGGCGATCGCGTCGTCGTCCGCAATGTCGACAAGGCCATCAGCCGCAGCGCCCACGTCAGCAAGCGCGGCACCTTTCGCCTCGCCATCCCGGCCGATGCCCTCTGGCCCATCGCCCGCCGCAAGCTCCTGGGCTTCGTCGATGGCGACCACGCGCCGCGCAAGTGGGCCAAGACGGAGGAGCTCGGCGACCGCGTTGAGGTCATCGTCTACGCCGGCGACTCCGACAAGGAGCGCGGCCGCATCGATCGCTTCGCTTGGGACGTCACGTTCCAGGGCACGACCTACCCGGCGCAGGCGCCGCTGGTCGCTCTGCAAGAGGGCCTGGCGTACGGCCGCAACACCCCGGACTTCCGCCGCTTCTTGAGCATCGCCCAGCACGGCATCTCCTCGGCCGACCCGGCGGTCTGGTCGCAGCACTACTTCCTCGACCCGACGACCGCCCCCTACGACCCGGCGTGGCGGCCCGGGCGCATGCACGTCCTGGTGATGCCGACGGTCGGCGACAACAACGTCCCGGCCGCCACCGGCGTCGCGCTGGGGCGCACGGCTGGCCTGTTCGGCTCCTGGCTTCGCGACCCCTCGCTGCCGGCCGAGCACGGCTGGCGGGCGCTTTTTCAGCCCGATCCGCGCTATGGCGTGTCCATCGAGCGCTGGCTCATCGACCGCGGCGTCGTCGAGGGCGACGACCGCTTCGAGCGCTACCACGGCTTCGCCAAGACCACGCCGGGCGTCCTCTACGACCCCGACAACGTCAGCGACGGCAAGGCCCGCTTCACCTGTGGCCCTTCGGATTGGTCCGCCGCCATCGGCGAGAACGGCTGCACCGCCGAATGGGCCGGCAAGGAGGAGCTCTTCGCGGTGCCGACGCCGCCCGCCGGCCAGGAGCTGCGCATCGCCCGCAAGCGCGCGGACGGCAGCCACGACGCGTTCCGCATCCCGCTCATCCGGCCCGTCGGCCAGCACGGCATCTACAACCCGCAGCCGTTCCGGGCCTTTGACGCCGACGCCTACATGCAGAACTGGAACAGCCGCTTCATGCTGACGCGTGGCGTCGCCGTCGACCACCTCGCCGGCTGCGACTGCTCCGGCGTGCGGGCGCCGACCTTCACGGTCAAGGGCAAGGCTGCGCTACCGGGCGTCTCCGCCGCCGCTTGCGAGCCGGGATGGTTCAAGACCTGCTCGCCGGCCTGCGCCGCCGGTTTCGGCCTCTCTGACGTCGCCGACGTGGTCTGCAAGTAAAAACGACACCTTGGCTGCGGCCTCACAGCGGATCTAGCGCGTCGCGCCGCGCCGCCAGACGGCCAGCCCCGGACCGACGATCTCCGCGACGCCGCCTTGGCCCGCCAGCTTGGCGCCGCCAGCGCGCCAGGCCTCGGGGATGGCCTCTGCGCCATCGGCGAACGACGCGACGACCAGCAATTCCTCGCCCGTCGTCGGGTTGCGCACGACCAAGGGCAGCAGCGCGTGCGCCGCGTCGCCTTCGGGCGCCAGCAGGTGCACCTCGCCATGGCGCAGCGTCGCCTCGGCCCGGCGCAGCGCGATCCAGCCCCGCAGGCGGCTGCGCAAGCTGTCGGGCGAGGCGTCCTGGCTGGCGATGGCGAGCGCCGCATAGCTCGCCGGCGGGCTGGCCCACGGCGCCACGGTGCTGAATCCTAGCCCCGGCCCCGTCGCCGTCCACGGCAGCGGCAGCCGGTAGCGCACGTCGCCTTGCTGGTCGCCGCTCGGCAGGCCGAGCTCATCGCCCTGGTAGATCCAAGGCAGCCCGGGCAAGAGCAAGAAGAGGCCCTGGGCAAGCTCCTGCAGCGCGACGGTGGGCGCGAGGTCGGCGAGGCGCGCCATGTCGTGGTTGCCGGCGAAGCGCTGCAGGGCCACCGGCAGGCTGGCGCCTTTGCACAGCGCGTTGCGCACGAAGGTGGCCGATCGCAGCTCCAGCCCCTTGCGCAGCGCAGCGTTGGCGTCGAAATCGAAGGCGCCGTCGAGCTCGTCGCCCTTCAGGTACGTGGCGATGGTGGCGGTGTCGGTCCAGACCTCGCCGACCAACGCTGCGTCGGGCCGCTCGGCTTTGGCCTCGACGCGCAAGCGCCGCAGGAAGGCGTGGGTGTCGGCCGTGTCGTGCTGGCCAGCGCCTGGGCCCTTCTCGTCGAGGTAGCGGATGGCATCGAGCCGAAAGCCGTCGACGCCCTTGGCGAGCCAGCGGCGCGCGATGGCCGTCATTTCGGCCTGCACCGCCTCCTCGCCGTAGTGCAAATCGGGCATCCCCGACCAGAACAGGCCGTAGTAGTGGCCATGCGCCGCCTTGTGCCAGACCGTCGCCTTGGCGTTCCACGGCTGGCCCCAGCCCTCGGCGGCCGTCGGCTTGGCGTCGCGCCAGACATACCAGCTCCGCCGTGGCCCGGCGCTCGACGAGGCGCTGTCGAGGAACCAGGGGTGCTTGGAGCTGGTGTGGTTCAGCACCAGGTCGAGCATCACCCGCAGGCCGCGCGCCTTGGCGGCCTTGAGTAGGGCCTCGAGGGCGGCATCGCCACCGAAGCCCGCGGCGACGTGGTCGTAGTCGGTGGCGTCGTAGCCATGGTCGGAGGGGCTCGGAAAAAGCGGGCTCAGCCACAGCACGTCGACGTCGAGGTCCTTGCCTCCGGGCTTTCCGTCCTGCAGCGCGTCCAGACCGGCCAGCAGGCCGCCGAGGTCGCCGTGGCCGTCGCCGTCGCTGTCGAGATAGCTGCGCAGCCAGACCTGGTAGCCGACGCCGCCGCGCAGCCAGGCTGGACCCGTCGACGGCGCAGGCAGCCTGCAGGCGACCTGGAGGTTTGCGATCTGGCTCCCCGCCGGCAGGTGCGCACCGCCTCCCGCGTCGGCGGCCCCGCCCACGCCCGTGCCCACGCCTTGCCCTCCATTGCCCGCCTCGCTGTCTCCGGGGCCCTGCTGCGGCGCCGTGCAAGCGAGCAGCACGCCAAGCAAGCCGAAGCCTAGTGTCCGTCGATGCCAAGGCCGCTCTCGCCGCGCCGCTGCGTTCATGGCATTGCACCCCCGCATCCAGGCGCTTTGCCGCGCCGGCCTGCGAATTGCACGGGACGCCTTGCCCGCGCAAGGGGATTCGGGCAAAGCCATGGCCAGCGGCGCCCAGGCGCCTCCGCGACGTGACGCCGCGGCAGGAGGAAGCTATGCGAGGACAGTGGCGGGTCTGGGTCTGCGGTGCGGCGGTCGCGTTCATGGCGGCGTGCAGCGGCGAGGCCGGCGGCGGCGGCGCCGGGGGCGGCGGGGCCTCGAGCGACGTCGAGTCGCTCAGCGACGCCAAGGCCGACTCCAGCGGGGGTGTCGACGGCGCAACCGGCGCGGACAGCGGCCCTGGCGACGCCGTGGGCGGGAACGACGCTGGCGCCGACGCGGCCGGCGACGCCGCTGCAGACGTCGCCGCCCAGGACGCCGGCGCAGACGCCGCCGTCGACACGATCGACGACGCGGTCGCGGACAGCACCGCCGATACCGTCGCGGACATCGCGCTCGACGTTCAGGCCGACGGGGCCGTCGACGCCGCCCCTGACGCGGCCGCCGACGCCGCCGCCGACGCCGCCGCCGACGCCGCCGCCACCGACGCCGCCGCCGACTCGACCTGCCCGCCGAACCACTTCAAGCCCTGGGGCGCGACCGCCTGCGTCGAGGCGACCTGCGCCAACATGAGCGCGGCGCTGCAGGCGATCAAGGACGACGTCGGCGGCAAGGCCAAGGTCTGCAAGTCCGACGAGGAATGCGTGACCATCAGCGTCAGCACCGCCTGCCAGGGCGCCTGCCCGATGGCGGTCGAGGCCGGCATGCAGAACGATGTCCTCAAGGCGATCGGGTGGTTCGACGAGAACGTCTGCCAGAAGTTCGGCTATGCGGCCCAATGCGGCTACGCGACGCCGAAGTGCATGGCGCCCAACCCTGGATGCGAGGCTGGGATGTGCGTGTACAGCAAGGGCAATCCCTAGTCTCTGCGCCCTCAGCCGACGGGGCGAGGCGGCGTCTCGCATGCCGACGCGGTACCCGCAGGCACCTTTCGGGCTGGCTGCGCCCTTGCCGCGGCCGAGTCTCGATTTAGGGCTGCTGCACGACGAGCTGCTTGTCGATCGGCGGCGCTTCGACCTTGGTCTTGGTGCCGTTGGGCCAGTGCACCGTCACGTAGGCGATGGCCTTCGCCGCGCCGAGGCCAAAGTGCACGCTGCGCTCGGACTGCGTGAGGTAGCCCTGCGCGCTGTCGAGGGCGCGCCAAGATGTGCGGCCGCCCGCGCGAACCTCGACCCAGGCGCCGAAGGGATCGCGCGGCGCCTTGCCCTGCAGCTTGACGTTGAGCCAGCTGCGGCCCTTGGGGAGATCGTTGCGATACAGGTGCACGCGGTGGTGCCAGTTGACCACGGCCAGGTCGAGGTCGCCGTCGCCATCGAAGTCCAGCGTCGCAGCGGCGCGCGCGCTCATCACGTAGGGCGCGCCCATGAGCGTCTTGTTGGCGACCACCGCCCCGTCCGCCGGCGGATCGAGCCCAACCTGCGCCTGGCGCTCGACCATCTTGGTACCGAGGTTGACCAGCATCAGATTGGCGACGTACGGATAGGGGTTCGACATGCCGCTGATGACGAAGACGTCGAGATCGCCGTCGTTGTCGAAGTCGGCCGGCACGTGCCCCCAGGGCTGATAGGTCTCGACCTGCCAGGCCATCGATTGCTCGCTGTAGGGGCCGCCGGCCTTGTGAAACCAGAGCGAGTTTCCATAGAGCGGGCCGGTCGGGTTGTCGCCGACGCCGTCCATCGGGCCCATGAAGCCCTTGTAACGGACCTTCCCTTCGATCTTTGACATCGGCAGCGACGCGTCGGCCCACATGTCCGAGTGCATGTCGGTCAGCAGGCAGTCGGGGAATCCCTCGTTGTCGTAGTCGGCGCAGGTCACCGCCACCGCGCCGTAGGAGAGCTGCGGCATCAGCGTCGCCGACACGTCCTTGAAGTGGCCCTTGCCATCATTGACGAGGGTGGCCGACTGGCCGAAGGCATCGGCGAGCACGATATCCGGGTCGCCGTCGCGGTCGAGATCGGAGATCGCGAGGTCGGTGAAGGGCCGCTCTTCGGCGGCGGTGGCGCCGACCATGCCCTTGGCCACGCCGACGTTGGCGAAGGCGAACCCCGCACTCGGTCCGAGGTTGCGCAGCATGAGGCTGGCGTCGGCCGCGGTCGACATCATCATCATCATGATCGACTTGCCCTTGTAGTAGGCGGGGCAGCCGCCGGCCGCCGGCATCACCATCTCCTCCGTGAAGCTGCGGTTGCCCACCGCCACGATGTCGAGGTAGCCGTCGCGGTCGAGGTCGACAAACGCGGTGCCGCCGAGGTGGCCGACAGCGTTGACGCCGGCCGCTGCGGCGACGTCGGTGAAGGTCCCGTCGGCGTTCTGCCTAAGCAAGGCGCACGGGCGGCGCACGAAGGTCACGAAAAAGTCCGTGTCGCCGTCGTTGTCGTAGTCGCCATGCGTCACCGCCGCGCGCACGCCGTCGTTCAACATCGCGAGCAGGCTCGATTGGTCCTCGAACGTGCCGTCGCCCTTGCCGAGGTAGTAGCCCGTGGGGCCGCACTGGTTCAACAGCAGCAGGTCGGCGTGGCCGTCGCCGTTGAAGTCGCCTGCGGCGAGGCCGGAGCCGTGCTCGTAGAGCGCGGTGATGCCGTCGTTCTTGATCAGCTGGTGGCTCCACTGCACGCCGGCAGCGACGGCGACTTCGGTGAACTTCCAGCCCTGAGCTTCGTCGAGCAGCGGCACGGTCACCTCTCCGGGCAACACGACGCTGTCGGCGCCAACGTCGGCGCCGGCATCCGATGGCGCATCGGCCGCCCCGTGATCCGCGTCCATGGGGGACGCCTCCGCGTCGGTGTCGACTGCTTCCGTGTCCGCTGCATCGGTGTCCGCTGCGTCGGGGCCCGCTGCATCGGGGCCAACTGTGGCGTCCTGCGGCATCGCATCGGCGTCCTCCGCGTCGGCCACCGCGTCCGTGGCCGCTGCTGCGTCGCTGCCGTCGGTGTCTCCGAGCGCTGCGTCACCGTCGCCGCCGTCCACAGCAGCGGCGCCGTCTCCCGTTTCAGCGGCGTCGGCGGCGTCTGCAGCGCTGTCGGCAGTCGGTTCGCCTGCCGCGCCCCCCTCCCCACAACCGACGACGGCGCCTAGCAACGCCGCAACCCACCGGACCGACGCTTTGGCATCGGTCCGGCCCAAGCCGAACCCGAACATGATGGACCTCCCAACGCGCGTCCGTCGCTGATGCACCGTCGAGCGCCTTGCCATGAGGGGGAGATCTGGCAGGCCACTCTCCGCGAGCGACATGCTCAGTGTGGCCTCCCCTGGCTCTCTTGTGTGCGTTGTACACAAGGTTTCACAACAAGAATCAGATGTTATAACCATCCATGCCCTGAGCTTGGCCCTGACGGCGACCGCGACCGCGGCCGCTCAGCAGCCCCACCATCGCTGGTGGGAGAGCCCCAAGGCCGCGAGCGCTTCTGCCAAGCGAAACGGCGTTCCTCGGCCAATCCTTGGCCGCCAGATCCCGGGCAGCCGGTGACCAGAGCGCCGCAGTCCGCGGGCGTTGGCCAGGGTGGCCGGGAAGGCCGACCGGCGCAGTGAGATCGCCGCAGCGGGTCTCGACCGCGTCAGGCCACCGCCATCGCACGCCTCTCGGGCCGCTCATTCCGCAGCAGGCAGACCTGTGGTACCTGCTTGCCCATGTCGCCAGCCGCCGCCATGCCAGCCGCCGCCGCCGCCCGAACGCAAGGATCTGCCTGCGCCGGCAGTGGCTGTCGGCCCCCCCATTCTTCGGCGCTGCTGGTCCTCTGGCTCGTCGTCGCGGCCCTGCATCCAGCGCCCGTCCAGGCCGAGGCGCCCCGCCGCCTGGTGCGCTCGGCCGTGCTCGTCGGCGCCGGTCAGCTCGACGCCCGGCCGGGCCTGTCGCTCCTCGGCAACGTCGCCAGCCTCGGCGACGCCGAACCCGGCAACGTCGGCCTCGCTGCGCTGACGCCCGGCGCGCGCTTCGACGGCGAGCGGGCTGGCGGCTGGGCGGCTGGTGCGACCATGGCCATCGGCGAGCTGGGCCTCGGCGTCCTGGTGGCGCGCAGCGTCGACGGTGCGCCACCCTCCAGCGGCCAAGGGATCGCCGGCATGTCCTCGGCGGCCGTCGGCGTCGGCTACGCCCTCGGCGGCTGGCTGGCGCTCGGCGCCGCCCTGCGCAGCGAGCTCGATCTGGCGCCGGCGGCCTTTGCCCTCGCCCTGGCGATGCGCGTCGACGTCCAACGCTGGCTCCAGCTCAGCGCGCAGATGGACGATGCCCTGGCGGCGACGCGCTACCTGCGCCCGGCCGCGTCCCCCGTCGTCGCTGGACCCCAGCTGGCGCTGGCCGCCCGCGTCACCGATCTGAGCGATCGCCTCGCGCTCCACGCCGAGCTGCGCTTCCCCGACGGCGCCGCCAGCCGGGCCCTGCGCCTCGCCGCCGAGGTCCGCCTCAGCGACGACCTCCGCCTTGGGCTCGAGTGGCGACGCGAGCTGGACCGCGCCGTCGGCGTACCCGACCGCGCCGCAGAGGCCGCGCGCATCGGCAGCGCGCAGGCAGGTGGCCTCGCCTCGCGCATCGGCGGCGCGCTGCGCTGGATCGAGGGCGACCTGGAGCTCGGGCCAGCCGCGTTCGTCGATCTCCAGCCAGGGTCGACCCGCTTCGGCTTCGGCGTCACGGCGTCCTGGCGGTGGCAGTCGCTGCCTGCCATCCCGACGCGCAGCCAGGCACGGCGGCGCGCGCGCCCCCCCATGGGCGTCGCCTCGGCCGAGCTCTCCGCCGCCGCCCGCGTCGTGCTCGCCGTACACGCCGCGCTCGCCGCCGAGGATGGCAAGGCCCTGTGCGCCTTGTTGGCCTCCGACGGCGCGCGCCTGGACGTCGAGTCCATCGATCCGCCGCTCTCGCTACACCACAGCGCCAGCCGCGAGACGATCTGCCGCGACCTGGACCAGCGCAAGGGGCCCTGGGCGCGCTACCTGCGCGAGCTCGGCCCAGCCGACGTCCACGCCCAGATGGCGCGCTTTCTGCCCTCGCTCTTCCGCGCCCACGGCGGCGTTATCGGCGAGCTGCCGCGCGACCGCGAGGCGCTGCTGGCCGCGACCATGGCGCGCGATCACAAGGACCTGCGCTGCCGCGGCTACCGCCTCTCGCCCTTCGAAGGCCTCGGCGGTGTGCGCCTCTTCGACGTCCGGCTGACCTGCCCGGGGCACGCCGACGTGCGCCTCATCCTGGTGCCAGAATCGGGCGGGCCGCGCCTCGGCAAGCTGGCGGTCGACCATCGGCCTGGCCAAAAGCCGCCGCCGGCCGAGGCCTTGCCGCCTACCCAAACGCCCTCGCCGCCCGCCAAGGCGCCGGAATCCGAGCCCGCCGAGGCGCCCGAGTCCGCGCCCGACCGCGGCTAGCCGCGAACCGCGCTCCGCAACCCCGCGGCCCCGTGAACACGTGTTGGGTCGCCACGTGCCGCCGATTCAGCCCGAGGCGCACCGCACGCTCAGAAGGCGAGGCCGTAGCGCAACGACGCGTGCGGCAGAAGCGCCAGCTCGGTGCTCGGGCGGTAGCGGCCATGCAGCAGCAGCAAACCGCCGACGTCGACGATGAGGCGCCGCCGATCGCCGCGGCCATGCGGCAGCGTCAACGCGGCACCGACGGCTAGCCAGGCGGCGGTCACCGCGCCGCCCCTCTCGAACATCCAGCGCCCGGTGCCGAGCCACGCGTCGCGGGTTGCCACCAGCGGCGCGGCGTCGTCGCGTAGCACCAGCAGGCCGGCGGCCCAGTCGACCAGCGCCGGCCCGAGCCGAGTGACAGGCCGCGCCAGCTGCAGCCGCAGGCCGACGCCGCCGGTGGTGTGGCTGGTGGCGACGCCCAGGGACCAGCGCTCGCCGCCCTCGCCGCGCACGCCGAGCTCGACCAGAAGACCTAGCGGAAAGGCCGCCCCGGCCGTCAGCTCGAGCGACAGCGCGTCGTCGCTCGCGTCGTCGTCCCCGCCGGGGCGCGGTGCGCCGATCGCCGTCTCTGGGCCGGGCAGGGCGCAGATGCCCTCGACGCAGCGGCGCTCGATGTTGCAGTCGAGATCGCTGCGGCAGTCGCGCATGCGGCAAGACCCGGCGCGGCAGAGGCGACCGCTCGGGCAGTCCTCGTCCTGGCGGCAGTCGGTCGAGCGACAAGCGCCGCCAGCGCAGATCTGCGAGCGCGAGCAGTCCCCATCGCCGGCGCAGGGCCTGGCGCGGGGCTCGGCCGCCGCAGCGGGGTCCGGAAGCGTGACGCCAATGGACAGCGCCCAACCGCAAAGGGCGGCCGACAGCCACCCGCGGCGCGGCGCTGCGAGGCGTCGATCGGTCATCAGCGCAAGATCGTCATCGCCGCAAGGTCGCGGGTCATGTTCTTCTGGTGCGCCTCGTTGGTGCCGCCGCCGATCTCGAGCAGCTTGGCGTCGCGCCACAGCCGCTCGACCGCGTACTCGCCGACATAGCCGTAGCCGCCGAGCACCTGGATGGCGCGATCGGCGACGTTCTTGGCCATCGTGGCGCAGTAGAGCTTGACGCCATCGCTGTCGATGCGGTTGCCGCCGCTGTCCAGGCGCAGCTCGGCCGCCGTCTTGTAGACGTAGCAGCGGCCAGCCATCCACTCGGCCCAACTTTCGGCGATGTGGCGCTGGATCTGGCCGAACTCGCGAAGCGGCTTGCCAAAACTCTGCCGGTCGGTGGCGTAGCGGTTCATCACCTCGATGCAGCGCCGCGCGATGCCGAGGCTCATGGCCGCCAGGGTCAGCCGCTCCAGCTCCAGGTTGCGCATCATCGAGCGCACGGCGCTGCCGACGCTGCCGACCACGTTCTCGGACGGTACCGGCACGGCGTCGAAGACCAGCTCGGCGGTCGTCGAGGCCCGCATGCCGAGCTTGTCGTGAATCTTCTGGCCGAGGCGGAAGCCCGGCATCCCCTTCTCGACCAGCACGAGCGTCAGGGCGCGGCTGCCCGCGGCGCCGGCGTGGGCATAGACCAGGAAGCAGTCGCCGAGCTCGCTGTCGCTGATGGCGCCGTTGGTGATCCACATCTTGCGGCCGGTCAGCGCATAGCCGTCGTCGGTCGGCGTCAGGCGGCTGCCCATGCCGAGGACGTCGGTGCCGGCGCCCGGCTCGCTCATGCACATTCCGCCGACTTTGCGGCCTGCGCATGCGTCCGGCAGCACGCGCAGACGCTGGGCGTCGTTGCCATTGATGGCGAGGTTGTTGGCGAAGAGCATCGCGTGCGCCAGGTAGGCGAGGCAGAAGCCGGGGTCTACCGCCGCCAGTTCCTCATGCGCGATGACCGCCGCGACCGCGTCGAGGCCGCTGCCGCCGAAGCGCTCGTCGACCGTGATGCCGAGCAGGCCGAGGTCGCCGAGCTTGCGAAAGAGCGGCAGGTTGAAGCGCTCGTCGCGGTCGTGCGCGGCGGCCTGCGGTTCGAGCTCGTGGGTGGCGAAGTCGCGCACCATCGTGCGCAGCGCTGCGTGCTCTTCGCTGGGGTTGAAGAGGTCGATCATGCGGTGGATCTCCGGCCAGGCAGTGTGGCGCTGCGGCCAGGCCCAAGTCCGGCCAGGCGCGCCAAGGGTTTACCACGACGAGGCCGGGGCAGGCCAGTGCTGCGCCGTCCGTGATATGCGCGGTGCCCCTCCTCGTCCGTATCCATGACTGTTCCGAAATGAGACAGTTCCGTCTGCAAGTCCATGGCGCCACACGCCTCCTACAGCTGCGTCGTCGTGCCACCTCAAGACCAGGGCCATCGAGATTGGCACTGAGTGTCGCATTGGGCGGCGGGCTCGCGAGTCTACCCGCGCGAGATGTCTCAGGAGGAGACAGTTTCAGCGTCCGCCCGTCCATCGCGGCTGTCCTTGCCAGCCCCGCGAAACACGCAACATGCGAATCATACAGACATATGAAGCGATATTCTGAGGTCGAACGCGGGTTGGCACGGCCCTTGCTGTAGGAGGGAGCAGGAGGAGCAAGCAGCATTCCCATGAGTTCTATCATGCCTCATCAAACCATCCTCACACACTGCGCCGCTCCCCGCGGCGTCCCTTCTTTGAAGTCCGTGGTAAGCGTGTGCCTTTTCAAGACGACCATCGTTGGGAAGTGGTCGGACTTGGCTCCGAAAGGTGGGCAGACGAACGAGCTCGGACTCCCCTCTTGACCTGACTCTTGCTCCAAACGAAGGCGGCCTCGGCTCTCCGGGGCCGCTCTTCGTTTTTGGGCTGTTTTGCAAAAGTCGCCGGTCGCACTGACGCAATCTCGGCGCCGTCGCCGTCGCCGGCGCTGCTGTCGACGTCCCATTCGCGCATGGCGTGTTCCCGACGCGCCAGGCAAGGTGTGGCGAGGCAGGGCAGCGCCGCGCGCATCGGAGCCTGGCTCGGCGGGGTCAACGCTTCTGGGTGGGAAGCAGAGCCGCCGTGGGCGGCGGCCACAGGATGCCCACCAGCAGGCGAGCGTGGCGGGTCGGCCGGTGTCGCGGCGGCGTGTTCAGCGGCGACGGCTGCGCCGGGGCGTCTCGGTTAGGGCTTGCAGCCGGGCCCTTTGGCCTTGGTCCACTGCGGTGAAAGGACGTCGAGCTTGAAGCCCGTCACCAAGTCGATGGCCGAAGTGCCCGTCCCCTCGCCAAACTCAAAGAGGAAGACCGTCCGCTTGTCGGGATCGAGGGTCCGGCGCAGGCCGAATCCCTGGCCATAGCGCGCGCCCTTGGAGAGCCGCAGGCTCGCCAGCTCTGCCGCCTGCGGGTGGTTGCCCTGCTGTGAGGCGTCGCCGAGGCGCAGCGGGCAGCTCGCCGACCAGGCCGTGGAGGCGCCGAGGAAGCTGCGCACCTTGCGGCCATCGACGAAGAGGCTGCCTTGGCCGTTCTGCTCGTGCTGCAGCGCAAAGTGTTGCCAGACACCCACTTGCCAGACCGGTGGCGCGGTGCCCACCTTCTCGCCGGTGCCGCCGAGCCGCGAAACGTCGAGGCCGCCCGGTCCCACCGCGACCCGCCACGACTGATTGGCCGGCATCGACGGGCATCCGACCGAGCCGCCGGGCTCATCGACGCCGGCGATGACGCCGTAGCCGCTGCTCGGGAGGCCGGCCAGACGCACCCAGCCCTCGAGCGTCCACCCGGTGACGTCGTAGGTCAGCGTGTTCTTGCCGGTGGGCACGGTGCCGGTCTGCCAGCCGAGGCTGGTGCAGTCGGGCTCGCTGGTCTGTCCGCACGCTTTGTCGCACTTGCCGGGCCACGGGCCGTTGGCGCTGCCGTTGTCGCAGGGCTCCCAGCGCGCTTGCTGGCCGTCGCCGCAGACCGCAGAGCCAGCGGTGTCGCCGTAGCAGGCGTCGAGCGGCGCCGTGACGTCGGCGTTCGAGGTCGGCACGGCGCGACCGGAGTCGTCGCTGCCGACACCGCCGGGTGAGTCGAAATGCCACAAGCCGCGCGTGGCTGCGTCCGGCAGCAGGCGGCGTCGCGGCGTGAAGGCATCGCTGTAACGCAGGCCGGCGCTGACGCGGAACTCGTCGATGGCGCCTGGGAAGGAGGAGCCCGGCGCGGGGGTCTTGCCGTCGGCGACGCAGCCGCCGCCGGTGCCGCCAACGCCGGCGCCGATGAAGAGCAGCTCCTTGTCGATGGTGTAGCCGGGCAGGGCGGCCGCAGCACCCGCCGTCACCTCGCCCTCCAGCTTGCCATCGACCCAGACGCGGATCGGGTCGCCGGCATTCCAGCCGAGGGTGGCGGCGACGTGGTACCACTTGCCGGGCTTGATGACGGTGGTGCCGAAGAGTGGCGGCAGCGGAAAGCGCACGAAGCCGAAGTGGGTGCCGCCAGAGGGGTTTTGGGCCAGGATCAGCGAGCCGAAGCCGCAAGATAGCGCGGCAACCTCAAACACACCATTGGTGTTGTCCGGGCGCACCCACGCTTCGACCGTCATCCGGCACCCGGGGCAGAGGGCGTCCGGCGCCCAGGTCGGCAGCCCTGGCGTGACCAAGACGCCCTTGATCCCGAGCTTGAGGGACTTCTCGCTGCGGCACGCCTCGCAGCCGTCGCAGGCCAGCGCGTCCGTGTTGTCGCACTCCTCGTGCGGCGAGACGATGCCATCTCCGCAGACGGAGGCCTTGGGATCACCGCCTTGGCAGTCGTCGGAGGCCACGGCGGCATCGCCTGCAAGCACCAAGTCGTGGCCCAGCACGCTGCCGTCTGCGACCTTGGTGGCGCCCTTGGCTGCGTCGAAGCGCCAGACGCCGACGGTCGTCGGGTCGAGCCGCGACTCACGGCCCGGGACAAAAACGCCGCCGTGCAGCGCGCCCGCTGCGATGTGCAGCGCGTCGATGCGGCCGATGAATCCCGCAGCGAATTCGCCCGGGGTCCGCGCGCCCACGGTCAGGGTCGCCGCTGGCGCCTCCACCCGAGCCTGCTGCAGCGGGCCACCGCCTGCGGGCGCGCCGTCGACAAAGAGGCGCACCTCGCTGCCAGCGACTGTGACCGCCAGGTGCACCCACTTGCCCTGCGTCAGGACCCAAGGCGCCTTCAGCTTTTGAGCCTGCACCGACTCGCTGCCGGCCGTCGTGGTGTGGCGGAAGAAAGGCACGCCCGCCGCCGAAATGCCTACTTGGTAGGGCGACACCACGCTCTGGCCGTGAGCGCGCGAGACCAGGAGCTGCTCCTTGTTGCCACCGGCGACGCCGAGCGCGTCTGGGCGGACCCAAAGCTCGATGGTCAGGTCGCCGAGCAGCGCGGCGACGCTAGTGGCGCCGTCGGCGTTGGGCGTCGGCGCCGCGAAGCTGGCGGCCCCTTTGCCCGCCAAGGCGAGCTGGCCGCGGAGCTGGCACGACTCGCAGCCGTCGCAGGCCAGCGCGTTGCCATCGTCGCACTGCTCGCCCGCGGCGGTATAGGCGTCACCGCACTTGGGCGTCACGCACTTGCCCGCAACGCAGTGAAGCGCGCTGCCACAGCTCTTGCCGTCGGCGATGGCCGGGTACTTGCAGCCATCGTCGGCAGCGCAAACGTCGTCGGTGCAGGGATTGTTGTCATTGCAATTGAGTTTGAGGCCCGCGCACTTGCTGGTGATGCAGGTGTCGCTCTTGGTGCAGGCGTCGCCGTCGTCGCAGATCTTGCCGTCGTTGGAGACGTTCTGGCAGCCGCCCTTGGCGTGGCAGCTATCGGTGGTGCAGCCGTTGCTGTCGTCGCAATCTTTGGTCTTGCCCAATGTGCACTTACCGGCCTGGCAGTTGTCGCCCTCGGTGCAGACCGAGCCGTCGGCGTCGCAGGGCACGAGGTCTTGCGCCTTGCCGTCGTGGGTGCACTTGCCGGTGGCCTTGTCGCAGCCATCCAACGTGCACGGGTTGAGGCCGTCGCAGTCCTTGGGCGGGCCCTTCTGGCAGGTGCCGTTCTTGCAGGCATCGCCGACGCTGCAGGGGTTGCCATCGGCGTCGCAGGCGTCGGTGTTGTCGAGGTATTTGCAGCCGGTCTGGGCGTCGCAGCTGTCGGTGGTACAGCCGTCGTCGTCGTTGCAGACCAAGGCCTTGCCGGCCTTGCATGCCCCCGCCTGGCAGGTGTCGCCCTTGGTGCACACCGACTTGTCGGCATCGCAGGGGTCGCCTTCGGCCGGTTTCCCGTCGTAGACGCACTTACCGAGGAGCTTGTCGCAGACGTCGACGGTGCACTCGTTGTCGTCGTTGCAGACCAGCTTGACGCCGGGCACGCACTTGCCCGAGGCGCAGGTGTCGCCCTTGGTGCAGGCCTCGCCGTCGTCGCAGGCGCCGATGGTGTTGACCGCCTTGCAGCCCGCCTTGGCGTCGCAGGTGTCATCGGTGCAAGGGTTGTTGTCTTCGCAGTTCAGCGCACTCCCCGCCTTGCAGGCGCCGCCTTGGCAGGCATCGTTGACGCTGCACACCGAGCCGTCCGCGTCGCAGGGCTTGGCATCGGCCGCCGTAACCTTGTCGCAGCTGCCCGATTTCGGGGTACACGCCGTTGCCAGGCAGGTGGTGTCGGCGGTGGTGTCACAGGTGACGATGGTCTTGGGGTCTACCTTGCACACGAAGGGCGCTTTCGCCTTGTCGCAGTAGAGCTTGCCATTGCAGAGGTTGTCGTCGTCCGAGGCCTTGCAGTCGTCGTTGGTTTGGCAGGCGCACTCGTTCTGACCCGAGGTGCAAGAGCCGGCGGCGCAGGAGTCGCCGTTCGTACACGGGTTGCCGTCTTCGCAGACGCCGGCGGCGGGCTTGTGGTTGCAGCCCGTCGCCTTGTCGCAGCCCTCGGCCGTGCACGGGTTGTCGTCGTTGCAAGTCTTCGAGACGTCGAGCGCGAGGCCTACACATGCGCCCTTGCCGTCGCAGAGGTCGTTGTTGGTGCAGGCGCTGCCATCGTCGCAGGGCTTGGTGTGGGGCTTCTGGACGCAGCCGGTCTTGATGTCGCAGCTGTCGGTGGTGCACGGGTTCTTGTCTTCGCAGTCGAGGAGGACGCCGTTGCAGGTGCCGGCGCTGCATTGGTCGGTGCCTGTGCAGGCGTTGCCGTCGTCGCAGGCGCCCTGGTTCTGGGTGTGGCTGCATTTCTGGGTCTTGGCGTCGCAGAGGTCCGACGTGCACGGATCCTGGTCGTCGCAGAGTCCCTCATCGGTCGTGCCGTCGCAGTCGTTGTCGATGCCGTCACATGACTCGCTGCCGGCGGGCTTGGCTGAGCACGCGCCGACCTCGCCGACCGTCGTGCACGTGCGCGTGCCTGCGCAGACGTGGCCCTCGGCCTTCGTCTGACAGGCCGAGCTCAGGGACTTCTTCACCGCCCGCGGACTGCACGGGCACAGCGTCGGCTGCCCATCCTTCAACGGCAAGCAGGCCTTGCGTGCGTCGCCCTCGGCGGTCAGCGCGTCCCGGCAGCCGTACCCCGCCAAGCAGTCTTGGTCTTCCTTGCAGACGACGCTGCAACTCATGGCCAGAAGCTCGCCGCCAGCGCCGGTCTGGCGGAAGCACCCGGCCTCGGTGTCGACGGAGCCGAGCAACGGGCAGTCGGCCTTGGAGACGCAAGGCTCGCAGAGCAGGCCAAAGCGCAGCGTGCACATCAACTGGATGTCGCCGCCCGGCTGCGGGACGGCAGCACACGTCTGCAGGTCGTTGTCGCACTTGTTGACGCAGATCTCCGTGCAAATCCCGCCCTCGGGCGTATCGATGCACAAGCCATTGTCGCAGTCCTGCGGACCCTCGCACGCGCAGCCGGCGCCGCCTGGGCACTGGATTCCAGCGTCTTCGGTGTCGATCGCGCTGTCAGGGCCGATGTTGTCAGCGGGCTCGATGTCGGCGGGGGAGCCGCTGTCATCGCTGCCGACGACCTCTTCGGCCGCGGTGCTGTCTTGCGAGGCGCCGGTCTCGCCGCTGCAGGCGACAGCAGCTGCTGCCAGCAGCAACGCCAGGGCATGCCCCGGGCGCGCGCTGCAGCGAGCGCGGTCATCGCCGGTACGGCCTGCCAGCGATCCGCCCTCAGCCGGGATTGCCAAGCGGCTGCCTGGCTCCCCACTCGATGCAAGGCTCCACGCCATGGATCGTCCCCCAGGGTGCGCAAAATACGGCGCACGCACTGAATGCTACGGAACCTCGACCGGTCTGTCCAAAGCTCGTACGGTCGGTGCGCCTCAGCGTGGGGGGTCGGGATCGGGCTTGCCGGAGGCGGCCGCATCGGCGGGTTCGGCCTCGGCCAACGACGGCGGTGAGCGAAGGGCGCTTTGCGCCTTTTCTTCTGTGATGGCTGGCATCTGCAGCGTCGGCAGGTCCCAAACGCTGTCTCCGCCGCCACCTGTGCTCGCAGGGCTCGCATCCGCCCGCGCCAGCAGGTCGTCGACGGCTCGGGGCAGTTCTGTCGATCGCGCGGGCAGCGCCGAGACCCGGCCGATCCGCAGCGTGTCCTGCGAGATTCGACCCGAGGGGCGCAGCTCGCCTGGGCCAACCGAGGCCGCTGGATCGAATCGGCCGCCTGCGGCGAGGTCGCCGGCTGGCGCGCCCGGCAGCCCGTCACCGTCGGCGACGCGCGCGAAAGGCGACTCCACGGTGTGGAATGGGCTGCTGCCGCGCGTGCTCAAAGATCGGCGGTCGGCGGCGCGACGCAGCACGGCGTCCACCGCGGGGTCGAGGGCCGAGCGTTCGGGTGCGTGCGAAGGCACCGGGACAAGGCCGGGCGGGTGGGTCACAGGGGGCAGGATGGCCGGGCCGGCAGGCGGTGGGGGAATCGGCTTCGCCGGCGCCTTGATTTCCATAGGAGCCGCTGGCGCCTCGGTTGCGCCGTGGCGGACCGCAGCGGCTGGCTCCTCAACGCGAACGGCCGGTAAAGCGGGTGGCGTATTGCCCTGCGGATCGAAATCTCCGGAGTCTTCGGCGCTGGCGACCAGCGTCGGCCCGGGCGCATCTGGCAGGGCAGGCGGCTCGTCGCCGGCCGGGGCGCCGAATTGGGCCCGGTGGCGCGCGATCTCTTCGTCGGTCACCGCTGGCAGCTCGAGCGGCGTCACCGCGTCGGTGAGGCCGGTGGCGACGAATGCGTCGGCTTCCTCGCCGCCCCCTGGCAGCTCAACGCCGGGCATCGTCTCTGCGTCCCACGATCCGTCATCGCCGACGGCGCGAAAGCCCGGGCTGGTGTCATCGCTCGCACGCGCCGTCGCCCCGCGCACCGCCTGGCCACCGCGCAGGCTCGCCAGCAGCACCGTCACGTTGTCTTTGCCGCCGGCCGCCAGCGCGGCGTCGATCATCGCCGAGCTCGCCGCGTCGAGGTCGTCTTCGTGCATCGCCAACAGGCGCGCCAGAGACTCATCGTCGACGAGATCCGTCAGGCCGTCGGTGCAGAGCAGCAAGATGTCGCCCGGGTGGAGGTCTATCTCGGCCACTTCGGGTTGGACCGTATCGCGCAGGCCGACGGCGCGCACGATCACGTTCTTGCCGCGAAAGTCCCGGATCTCCTCGGCCGTCATCGGCCGGGTTCGGCGGTAGTGGTTCAAGAGACTGTGGTCTTCAGTCACCTGTTCCAGGCTGCCGTCGCGGTAGCGGTACAGGCGGCTGTCGCCGACGTGCACCACCCCGACGCCGTCGGCGTCGGCCAGTACGGCCACGAGCGTGGTGCCCATGCCTTTGTGGTTCGTGTCCTTTTGCGCCTCGGTGAACACCGACCGATTGGCCAGTCGCACCGCCGAGTCGAGGATGCGTGTCTGGACGGAGAGGGCGTCGGGCGAGCTGAACGGGAAGCGGAAGCCCGCCTCATGCACCGTCCGCGTGACGAAGCGGACCATGGTGTCGACGGCGATTCGGCTCGCGATCTCGCCGCTGGCGTGGCCGCCCATGCCGTCGCAGACGACGAAGAAGCCGGCGTCGTTGTCGACGTGGTAGGCGTCTTCGTTGTTTCGGCGTTCCAACCCGACGTGCGTGCGGCCGCTCGCCTCGAGCTGCAACGCACCCGAGTCACCCGCGCGCGTTTGAGGCTGGTTGCTCAAGGCTGGTCCGTCTCTCAAGGGCGCCGCGGGCTGGCGCCGGTCCGTGGTAGCAGTGTGCGTTCTCGCGCGTCAAGCGGCAATGGGCCACTGACCATCGGTCATCCCGGCGCCTCGGTCGCCGGGGGCGGGCAGCCCCAGTATCGCCTCAGCGCCCGCCCGGCAAGAGGCCGAGCTGGGCCATCGCCGCCCGGACCGCCTCGGTCGCAGACGGGCTAGCGGTTAGAAGCGGCAACCGGGTGCAAGGTGCGATCAACCCGAGCAGATGCATGGCCATCTTGACGGGCTGGGGGTTGGACTCGCAGAACAGCGCGGCAATCAGGGCCCGCAACGCCACCTGACCCTGCGCGGCGGCGTCGACGCGGCCGGCGCGGGCATCGCGGTAGAGCGCTGCGGTGAGCGCCGGGGCAGGGTTGCTGACGACCGAGATGATGCCGTGGCCGCCGACGCTGTAGATCGGCACCGCCAGCGCGTCGTCGCCTGAGAGCACTGGAAAGGTGCCGCCCGTGCGCTCCAGGATCGTCTGCACCTGCTCGAGGGAGCCGCTGGCCTCCTTGACGGCGACGACCTGCGGGTGGCTGGCCAGCGTGGCGACGGTGGCAGGCAGCAGGTTGCAGGCGGTGCGGCCCGGCACGTTGTAGAGCACGATCGGCAGCGGCACGGCGTCGAGCACGGCGCGATAGTGCGCGAGCAGGCCGTCTTGGGTCGGCTTGTTGTAGTAGGGCGTGACGATGAGGGCGCCATCGACGCCGAGATCGCGGGCCGCCCGGGTGGCCTCGATTGTGCGGGCCGTGCTGTTGCTGCCAGTGCCTGCGATGACCGGGACCCGGCCGCGC
This sequence comes from Myxococcales bacterium, assembly GCA_947491025.1. GTDB lineage: Bacteria > Myxococcota_A > UBA9042 > UBA9042 > UBA9042 > SXNM01. Next base: position 35,372 of record CANLIC010000031.1, read on the forward strand.
GCCGCACGCTTGACCTCGGACACGACCGTCCGCCACTCGTCCTCGCTGAGGGTCACCGACTCGCCCGTCGTGCCGCAGGCGACCAAACCCTCGATCCCGCCGGCGATCTGCTGCTCGACGACGCGCTCGAGCGCCTCCAGGTCGAGGCTGCGCGGGGCATCGTCGCAGAATGGCGTCACCAGCGCCGTCCAAGTGCCCGTCCACACGCCGTCATGCCCTTGGCTCATCATCCCTGCGCTCCTGTGGATCCCTGCGATCGGGGCACTGCTAGCTGCCGCAGCCTGCACTCCATGCCCCGAGACGGGGGCTATGGCAAGGTCAACGCCGCCAACTCCGCGCGTGCCGCGGTGGAAGCCTGGCGCGTTCGGCGACCCGAGCGGTCCAAAGCGGCGCTGTCACCGCTTGGCTTGTCCGTTGGTGGCGGGGTCGCAGCCGGGGCAGGGACCGCACCAGGGGCGGGGACGGCCTTGGGCTCGCTGCGCTCCACGGCGGCCTCAAGCGCGCTGCCGGTCAGGGTCAGCAGCGATAACGCAGTCTTGCGGCGCCGCGCGAATACGGATGGGTCCATTCGGCCACCCCGCGCCTCCTCGTCCCACTTGCGGATCAAACGGTTGGCGTCGACCGCTGCCTTGGCGAGATCGGTGATGCTGGTCGGGCGATCGAGGCCGAGGACGCCGGCGACATCGGCCGGGTCTTGGTGCGTGCGAAGCGCATTGATCGAGTCGTCGTCGCCCCAGATGCGGATGGTCGTCACCGCCAGAATCTTCGCGATGCGGGTGCCACCGGCTAGGGCCGCGAAGAGCTGCGGTCGCACCACAGCCGCGCCGAGCGGGGCGATCTCGGCTTCGCAGAGGCCGAGAATTTGCTGCTGGACGGGGACCGTGTGCCAGGCGGGATCCGCGTAGCGCTGGTCATCGCTGAGGCCCGTCAACGCGGTGCGCAGGCCCTCGCCGCCCTTGTGACGCACCAGCAACGTCGCCGCCCACCAGCGGTCGTCGGCGTCGCGGAACTCGAGCAGGGCCTCGAGGTGGGCCTGCAGGTGGCGAATGTCGCGGTCGAGCACGCTGCCGCGGCTGCCGCCGGCCTCTTGCGCCGTCGCGGTCGACATCGCGTCGACGACGCCGCGCAGGGTCGCCATCGTCGCCTTGCGCGCTGTGGCCCGCGCCGCAGTCGCCTCCGAGTCCGCCGTGCCCTCTTGCTCGCGGTCGGCCAACTCGAGCAGCGCGTGGCAGTCGAAGAGGACGAGCGCGGTCTGCGCGTCCGGGACCCGCGACAGCAGCTCAAGGTCGCGCTTGCTCGGCAGCACGCGGCGCACCACCAGCACGCGGCGGTAGGCGCGCACCAGGGCCCGCACCGACGCGCCGTCGCCGAGACCGATGAGGGCCAGCGCCGCCGCTTCGCGGAAGACGTCGGCCGAGACCAACGACTCGAGGCCGGTGATCGCGCTCGGGCCGAGGCGCGACAGGTCGCTCTCCTGCAGACGGGGCGTCACCAGCTCCTTCACGGCTGCGGTGCCGCTGTCGACCCCGACGCCGGCGAACGCCCAACCGACGAGCTGGGCCGCCGCGCGTTGGCGCAAGGTCTCCTCCACCGGCGAAGCGCCCGACGTCGGCGCCAACAGGTCCAGGAGCATGGACTTGGCGCTCCGGGCCTCGTCGAGGGCGTCATCGCGCAGCAAGGGCAACAGGCGCTCGACCAGGACGGCCGCCACGGCCGGCCAATCGCTCGCCTTGGCGCCATACGCCAGGGCCTTGGCCACGTGCGGACCCGAACGCAGCCGATCGAGCAATGCGGCGCGCACCGCTGGCGTGTGGCTGGTGTCGGCGGCGAACCGCGCGATCGCCTTCTCGCCCCCCTCGCCGGCAGCCCAGAGCGTGAAGAGCGCCTCGCGGTCGGCGTCCGTCATGGCGGCGTCTGGGCCGACCAAGGTGCGCACGCGCTCGCCGTCCACGTCGCGCAGATCGATGCGGGGGCAGCGATCGTCGAGCGCCGGCCGCAGCGCGGCGAGATCGCCGGCGATGACGATCTGCTTGCCGCTGGCGTAGAAATGGCGCTCCGACAAGGCGCGGACGGTGTCGGCGTCGGTGCGCTGCAGCTCTTCCGCGTAGCGATCCCAGGTCGACTCTGGCAGTCCGTAGAGGCGAACGGCCGCCAGGCGGCTCGCGACCTGCCCGGCGTCCGCGGCGCCGAGCACGAACTGGCCGACCAGAAAGCGACGCGACGCCACCAGCTCGGCCTCGGACGGCGCGCTGCTGCGCATCACGCTCAGCTCGACCTCGATGGCGTCGATCGCCTCCGCCGTCTTGGGGGTTCGGACCGAGCCCGAGAGCGACCAATCGCCCGCGCGCAGTCGGCCATCGAGGCTCGAATAGATGCCATAAGTCAGGCCCTTGCGCTCGCGCAGCACCGTGAACAGCCGCGAGCTGGCGGAGCCGCCGAGGATCTGGTTGGCGACGACGAGCTGCGGCCAGGCGCTGGCGTTGCGCTCCGGTCCAGGATTGCCAAACACGACCACGCTCTGCGCCGCCTCTTTGACGTCGTAGACGTGGCATGCGTCGGGCTCGCCCGCGACGGCTGGCACTGCGCCGGTGCCCTCAGCACGCCGGCCAGCGGCGGCGCCCAGGGCCTTGTGCACCCACAGCGCGGCGTCTTCGGCGGCGACATCGCCGACCAGCACCAGGCTCGAGCCGCCTGCGCCGAACGCAGCCCGGTGGGCATCGACGAGGTGCGCCCTCGTGATCCGAGGCAAGCTGTCGACGTCGAGGCCGGGTGAGCCGTAAGGGTGATCGGGCCCGTACACGACGCGATTGAAGATGCGCCCCGCCACCGCCTCTGGCCGACTCGTGAGGTCGGCGAGGCTGGCTGCGTGCTGCGCCTTGCGCGTCGAGAGAAGCTTGCCGTCGAACTCCGGAGCGGTGAACAGCTCGCCCACCAGCTGCAGCGTCGGCGCCAATTGGTGCGAAAGCACGCGGCCCGAGATGATGATGGCATCGGCCGCCGCGCTGACATCGACGCTCGCGCCGTGCCGCTCCAGCGCCGCCGCGAAGGCCTCGCCACGGTGCGGCAGGGTGCCCTCGGTCACCAGCTCGGCCATGAGGTCCATCGTCCCTGCCGGGAAACGCAGGCGGTTGCGACCTTCGTTGCCGAGCTCGAGCGCCTTGCCGCCGGGGATTAGCCAGCGAAAGTGCACCGAGGGCGAGGTCCGGCGGGTGGCGACGATCAGCTCCACGCCCGCGCCTGACTCGCCGCTGACGCCGGGGACGATGGCGCCACCCAGACCGCCACCGACCACCGAGACCGTCGGCGTCGGAAAGCGCACGGCGCCGATGTCGGCCGTGCGCGGTCGGACGCTCGCCGGGTCGATGGCGGGCGTCGTCGACACCGCGGCCGTCGGTGGAGGCGGCGCGCCGCCGCAGGCGATCGCGAGGGCCAGGCCGAACGGTCCCAGAATCCGGGCCGCGCCGAAGCGGACCTTGGCGGACATTGCGGCCCGCGAGGCGGGCGACTGCCAACGGGGGCCGCTCATTGGGCACCTCCACCGATGCGCGGGTTCGTCTCCGGCGCCGGCGTCGGCGCTTCGGCCGGGCCAGGGGGCGGTGGCGGCGCGGGAGCGGGAGCGGGAGCGGGCGGCGCCGGGGCAGGCGCTGGCGGTGCATCGGTCGCGGGCGGCGCGTCGGTCGCGGGCGCGGGGGCTTGGCCTTGGGCGGCCGCCGCTGCGTCTGCCTTGGCTTTCTTGGCGGCGGCCTCCGCCTCCGCCTTGGCCTTCTTGGCGGCGGCGGCTTCTTCGACTTTGGCCTTCTTGGCGGCGGCGGCTTCTTCGACTTTGGCCTTCTTGGCGGCGGCGGCTTCGTCGGCCTTGGCCTTCGTGGCGGCGGCGGCTTCGTCGGCCTTGGCCTGCTGCTCGGCGCGGATCGCAGCGGCTTTGGCAGCCTTGGCGGCCTTGTCCAGCGCCGCAGTCATGGTCGATTCGGCCTGCTGCACGTAGGAAGGCTTCTGGCCGGCGTCGGGCGCAGCCACCATGCCGGTCGGCAGCACGTCCATCTCGATCTCGGCGTCAAAGCTCAGCCAGCGGCGCGCCGCGGCCTGGATCTGCGCAGAAGTCACTTCGCGGTAGCGCTGCAGCTCGCCCTGGACGAGGCCAGCATCGCCCAAGTAGAGCTCGTAGCGGCAGAGGGTCTCAGCGCGCGACTCGGCGCTCTCGCGGGCGAACACCCAGCTGGTCTCGAAGGCGATGCGCGCACGCACCAGCTCGTCGGGCTCGACGCCGCGCACGCTGATGTCGTGCAGCGTGGTTCGCACGATCTGCTTGGCGCGGGCGATGTCGGCCGGCGTGGGCTTCGCCATCTCGACGTAGATCTGAAACACGTCGACGTCGCGGCGGCCGTGGGTCCCCGTGAAGTGGCGCGTCGCGAGGCCTGTCTCGCGGCCCAGCTTGCGCTCGAAGCGGCTGCTCTGTCCGCCGTCGAGGACCTGCGCCAGCAGGTCTAGGGCGTAGGCGTCGGCGGCGGGCGCGGCGGGCACCTTCCAGGCCAGGTGGAAGCCAGGGTTCTTGCCGCGCTTCTCATCAAAGGCCACGTAGCGGTGGCTCTTGCGCTCCTCGAACGCGAAGGTTTGCTTCGCGATCTCGGCCCGCCGCGGCAGCTTGCCGAGGGTGCGCTCGAGCACTGCGCGCGCCTCTTCAGGCGTGATGTCGCCGACCAGCGACAGGACGACGTTGTTCGGCGTGTACCAGCGGTACCAGAACGCGACAAAGTCGTTGAGCGGCGCCGCCTGCAGGTCCTCCATCGAGCCGATGGTGGAGTGACCGAGCTCCCAGCTGTCGAACATGGCCTCCATCAGCTGCAGACGCGCCAGGGCGTACGGCTGGTTGTCGTAGCGCTGGCGGCGCTCCTCCATGACGGTCTGGCGCTGGTTCTCGACGTTGTCTTTCGTGATCGCGAGGTTGGCGAAGCGGTCGTGCTCCAGCCACAGCGCCAGCTCCAGCGCGCCCTTCGGCACCGTCTCGAAGTAGTAGGTCCGGTCGCTCGAGGTGTTGGCGTTGAGGTCGGCGCCGACCGCTTCCAGGGCCGAGAAGTGTTCCATCTTGCCGACGTAGCGGCTGCCCTGGAACATCATGTGCTCGAAGAAGTGGGCCAACCCCGAGCTCCCCTTGATCTCGTCGCGCGAACCGACGTCCACCATCAGCCCGACGGCGACCAGCGGCGCCGAGTCATCCGGCTGTACGACCACGCGCATGCCGTTGCTGAGCGTAAAGCGGTGCAGCGTCATGGGGGCCGGCTGCGGCCACGGCGCGTCGGAGGTCGCGACCCGAATCGCCTTGGTGCGCGGTGCGGAGACGGCAGGCGCGGCGAACCCAGCGACGAGGCAGGCCAGCGGCAGCGCGAAAGCCCACGTCGAAGGCGGGTTCCGCGGCTTGGTCGATCCCATCAATCCTCCGGGCGACGGCGAACCGGCGCGGCATGCCCAAGGCCCCCAGGGACCTAAGGCCGCGCGAGCCTATCATCCCGCGCGGCGCTGTCGAAGATCCCTGCCGGCTGAAGATCGCAGCCGCCTCGAACCAGCGGCGCGTCGCGCTGCGCGGCGGCGCCAAGAGGCCGTCGCCACGGCAGATGCAGCGCGTTCGAACGGCGGAAACGGAGACGGTGCAGGGGTGCAGCTTCGCGCGATAGACCGGAGCGCCGGCGAGCAGAACCCCCCCGTGGCCGCGAGCGACTAGCCGGCCTCGACCTTGGTGCGGATGTGCAGCTCGGCGAGCTGGTGCGGGGCGACGTCGGACGGCGAATCCGTCATCAGGTCCGTGGCCTTCTGAGTCTTGGGGAAGGCGATGACGTCGCGCAGGCTCTCGGCGCCGCAGATCAGCATCAGCAGCCGGTCCATGCCGAGGGCGATGCCACCGTGGGGCGGGGTGCCGTAGCTGAGCGCCTGGATGAAGAAGCCGAACTTGTCGTCGACGTCTTCCTGCGACAGCCCGAGCAGGCGAAAGACCTGGTTCTGCACGTCGCTGCGGTGGATTCGGATGCTGCCGCCGCCGAGCTCGATGCCGTTCAGCACCAGGTCGTAGGCCTTGGCGCGCACCGAGCCCGGATCGCTGCCCAGGCGCTCGAGGTCGCTGTCGAGCGGGCTGGTGAAGGGGTGGTGCATCGCCGCCCAGCGCTTCTCGCCGTCGTCGTACTCGAACATCGGGAAGTCAACGACCCAGCAGAAGGACCAGGTCCCCGGCCGGATGAGGCCAAGGCGCTCGCCGACGACGCGCCGCAGCTGCGCCAGCGCCGCGTTGGCGACCGACGGCTTGTCGGCGACGAAGAGGACGAGCGCCCCAGGGCCGACGCCCATGCGCGCAGTGACCTCGGCGCGCAGCTCGTCGCTGAGGCCCTTGGCGACCGGCCCCGACCAGCTGCCGTCCTCGGCGATGCGGGCCCAGGCGACGCCCTTGGCCCCGAAGGGGGCCGCCTCCTCCGGGAACGTCTTGTCGAGGTCCTTGCGGGTGAGCGACGAGCCTTCCGGGATCGGCAGCGCCTTGACGATGCCGCCGCGGCCGATGGCGTCGGCGAACACGCGGAATTCGACGCGATCGCGCAGCGTCTCCGTCAAATCGCAGAGCGGCAGCCCGAAGCGCAGGTCTGGGCGGTCGATGCCGTACTTGTCCATCGCCTCTTGCCAGGTGATCGACGGGATGGGCGTCGGCACCTCGTAGCCCTTGACATCCTTCCAGATCATCGCGACGTAGCCGTCGAGCAGCGTGCGAATGTCGCTGACGTCCACAAACGACAGCTCGAGGTCGAGCTGGGTGAACTCTGGCTGGCGGTCGGCGCGCAGGTCCTCGTCGCGGAAGCAGCGGCAGATCTGCATGTAGCGGTCCATGCCGGACATCATGAAGAGCTGCTTGAACTGCTGGGGCGACTGCGGCAGGGCGTAGAATTGGCCCGGGTGCACGCGGCTCGGCACCAGGTAGTCGCGGGCTCCCTCGGGCGTCGACTTGGCGAGGATGGGCGTCTCCAGCTCCAAGAAGCCATTGCCCTCGCAGAAGTACCGGCGCGTCAGCTGATTGACCCGGCTACGCAGCGCGAAGTTGGCGGCCAGCTTCGGCCGGCGCAGGTCGAGGTAGCGATACGTCAGGCGCGTCGTCTCGTTGGTATCGAGGTCATCCTTGATCTCGAAGGGCGGGGTCCGCGCCTCGCTCAGCACCTCGACCTGGTCGCACAGGATCTCGACCTCGCCGGTGGCGATTTTCGGGTTGATGTTGGTGCCACGGCTGATGACCTCGCCGCGGGCGCCGATGACCCACTCGCCGCGCAGACGGTCGGCGATCTGGTGCGCAGCGCCGCCGAGGTGACTGGGCTCGAAGCGCACCTGGACGAGGCCGGTGCGGTCGCGCAGGTCGACGAAGATGACCCCGCCGTGGTCGCGGGCGGACTGCACCCAGCCATAGACGACGACGTGCTCCCCGATGTGGGCGGCCCGAAAGGCGCCGTTCATGCGGGTGCGCTTGTGGGTGGCGAGAAAGCTATCGGACATGGCTGGGGCTCCGTGGGTCGGGTTCGGTTGGCCGCGGGTTGGGACGGTGCGGGCGCAGGCGTTCTGCCGAGCGGCACCGGCATGGGCTCGCGGGTATGTTGTGGCGATCGCTGCTGGGGTCTCGCGCCTGCTTGGGGTGGTGGCCTGGGCGTTCGCCGTCGGTCGTGGGCGCCGCGATGACGCCTTGGCGCTGGACATTACACGCGTCATCGAGGGCTGGGTAGGGGTTGGTGGGGGCCCGGCCGGCGTCATGGGACACAGCGTGTCTCCCAACCACCTGAGATCGCAGCTACAACACGTTCTGGGCCGAGCGCCAGGCGGTCAAGATGCGGCGAGCGGAGCGCAACGAGCCCGGCGACGGGGAGTTCCCGCGCAATCCAAACCCACTGAGAGACGGTAGCGAAGGGTGTAGGCAACCTCGGTGCCGCCCGGCGCCCAGGGCGTGCTGTCGAATCGGGCCTCGCGCTGTCGCAGCATCGCGCGAGCGGGCTGCCGGCGCGAGGCGGCGACGGCGGGTACTTCCAGCTGCAGCCCGAGGGATCAAGAGCGCGGTCCGCTGCCCAGACGCCCCTTCTTGCCATTGGCCTCGGCGACTTCGACAAATTACGTTGACAGCCTCACGGAACCATGAGGGCATTCGCCCATTCGCCCATTCGCCCATTCGCCCATTCGCCCATTCGCCCATTCGCCCATTCGCCCATTCGCCACGAACGGGCCACGTCGGGCGCAGGGAGGGCCCAATGAGTTGCAGTGGTTCAGCAAACGTGAGTTCGGCGGCGAGCGACCAGCGGTTCGAGTCGAATGCCGACGGGACAGCAGTGATTCACTGGCTCGACAATTCCACGTGGGCCGTCACAACGAAATCTGTTGTCGCCGGCGTCAAGAGCCCAAGCGCAGCGCTCGGCCTCAGCGCCAAGGGGATCCCGCTGCACCTCGGCGGGTCGCCCGCCGACGACGCGTGGTGGCGCCTCCGCAAGGCGCTGGCGATTGCGCGCCTCCGCGGCTGCGCCTGGGTCATGCAGGTGAAGATGGGGATACACCACGATGTGGTCGGTCCCTTCGAGGAAGCGGAGCTGGCGGCCGTGCTGCAAGGTCCTGGCGGACCTTCTGGCTGCAAGAGCGCCTGGGCGCTGGATGAGCTCGCGGCGGGGAGCGCCCCCTTCGCCGCCTAGCTCGTCGGGCTGTGTGGGCCATGAGGCCGCGTCTCAGATGCACCTGGGGGGCCTGCGCTGCCGCGATGATCATCGCTTGCGGTGGCCCCTCGCTGCCCAATCCCCTCCCGCCCACCGACGTTGCAGCCGAGCCGGACTCGCCTGAATTTGCATCGGACTCTGCCGAGACCTCGCCGGACTCCTTCGCGACCGGGGACCTCAGCGACGGCGGCGCCGAGCCGGAGACCCAGGGGGACGTCATCGGCGACTCCTCGCTCGACGGCGTTGAGGACGGATTCGACGATACCTACGACGTCTTCGGCAGCCCGTGGCCGGATGAGCTGCATCTCACGTATGGATTCGCGCCGCTGCGCATTATCGTCACGAGACACAAGGTGGAGGTCGGAGCTCCACTGCCAGACTGCTCTTCCGCGACCGGGACGCTGCTCGACTTGGAAAACGTCTGCTGGCGCGACAATCCCACACCCTCTGCGGGTTGGGCCACCTTTGGTGAAGAGACAGTCGAAGGCCCTGAGTGGGTGTCTCTGGCGCCCTTGGAACCAGGGTATCGCTATGGGGTTTGGCTGTACGCGCCCGATGTCCCGGGAGCACCGCCTCTCGGCAAGCTCGACGGCTTCAAGCTCACCCTCTACTATTACGGCGTCTTGGCATATCAGATGGAATACTATCCGGCCCCCGTGCCTCACATGCTCAAGCGTGGCAAGATCGACCTCATCGGCGTGATCGACACGCCATTGAAGTGGGGGTATCCCCCACAGTTGCGCAGCTGTTACGACAAGCCTGAGCCATGCGCAGTCGCTGCCAGCAAAACCGGGCTCAACTGTCACGCTGCCTGCGTCTCGCCCGTAGCAGGATTGCCGGGAGCGCTCACGTTTGTGACTTGCCCACCGCCACCCTGAGCCGTGTCGGTGCCGCGGAAGAATAGATCGAGGCCTTCGCCGGCGGGGTGGACAACCGCCAGCGTACCGCCGATCGCCGGGTCGAGGCAGAGCAGCGTGTCGAGCATCGGCAGCATGAAGGGCGCCAACGCGAGCGCGCCGTCGGGGGCGGTCACGCGACATGCCGCGAAGAGCGCGCCAGCGCGGCGCGTCTGGCGATGGGAGGGGCTGGCCTCGGCGCCGGCGAGCCGCCGAACGCCGCCGCTGGCCCGCGGACTCCCCCTGCCTGACAGGTCCGTCGCCTGGTGGTAGGTTGCCAACGCGGGCACCCACGACGCGCCCCGCCGCCCGCGCAGGAGGTTGCGATGGATGTCCACACATCATTGGCAGGGGGCCCGGCGCAAGCTGCTCCTTGGCCGCGCCGCCGCGCCTGCAGCGGTCCTGTCCGCTTTCTTGGGCATGTCCCCGCGGCCGTGGTCGCGGTCGCCGCGTCCCTGGCGACCCTCGCCGCGCCGAACGCCGCCGACGCCGCGACCTCGATCACCGACACCGACCTCGGCTTCGCCATCCCCATCGGCGTGGCTGAAGCCGGCAAGGCACCGCCAACCATCAGCTTCTCGGCCTCGCTGCCGCTGCGTGGGGTGAGCCTCGACGTCAAGCGCAACGACGGAAAGACTTTTCGCCTCGCCGTCGGCAACCTGCCCCCTGGTCGCGAGCGGCGGGTGGCTGTGAAGCAGGAAAAGGGCAACTTCGAGTACCGGGCGACGGTGCGCGGTCAGGGGCCAGACGGACCGATCGAGCCCTTTGACCTCACGTTCGCGCTGACGGTCGGCGCCGTGCCGCGCATCGCCATTCGGGCCGACGACGTCGACCTGGAGAATGGCCGCCTCGTCGTCCGCGTCACGGAGCCCAAGGGCCACATCGCCCTGGAAGTCTGGGACAAGCACGGCGAGGCCCTCGACGATGTCGACGTACCCTTCGACACCCCGCCCGGCAGCCCGATCACCGTCGCCTGGAAGCAGCGACCGGGCCAGGTCGCCGGCCGGTTCTCGCTCAAGGCCTATGACATCGCCGAGTTTTGGAGCGGGGTCGAGTCGGTCACCTTTGTCGACATCCCGCACGAGGATGTCGTGTTCGAGTCGGGCAAGTGGGACATCTTGCCTTCGGAAGAGGCCAAGCTGCTGGCGCCGCTGAAGCAGATCGCCGTCGAGCTCGGCAAGGTCGCGGGCGTGCTGCCGATCTCGCTCTACGTCGCCGGCTATACCGACACCGTCGGCCAGCCGGCGGACAACGTCGAGCTGTCGCGCAAGCGGGCGGCAGCGATCGCCACCTGGTTCCGCAAGAAGGGGCTCAAGGTCCCGATTCTCCATCAAGGTTTCGGCGAGGCGGTGCTGGCGGTGCCGACGCCCGACGCCACGGATGAGGCGCGCAACCGCCGCGCCGTCTACGTCCTGACCTCGACCACGCCGCCGGCGTCCGCCGGATTCCCCGGTGGCGGCTGGCGCCGGCTTTAGAGCAGCGGCCTTTGAATCCGCAGCCATCGATCGATGCGGCAGAAGTGCGCGGCTTGCGTCTCGGCCTCCGACGCGTCGGCCGCTTGCGCATCCCGCTGGCCTGGCAGCCGGCGTGGCGCAGCTTCGCCGAACGGGAAGGCCTCGCGCTGCGGATTTCGGAGGCCGATGTCAGCGACGGCGAGGGCGGCGTCGGCCTGCACGTCGCGCCACGGGCTGGGCTGCGGCTGGCGCTCGTCGCGCTTGCGGGACTTCAGGGCGAGGCCGCGATCGCCGCGGCGCTTGCGCTCGAGCTCGATGATTTGAGGCCGCGACGGGTCGACAGCCTCGACGCCGCCGCCCTCGATGGAATCGCTGAGCGCCACCGCCAGCTGGGCGCCCTGTACGGCTACCCGGCCTGCTGCGTCGAGGCCTTCATCGACGCTCACCGCGAGACGCTGACCTTCGTCGCGCCGCGCGTCGGCGACAACTACGTCGCCATCGCCCGCGCCGCTGCCCGCAGCTTGAGGTTCGACGCCCGGCTCGACACGCTCGATGGCTCCGCGCTACAGGCCCAAGCGTCGCCGCTGCGCCACCTGCCCTGCCGCTTCGACTGCGCCGCGTCCTTGGAACTCGCCTCTGCCCTTGGCGGTCCGCTGCCCGCGCCGCGTGCGGTGCTGGTCACACCCGATGGCGTGGTGAGGACCTTGTCGCCCACCGACGGCTTGGCCAGCGAGGCCTCGCCCACCGACGCAAGTTGGTGGGGGCGTGGCGCGCTGCGTCTGCAATTCCAGTGACCTTGCGGTGGCCGGCGCCAGCGTGACGCCCGCGCCCTGCTAGGGTAGGCTCCGCCGCTCATGGCCAGGCGTCGCGCGCCGTTGCCCGGAGCTCCCGCATGAAGCTACAACCCGTCAGCCCCGAACTTGCGCCCAAAGTCGTCCGCGCCATCGGCCAGACGCCGCTGTTCCGTGGGCTCGACGAGCGCACGCTCTCGGCGGTCGCCCAGGCCGCCTCGCTGATTCACGCCACGGCGGGCGAGGTCATCGTCCGCCAGGGCGACGCACCTGACGCGATGGGCATCGTGCTCAACGGCTCGGCGCGTCTGGCGATGAAGCTGCCCGGCATCGAGCACGCGGTAGAGGTCGGCCGTGTCGAGGCGATGGGGGTCTGGGGCGACGTCGAGCTGCTGCTGTCTCGGCCGCTGCGGATGACGGTGGTGGCTTCGTCGCCGATGCTGGCCCTGCACCTGTCGCTCGACACCGTTCATCAGCTCTTCGAGCGCATCCCCGCGTTTGGCCTGATGATGGCGCGCACGCTCTCGGAGCGCCTGCTGGCCGCCGAACCTGCGGTGCCGCTGCTCGAGTGGGACCTACGGGCTCGGACCCCAACGCCGGCAGTGCTCGACCTGTTGCCCGCAGCCCAAATCACCCGCCAGCGCGTGGTGCCACTGGCGACCTCCGGCACGCGGCTCGACATCGGCGTGGTCGATCCCTTGACCAACCACGTCATCGAGCTCGTGCGCAAGCAGTGCCCGGGCATGGAGATCCATCCCTGGAAGGTGGCCGTCGCCGACTTCGACGCGCTGATGCGCGCCCGCGGCACCAAAGCCGACGACGACGGCGACGCGATGAGCTCTGGCGGCGGAGCGCCCTCGATGGTGCCGACGCGCGCCACAGCTGGCGCCGCGATGCCGACGCCGACCGCCGGCGGCGGTGTGGGCAGCGTCGATGCAGGCAAGGGCATGGGCGGCACGCACGGCGGTGTCATCGTGCGCCGCTTCGGCCCGCGCGCCCAGCAGAACCCCAAGCTCGACGCGCTGTTAAAGCGCATGGTCGCCGAGGGCGCCAGCGACCTCCACCTCTCGGCCGGCCACAAGCCGCGCTGGCGCATCGACGGCGAAATGCACGAGATCGGCGAGGCCAAGGTGCTCGGCGAAGAGACGGTGATGGAGCTGTTCGAGTCGATCATGGCCGACCGCAGTCTGGTCGATTTCCAGACCAACGACGCGGACTTCGCCTACGCGGTGCCTGGCGTCGCTCGATTCCGCGTCAACCTGTTCCGCGACCGCTTGGGCGTCTGCACCGTACTTCGGCAGATCCCCGACAAGATCCTGACCTTCGAGCAACTCGGCCTACCCGACGCCGTCCGCAAGATGTGCGACCACCCGAAGGGCCTAGTCCTCGTCACCGGTCCCACCGGCTCGGGCAAGTCGACGACGCTGGCGGCGATGATCGACCACATCAACCGCACCCGGCGGACCCACATCATCACCCTCGAAGACCCGGTCGAGTTTGTCCACAAGTCGCAGAAAGCGCTGGTCAATCAGAGAGAGGTCGGCGAGCATACCGCCAGCTTCAAGCGTGCGCTCAAGGCGGCCCTGCGCGAGGACCCGGACATCGTGCTGGTCGGCGAAATGCGCGACCTCGAGACCGTCGCCCTGGCGCTCGAGACCGCCAACACCGGCCACTTGGTCTTCGGCACGCTGCATACCTCGACCGCCATCTCGACGGTCGACCGCATCATCGACCTCTTCCCGTCGGAGATGCAGAGCCAGGTGCGCGCCACGGTCGCCGAAGTCATGAAGGGCGTCATCGCACAGACGCTCTGCCGCAAGAAGGGCGGTGGCCGCGTCGCAGCCCTCGAGATCCTGGTCGGCAGCGCCGCGATCAGCAACCTGATTCGCGAAGGCAAGAACCATCAGATCGCGAACATCATGATCACAGCGAAGAAGCAGGGCAACCAGCTCCTGAACGAGGAGCTCGAGAAGCTGGTCATCGCCGACAAGGTCGAGTTCGAGGAGGCGCTGGCCAAGGCCCTCGACAAGCCCGACCTCTGCAAGCGCTTCGGCCGCGAGTACTTCGAGGCCGCCCATTGATGCGCACCGCGACGGCGGCGTGCCAGTGGCGCGCTAGCCGATGAGCGCGCGGTAGGCGTCGGCGTCCAGCAGGCCGGCGACCGCGTTGGCATCGTCAGGAGCGAGCGTGATCATCCAGCCGGCGCCGTAGGGGTCGTCGTTGACCTGCTCGGGCGCGGACTCGAGCGCCGCGTTGACTGCCACGACCTTGCCGGAGAGCGGCGCGTAGAGGTCCGAGACCGACTTCGTCGACTCGACCTGGCCAAACGCTCCGCCGGCGGCAATGCGGTCGCCGACCTTGGGCAGCTCAACGAAGACCACGGCGCCGAGCTGCTCGGCGGCGAACGCGGTGATGCCGACCTGGACGCCCTCGGCGGTCTGGCGGGCCCACTCATGGTCGCTGGTGTAGTGCAGTTCGCTTGGGATGTTCATGTCTTCCTCCTCGGGTACGTCGGGGCGCCGGGCGCCTTGGGCCGGCAGGCGTGTGGGAGTGGCAGGCCGCTGCGAGACGTCTTTCAGCCGCGGCTATAGAAGGGGAGCTTGACGACGACGGCGCGGCGGGTGCGGCCGCGGAGGTCGACATCGACCTCGGTACCGAGCTTGGCCAACGCCGCGGGCAGCAGCGCCATCGCAATCGGCAGGCCGAGCGTCGGCGAGTGGGTGCCGCTGGTGACGTGGCCGACGACCTCGCCGCCGTGCAGGACGGGGTAGTCGGCGCGGGCGATGCCGCGGTCCTGCATCTGCAGGCCACACAGGCGTCGCGTCGGCCCCGCCGCCTTGCGGGCGACCAGCGCCTCGCTGCCGACGAAGCTGCGGCCTTCGAGCTTGACCGCCCAGCCGACGCGCGCTTCGAAGGGGTCGATGTCGTCGCGCAGCTCGTGTCCGTAGAGGGCGTAGGACGCCTCCAAGCGCAGCGTGTCGCGGGCACCGAGGCCGACAGCGGCGACACCGAGCGGTGCGCCCGCCTCCAGCAGCGCCTGCCACAGTGCCGGCGCGGCCGACGGTGGACAGTAGAGCTCGTAGCCGGCCTCCCCGGTGTAGCCGGTGGTGGCGACCAACACGTCGTGGCCAGCAAAGCCGTGCAGCGAGATGCGGTTACGGGGTGCCTCCAGCGCCGCGCCCGGCGCGACCAGGGCCAGCAGCGCTTTGGCCTGCGGGCCCTGGACGGCTACCTGCGCGAAGTCGGCAGAGCGGTTGACGATGCGCTCCGGCTGGCGGGCGTGGGCGCGCAGGTGCTCGAAGTCCTTCTGGATGTTGGAGGCGTTGACGACGATGAGCACCCGCTCGGCACTCAGCCGATAGACAAAGAGGTCGTCGACGACGCCGCCGTGCGGATGGCAGAGCAGGGCGTAGCAGGCCTCGCCATCGCCGAGCGCGCGCACATCGTTGCTGACGAGGCCGTCAACCTCTGCGATGGCGTCGGGCCCTTCGACCACGATCTCACCCATGTGGCTGACGTCGAACAGGCCCACCGCCGTCCGCGTCGCCCGGTGCTCGGCCTCGAGCCCACCGCCCTCGCGCTTGTACTGCACCGGCATTTCAAAGCCGGCGAAGGGCACCATCTGGCCGCCGAGCGCGACGTGGGCGTCGTAGAGAGGTGTGCGCTGCAGCGGGGTGGCGTCGCTCATCGGGGCTCCTCAGTTGGGGGGCGTCTATCGGGCCTAGGCGCGGCGAGCCTTGCAGGCCGCCCCAGTGTTGGCCATCAGCTGGGCGATGGTCAGCGGACCGACGCCGCCGGGCACGGGCGTGATGGCATCTGCAATGCCGAGCGCGCCCTCGGTGTCGACGTCGCCGCAGAGGCTGCCGTCCTCGAGCCGATGGATGCCGACGTCGACGACCACCGCCCCGTTGCGCAACCAGCTGCCCTGAATCAAGCGCGGAGCCCCTGCGGCAGCGATGACGATGTCGGCCTCGGCGACGCGCGCGGCGAGATCGACCGTGCGGCTGTGGGCGATGGTGACGGTGCAGTCAGCCGCCAGCAGCAGCAGCGCGACGGGCTTGCCGACGATGCGCGAGCGGCCGATGACCAACGCGCGCTTGCCGGCGAGGCGCTCGTTGCGGGCCTCGGCCCAATGCTCGAGGATCCGCATCACGCCAGCCGGCGTGCAAGGCCGCAGACCCGCGGCCCCGGCGGTGAGGGCGCCGAGGCTGTGCAGGCCAAAGCCATCGACGTCCTTGCTCGAGGGCACCTGCGCCAAGACGCCCTCGACGTCGAGGTGCTTCGGCAACGGCAGCTGGATCAAGATGCCGTCGATGGCGTCGTCGCCCGCCAAGGCCGCCACCAACGACTCCACCGCGCCTTGCGTATCGGCGGCCGGCAGGTGGTGCTCGAGGGCGACGATGCCGAGGGCGGCTGCGGCCTTGAGCTTGGCCTTGACGTAGATCTGCGACGCCGGGTCGTCGCCGACCCGCACCACAGCCAGGCCGGGGACGATGCCGCGCTTGCGTAGCGCCGAGACCGCATCAGCCGTCTGCTGGCGCAGCGGGGCGGCGATCTCCTTGCCGTCCAGGCGCAGTGTCGTGTGGGGCGTGGTTGCCCGTTCAGCCATGGCTTCCCTCCGCTGCTGGACCGCGGCGCCGCGGTCTGGCGGGTGCACGATGCGCCAGGGCTGGGGCTGGATCAAGGGCTTGGGGCCCCGGCTTGCGGCAGGGCGTTGTTGGCCCCGTCCAGCGCGTGGTGCCCGGCGATGGGCCAGAAGAGGGAGTTGCTGCGCCGATTTGGGTCACGTGGCCCTGCGCCTTGCCGGGCGTGACCACAACGCCTTGATAGCCTCCCCCTGGATCCTCCGCTCACCGGCACTCCATCAGCGGCGGGCGCCGCGGTGACTTCACGGCCCAGCTGTGAAGACAAAGGGCCACTGAATCACGCAAACTCCTGCCGTTGGCGGCTCAAAATCGATGTCAGCGATGACGTCTTCCACACACTGCCGCATCGCGTCATCGCGCACGGTATCTCGGACGGTGTCGAGCCACCAAACCCAGCCGTTGCTGCCGATGGTCCATTGGACCATGAGCGAGCCGGTCGCCGACTCCTTCCGAGCCAGCAGGTGCTGATAGCAGTTGCGCAGGTTCGTCGCCTGAGCCTTCACCCTTTGGGAGATGTCAGCCTTGTTGCAGCCGCCTTCTTCCTGCTCCTTGCGGGTTGTTGGAGCGACCTTTGCCGACCAGTCATGGATGAAGACCTTACCGATCGCGTTCGTGTAGGTCCACTTCCCCACCTGGTTGCCGCGCTCGAACGCGCCCCGCGCTCGCACGGAACCGCTGCGGTCGATGCGCTGCCATTCGCCGCTTCGGGCGCCCCTGCTGTAGGTCCCAGCGCGACGCACGGCTCCCGTTGTGTGTACCTCGAGGTACGGGCCGTGACGCAGGCCTTCGTAGCCGTCGACCGCATCTTCGCGACATGAGGCCAAGAGCGGGGCACTCTGCAAGGTGGTGTGTGGAGGGCAGGCGACCTGCAATCCGGTTGCGCCGCAACCTTGTAGCGCCCAGACGATGGCCAAGAGCGTCCCGGCGCGGAGGGGGGAGGCGACAGGCCACCCACAGGGTACCCAAAGGTGCTGGGGCCTCGGATGCATCGGTCGCATGGTGCTGTTCGGCCTGCATTTCGAGCTAGGCGCCAAGCCAAGAACCACCGTTGATGTGGGCTCGGCCGCTGCTGCCAGCGTGGAGACCCCTCTTGGCGCGGTCGCCACGATTCCGCATCGGAGCCCTGTCGTTGGCCGCCACGGGTCTGTCGCCATCGAAGTCTCCTTGCGGGACTCGGGCATTCGAGCGATGTGCGGGCATCTCGCTGACGGGTGCAGTCAACGACAGTTCGACCGGATGGGGCCCGTTGCCAGAGTCCAACCGCGCAGCAGCTAGTGGCTCATCAAGCAAGTCTTGACGGGTAGGCATTGGCCATCTTCGCCCGCGGTACGCATTCACCCGACGCGTGCGAAGCGAATTTACCCGGGACTGCATGGTTCGGCAATGGCTTTCCTAGCCACGACTCGGGCTTCATTGCTAAAGGTGGCGCTCGCCATGGTGCACGTCCGGCCCTTTGTAGCCCGGGCAGTCTTCCCTCCCTCGGCCGCATGGCCGCGA
>CANLIC010000032.1 GCA_947491025.1 Myxococcales bacterium
AGCGGACTTGGACTGCAGTGGCGCAGCTTCATCGAAGACATGGTGGCGCTGCCAGTGACGGTCACACACTCGCAGTCACGCTGCTTGTATCAAGTGGCGGCGAACCCGCGGCAACCTGAGCGCACCGCGCAACTGACCAAGGCGGTCGCTGAGATCAACCGGCGGCAGATTCGACGCGGCGAGCAACTGCTGCAATTCGAGGTGGTTCTGCCGGAGAGTGGATGAAAATGGCGGATCGGGGTCGGCGCGTAGGGCCGAGGTTCCTGTCTGAGGTCAGCGCGCTGGTACCGCGGAACAGTGACATATGAACGGCCATTTGGATCCTCCTGGGGCCGGTCAGTAGCGCCAGGATGCAGTATCGCTCGCTCGCTCGCTCGCAAGTCTTTTTTTCGCCCGGCAACGATCCCCGCGGCGAGAACCCCTGGAATTCGTCATAGCGCGGGAAACTTGAGCTCGGCCTGGCATTTCACTGCCCCGACCAAGCGTTCCAGCGCTGAGAGCAACCTCTTCCGCCCAGCCACGCTTCGTCAGAATCGCCGTCCGTCACATGGTCTGGAACCTACAGGGCTGGCCAATCGTCTAGGGCCTACGAGGGAGGCACCTACGACGGCGCACCTGCGACGGCAGCCTTCGGCCAATGGGCGGCCTCGGCGCAGGGCCGCACAGCGTAGCTCTGGCGGAGTGCCTACGGCCAGCGCCGCCGCCGCGGCCCCACGACGCTACGACGCCACGACCAAGCTTGTTGAATACTTGACATCCAAGGGGGCCGCTCCACAACCATGGGCGGCGCCCCTTGGCGCGTGAGGTGGGGCATGCAAGCCAACGGCCACGATCTCGTGCGTCACGTGCTGTCGGTCGGCGGCATCTTGGCCTTGCTCGGGCTCTCGGTGTGGGTGATGCAGCCCTTTCTCGGCGCGGCGTTGTGGGCGGCGACGCTCGTCGTGGCGACGTGGCCGCTGCACACGCGATTGCGGAGGAGCGTGGGAGAGCGGCGCAACTTGGCGGCCTTTCTGATGGCGTTCGGCCTGCTGCTGCTGCTGGTGGTGCCGCTGTTCGCTGCCGTCGACACGTTGGTCTCACACCGCGGCATGGCGATCGGCTGGTGGAAGAAGGTCCTGGCCGAGGGTCTGCCGCCGGCCCCGTCTTGGCTTCTGACCGTGCCGTGGGTCGGCGAGTCCCTTGCCGAATCCTACAAGGAGCTCGCAGCGGCAGGTGCCGATGGCGTCACCGGGCGCCTCGCGCCCCATGCTGGGAGCATCGGCCGGTGGGTCTTCGGCGAGGCGCGGGACATCGGTGGACTGCTGCTGGAGTTCTTCTTGGTCGTGCTCTTCTGCGGTCTGATGTACCGCGACGGCGAGCGCGCGGCGGACTTGTCGAGGCGGCTCGGTCGACGGTTGGCCGGGGCGCGCGGCGAAGAGGCGGTGCTGCTCGCGGGACAGGCCGTACGAGCCGTCGCCCTCGGCGTGGGCGTTACGGCGCTGGTGCAGTCGTCGCTGGGCGGTCTCGGGTTGTGGCTCTTTGGCGTGCCATTCGCCGGCTTGCTCTCGGCGCTGATGCTGATGCTGTGCATCGCCCAGGTCGGACCGAGCCTCGTGCTCTTTCCCGCCGTGGGCTGGATGTACTGGCAGGGCAGGACGGGCGCGGCGACGGCGCTCTTGGTGCTGAGCATCGTGGTGGCGTTGCTGGACAACGTTTTGCGGCCGGTGCTGATCCGCCAGGGTGCCGATTTGCCGCTGCTGCTGATCTTTGCCGGCGTCATCGGTGGCTTGCTGGCCTTTGGCCTGGTGGGAATCTTCGTCGGCCCGGTGGTGCTGGCCGTGACCTACACCCTGATGCAGGCCTGGGTGGCTGAGGCCCCCACCCAGAGCGAGGGCTAGCGCCGAAGCGGGCCCGCGGACGGGCTGGGAGACATCGCGCGGAGCGCTCGCTCAGGCGAAGTGGCGGCGCACCAGCAAGGCGGCGAGGGCGAGCAACAGCGCAGCCAGCGCGCCCTGGCTTGGGCCCGCCGTACGGCCGTGGGCGCTGCAGCCGGCCGATCCGCCTGCGGGGGCCACCAACTGGTTGGTGCCGGGGAGACCGCCATTGCCGCTGCCGCTGAGGGCGTCTTGGCCACCGGGACGGCTGTCGGGTTCGCCAGCGCTGCCGCCGCCGTTTCCGCCGCTGGCGCTGCCATCAGCGCCGCCGCTGCCGCCGCCGCTGCCACCAGCGCCGCCGCTGCCGCCGCCGTTGCCGCCGCCGCTGCCGTTTCCGCTGCCGCCGCCGTTTCCGCTGCCGCCGCCGCCCGGCTTGGGCACGCTCGCCTCGGCGATGCACTTCATGGCATGGCAGACGAGGCCTTCGCCGCAGGGGACGCCATTGGCGGCAAAGTGGCTGCAGGCCGTGCCCTGGCAATCGTCGCTGGTGCAGGGATCGCCGTCGTCACAGCCGCCAGGCCCGCTCTGGCAGGTGCCGGACGCGGCGTCACAGGTGTCGAGCGTGCAGCCGTTGCCGTCGCTGCAGTCCTTCTTGGCGCTCTGGCAGACGCCGCCTTTGCAACCATCGACGGTGCAGAGATTGCCGTCTTCGCAGTCCTTGCTGGCGTGGGCGCAGGCGCCGCCTTGGCAGCTGTCGGCCGTGCAGACGTCGCCATCGTCGCAGGCGACAGCGCTGTGCTGGCAGGCCCCGCCCTGGCAGCCGGCGTCAACGGTGCAGGGATCGCCATCGTCGCAGTTCTTGGCGATGTGGCCGCAGACGCCGCCTAGGCAGCCGTCGGCGGTGCAGGCGTCGCCGTCGTTGCAGTCCTTGCCGGCGTGTTGGCAGGCGCCGCCCTGGCAGCTGTCGGCGGTGCAGGCGTCGCCGTCGTCGCAGGGCTTGCTGGCGTGCGTGCAGGCGCCGCCCTGGCAGGCGTCGTTGGTGCAGCCGTTGCCGTCGTCGCAGGACTTGGTCGCGCCGCCCTTGCAGCCGCTGCCGCTGCAGACATCGCCCTGGGTGCAGGCATTGCCGTCGTCACAGGCGGCGCCGGTTCCGGTGTGGCTGCACTTGCCGATGCTGGCGTCGCAGGCGTCCTTGGTGCAGGCGTTGCCGTCGTCGCAGGAGGCCGGGCACTGACCGACGCAGCTCGCGGCGGTGGCCGAGCTGGCCTTGCACTGCGACCCGCCCGGGCAGGCGCTGGCGGTCACCTTGCCATCGTTGCAGGTCGCGAGCTTGCCGTCGGGGAGGCAGATCTTGGCGCCGCCCTTGTTGGGGCACATCGCGAAGACGCAGCGCAGGCCGAGGTCGTCGTGGACGCACTTGCTGCCGTACGCCCCGCAGTCGCCCTTCTCGCACTTGCTGTTGACCATGACCGTGCCTTCGCAGTGGTCCTGGCAGGCCGGCGCGTCTTGCAGGAGCTTGCGTTGCAACGCCTCATACTGCGAGCTGGCCGACCGGATTCCGTACACGCAGCCCGTCGTGCAGCCGGCGCACTCCCAAGCCCAGACCGAGCCGTAGGGGTCACCCTTCTCGTAGAGGAAGATGTGGCCGGCGCCATTGGTGTTGTAGTTGAAGGCGTCGGCGATCTTCACGTCCTTTCGCGCGATGTGGTTCCACCACACCGACTGCGACTTGAAGTGCATCGTCGCGTAGGGGTGATAGTAGGTCTCGAGCGCGGTGGGCTTGTCGATCTGCCAGGCCTTGGCGACGAACCCTGAGCAGTCGGCACCCCAGAGCCCGGAGTGCGTACATTCCGGACAGCCACTGGAGCCCGGCTTCGGCGTGCACTTGCCCTTGTTGGCGAGGTCACCCGGCTTCCATTTGCCGCCGCCCCACCAGTAGGAGAAGCCGGGCACGGTCTTGGCGATGGCGACGATGGCGCTTCGGCTCATCGGCTGCGGCGCCGCCTGCGCCGGTTGTCCCAGCGCGGACAGGCCGACCAGCGCTGCGGCAAGCGCGAGGGCCATGGGCCCGGCGACGTTGTGCATCGCGGTGCAGCGCGGCGCGCCTTGGTGTGAGGGGCGCAGGTCAATGCAGTGCTTCATCGCGTCCACCTCTCGATGATGACGCCCTCGTCGCGGCGAGCCAGGTGCCAATAGCTGCCATCGCGGCCGAGGCTGAAGGTCCGCATCTGCTCGTGCGGGCCCTGCTCGAGCAAGGCACCGTCGCGGTACTGGACGCTGCCGTCCGGGCCGAGCCGCACCACCTCGAGTCCCTCGCGCACGATGGCGCCGGCGTCGTCTTCGAGCAGGGTGTTGACGGCCATCCAGGCACCGCCATCGGCGGCTCCGTCCAGGCTGCGGACGGCGAACACCGGCGCGGGAAAGCGCACGCCGGCTTGCAGGCGGGGCGCGCTGGCGCCGCTTTGACGGAGATCGTGGACCCGAACGACGACGTGGTCGCCGACGCGCTCGAGGCCGTAGGCACTGGCGCCATCGTGACCGGGCCGGGCGGCGAGCGTCTGGCCGAGTCCGCTACGGCTTCCATCGAAGGCACCGAGCCGATGACAGGCGACGTGCGCCCACTCGGCGAAGATCGCGCCGTCGTGCACGAA
Organism: Myxococcales bacterium; assembly: GCA_947491025.1. GTDB lineage: Bacteria > Myxococcota_A > UBA9042 > UBA9042 > UBA9042 > SXNM01. The sequence goes on from CANLIC010000032.1 coordinate 4,505, forward strand.
GAGGCCGGTGACGCCGCCGCCGAAGGCGATGCCGGTCGGGCCGGGCGACGCCGCCGGATCGCGCACCGGCTGGCCGTCGCCGCGCAGGTCGAGGCGGAACTGCTCGCGGCCACTGACGGGGTCGAGGGCGACGACCACGCCATCGACCAGGCGATCGAGGACCAGCAGACTGCGCACGACCGCGGGTATGGCGCTGGGGGCGTCGGGGCCGGGGGCCTCGACCAGCGCGAGATCTTGGGCGGCGGCGACGGGGACCTGAACGTCGCCGACCAGCCGCTGGGTCGCGGCGTCCAGGCGGACGACGCGGGTGTTGAGCTGATCGAGCACCCACAGGCCGCCCTGGCCGTCGGCGGCGATGGCCATGGGCGCGGTCGGGTTCTGCTCTGAGCCCTGAAAGCGGCCGAGGGCCTGGGCGCCCTGACCCCAGGCGAGGCGGGCGATCTCACCGCGCCGCCAGGTCGGCTGATCGCCCGCGGGAGCGTTGGGTGCGGCCGCCGGTAGCGCCGCAGGTTGGGCGGCCTTTGCGGGCGCCGGGGCCACGGCAGGCGCGGCGACGGGAGCGGTGGCGGCGACCTTGACGGGCGGCGCTGGCGCCTCGCTCGGCTGGGCCTTCTGGCTGCAGGCCGTGCCGGCGGCAAAGACGAGCGCGATCGCGGGCATCGCCGCGCGCCCGGCCGAGACCAGCAGGGGAGGTAGTCGCAGCATCGTCGCCTCCATCGCGGCGCGGCGCCGCCGTTTGGCCGCCCACTCGCTCAGGGCTTGGGAGGGTCGCACGAGGTCACGTGCTGTGCCAATGGTCGATGCAAGGGCGCATAGTCGCTGGGGTCCTGATACCCCAACGCGGAGGCCCTTGCCGCGGCGGATCGAACGTGGTTGGTAGCGTCCGCGCCCGCCCCGGCGCCGTGGAGCCCGCCTCATGTCGCCCGCCGCCCTGCCGCCCATCCAGCTCCGCGGTCTTCGCCAAAACAACTTGCAGGGCATCGACCTCGATCTGCCGCGCGGGGCGCTGATTGCGATCAGCGGCGTCAGCGGATCGGGCAAATCCTCCTTGGCATTCGATACCTTGTATGCCGAGGGTCAGCGCCGCTACGCCGAGTGCCTCTCGTCGTATGCCCGGCAGTTCCTGGAGCGCATGGCCCGCCCGCAAGCGGAGTCGATCACCGGCATCCCGCCGACCGTCGCGCTCGAACAGGGCAGGCGCCTCGGGGCGGCGCGCAGCACCGTGGCCACCCTCACCGAAGTGTCGGAGGTGCTGCGAGTGGTCTTCGCGGCCGGTGCGCTGCCGATCTGCCCCCACTGCGGCGGCCAAGTGCAGCGCGCGCGCCCGGCGCAGGTGGCGGCAGAGCTGGCGCGGCGCGGCGCGGGGCTGCGGGCGATGATCGCGTTTTCGATGGAGTTTTCGACCGTCCCCGCCGCAGAAGCGGCGGCACAGGCACTGCGCGCTGGCGGCTACCATCGGGCGATCGTCGAAGGCCAGGTCGTCGACTTCGCGGCGCTACCGGCCGAGCGTTGGTTGGGGCAGCCGCTGTGGGTGCTGCAAGACCGCCTGGTGCTGGGCAGCGATCCCGCGCGCGAGCACGAGGCGATCGCGGCGGCGATGCGGCGCGGCGGCGGGCGAGTCGAGGTCCTCGTGAGCGGCGCGCTGGCCGGCGGGGCGCTGGTCGGCGAGGCGCCAGCCGAGGGCGATGTGGCGAGCCCCGACGACGGTCGCTCGCTGCTGCGGCAGCGCTCCGAGGTGCCGACGGTCGCTGGGGCGCTGCCGCTCGTGAGCTACCGGGCGAGCACTGCGCTGCGCTGCGACGCGTGCAGCCAGGAGGTGCCAGACCCTGCCGCCGAGCTCTTCTCCTCGAGCACGGCCCTGGGCGCCTGTCCGGCCTGCAGCGGCTTTGGCCGCACCCTCGGCATCGACTGGGACAAGGTGTTGCCCGATCAACGGCTGACGCTGGCCGGTGGCGCCATCAAGCCGTGGAGTACCGACGGCACGGCCTGGGAGCGCGCGCAGCTGCACGCCTTCTGCGCCGCGATGGCGATCCCGCTGACCCTGCCCTGGCAGGACCTGCAGGCCAGCGAGCGGACGCTCTTGGTCGACGGCTACGAGGGCCCGCTGGCGCCGCGCTTCTATGGCCTGCGCGAGTGGTTCGCCTGGCTCGAGGCGCGCACCTACAAGATGCACGTGCGGGTGCTGCTTTCGCGCTACCGCAAGTTCCTGCCTTGCGCCGCCTGCCAGGGCACGCGCCTGCGCGGCGAGGTGCTGCAGTGGCGCCTTTTTGGCCGCACCCTGCCCGAGTGGCTGGCGGCGCCGATCGTGACGCTGCAGGGCTGGCTGCGCGACCTCGCGCTGGACGACCGACAGACCGAGATCTTGGCACAACCACTAGCCGAGCTGCGGCGGCGCATCGGGCTTCTCGACGACCTCGGTCTCGGCTACCTGACGCTCGATCGTGCCGGACGCACGCTGTCGGGCGGCGAGCTGCAGCGTGTGCAGCTGGTGACGGCGCTAGCGTCAGGGCTCTCGCAGGTCCTGTACGTGCTTGACGAGCCTTCGGTCGGGCTGCATGCCCAGGACAACGCGCGGCTGTTGCAGATCTTGCGACGCCTGCAGAGCGCCGGCAACACGGTGGTCTTCGTCGAGCACGATCCTGCGCTGATCGCTTGCGCCGACCACCTCGTCGACCTCGGTCCGGGCGCAGGCGAGCTCGGCGGCCAGATCACCTTCCAGGGGCCCTTGACCCAACTGGCCAGCGCGCGCGGCTCGTTGACGGCCGATTACCTGCTCGGCCGCCGCCGGGTCGACGCCGCCAACGTGTCTGCCCGACCGACCGCCAGCCAGGGCGCCGACGCCCGCAGCATCAGCATTCGCGCCCGCGATCTGCAGCGCGAGCGGACCCAGAGCGCCGCCGTTTCGCGCTGGCTGGAGATCCATGAGCCGCGGGCGCGCAACCTGCAGGGCGGCCGGGTGCGGCTGCTGCGCGGTGGCCTCAACGTCGTCTGCGGCGTTTCGGGCGCTGGCAAGTCATCGCTGGTCGAGGAGGTGCTGGCCCGCAATCTGCTGCGGCAGCGCGGCGTGGTGGGGGAGGAGCCAGGCGCCTGCGAGGCGATCGTCGGCGCGGAGTCCTTCACCGACGTCATCTGGCTTCAGGCCGGCGGCGGAACGGCGAGCAGCCGCGCCAACCCCGCGACGCTGCTCAAGGTCTGGGATGCGGTGCGGACCCGGCTCGCCGCGGAGCCGAGCGCCGAGCAGGCCGGGCTCGACGCCTCTTCCTTCAGCTTCAACCGCCCAGGAGGCCGCTGCGAGGCGTGCGAGGGCATCGGCTTTGTCCAGGTCGACATGCAGTTCCTCTCCGATGTGCGGCTGCACTGCGAGGCTTGTGACGGCGAGCGCTTTGTCCCGGCGGCGCTGTCGGTGCGGTACCGCGGCTGGTCAGCGTCCGACTTCCTGCGGGCGACCGCGGCCGAGGTCGCCGACCGCTTCGCCGATGATGAGCGCATTGCGGCGCCGCTGCGGGCCTTGTGCGAGCTCGGCCTCGGCTACCTCAGGCTTGGCCAGCCCTTGTCGACGCTCTCGGGCGGCGAGGGGCAGCGGCTCGAGATCGCACGCCACCTGCTGCTGGCGCGCACCCGCAACGCGCTGCTGCTGCTCGACGAGCCATCGACCGGTCTGCACCTCGATGACGTGCGGGTGCTGCTGGCCAACCTGCGGCGGCTGGTGGCGGCCGGCAACACCGTCGTGCTCATCGAGCACCACCTCGACCTCATCGCCACCGCCGACCACCTGGTCGAGCTCGGCCCGGTAGGCGGACCTGGCGGCGGTCAGGTGCTCTTCCAGGGCGCGCCGCTGGCGCTGACGCTGCGCGGCGGAACGCCGACGGCGCTGGCCTTGAAGCAAGCGGCCGAGGGCAGCGCGGCGCTCGGGGCGGCGGCGCTTGCGGCGGCCTCGGAGCCTACGCCGGCGCTCGCTTCCGAGGCCGATCCTGGCTGCGTCGAGGTGCGCGGCGCGCGCGTCCACAACCTGCGCGGCGTCGATCTCGACCTGCCCCGCGACCAGCTGGTGGTCGTGACGGGCGTTTCGGGCTCGGGCAAGTCGTCGCTTGCCTTCGACGTCATCTTCGCCGAGGGACAGCGCCGCTTCCTCGACTGCTTGAGCCCCTACGCGCGCCAGTTCTTGCCGCCGACGACCCGCCCAAACGTCGACGCGCTGCGGGGGCTGCCGCCGACGATCGCCATCGCCCAACGCACGACCCGCGGCGGCGCCCGCTCGACGGTCGGAACCCTCACCGAGGTGGCCACGGCGCTGCGGCTGCTCTTCGCCAGGCTCGGCACCTTGCCGCTGGAGCGCGGCGCGGCGATGGCGCGGCTCGACGTTCAGGCCATCGCAGCCGAGGCGCGGGCGCGGCTGCCGGCGGCGCCGATCTGGGTGCTGGCGCCCTTGGTACGCCAGCGCAAGGGCCACCACGCCGAGGTGTTGGAGAAGCTGCGCCGCGCGGGGGCACAGTGGGTCCACATCGACGGCGCCTTGGCGCCGTTGGAGGCGCTGCCATCGCTGCGGCGGCACGTCGCCCACGACGTCGACGCCGTAGTGGCGCGATTGCCGCACGGGGCGACGGGAAGCAGCGGGGCCGCCGGCTGGGACGAGGCGGCGCTGCTGGGCGCCATCGCCGAGGCTGCGGCGCGCGGCGAGGGCTGGGTGCGGCTGCGCTGCGCTGAAGGGCCGACCTTGCAGTTCGAGCTCGATGGCGTCGGTGGCGCGGCACGTCCGACCTCCAGCCTCGATCCGATGCTCTTTTCCTTCACCAGCGAGCGTGGCTGGTGTCCGAGCTGCCGCGGCGCCGGCGTCGACGCACAGGCGCCGGCCACAGCGGAAGCTGCTGAGGGCGGCGACGCGGCGAAGAAGGGCCGGGCGCGGCGGCCGCAGGGCGAGCGCGAGCAGGCGCAGCAAGCGGAGGACCTGCTGCGACAAGGCGAAGAGGAGGCGGTCCGGACCCTTCGCCCCTGCCCCGCCTGCGCAGGCGCCCGGTTGCGGCCCGAGGCCCTGGCGGTCACGGTGCACGGCCACCGCATCGACGCGTTGAGTGCGCTCGGGCCAGCTGGCCTGCTGGCGGCGCTCGAGGCGATGCCGTGGACCTCGTGGCAGCGGCCGGTGGCGGCGCCGATTGTGGCCGAGGTGCGATCCAGGACCGAGCTGCTGCTGCGGCTTGGCCTGGACTACCTGGCCTTCGACCGGCCAGCGACGACGCTTTCGGGGGGCGAGAGCCAGCGCATTCGGCTCGCGGCCCAGCTCGGCTCCAACCTGTCAGGCGTGCTCTACGTCTTGGACGAGCCGACGATCGGGCTGCATCCGGTCGACAACCGCAAGCTCATCACGGCGTTCCATGACCTCGTGCGACGAGGCAATGGCCTCTTGGTGGTGGAGCACGACGAGGAGACGATTCGCGCGGCCGACCTCGTCGTCGAACTCGGACCGGGCGGCGGCGAGCGCGGCGGCAACCTGCTGCACGTCGGGACGCCGACCGCCCTGCTCGCCGTCAGCGAGAGCCCGACCGGCCGCCTGCTGAGCGACTCGGCGCAGCGGCGAAGCCGGGCCGCCCCGCGGCCGCTCGATGACGCGGCGACGCTGTGGGTCCGCGGCGCCACGCTGCACAACCTGCGTCGGGTCGACGCCGCATTCCGCATCGGGCGCTTCAACGCGGTCATCGGCGTCTCGGGCTCGGGCAAGTCGACGCTGGTGCGTGATCTGCTGGTCGGCGTCGGTGGGCCGCTCTGTGCCGCGGCGGCCGCGCAAGCGCCGAAAGCTGGCGGCGAACCGACCGACGCGCCGTGGCTGCTGCCTGCGGGCGCCGGCGCCGTGGCCCTCGAGGGGTTGGCCGCCTTTGGCCGCATCGCCCAGGTCGACCAGCGCCCGATTGGCCGCACGCCGCGCTCCTGCCCGGCGACGTACATCGGGATCTTCGATGAGATTCGAAAGGTCTTCGCCAGCCTGCCAGAGGCCAAGGCGCAGGGCCTCGGCGCCGGTCGCTTCTCGTTCAACACCGCCGGCGGCCGCTGTGAGACCTGCGCCGGCGCCGGCGTGCAAAAAGTGGAGCTCTCATTCCTGCCGACGGTCTGGGTCGCCTGCGACGCCTGCCATGGCAGCCGTTACGACGCTGCGACCCTGCTGCCGCGGCACAAGGGCGCCAGCATCGCCGACGTGCTGCGGATGAGCGTCGAGCAGGCGGTCGAGCACTTCGCTGCATACCGGAGCATCGCTGGCCCGCTGCGGCTGGCCGAGCGCGTCGGCCTTGGCTACTTGCGGCTGGGCCAGGGCAGCAACACGCTCTCGGGCGGCGAGGCGCAGCGGCTCAAGCTGGTCGCCGAGCTCGCCACGCGGCGGCGGGCGGCGACGCTCTATGTGCTGGATGAGCCCTCCACGGGCCTGCATCTGGCCGACCTGCGGCAGCTGCTCGACGTGCTGCACGAGCTGGTCGATCGCGGCGACACGCTCATCGTCATCGAGCACAACCTCGATTTGATCCGCGAGGCGGATTGGCTGGTCGAGCTCGGGCCTGGCGGTGGCAAGGCGGGCGGCCAGGTGCTCTTCCAAGGCACGGTGGCGGAGCTGCGAGCCACTATCGGCGGCAAGGGCGAGACGGCGACGGCGGCGCTGCTCTAGGCGGGCGATCGGCGGGCGCTCTCTTAGGGGGCCACCACGACGCTGAAGCTCGCCGGTGCCGAGCTGACCTGGGCCGTGAGGTCACCGGGCTGGCCGGAGAGCACGCGCAAGGCGACGCTGTAGCTGCCCGGCTGGTCGAAGGCGACGTCGCGCGCCGCGCCGCTGGTAAGGTCGGCGTCGAACCAGAGCGAGGAGCTCGGCGGACGCGCCGTCACCAGCCAGCGGTAGGCGCCGGTGAAGGCGATGGGCAGGTTACCCTTCTGAATGGCGCCGACGAGGTTGACGGTCTTACCGACCTTGGCGCCAGCGACGGGCTTGGCGGTGGCCGTTGGCGCCACGAGGCCGGTCTTGGTCGTGCCCTCGAGCGGGATCGACAGCTTCTCGACCTTGCCGCTGCAGGTGCCGCCTTGCACGACGCCGCGACACCAGTACTGGTGCAGCTGGCCATAGTGGGGCTTGCCGCTGCTCGATGCCGGCGTGAAGCGCACCTTCAACGTGGTCATGCCGAAGGGTGGCAAGGTCTGGGTCAGGCTGCCGCCGACCACCTCGTACTCATCGCTGACGCCGCCCGTGACGCAGGCGTCTTGCTGGCTGACGTTGAAGCTGGTCAGGCAGCCCTCGACGATCGACAGCGTCGCACAGCTCTGGTTGGCCAGGGTCAGCACCACCTCGTCCGAGCCGCCGGGGCTGGCTTGGAACATCGGTGGCGCCGGGCCGTAGACCAGCTTGGCCTCGTCGCAGGCTCCCGCTTGCAGGGGAATCCAGACCTCATCGACGTCGCCCTGTTGCTCGAGCACGACGCGCAGCGACGCCGACGGCGGGCTCAGGTTGGCGACCCAGTGCACCTGCAGCTCGACGACGCCCCCCTTCTCCAGCGTGTAGGGTGCTTGCTGCGCCCCGCCTTGCACAATCGCCGCCGCGTAGCTCTGGGCGAGCTGCGCCTCGGTGACTGCGCCGTCGGCGGGCTGCAGGCCAAACTCCGCGATCAGCAAGGGCGCAGGGCCGTGGTTCTGCAGCTTGCACGAGGCCTTGCCGCCCGGCGGTCCGGCGCCGAGGTCGAGCTTCTGTGCGCCGCCGCAGGCCAGGGTGTAGCTGGACGGCGGCGTCCACACCGGCTGGAACGAAGCGGTGACCGACTGCGCCGAGGCGCCTTGGGCGAAGAGCTTCATGGTCACCGGCGCCGCCTGCTTGCTCTCGGTGAGCGGCTCGTAACGGACGCAGATCGGCAAGGAGACCGGCGAAGCGCTGGGGTTGTCGCCGCCACCGTAGACGCCGATGGTGGTGCCCGGCGCTGGCGCCTGCACGATCTGCCAGCTGCCTTCGTCGGTCTGGAGCACGACCTCCGAAACCGTCAACGGCTTGCAACCGATGTTCTGCAGGGCGGTACAGGCGACTTTGCCTTGGAAGGGCGCGGCGTTCTCGATGTGCACCAGCGGCTTGGTCAGGACGGCCTTGGCGTCGAGGCAGGGCGTCGCCACGGTGAGCTGCAGGGTCGGGTGCTTGGGGTCGTTGCTGGACACGGTCAAGGTGGCGATGGCCTGCCCCTCCAGCTTGGGCGCCGTCGTCCACACCGCGGCCAGCGTCAGGGTCTGGAAAGGCTCCAGCAGCAGCGGATAATCGGCCGCCGCCGGCTCAGGGTCGTACCAGTCGAGCACGATCTGCTTGGTCTCGCTCTGAAAGACAAGGGAGTCGATGCGCAGCGGCGCCTCACCCTTGTTCTCGAGCTCGATCTTGATCTTCAACTTGCTGTTGTCGACCTGAGGATTCGGGTTGATCCAGAAGGTCTGGACCGGCGACTCGACACCGTCGAGCCGGGCCACCAGCTTGGGCTGTTGCTGCGGCGTGGCATCGATCACCGCGCCGCTGCCGTCGCCCTGAAAGGCGTCGCCGACGCCAGCGCCATCGCCCTTGCCGCCAGCATCGCCCCCGCCATGGGCATCGATCGCAGCACCGCCGCCATCGGCCGCGCCTTGGCCGTCCTTGAGGGCGCCGCCGCCGTCGCCTTGGCCAGCGTCACCCCCGGCGAGTCCGCTGTCGCCGCCCTTGCCGAGGTTCGGATCGACTTGCAGGGCCGTGGTGCCGCCTTCCCCGTCGTCGCTACAAGCGACGCTCAGAGCGAGGAGCAGGGCAAACATGAGGGCAGGGATCCGAGCGGTGACCATCCCGAGCACGGTCGCGCATCCGGGCACTTGGGTCAAGGTTGGTCTCGCCCAGGATCCACCACCGAACGCCCACCCGACCGCCGAATTCGGAGCCAGCTCTGGGCGTTACTAGGAAGGGACCGGAGGCGTACATGCGGTACGTTGAGGACCGGAGGTTCAAGACGGCCATCAAGCACCTATCGACAGGCGACCCTAGGGACCGGGACGGAAGTCGCAGCTCCCTCACCGTCTGTGGCCCGGTCCGGGCCCGAAGGCGACGGATCGGGGTCGCGGCCTCGCTCTGCGCACCGCTCCTTCAGCGCCTTGCCCGAGGCGCATCCACGGCCCTGCGGTGGCGCCTGTGCTAGGGTCGTGGCAGGCTACGTCGACGATTGGGGGCCCAATGCGCGTCTGTCCAGGCTGCGGCATAGAGACCAGCGCCGAGCGATGCCCGACCGACGGGCTCGTCACCCTCGATGCCGCGCTTCTGGAGCGCAAAGATCCGCTCATCGGCCGGACGATCGCCAGCCGCTACAGCGTGGAGTCGCACATCGGCGCGGGCGGCATGGGCTCCGTCTACCGGGCACGCCACCGCGAAACGGGCGGCCTCGTCGCCCTCAAGGTCATGCGGCGCGATGGCGGCGACGACAGCGACGCGATCAAGCGCTTCTCGCTGGAGGCGCAGAACGCCGCGGTGCTGACGAGCGCCCACGCGGTGCGCGTTCTGGACTTCGGTGCCGACGAAGAGACGCTGTACCTGGTGATGGAGCTGCTCGACGGCGAACCGCTCGACGTCCGACTGCGCCGCGGCCCCTTGCACTGGCGCGAGGCGGCGCTCGTGACCAGCCATATCCTCGACGCCCTTGCTGAGGCGCACGAGCACGAGCGGCGGATTGTCCACCGCGACATCAAGGCACCCAACATCTTTCTGTGCCGCACCCGTCTCGGCCGGGTCCACGCCAAGGTCATCGACTTCGGCATCGCCCGCGCCCTCGAGGGCAGCGGCGCTGGTACCCGCGGCGCCATCGGGACGCCGAACGCGATGGCGCCGGAGCAGTGGCGCGGCGAGGCCATCGACGGCCGCACCGACCTCTACGCGCTCGGCGCTTTGCTCTTCGAGATGTTGAGCGGCCGCCCGCCCTTCGAGGCACGCGCGGGTTCGACCGCCTCGGAGCGGATGATGCAGTTGGCGCGTCAACACGTCGCCGATCCGCCGCCGCCGCTCGGCGAGCGCGTGGCCCTTGGCGTTCCAGCGACGCTGGTGGCGTTGGCGCACCGCCTGCTCGAGAAGCAGCCCGACCGCCGACCGGCGAGCGCGCGCGAGGTATTGGCAGTCCTCGAAGGGCTTTTTGCCGCAGGGGATTCTGGCGCCTTGACCCTGGAGGACGGGGACGCCTCGGCCGACACTTTGCAGGCGCCGACTGCGCCCGGCACCGTTGCCCAGGGCGCGCTACCGGCGCCGCCGCTCGCCCCACCGCCAGGGCCTCCCCGCCTGGGTCCGAGGAGCCCATCTGGAGCGCCTGCGCCGACTGCGCCGCCGGGAGCGCCGCCGGCGACGACGCTTCCTCCGGCCCAGTCGTCGCAGCCGGCGCCCGCGCCGCCGCCGCTTGCTCAGGAGTCGCCGGGGCAAGCCCTGGGGCACGCGACTGCGCAGCCGCTGCCGACCAGCGGCCGCACGCCAACGGCGGTGGTCTTGGCGGCCCTCTTTGTCGCCGGTGGGCTCGCTGTGGTGGCACTCGTCGTCGCGGCGGGCGTGGCGCTCCGCTACGACGGCGACGGAGCGACGCCGCCGACCCACGCGCTTTTTGGGCAACCGGCGCCGACGCAGGGCCCAGGTCCGACGCCGCCTGGTGCAGAGCCGGGGGCGCTCGAGCAGCGCTTGGAGTCGCAGGCCGCAGCGCTCGAGGCTGCGCTCCAGGGCGGCGGCCTTCGCTATCTGGCGCGGCTCTCGGCGGCCGATCACTTCGGCGCCGACGGCGCACCGTTGGTCCAGGCCTGGCAAGTGCTGCTGCGCGATCGGCTGCGCCACGCCGCGGGCGCCGGCGACGCCGAAGACTCGGGAGTGCCGCTGCCACTCGACGGACCGGCCCAGGCGGAGCTCGCGGCCGCGCTCGATCGCGCCCTGCGCGCCGACGCCGCCGTTGGGGGCAGCGCGGCGCTCGCCATCTCAGCTGGGACGCCGCTGGTCGAGGTCATGCTCTCTGACGACGGCGCGATGCTGCGGGTGGTGTCGCCTTGACCTTGCGGCGCGCCGAAGCCGAAGGGAAACCGGTGCCGCCGCTGGCATCGGCACCGAGGAGAAGTCCATGAGCATCCCGTTGCTGTGCCTGCTGGGCTTCGCTGGCTGGACCTTGGCATTGGTGGTCGCCGGCATCGGCGCCATCCGGGTCTTCAAGGTCTTGTCGGGTCAGGCGCGGCCGAACCAATTCCCCGCCGACGAGCCGCACGGCAGCCCCGCCTACCGGCGTCTGATGCGCGCCCACGCCAACTGCGTGGAGAATCTCCCGATTTTCGCGACGTTGGTGCTCGTCACCGAGGTCCTGGGGCGGCGAGATCCGCTCTTCGACTCGCTGGCGATGGCGATCCTCGTGGCGCGCGTCGGTCAGAGCGTGGCGCACATCAGCTCGGGCCGGAGCCTCGTCATCAACGTGCGCTTTGTGATGTTCTCGACGCAGGTGGTGGCCTTTGTGTGGTGGGGCTTGCGGCTTGTCCTGTAGCGCAATACGCAGTCGCCTACGCCTGCAAGTCCTCAATCGGTCATGGATTCCGCGGCGCGCCGTGCGGGTCATTCTGTGTCTCGGCGCGAGGCTGCGACGCTCTGCGTCGCTCGGGAGATGTTTGTTTGGTGGGCTGCGTGGAGGGAGTTGGCGAGCGCCCCCACACCGACTGACCGACAACTGCAGCTGCGGGACGGCGATCGCCCGAGCGAGGGCGCTTGCAGCGGCCTGCCGTAGCGGCAGCTCGCGCTGCCAAATCAACGTCAGCGGACGGCGATTCGCAACCATCCACTTGGCTGGAGTCCACCCTTGGAGCGGTGAGGGCTACGCGGTGTGACAAACGCCCATCGGCGCGCCGCCAGACTCGCGGAAGGGCCGCCGTCCTCGACCGAGCGCGCCGTTGTGCCGGCTCGCCACCGCGCATAGTCTGGTGCCCTGGTCGCGACGGCGGGCCTGGAGGAATGATGATGCGGAGCAAGATGAATGTCATGGGGATCGTCTTGGCCGCGCTCGCTCCGTGGGCGACGGCCTGCGGTGGTGGCGGCGCTGAGGCGAGCGACGGCTTCATTAGCAACGATGGCAGCGCCGGCGCCCGTGGCAATGGCGCGACGGCCGACGCTGCCAGCGACGCCGGGGCCGCCGACGTGGTCAGCGATACCTCAGCCGCCGATGTCTCTGCCGACGGCGCGGCGGCGGACACCACGGCCGACAGCGCCGCGACAGACACCACAGGCGACGGCGCCACGACCGACGCCATCCCAGACGCCAGCGCAGACGCCACCCCAGACGCCACCCCAGACGCCACCTCAGACGCCACCTCAGACGCCGCCGAGTCCGACGCCACCGCCGATACGAGCTCCGACGCCACGGCCGACATCACATCCGACTCCACCCCCGACGCCGTAGCCGACACCGCCGGCGACGCGACGACCGACGTCGTCGAGCCAGACGTCGGCCCAAGCGCCACGGTGAATGGCAACCTGACGGCCGTCACGATCAGCTTGGGCAAGTGCGGTGGAGCCGCCTGCAAGACCTCGCTGGCGCTGGAAGGCGCCGGGCTGCTGCTGACGCTGTCCAGCAACGCCGGTGACGTCTCGTTCATGGCCAAGGGCATCTTGACGACAGGCGCGGCCGCCAAGCTCGACAACCTCGTCGACGCGCTGGCCGGCAAGCCGCTGCCGCTGACCTATGGCTGCCCCGGCTGCGCCGATGGTCCGGTGGTGACGCTGGTCTTTGGCGACGGCAAAACCAGCAGCAGCCACGCCTACGGCGGCGGCGAAGCGCCGGCGGCGCTCGCTGGCGTGGACGCCCTCATCCAGACCGCCATCGCCGGCCTCAAGGCCTGCCTCGGCGACGAGACCGTCGTTATTTTCAAGCCTTGTCCGATGGACCTGCCCTAGCCTGAGTCGACGCCTCAAGAGCCTTGCTTCGGGCTGCCGTCCGTCGCTTCAGGCGCCGCCCTCATGTCCACGGCAAGCGCATGTCGGTGCGAAGCCTCGCCGTCAGCGCTGGGTCGGGCACCGCTCGGGACCCTCGATCGCCCGCAGCCGCTCGACGATGACGCGCATCCGGGCAGACGACCCTTCCACCGCGAGGAGGAACGACTCGGCGTTGGCCTCGAGCTGCCCGAGCGCCTGGTAGGACTTGATCCAGGCCAAGACGTCGAAAGACGAGGCAGCGACGGACTCGATGAGCGACAGCGTCCGCGACAGCGGCCCCTCCTTGACGAAGAGGCTGAGCAGCTCCTTCATCCCTTCGCCGACATAGGACCACGAGGTGTCTTTCTTGCCGCCCCATTCGCTGAGCTTGGTCACCTCGTGGAGCTTCTTGAGCGCGTCCACCTGGCGGTTGCAGTCGGCCTGACGCGCGCCAGTCGTACCGCAGTGCCGACCCGCGATGGCGGTGCCATGGAAGACCGCGACATCCCACAGCAACCGCCAGCTGCGCGACTTGACCTCGTCGATCGACCGCTGGGCGAGCGCTCCCCACTCGGCCAACTGGGCCTGGTCGCTCTGGATGGAGCGGTTGAGGCGGCGCAGCGCCGTCTGCAGCCGGTCGAGCTCGGAGCGCAGCGCGGCCGCTTCTTGCTGGGCTGCCCTGCAGCCAGCAACCAGCGACTCGTCGTCGGTCTGGGGCGCCGCCTTGGGCTCAGCGCGGGTGGGCGTCACGGCTTCGGCGAGCGGCGCAGACACTGGCGCTGCCGGGCGTGGCGGTGGCGCCGCTGGGCCGGCCACCGGCGGCGCGGGCGCGGCCGCCACCGGCGCCACCACCGCCCGCTCGGGCCACGCCAGGGCGCTCAGGTCGACCCGCACCGCCCGGCCCTGTTGTGGGTTCTCGCGGTAGTTGCGCAGGAGCGTCTGCAGCCGCTGCAGCTTGGCGCGGCTGGCCTCGACCGCTTCGGCTGCCGGTGGCGCGCCGGCCGACTTCAGGTTGGCCAGCTCTCGCTCCACCACCACCACCGCCGCGGCGGGGATCTGGGCCTGCACGACGCCAGAAAGCGCCGCCGCGTCGCCGGCCGGGTGCGGGACCTCCACCTGCGCTAGCCGCTGCAGGTCGAGCTGGCCCGTCATCGCCTGCACGCTGGATTCGGCCAGGGCCCGCGCACCCTCCAGGTCGCCGCCGATCGCGGCCGTTGCGGCCTGCTCGGCCAACGCCGTGCTCGCAGCCAGCTGGCGCAAGGTGTCGTTGTCGGCCGTCGCGGCTGGCGCAGCTTGCCACCAACCGTCGCCCAGCTCGGGACCAAAGCTGACGCCGCCCGACGCCGACACCATCAACGTGTCGCTGTCGCCGCGCGGCTCGCGCAGGTAGAGGAGGCTCCAGAAGCCCTCGAACGACTCCGGCAGCGGCACGGCAGCGCTAGCAGGGCGCAACCGCGGCTGGATGCCCTTGCTGCGCAACCAGCGCGCCAGCGCCACAATCTTGGCGGCCTCGCGGACGGCGTGGATGGCCGGCACCTGCTGCGCGGCGCGCTCTTGCGCGGCGTCGAGGATCTGCGTGTAGGCTTCGAGGGCGCGTCGGTAGCTGGCGATGCCAACTTCGTCCGCGCCGTCTGCGGACAACACCGAGGCGCGAAACGCCAGGCGAGCCGAGGCAAAGCTGACGCCCTGCGCCCGCGGAAGCTCCTGCAAGACAACAGCCCCAGGCTCGATGGCGTAGCGGTTCATGCCGGTGCGCGGCAGCTTCCCCGACGTCGGCTGGGCCAACAATGTGACGTCGAACGAGTCGACGTCCGCCTTGCCTCCGGTGACGAGGTGCTTGAGCGCCGCATCGGCCTCAAAGAGGGCGCGCAGCAGCGCGGAGTCGCGTCGCCCGCCGCGGAGGTCGATGGGAGAGCGGACGATCGGCAGGTCGTAGAGGGTGCCGAGGGTGGCGCTCGAGAAGCGGAAGCCGTGCAGCACGTGGCGGATCAGCGCCTCCTGGGTCTTCTCCTCCCAGCGGCGGTTCATCTCGGCCAGCAGCGCGTCCTCGGGTCCGCCGGCGCGGACGCCGCCGACCAAGGCCTGGACTTGGGCCTCGGGGCAGCCTAGGCCGCGCAGCACCGGCCCGCCGTAGGCCGCCACCAGCAGCGCGCCCGCCTGCGGGTTGGTGATCTCCTTGGCTCGGTAGCGGCGCGAGATCTCATCGAATTCCACGGCCGCGCCGGCCTGCGCATACACGTCGGAGCCCGTCGCTGGCGTCGGGTCGGCCGAGGCCCGTTTGACCGCCATGAGCGTGCGCCCGGTCGACAGCGGGCAGCCGACGCCGTGGAGCAGGCGCGCCATGAACTCGCGCGCATCGTAGTACTGCTGAACATCAGCGAAACCGGCCCTGCCGGCGCGATGCCATGCGGCGTACGCTTCGTGCTGGGCTGGCTTGATGCCGAGCCGCGTCTGCAGGCGCTGGTCGAGCTGAGCGCGTTCCGCGGCGCCGAGCTCTGCTTGGCGAAAGATCACGGGGTTGAAGAGGCGCTTGAGCCAAGACAGGGCGAAGCCCGGATCCTGCGCGAGGCGCTGCAGGTCGGCGTCCAGCCGGGGCGGGACGGTGCGCGTCGTGTCGGCCACCAGGGTCGCGATCGGCGCGGGATTGGCGAGGGCATCGACCAACCACGCCTCATGGGGCAGCGGGCCCGTCGCATAACGCGGATCGGTGTATCCCTGCAGCAGCAGCTCGCCGGTCTCGACATCGTAGAGCGCACGCGTCAACACGTTGAAGGAGTGGAGCCGAGCCTCGATGGCCGCTGGCTGGGCCGTGGGCCGGGCCTCCAGCGCACGCGCGAGCAGCGCTTCTGATGCCTCGTCACGCAGACCGAACCGCGAGGCGACGCTGCGCCCGGCCGCGGCGCGAGCCCCGCCCATCACCGCCCGGCGCGCGCGCTCCTCAGCGATGAGGGCCCCTTTCTTCTGCACCATGAGTTCAGCGCGGCTGCGGGTAGGGGCGGCGCGCGTTGCGCCTGCCCTGGGCGCCGCAGCAGGGCGCGTCGTTGTCGGCGACGCGGAGCAGGCGACGACGGCGAGGAACAAGAGCCCGGCGCCGATCGATGCACGAAGTTGACTGTGACTCGCCACGTCGGCCCCCCGCGTCGGCGGTCAGCGCCGATGGCAGGAAGCTAGGCCCACGGCTCCGTGGCGCAACCAGGAACGCGCAGCGGCCGCAGAGGATGACGTTGGCCCGCCGTCCAAAGCGCGCGCGGGAAGCCCCCATGGCGCCGCAACACGCTCGCGGCGACCTCAGGGCCATCGTGAACGCGTGGCGCGGTCGGTCGCGCCGAAGCTAGGTGCCCGTCCCATCCTCGAAGTCGACGTCGAAGGCATCGAGGAGCTGATACAGCCCGCCGCCGTTGAACGCGTTCTCGACGCCGTGCCGCCGCAGCCAGCGCGCCGCCTCGTCGCCGCGGGCGCCGGAGATGCAGTAGCAGATGACCGTGTCGCCCTTCGTGACGTGGTCGAACGCCTCGTCCTGCAGCCGCGAATAGGGCGCGTGAATGGCGCCCGGGACCGCCAAACGCGAGAACTCTGCGGCCGTACGGAGGTCGAGCAGCTTGGCGCCCGCCTGGACCCGGGCAAAGGTCTCTTCGGGGTCCATGAAGAGGTCTTCCATGCGCGGCCTTCCTGTCGGCGCCGGGAGCGGCGCGGGCGCTGACGGTCGCCCAAGGCGCTTTACCTCGCAAGCAGGCCACCCATCACCGTCCTACCTGTGTGGCGCGCAAGGCGCCGCCGTGGGCGGAACCATGTCGAGCCCGACCCTTGCCGCGAGCTTCAAGGCACGGGCACAATCACCGCCCGTCGGCGGCGAGGCCGCAGCAGGAGAGCTTGGATGAATGGATCTTTGCAAGGTGTTCGAGCGTGCGTGCGGCTCCGGAGCGGATCCACGCGTCAGCGAGCCCAGTTGGCGCTGCTGGTCGCGCTCGCCCCTGCGTGGCTGGCGGCACAGCCGGCGCTGGCAGCGGTGCGCGCGTTCGTCCTGCCGAGCGCGATCCGTGGCGACGTACGGCCTCTGCACCAGAAGCGCGTCGACAAGGGCCTCGTCGATACGCTCGGCTTCACCGGCAAGGTGACTGCGGTCGCCGACGCGACGCCGGTCGACCCGCCAGAGAAGGGCAAGAAGGTACGCCCGCCGCCCAAGACGGACGCCCGGCTCGAGCGCGCGGACACCCTGCGGCAACAGGGCACCGACCTGCAGCAAGAGGGCAAGCCGGGCCCGGCCCTTGCGCGTTTTCAGGCGGCGATCGCCGGCTACCGCGGCGCCTTCGCCGTGCTCGTCGACTACACCAAGCTCGCTGACGCCTACGCCCGCGCCGGTGTCTGCGCCTTTGGTGGCAAGGGTGGCGCCGCCGAAGCCGCCAGCTATTTCGACGCTGGTTTCCGCCTGCAGCCGACGCTCGCCATCGATCGCCGCAAGGCCGACAAGGCGCTGCTAGAGCTCTTCGACGCCCGTAGGGCGGCCTTAGAGGCCGGGCCCCGCGGCAGCATTCGCGTCGAGGGCGTCGCCGAAGGCGCCGAGGTCTTCATCGATGGGGTGCGTGTCGGTGCGCTGCCAGCGACGGCGCCCGGGCTGTCCCTTGGCGAGCACGTCGTGCAGGTGCGCGGCGAGGGCTGGCAGCCTTTCGCCAAGGCCGTGACCGTCGGGCGCAGCGAGGCGGTGGTCAAGGTCAAGCTCAAGCCCGTGCCGCAAGAGGCCGAGGTCGGCGCTGGCAAGATCATCGCCATCAGCGACCTCGCGGCATGCACGCAAAACGGCGACATGGCGGCGCGCGGCTGCGTGAAGCTGGCGGCGGCGCTGGCCAAGCAGACCGCCTGCGAGATGGTGGTGCACCCGCTCGTCGTCAGCGATCGCTATGGACGGCTGACCTTGCACCTCTTCGTGCAGCGGGCCGACGGCAAGACCGTGGCGATCGCGCCGCGCGAGCTCGACAAGGCGCTCAGCGATCTCAACGCCAAGCTGACGGAGATCGCCGAAGAGGTGGGCACTGTCGCCGGCGACTTCCCCGTGTCGCGGGCCTTGGAGGGCAAGCCCAAGGCCTACCGCTGAGGCGGCCTTGGGGTCGCCGTCGCGCGATCAACCTTGAGGGATAGGAGGTTGCGCCAGCATGGCGGCGAGCGTACCCTCCCCTCGGGTGAGTGCCGCTCCGAGGACGCCATGGCCGACCGACGATCTCAGCAGCCAGGTCAGCGGCTGACGCGCGCCGATGCGACGGGGCGCCAGGCGCGCCTCGCCGCGCCTTGGACCTTGGTGCTCGTCAGCGCGTCCCTCTGCTCGGTCGCGGCCTGCAGCGACGATCCGGAGTCGGCCGGTACCGGCGCCGCCGCCGAGCTCAACCCCGCGAACCTGTTGCTGCGCAGCGACACCCGCGGCGAGGACGCCCGGGCTGGCGTCGCGTTCCACGTCGACTGTCGCGCTTTTCGCAAACAGGGCGCCGCGTTGGGCGACGAAGTCCCGCTGCCGTGGCTGGCGACGGTCACCGTCGTCGACGGCCCTGCGGGGCCGCTTGCGGTCAGCGGCGCCGATGTGACGCTCGGCGCTGCGGGCGACTACCGCGTCGCCTGCCGCACCTTGGGCGGTGAGCTGATCGACGGCGAAGGCGCCCTGGTGCCGGTCGTGGCCGGCCCACCGGCGAGCATCGAGACGCGGCTCCAGGTCGAGGGCGTCGAGGCCGACACGTTGCTCGGCGGCACGCCGGTGAAGGCCGGCGCCGAGGTGAGCATCACCTGCAGCGGCGCGGACGCCCACGGCAACCCCATCGACAGCGGCTGGAGCGTGCTGGCCAAGCCAGAGGTGACGCTGCCGACGGCCAACGGCGCCTCGACGCTGTGGCAGGCCACGGTGGCGGGCGGCTATGACCTCGTCTGCCGGGTCGAAGGCAGCCTCGACAGCAGCCCAGCGCGCTTGCTGGTCATCGCCAACGTACCCAAGCACCTGCACACGCTGGTCGATCCACCGCAGATCGTCGCCGGCAACGCCGCCCAGCTGAGCTGTGAGGCGCGCGACGCCCACGGCAACTTGGTCCTCAACTTTCCCTTTGCCATCGACCACTCAGACAAGCTCAAGCTACAGGGGCTCTACCTGTCGTCGACGGTGGCGGGGCTGCACCTTGTGCGCTGCGTGCCCGAGACCCTCGATTGGGCGCTGTTCACGCTCCACGGCGTGAACTTGCAGGTCGATCCCGCCGCCGCGGCCGCGCTGCTGGTCGCCAAGATCCCGGACAAGGGCGTCTACAAGCGCAAGGAGACCGTGAAGTTCGCTCCGACGGTGCGCGACGGCTACGGCAACATCCGCAAGGACGATGAGGTCAGCCGCACGGTCTTGACGCCCGAGAAGGGCTACAAGGACAAGGGCGCCGCCGGCATCCAATTCAACCTCGACGCCACCTACGAGCTCAAGTTTCAGGTGAAGACCGCCCCCAATGTCGTGCTACCGCTGAAGATCTTGGTCGACGGCGCGCCGCCGCTGCTGACCATCGATGATCCGGGCTGGGGCACGACGCTCGACGGCAAGCCGAGCGTGACGGTCAGCGGCAAGGCTGGCGACGACGGCGCGGGCATCGCGGAGCTGCTGGTCAACGGAAAAAAGGGCTACCCCGACGCCCTCGACCAGTGGAAAGTGCAGGTCGCGGCGGCGCACGGCCTGACGCAGGTCATCGCCACCGCCAAGGACCTGGGCGGCGAGATCTCCCAAGCGGTGCGGGGCTTTTACTACTCGGGCAAGTACTACCCCACCGACGCCGCGACGCCGAAAGGCGCCCTGGTGGACAAGGCGCTGCAGGTCTTCCTTGGCCGCGAGTTCTTCGACGACAAGGACCACAACCCGAGCAAGCTCGACGACATGGCGACCATCTTCGAGGTCGTCGCCGGCGCGGCGCTGAAGTCGAATTTGATCCCGGCCAACGTCAACCAGGGCGACATCGAGGTCTCGCTGTCCAACACCAAGTTCGGCCCGCTCAAGGTCGCGCTCGACCCCATCGACGGCGGCTTGAAGTGCAAGTTCGACCTCAACGGCATCAGCACCGACCTGCAGGTCAAGGCCAAGCTCTCGCTCGGGCCGATCAAGACCACGGTCAAGGTCTCAGGCGACATCCAGATTCAGGCGGTCCGGCTGTCGACGCAGCTCGGTGTCGAGGTGGTCAACGGCTTCGCCAAGACATCGGCGACCCAGACCGACGTGCAGATCGACGGCCTCAAGCTGCACGTCGACGGCATCGGCGGCCTCTTCGACTTCTTGTGGAACATCCTGCTCGACTCCTACAAGGCCCAGATGGAAGCGCAGGTCGTCAGCATGCTCGAGAAGGAGCTGCCCAAAGCCCTGCAGTCGGCGTTCGACGCCCTCGCCATCAACCAGAGCTTCGAGGTCCCCCCGGCCATCGGGAAGGGCAAGCCGGTGACGGTGTCGCTGGTGTCGACGGTCAAGACGATGACGTTCTCGCCGATCGGCGCGTTGATCCAGGTCGACGCTTCCTTTGTGGCCAGCAAGGGCGTGCCGCACAGCATCAAGGGCAGCATCGGCCGTGACGGGTGCATCGGCAGCTCGCCGGACCAGTTCGCCGTCGACACCAAGCAGCGGCTGCAGTTCGCCGTCCACGACGACTTCCTCAACCAGCTGCTCTACGCGATGTGGTACGGCGGCGCGTTCGCCGTCGAAGCGCCGCTCTCGGAGCTGACCGGCGAGACGACCGTCTCGGGCTTCTCGCTCGAGGGGGCGACGCTCAAGCTCGACTTCCTGCTGCCGCCGATCTTGGAGGCCTGCAATGCCGCCGACCCGATGGCCATGCGGCTCCAGGTGGGCGACCTCTTCGCCACCATTCGCCTGATGTTCGGCAGCGATCCCCTCGATCTGCAGACCGTGGTCATGGCGGACGCGGGTCTCACGCTCAGCTTCGCCGCAGCGGCCAATGGCGACGCGACGCTCGGCGTCACGCTGGCCAAGGAGTTGAGCTTGAAGGTCCACTTGCAGGACATCACGAAGGGGTTTCAGGACCAGAAGCAGACGTTTCAGAACATGATCGCCGGCATGATCACCAAGTCGCTCTCGGACGGCTCGCTGCCGCTCGGCGAGACGACCTTGGTCCCCGTGCCCGCCACCGTGCTCGACCTCAGCGCAACCCTGCCCGGCGTGCCGGCGGGGACGGCCTTGAAGGTGGCCCTGACCAAGCTCTCCCGGTTCGGCGGCTACACCGCGCTCGACTTCGGGCTGCAGTGAGCGGCCTGCCAGGGCGAGCGGCCCCTCCCCGCCGGGAGGCACAAGACGGACTATGGGGCCCGGCCGCCCGGGCGTCGATGCGCTGGCGGGCTCGAGTTCTGGACTGCGGCACGGATGTGCTATGGTGTCGAGCCGGCGCGCGCGAGCCCGGCGCACGGACAGCAGCGGATCGCAGGTGCGCTGACACGCGTGCGAAGGACAAGGGAGGCGCGATGGGGCGCGTTGCAAAGCCGGGGCGACGGGAGAGCTACGGCGCGCTGGCGTTGCTGGTGCTGGCCATCGGCTGCAGCAACCCGCCAGCAGAGGGTGGCGCCAAAGCCGATGGCCTCCATTTCACGGGAGGCTTTGACGGCGTCGGCGGCGGAGGCGCTGACGGTGGCGACGCCGTCGACAGCGCGGCAGTGGACACCACGGGCGGCGGCAAGGTCTGGAAGCCCTGTGAGCAGCCCAACACCTGGGGCTGCCCCTGCGAGACGGCGGCGGACTGCGACAGCGGGTTCTGCGTCGATTCGCCGGATGGCAAGGTCTGTACGCTGACGTGCGTCGAGACCTGCCCGCCGAACTGGCTCTGCGCCCAATCCGGTGCCGGCGACGCACAGTTCATCTGCCTGCCCAAGCACGCCTCGCTCTGCCAACCGTGCAGCGGCCACGTCGACTGCAGCAGCAACGGCAGCGCCAAGTGCATCCCCTTCGACCAAGGCGGCGGCTTCATCGATGGCTCGTTCTGCGGCGCCCCCTGCAAGGGCCACGACGACTGCCCGGAGAACTTCTCCTGCGATCCGGTCGGTCTGGCAGGCGATCTGACGGTGACCCAGTGCGTGCCGACGTCGCTGTCGTGCTCGTGCAGCAAGTCCTCGGTCGACAAGGCGCTCTCAACGGCGTGCCAGCGCAACAACGAGTTCGGCCTCTGCAAGGGCGTGCGCGCTTGCAGCGCCGACGGCCTGACGCTGTGCAGCGCCGCCGAGCCGACGGTCGAGGTCTGCGACACCGACGACAACGACTGCGACGGCCAGACGGACGAAGATGGCGCGCTCGGCTGCAAGGTCTTCTACCCCGACCAGGACAACGACGGCGCCGGCCTCGGCCAGGGCTACTGCGTCTGCAGCCACCCGGGCCCCGGCCACGCCACGTCCGGCGGCGACTGCAACGACGCGATTTCCTCCATCGGCCCGGGCGCCAAGGAGATCTGCAACGACATCGACGACAACTGCAACGGCAACACCGACGAGCCCGGCGCCTCTGGCTGCACCGTGTTCTACCTCGACAAGGACGCCGACTCCTTCGGCGACCCCAACGACGCTGCCTGCCTTTGCAAGGGCAACAAGACCCCAGATTACGTGGACATCGCGGGCGACTGTGACGATCAGAGCGACAAGATCAAGCCGGGCGTACCCGAACTCTGCGATGGCAAGGACAACAACTGCGACGGCAAGACCGACGAAGAGAACGCCCAGGGCTGCTCGCTGCACTACCTCGACATCGACAAGGACGGCTACGGACCGACCGACACCGGGGTCTGCCTGTGCAAGGCCGACGCCATCTACGCCAGCAACAAGCCAGGCGACTGCGACGACAACGACCTTTCGGTCAACCCGAGCAAGGGCGAGGCCTGCAACAACAAGGACGATGACTGCAACGGGAGCACCGACGACGGCGACGCCCCGAAGTCGTGCCCGCTGGTGCCCGGCGTCACGCCCGGTTGCAAGGCCGGCATCTGCGGCGTCGCCTCCTGCCCCGGCAACAGCTTCGACATCGACGGCAAGTTCGAGAACGGCTGCGAGTGCAACGCCGACGGCAACTACGGCAAGGGCGGTGGCACCTGCGCCACGGCCCTCGATGTCGGCCCCCTCGGCGACGGCGGCACCACCTCGAAGCCCAAAGGCAACCTGATGCCTGGCGAGTCGGCGGATTGGTGCAAGTTCCACGCCGTCGATGGCCCCGACACCAACGACTGCGACACCTTCTCGGTGCGGGCGCGCCTGGTCCAGGGCCAGGAGTACTTCGTCCTCGACCTCTACCGCGGCTCGTGCGCCGGCAAGTCGCAGATCTGCACCGGCGAGCCCGACACCCAGTGGACGGTGGCCTTTGGCGACAAGCCGGCGTTTGGGCCCTTCACCGAGGCGGGCCAGAAGCTGGGCAAGGTCGTGCCTTCGCCGCAGCCTTTCCCGGCCGGCGAGTGCAAGTGCACGACCACCGCTGCGGCCGATGGCCCAGGCCTGCCCGGCATGAACCTCTGCACCGACAACACCGCTTGGTTCTTTGTCGCCGTGCGCTACAAGGACGGACAGGCGCCGGTGTGCGCCTTCTACGAGCTGGAGTTGACCAATGGAATCTATAAGCTCTGAGCTGCGCCCGCGCGGGCAGCTGCAGGGTCAGCCGCTGGCGGCGGTCGCCGAATCGGCCGGCGCGGGCTGGGCGGGGACGTGCGCCGCAGTGGCCTGCGCGCTGCTGGTGATCGCAGGCTGCGGCAGCGCGGGCGGCGGCGGCGGCCTGTCGCAACCGATGAACAACGGCGCCCCCGACGTGCAATACACCTTCGGACAGGACGGCGGCGGCGGGGACAGCAAGGGCGACGGCGCGGTCGGCGGCGCATCTGACGTTAGCGCGACGGCCGACGCCTTCGACGACAGCGGGGCCGGCGGCGATGGCGTCTTGGGCAGCGACGCAGAGCCCGGCAACGACGCCGAGCCGGGCAGCGACGCCGAGCCCAGCGACGCCGAGCCAGGCAACGACGCGGAGCCCGGAAGCGACGCGGAGCCCGACGGGGACGCCGAGCCAGGCAGTGACGCTGAGCCGGACAGCAACGTCGACGCAGCACCGAGCTGCGGCGATGGCGCCTGCAACGGCAGCGAGACCTGCCAGAACTGTGCAGCCGACTGCGGTGCCTGCCCGCCCTTCTGCGGTGACAGCAAATGCGGCGCCGGTGAAGACTGCAAGACCTGCAGCAAGGACTGCGGCACCTGCCCAGCCTCTTGCGGCAATGGCAAGTGTGAGCCGGCGCTCAGCGAGAGCTGCAAGGCCTGCCCGCAAGACTGCGGCACGTGCCCAGCGACCTGCGGCAACGGCAAGTGCGATAGCGGCGCTGGCGAGAGCTGCCAGGTCTGCCCGGACGACTGCGGCAAATGCCCGGCCTTCTGCGGCGATGGCCTCTGCAATGGCACCGACACCTGCCAGCTGTGCCCGGTCGATTGTGGCGTCTGCCCTGGCGGATGTGGCGACGGCAAATGCGACGGCAAGGAGAGCTGCAGCGTGTGCGAGGCGGACTGCGGCAAGTGCCCCGGCACCTGTTCGCCTCTGACCTCTGACGGCTGCACGCCGGTACAGCAGTGCTTCCCGGTCTCGTCGGGCAGCCCGCTCTGCGGCACGCCCGGCACCAAGGCCAAGGGCCTGACCTGCTCGGGGGCCACCGACTGCGCCAAAGGGATGCTCTGCGTCGGCAAGATCTGCAAGGCGGTGTGCGACACCACGGGCGCCAAGGCGAATCTGACCTGCGGCGACGGCACCTGCAACGAGTTGAACTGGGGAGACGGCAAGCCGATCGGCTACAACCTCGGGGCTTGCTTCGACAAGACCAACTGCAACCTAGTCACCGACGTCGGCTGCCAGTCCGACCAGGCCTGCGACTTCGTCAAAGACGGCAAGGCTTGCTTCGCAACCGGCATCAAGACCGTCGGCCAGGGTTGTGCCTCGCTCGACGAATGCAAGAAGGGCACGATGTGCATCGGCAACCCAGCGCAATGCCTACAAAAGTGCAACACATCGCTGAAGAACTGCCCGTCCGGTAAGACCTGCCTGCAGGTGACCATCGACCAGGCCGGGACGACGGCGCCGGACAACCTGGGCGTCTGCAACTAGTCGTCCGCCAAGCGAGCACGACGTCCTGGCGCTGCCGACTTGAGTCGGTTCCGCGAGTCGCAGTCCAGCGCGTTTCGGAGATCGGGTCCTGGCGGTTGACGCTGGGACGCACGGGCCGGCCGCGGACAGCGGGCGTGGCGCGCGGCGCGTCCAGAGGGGACGTCACCTGGGGAGCGTTGCTGTGGGCGGGGCGGGGTGTGGCCGCCGCTCGCGCGGCTTAGCCTTGGGCGCCAGGGGCGGCTACCGGCGAGTGTCGGCCGACCACGACCTGGGCAGGCCGCACCACGCGATCGCCGACCACGGCGCCAGCGCGCAGCTCCTGCAGCACGAGGCCATCTTGGGCCGCCTCGGCGACAGCGACGACGCTCAGCGCCTCGTGCCGCTCGGGGTCGAAGCGCTCGCCGACGACCTCAAAGCGCTGCAGCCCGAGGTCCGACAGGGCGGACGCGAACTGGTGGCGGATCATCGCCACGCCTTGGATGAACGGCATGCCGCCGTCGCCGCAGGCATGCAGCGCCTGGTCGAGGCCGTCGAAGACCGAGAGCAACCCGGTCACGGCGTTGGCCTTGTGCCCTTCGAGCGTGCGCGTGTGCTCGCGCTCAAGTCGGGCGCGCACCGCCTCGAACTCGCGTCGCGCGGCGTCGTAGGCCGCCGCGATCTGCCGCTGCTTGTCCAACGCCGTCGCCAACTCAGCTTGCAGGGCCTGGATCTGTCGCTGCTCTGCCGAGGGCGCCGGGGAGTCCTCGTGGCCAGTATCCGAACCGGCGCCGCCGTTGGCCCCTGGCATGTCGGACTCGGTCTCGCTCGTCTTGGGATCCATGGCGGCCTCCTCTGCGGCGCACGGGCCCAGCCGCCGCCGCAGCCACGCCGGCGCACTGCGTGGGTCCTTTGAGCTGCACCCAGCGGGCGATCAGGCGAGGACTCGTCGGCGCCTTGGGGACCCCAAGGCGCCGACGAGTGCTTCTCTCAGTTCACGTCCTTGGTCGCCTCGACGATGGCGCACTCGGTCGTGAGCAGCATGGTCGCCACCGAGGCGGCGTTCATCAAGGCCACGCGGACGACCTTGGTCGGGTCGAGCACGCCGGCCGCCATCAGGTCCATCATGGTGCCGGTGCCGGCGTTGTAGCCGAAGCCGCCCTGGCCGGCGCGCACGGTCTCGACGATGACCGAGCCCTCCTCGCCAGCGTTGGCAGCGATCTGACGCAGCGGCGACTCGCACGCCTTGCGCAGCACCTTGACGCCATGGTCGCGCTCGTCACCGAAGTGCAGGTCGTCGAGCGCCGAAGCGGCGCGGATGAGGGCGACACCGCCGCCCGGCACCACACCCTCGGCCGCGGCAGCGCGCACGGCGTGCAGGGCGTCCTCGACGCGCGCCTTCTTCTCCTTCATCTCGATCTCGGTCGCGGCGCCCATGCGGACCACGGCGACGCCAGCCGCGAGGCGCGCCAGGCGCTCCTCGAGCTTCTCGCGATCCCAGTCGCTCTTGGTGACCTCGATCTCGCGACGGATCGCGGCGACGCGACCCTCGAGCTCGGACTTGTTGCCCTCGCCGCCGACCACGGTGCACTTGTCCTTGGTGACGACGATGCGGCTGGCGCGGCCAAGGTTGTGCAGCGAGATGTTCTCGAGCTTCTCGCCGATCTCCTCGGACAGGACCTTGCCGCCGGTGAGGACAGCGATGTCCTGCAACATCGCCTTGCGGCGATCGCCAAAGCCGGGCGCCTTGACGGCGCAGACGTTGAGCTGGCCGCGGAGCTTGTTGTAGACGAGGCCGGTCAGGGCCTCACCGTCAACGTCTTCGGCGATGATCAGCAGCGTCGCGTTGTTGCGGCGCACCGTCTCCAGGATCGGCACCAGATCGCGCAGGACCGAGATCTTCTTCTCATGGATGAGGACGTACGCGTTCTCGAGCGCGGCCTCCATGCGATCGCCGTCGGTGACGAAGTAGGGCGAGATGTAGCCACGGTCGAACTGCATGCCCTCGGTGGTCTCGAGCACAGTGTCGATGCCGCGGCCCTCCTCCACGGTGATCACGCCGTCCTTGCCGACCTTCTCCATCGCCTCGGCGATGATCTTGCCGATCGACTCGTCGCCGTTGGCCGAGATCGTCGCCACGCGCTCGATATCGTGGTTGCCCTCGACGTCGCGGGACAGCTGGGTCAGGCGGGTGGTCACGGCCGTGACGCCGGCCTCAATGCCGCGCTTGATCGCCATCGGATTGACGCCAGCGGCCACCAACTTGGAGCCCTCGATCACCAGCGCCTGCGCCAGAACCGTCGCGGTGGTGGTGCCGTCGCCGGCGAGGTCGTTGGTCTTGCTCGCCGCCTCCTTGACCATCTGCACGCCGAGGTTGGCGAAGTGCTCGCTAACCTCGATCTCCTTGGCGACGGTGACGCCGTCCTTGGTGATCAGGGGCGACCCGTAGCTGCGGTCGATAACGACGTTGCGGCCACGCGGACCGAGCGTCACCTTGACCGTGTTGGCCAGGATGTTGACGCCGTCCAGGATCGCGGCGCGCGCCTCGGACGAGTAAATGATGCTCTTGGCTGCCATGGTGTCCTCACTCCAATCGATGCCGTCGGCCGCCTATGCGCGCGGTGTGCGCGCCGCGCCGACGAGTTGCTGCTGCTGCGAACGAACGCCGGCCTTAGTCGGCCAGCACCGCCAGCAGGTCGCTCTCTTTCAAGATCAAGAAGTCCTCACCGGCGAAGGTGATCTCGTTGCCGCCCCACTTGGCGAGCAGCACCTTGTCGCCGACCTTGACCGCCGGCGGACGCAGGCTGCCGTCCTTCAAGATCTTGCCGGGGCCGATGGCCTTGATGTGGCCATAGACCTGCTTCTCCTGCGCCATCGTCGGCAGGAACAGGCCGCCTTTGGTCTGCTCCTCGGGCTCGGCGCGCTGGACCAGGACGTTATCGTAGAGCGGTTGGATGTTCATCGCGTCTCCTCATCGGCGCCGCGGGGCGGCGCGCTCGTGCAGGGCCCAACGCAGTCCCGGCGCACAGGGCGTCGGGGAGCAGGGCGGCGGCAAGGTAGGATGGGGCCTCGGGCAGTCAAGGGCCCCCTTTGCGCCACCGCCCTGAGGCGGCTATGGTCGCGCTTCCAGGCACCGCCCCGATGCGGCGGACTGCGAGGTCCACCATGATCCCATCGCGTCGTCGCACCCGCGCTTTGAGCTGCGCGCCCCCCCGCAGAGTGACGCGATCGCGCCCTTGGCGCCACGCCGCCATGGCCTCCGTGGGTCTTTCCTTGCTGCTCGCCTCCGCCTGCACCAGCGACGACGGCGCCGATCCCGCGGCGATCGAGCCCAAGCTGTCGGCGATCCAGACCGCGATCTTCAACAACAGCTGCGCCATGAGCAGCTGCCACTCCGCCGCCGCCCACTCCGGCGATCTGGTCCTCGAGGCCGATCAATCCTACGCCCAGCTGGTCGGCGTCGCCGCGAGCCAAGCCGCCGCCAAGGCCGAGGGGCTGCTGCGCGTCAAGGCCGGCGATCCCAGCAAGAGCTTCCTGCTCAGCAAGTGCAGCCCCGACCTCGCCCTGACCTATGGCGCGCCCATGCCGCCGAGCGACGGCCTCAACGCCGCCAAACGCGCCGCCATCGCGGCCTGGATCAGCGCCGGCGCCAAGAACGACTGAGCTGTCCCAGCCCTACCAATCGCCATCAAAGGGATAGGGCGGCGCCAGCTTGCCGAGTTCGCGGTACTCCGCCGCCGCCGCGTCGTAGAAGTGTCGCATCCCGACCGATTTGCCGGACTCAGCGGCCAGCATCGCCGCGCGCAACACCGCGTTGCGGACGTGGCCGCCCGGCAGCTCGAAGCTCTCGCCGAGCCAATCCCAGTCGGCGGGATCGCCCTCTTCGTCGAGCGGCAGCTCGGGCGGAAGCATCCGTTGCCAGAGTTGGCTCCGCTCTTGCTTGGCAGGGAAGGGAAAGGTCAGGCGAAAGCGAATGCGGCGCAGAAACGCCTCGTCGATGCTAGTGCCGAAGTTGGTGGTCAGAAAGACCATGCCGTCGAAGTCTTCGAGCCGCTGCAGCAGGTAGTTGACCTCGAGGTTGGCGTAGCGGTCGTTGGCGCTGCGGATCTCCGTGCGCTGCCCAAAAAGCGAGTCGGCCTCGTCGAAGAGCAGCGCCGCGCCGGTCTGGGTCGCCTCGTCGAAGAGCGCCCCGAGCCGCTCCTCGGTCTCGCCGACGTACTTGCTGACGAGGCGGCCGAGGTCGACGCGGTAGAGCTCGACGCCGAGATCGCGGGCGATGAGGCCAGCGACCATGGTCTTGCCGGTGCCCGATGGGCCCGAGAACATCGCCGACAGCGCGCGCCCATAGGGCATCTTGCGCTCGAATCCCCATTCCTGAAACAGCTTTCCTCGCAGCCGGGCGAAGCGCGCCACCGTCCGTACCTCCTCCAGGGTGTCGGCCGGCAGGACCAGATCCTCCCAGGCGGCGGCGGTCTCCACCCGCGAGCCGAAAGCACGCAGCCGGGCGCTGGTCGCCGCCAACACGCCGGCGCGCAGCTCGCTGGGGGTCGGGGTCGCCGCAGCCGCCGTCGCCGCGCCGTGCAGCTCGCCGCGGGCCCGCAGCCGTCCCAAGCGTGCGCCGGCGCGCTGCATCGTCGCTGCCACCACCGCGCCGACCTGGCCGAGCCCGAGGCCGTAGTGGCGCACCCCTTCAGCCAATTCCGAGGCATCTGCTGTTGCGACTCCTGCGGCCTCGAGCGTGGCCGCCAGCAGCGCGGCCCGCTGCTCCGGCGCCGGCGGCGGGAGCTCGAGCTGCGGCACCCCGCCAGACAGCGCGCAGGCCGAGGCGAAGTCCGGCGCCACCGGGCCCTCGTGCAGCAGCAGCAGCGGACGCGGCACCTGGCAGAGCGCGTGCAGCCAAGGCGACACCGCTGAGCGGCGGTCACGCATCTCGTTGGCCACCGCCTCGACGCCGCAGAGCGCGATCAGCACCGGCCACAGCGTCGCCGTCGCAGTCAGCGCAGCCAAAGCGTCGCGGCCGCCGTCGGCCTGCAAGGGCCCGCCGTCAGGCGCCAGGTCGCGCCGCATCAGGGCCTCGGCGTCGACGCGCAGCAAGGGCACACCCAGCGCCTCCGCCACCGCCTCTGCGAGCGTCGCCAGCCCCTCGCCGGAGGCCGCCGCCACCAGCACCGGCCGCTGCGCTGCCGCTGCGCCAGCCAGCGCCTGCGCCCATCCCGCCCGCATCTCGCGGTAGGCGGCAGCGCCGGCGCTCGGCAGCCCATCGCCCGGCGCCAACGGCAGAGGCGCCGGCGCCGAGCCGTCGAGGAAGGCCAGCAGCGCCGCGCTCAGGTGGACCCTTCCCTGTGCACCCTGCAGCAGGCCGAGGCTGCGCAACGCGCCGCCAGGCGCCGTCCAGGCCGCCATGCGCCCGGCACCGACAGCGCAGGCCGCGAGCAGCTCGTCGAGCAGCGCCACCTCGTGCGCGGCGGCAAACCCCAAGCGCCCGGCCAGCACCCGCGCCGAGAGCGCCGTGCCGGGGTCGAGCGCCGTCACCACCGCCAGCTCCAGGCCTACCCGTGCGCGGGCGTCGAGGCCGCAGAGCTCGGCGCAGAGGTCGAGGCGGCCGGCGTCGGGGTCGGGTCGCTCCACGCCGAGAACCCGCGCCGGGGCCTGGCCCAGCGCCGCCGCCGCGTCGCGCTGCGCCTGCGCCACCCGCGAGGCGGCGTGGTCGGGCGCCGCGGCCTCGTGCAGCACGCGCACGGTCGCCAGCAGGCTCGCCGCGGCGCCGTCGGCCGGTGCGTCGGCCCCTGGCGCGGCCTGCAGGGCCTCAGGCAGCGAGGACCAGGCCAGCGCCCGCCACAGCGCCCGCACACGGGACACGCTGCGGGCACCGAGCGCGGGCAGAGGCCGCAGCGCGCCGGGGTTGCCGGTCGCCGTCTCGGTGCCCATGGTCGCGTCGTCCATCGTCGCCTCCCGCCGGCTGTCCCGGTGTTACGCCTCGATGGCCGAGGGCTTCGGCGCGCTCGCCCGCTCCGCCTCGGCCGCCGCCTGCAGCCAGCGCGCCAGGGCCGTCACCGTCGGCGCCGGCGCCCCATCCAGGCGCAGCGGCCCGGTCTGGAGAGAGCGATCGCCCAGCGCCGGGTCGGCCGCCGCAGCCGCGATCGTGCCTGCCACCTCGCGCTTGTCGCCGCAGTGGACGGCGTAGGTCAAGGCGGCGCGGCGCTCGGCGTCGGAGCCCTGCAGCAGCGCCGCCAGCAGCGCCGGAACGGCAGGTCGCCAGCGCGGCGCCAAGAGCGCCAAGGCCCGCAGCCAGTCCAAGGCGTGATGGCCGCCGACGCCGCCGCCGGTGAGGGACTGACCGGCCTCGGCGCAGCGCCGCGCCAGGGCGAGCGCGTCGTCCGGGCCCTGCAGGCGAATGACCTCGACCCGCGGCGAGCGCAGCACCACCAGCGACGGCTCGGCCTCGGCGCGCGTCCGCAGCGGCCGAGCGCGCTCGAGGATGTCGCAGAGGGCCAGCGGCGCGGCATCGGGTCGCAGCTGCGCGGGCGCGTGGGAGCGGGCCAGGGAAGCCGGGCCGGCCAAGAGCGGCTCAAGCGCGGGCAGCAGGGCGGCCGTGGCACTGCCAGCGTCGAGCGCGTCCAGCACCGCCGCCGCGACCTCAAGATCGGGGTCGCAGAGCAGCAGCGTCAGCGCCTCGGCGATCGCGGGGTGCCAGTCGGTGCGGCTGGCGGTGAGCGCGTCGAGGAAGGCCATTGCCGGCACCTCGCCGTCGCGGCCCGTCGCGACGAAGCGGCCGTGGCGCAGGGCGCGGCGGGCGGCGGCAGCGAGGCCCTGTGCGTCGACGTAGTCCATGACGCTCCGTGGGGTGTGGCCCCCCGGGCGAGGGCCACGCTAGTGGACCGCCGACCGAGCGGCGAGGCACGGGCCGAGGGTCGCACAGGCTAGGGAGTCAAGCACTTCTCGGCGACGATCCACCCCGGGCCCTGCTCGACCAAAACCAAGATCACCGTGTCCGCCCGCACCGCCGGATCGAGCTTGAGCCACGCCGCCTCGACGATAGGCACCCAGCTCGGCTGCAGGGTCCACACCGCCAAGACCTGTTTGACCCACTTGAACTTCGGCGCGATGAACTGGCTCGACTCCAAGATGCCCTCGAGCTTCTTGGTCAGCAGCTTGGTCGCGTCGGCCTCGGTGTAGGAGCTGACCTTCGGCCCCAGGTACGCCCGCGTCACCGAGACGCCGACCTGCTTGCCAGCGATCTTCAAGGCGAAGTCGGTGATCGACGTGTCGGTCTTGGTGTACTCCAGCTCGACCTCGGTCAAGATGTCGCTGCCGCCGTCGCAGTCGACCAGGTACTGCATCGACATCACTTCGGAGCACTTGCTCGAGCCGCCGGCGTTGGGGCCCAGGTAGCGCTTCTTGGCGCCGGCCGCGAGCGCGCTCGGATCGAACGCGGGCGCGCTGGTGAAGGCGTAGGTGGCGACCAGGAACGAGGGCGTCGGCTTGCCAAGCTCGGCCGCCACGGCGCCGCACACCCCCGAGATCTGGCCCCAGGCGGTTTGTTTCGGCCCGGCGTCGATGTCTTGCTCAGCGCTATCCGGAGCTTCCGCGTCGTTGTCGCTCGCGTCAGCCGTGGCGCTGTCCGGTCCGGCGCTGTCCGGTCCGGCGCTGTCCGCCCCTGCGCTGTCCGGCGCGCCGCTGTCCGCGACCGCAGCGTCGACGCTGTCCGCGCCGGCGCTGTCCGCGACCGCAGTGTCGACGCTGTCCGGCCCGCCGCTGTCGGCCTCCGCACCGTCAGCCTCGGCGGTATCGGCGGCGGCGCTGTCGGCCGCGGCGCTGTCATTGGTGTCGCTGTCTGCCGCGGCGCTGTCTGCCGCGGCGCTGTCGGCCGCGGCGATGTCTGACGCGGCGCTTGGCGCCTCCGCGCAAGCCGCCAACCAGACGCCAAGGGCAAAGAACAGCGGCAGGACCAGCGCTGGGCCCCGTTCTGGCGCTGGCGCCCTCATCCGGCGCACGCGGCGAGGCCGAGCCAGTCGGTCAGGACCTCGGCCTGGTGCTCGCCGAGCTGCGGCGGCGGACGCGAGATGCCGGTACCCGCCTCAGCGAAGCGCACTGGATGCCCGAGCAGGCGCAGGGCGCCGATGGCGGCGTGCTCGACCTCGGAGATGGCGCCGCGGGCGAGCAGCGACGGGTGCGCCATCACCTCCTCGACCTCCAAGATCGGCCCGCCTGGCACGCCGGCGGCGTCCATGGCCGCGATCCAGTGCGCACGCGGTTGCGCCGCCAGCAGCCGCTCGAGCTCGACGCGCAGGGCTGGCCGGTTGGCGACACGGTCCGGGTTGTGCTGGAAGCGCGCGTCCTCCGCCAACGCCGGCTGGCCGAGCGCGGCGCAGAAGGCCCGCCACAGCTTGTCGTTGCCGACCGCGACGTTGATCCAGCCGTCGGCGGCCCGAAACGTCTCGTAGGGGGCGATGCTCGGGTGCATGTTGCCCATGCGCCGCGGCGACTCGCCCGCCGTCAGCGCCCGCTGGGCCTGAAAGGTCAGCAGCGACGCCACACAATCGAGCATGGCCACGTCGAGGACATCACCGCCGTCGCGGCGATCTGGGCCACCAGAGCGCCAGCGCTCGCGCCGCAGCAGCGAGGCGAGCACCGCCTGGCTGGCGTAGAGCCCGGTCACGAGGTCCGCGATGCTGACGCCGAGCTTGTAGGGCTCACCGTCCGGGGCGCCGGTCAGCGCCTGCAGCCCGCCGAGGCCTTGCACCGCGAGGTCGTAGCCCGGCCGCTCGCGCCAGGGCCCGAACTGCCCAAAGCCCGAGATGCGGCAGACGATGAGGCCCGGGTTCTGCGCCTGCAGCCTGGAAGGCGAGAGGCCGAGCTTCTCGAGCGTCCCCGGCCGAAAGTTCTCGACCAGGACGTCGGCGCGTTCGACCAGCGCCAGCAGCGTCGCGTGGTCGTGCGGCTGCTTGAGGTCGAGGACGATCGAGCGCTTGTTGCGGTTGCAGGAGAGGAAGTAGGTCGCCTCCCCGCAGAGGAAGGGCGGCCCGAACCGGCGCGTGTCGTCGCCATCGGGGCTCTCGACCTTGACCACGTCGGCGCCGTGGTCGCCGAGCAGCGCCGTGCAGAAGGGGCCGCTCAGGATGCGCGACAGGTCGAGGACGCGAATGCCGCCGAGGCAGCCCGGTCGCGCCCGGTCGCTGGCATCGCTCATGTCCGCCGCCGCCGCGCCCATCGCCTCAGCCCTCGAAGAAGGGGTGGGTCACTTCGAGGCACTCGTCGACGATGGCGAAGCACTCGCGCAGCTGGGGCTCGGTGATGATCAGCGGCGGGTTGCAGGTGAAGTTGTTCCAGCGCGTGAAGGTGAAGAGGCGACGCTTCTTGAACGCCGCCGCCAACGCCGCCACCGCCGGCGAGGAGCCGTTGTACGGCGCGACCGGCGTGCCCTTGCTGTCCTTCTGCAGGTCGATCATGCCGAACAAGCCGATGTTGCGGGCCTGCTTGATGGTCGGGTGGCGCGCGGTCAGGCGATCCATCTCCTGCCGCATGACAGCGCCCATCGCGGCGGCGTGCTCGACGATGCCCTCGTCGCGCATCACCTCCAGCACGGCGACGGCGGTGGCGAGGCTGACCGGGTGGGCGTTGTAGGTCAGGCCGCCCCAGTAGACGTTGCTCTGGAAGTGGTCATGGATCTTGCGGGAAACGCCCATGCAGCCGAGCGGGGCGTACGATGACGTCAGGCCCTTGGCCATGGTCACGATGTCGGGGACGATGCCGAAGTGCTCGTACGCTAGCCACTTACCGGTCCGTCCGAAGCCCGCCATCACCTCGTCGCAGATGAGCAGGATGCCGTACTTGTCGAGCAGCGCCCGCAGGCCGACGAACCAGCCGCGCGGCGGGACCAGCACGCCGTTGGTGCCGGTGACCGTCTCGACGATCATTGCGGCGATGGTGTGCGGGCCCTCGTACTGAATCACCTCTTCGAGGTAGCACAGGTGGTTGGCCGTGATCTCGTCCTCGTCCTTGCCGAAGCTGTACTCGTAGGGCCAGGGGTCCATGACGTGGACGATGCCCGGCGAAGCGGGCTCGGCCGGCCAGCGGCGTGGGTCGCCGGTCATCGACAGGGCGAGGTGGGTGCCGCCGTGGTAGCTGCGGTAGCGGGCCAAGATCTTGTGGCGGCCGCTGTAGAGGCGGGCGGCGCGCACCGCGTTCTCGTTGGCCTCGGCGCCGCCCAGGGTGTAGAAAAACGATGAGATATCGCCAGGAACCAACTCATTGAGCAGCGCCGAGAGGCGGGCGCGCGGCTCGGTGACGGTGCCGGGGTAGACGAATTGCAGCTGGGCGACCTGCCGCTGCATCGCCTCGATGACCTTCGGGTGGCTGTGGCCGATGTTGACCGACATCAACTGGCTGTTGAAGTCGATCCAGCGCTCGCCCTCGGGCGTGTAGAAGTAGATGCCTTCGGCGCGCGCCACCGGGATCGGCGCCACCTGGTCGCCGCGCGACCACGAGAACAGCGAGTGCTTGTGGCAGATGTCGAGCATCTCTGCGGAAGACATGACCATGGTGGCGCGCTCCTTGCCGCGCCATCCCGGCGCGTGGCGCGCGAGTCTGGCACGGGCAGCGGCTTGGCGCCAGTCGGTGGCGCTTCGGCGGGGCACGCGGCGCGCGCATTGGCGCCTTGATGTGTGGCGAACGCTTGCCGATTCTCAAAGCCGCCTTGACCCAGGCGCGGCCCGCGCCTACACCGCCGCCGCGCCGCCATCGTCGGCGTGAGGAGGCCCGCCATGTCCCAGCCCACCCGCGAAGCCGTGCTGCAAGCGCTGCGCACCGTCGTCGATCCAGATGTGCCCGCTGAAATCGGCGCCGACGTCGTCTCCAGCGGCCGCGTGCAGGACATCGCCATCGAGGCCGGGCCGATGGGCGCCAACGTCGGCGTCACGCTCTCGCTGCTCTGCCCGGGCGATCCCGCCGAGGCTTCTCTGCGCGCCCAGGCCGAGGCCGCGCTGCGCGCCCTCCCCGGCGTCGCCGGCCAGGCGGTGGAATTCGTCGTCGACATGCCGACCTCGCACCTACAGACCGCCAGCCGCCTGCCGGGCGTCGGCCACGTCATCGGCGTCGGCGCCGGCAAGGGCGGCGTCGGCAAGTCAACCGTGGCGGTCAACCTCGCGGTCGCCATGGCCAACGCCGGGTTGCGCGTCGGCCTCGTTGACGCCGACATCCAGGGTCCAAGCGTGCCGATCATGATGGGCCTCGCGGACGTGCGGCCCTTCGCCGATGAGGAGCGCAAGATCGCGCCGCTGCTCAACCACGGCGTGCGCTTCGTCTCGATGGGCAACCTCATCGGCCGCGACGACGCCGTCGTCTGGCGCGGGCCGATGGTCGGGCGGGCCGTCACCCAGCTCTTCGACGACGTGCGCTGGGGCGAGCTCGACGTGCTGGTCGTCGACCTGCCGCCCGGCACCGGCGACGTGGTGCTGACCCTGGCCCAGACCTTTCCGCTGGCCGGCGCCTTGGTCGTCAGCACGCCGCAAGACGTCGCCTTCGCCGATGTCACCCGCGCCGTGAAGATGTTCGAGATGCTCAAGGTCGATGTCGTCGGCCTCGTCGAGAACATGGCCTACTTTCAGGCGCCCGACACCGGCAAACGCTACGAGATCTTCGGCCCGGGGCGCATGGTCGAGCACTGCCGGGCGCGCGGACTGGCGTTGCTCGGCAGCCTGCCGCTCGACATCCAGGTCAGCCCGGCCTCGGACGCTGGGCATCCGGTGACCGCGAGCGCCAAGGGCTCGGAGATCGCGGGGATGTTTCAGGCGCTGGCGGCGGTGGTGTGCAAGCAGTTGGCGGTGCGGGGCCTGCAGCGCAGCCGGGCTGTGGACCACTCGGCGTTCTTTGGGGCGGCGCCGGTGGCTGCTGGGGCTTGATGGGGTTGGGTGGAGGGAGTCGCAGGCAGAGTCCCGAATTCGGCGCTCCTGGACGCGATGTGTCCCATGTTGCGTGTTGCAACCCAGAAAATCGCTTCGGATCTCATGTGGCTCCTAAATGGCAGGCCATGGCGGCGCGCAAAGGCGGCCATCGAAGTCCGGCTGCGGCTGGCTGCGGACAGGACGCTGCGGGCTTCGGCCTCGGTCCACGGATCGCGGCGGGAGGACTTTTGGGGGTTGGAAGGAGTCGATGGGGCCGAGCTCGTGCATGGAAAGTACCTCCTCGGCAGCAGTGTCGGGTAGGGGGCGGTGCTGTGGGAGGCGTGGTTGTTTAGGCGGTTACAGACGAGTCGTGCACCTTGAGGCGCTCGATCCTATGGCGTCCGGAACCGCCAGACGAGGAGATCCCACCACAGGGCCCGACGCCGCCGAAGCCGACGGCGAAACGCCATTCGAAGGCGCCGATTTGCCTGATCTCCTGCCGCCGCCCTAAGTCCTTGCCGGCAGCAGCTCGCCGATCCGATTCTGCGGCCAGCCCCCGCTGATCTTCACCGAGCACGCTAGAATCCCGCCACGCAGACCCCGGCAGCGCACGTCGCGAGCGGCCCACACCAGACGCCGGCGCTGGCCTGGTGATGCCAACATCCATCATGACTCGCATCGCAGCGATCAAAGGTGCAGGCATTGCCATCGTCGCAGGCCGTCGCGGTCAGCTGCCAGCAGGGGCCTGACGTCGCGCAATCGATGTTGCCATAGGCGTCCGTCACCGCGAGCGTCGATGTGTCCTCTGCGAAATTGTCGAAGCCCACGACCTGCAATCGATCATGC
Source organism: Myxococcales bacterium (assembly GCA_947491025.1). Classification (GTDB taxonomy): domain Bacteria; phylum Myxococcota_A; class UBA9042; order UBA9042; family UBA9042; genus SXNM01. The sequence goes on from CANLIC010000032.1 coordinate 42,237, forward strand.
CAACCTCCGATGCTGGCGCCACTTTTGGAGACATTGCTCATCGACGACCCGATGACAGTGGAGCTTCCGCCACCGAGAACCAGCGCGACGTCATCGGGCGAATAGACACTGTTGCCTGCTAGCCACCAAGCATTGCCTGGCCCCGGTCGCAAGACATGCCATGGGCTCGACTCATTGCAAATCGTCGGGATTGGACCATTGCCGATCGGCGCTGACCAGAGCGGCGCTTCACCGGCACCCCAGACGATGAGCGTGGGCTTTGCTGTGCCTTGGACCACCGACATCGCTAAGATGCCTGGTGCCTCGCCCAGTGCCGCTGGCCACTGGTCAGGTTGCAAGTTCACCGCTCGCGTCTGCAGGATGCCTACGCCATCCAACAGGCTTACGTACGCCTTGTTTCCCTGCATTGAGCTGACCCAAGCACCCGCCAGCCCTGACTTGGTGGCGATCGGACCGCCAGAGGCTTTGGGGCTCACGACTCCTGGCATTTTGTACCACGCGAGTCCCGGTAGCACGACCATGCTGGAACTCATCGTGGCGCCAGTGCCATCTATGTCAAGCAGCCACGCGAGATGCGTTTCGGCGCCTTTCGCCCGCAGCGCAACCAATTGCGTGGACGCCTTGTCGGCGCTCAGGACGACCAACGCCTCCGCGTTCTCCGCTTTGACATCATGCTGGAGCTGGGCTTTCCCCGACGCGGAGTGTGACCAGCGCAGGATGCGGGTCATTTCATTGGTCGCGATACCGACAACCACTGACCAGCCCATGCCGCAGTGGCCGGCGGTGAACTTCGAAAACTGGCAAATATCGAACTTGGACTTGGGCAAGTCCAACAGAGACTCTGTTGTCGGGTCGCCCAGCCATCTGCGTCCTACGGCACAAGGGTGGCTCAGTAATGAGATAGCAGGCGATGGAACACCACCGACGCGCACGCCGCCGGGTACATTCAGAGCACACACCGCATCTCCCTCGCCGCCATGACCAAGGATCAACTTCAGCTTGTGCTGGCCGATGAGGTTCACGCAAGTCAGCTTTGGCGCGCTCTCCAGCAGCGGCGGAATTCCGCTATCGGCAACCGGGACGTCCGCCAAAGTCGAATCTGCGGGACTCTCTGCGCCGCCATCTGGTCTTGCATTCGACGCTTCGCCGTCGTCACCGACCTCAGACTCAGCCAATTCAACATCATCTCCTGTGATGCAAAATTCATCGCCGCAACTTAGCGCATCCGTTGCCAAGTCCCCTGTAACCACGGTCTGGCCAGTGGCCAGTGTATCGCTCAAGTCTTCGGGCGCGCTGATCCCTGAATGAGAGGCTCCATGCGGGCCAGCGTCGCGACCTGGCCCGCCGCAGCCAAACCCCACACATGCGCCCAAGAAGGCAGCGAATTTGGCGTTCGTTAGCAGGCGGCGCTTCATGATAGCCAACCTCCGCAGCGAGGCTGGGCCAACAGTGCTGCCTCTACCGCCACGGTGGCGATCGTGGACGGCTTGGTCAAGCCGGGACCGCTTTGCCATACCTTCCAGGCAAATGCGCAAGCCGTTCCTGGCGACTTTGGGTCCACCACGGATTTGCAGGCCAGGCCCAGGGCGAAGTCGGCAGAGGCCAAGCCGGCAAGTGGCGCGGTGGCGGCCGGCAATGGACAGCTGCGGATTACCAATAGAGCATATGCGATCGCCGCGTGCTGGTAAGTCGCAATCAGCGGTGAAGACCCAGAGAGGATCCAACCAGGGCTGTTCTGGAAGTCAACCAGCGCGCTGAACCCAAGAAATTTCTGGATTGCGTAGGAACGAACCGAGTCAAGGCAATACCAGCGAGGTGACTTCTTGATGTCGGAGAATGGAATCTGGAACTTCGCCGCCACCTGGAATAAATTCTGCCAGCTCTGCAGGATCGACAGATCATAGCGCGTCAGTTGCCACAGCACCTCAATGAGGCAGATTGCAAAGCCAGCAACCGGCCAGAATTGCTGCTCGACCTGTGCAAGCACCTCTGGCGTGGGTTCTGGCGCGCCGACAACGTAGACGGCAATATCACGGAGCAAATCAGCGAATACCAATGCGTTTAGGCCAGCGCTGAGATCACTGATGCCCAACGCCGCTGCCATTGCATGCAAGGCATGGTCACAGTCAGCCGCTTGGCCGCCGAGGCAGGGTTCCAATGCCGCATTGACAGAGTCAACGAAGAGCGAGTCCGCACAGTAGCTGTGCAGCTCTTCGAGCACACTGGCGTTGATCGCTTGCTCAAGGGAGCTTATCAGGGTGGCTTGCGATGTGCTGAACTCCGAAAGTAGCGCGTCACAACTCATGAGTCCGAGGGTGCCCCAGCGATCGAGTAGCGCCTTGTCAAGGGGCGTCAGTCCAGCGCCTGACGGCAATGGGTAATTCCAGGTAGGCGCCTTGGGAGTACCGCCAGGGCTCGGCGGCCAATTGGCGCCCGGCTTCGGCGAGGACCATCCCCGAGGCGGCACAGGCAGAGGCAGCTTCGCGTCGGCGAACCTCGGCGGATGCGGCCAAAGTGTTCGTGGACCTGGGGCGGGTGCTGGCCTGTCGCCTGGCGACTCGGCGTCCATGAAGTCAGGCAAGCCGGGCGACTGGCGATCCCGAAATGCCGAGTAGGGGCGGTCGCCCGATTCCCTGTGCTCTGGCTGTAGCATCGCGTCGAGGGTCGAGCGGTTGCTGCGCGACCTGCCAGACCACGCTACGGGCGAATTGTGCCAGGCGGATGGCGCGCCGGACATCACGCCATGGGCTGCAATATCGATGGATGGCGTGGGTCGTTGCTGGCCGATAGTTCGTTGCTGACCGCAAAGATCGACGATGGCCGCCTCTGGGTGGCGACCCCAGAGAGTTCGACCCCTGTCGTCGGCCCCAACGATCGTCGGGGCCAGCCGATGCGTGGGCGCAGCAGTCACGCGTGGATTCGCGGAGAATTCGGTCAAGGCGGGAGCGCTGGTGGGCTGAGCCGCGGCGCTGCCTTGGCGCCCAACCTCCGCCACGGTGCCCTGGTGCGCGGGCTCAGTGCTGACGAGCGGCCGTGGTGCCAAGGACCCGGCGTCGCCGCCGATCCAAAGCTCCCGCCGCAGGTGATGCGTCTCCGCCAGCCGCCTCACTTGACACGCCCGACCAGGGTGGCGGTGGCGGCGGTGCCGCCGGCTGCGGCGGTATAGGAGAGCTTCATCGTCGCCGTCGGCACGGTCGCTTGCAGCACGACGCCCTTGCTCATCGTACCGAGTGAAGCCGACTGATCGGCGACCGCGTAGGTCGTGCCGCCATCTCCGCTTTCTTCGAGATAAAAGACCAAGCTCGTCGGGGCACCCGTCCAGGTAATGACCAGCGCGACTTCGTCAAAAGCGCTACCGTCGAAGGTACTGCCGACGTCGCCTGAGGTCCCGCTGATGCTCGCCGCGCTGGCGACGCCGTAGCTGGCGCTGAAGTGTTCGAACAGAGCGGTCGCGGTCATCGACAACCGCGCCTCTTTGGGGCCGGTGTCGGTGGTGGTGATCATCACGCCGATCTGGAGCGACGGACCAAAGTCCGCGGCACCCTTTGAGTAGAGCTGGGAGCCGCGTCCGAGGCTGGTGATGCCTGCAGTGGTCCCATCGAGGAAGAGCGATGTGCCGGTGCCGTGGCCAAAGTAGCTCCATACCCGACCATCGACGGAATTGCGACCGACGATGCGGAGCGCAGTGTTGGAGCCGATCTCGAGCAGCGTCCACTCGAAGCGAACGCCGCGTGCCACGAGAAAGCGCTCGCCGAGGGCCTGGGGCAGCCAGTACACCACCGGCGCGCCATTGCGCTCAGTGGCGAGCGTTGCATCCTGCAGCATCGATACAATGATCGGCTTCCCACACATCGCAGCCTCCAGCCGCCAGGGAAAGCCGGGTCGCGAACGGGCGAACGGGCGGACGGGCGAACGTTGGCACATTCCCAACAACATGTCAATTACAATAATTTCTTCACATACGGTGATCGAAAGACCTTGGATCAACCGTGATCGTTGACGGAACCATCCAGACGCGATCTGCCACAAACTCCTGGAATTACTCCGTTTCAGCCACACGTGTCGGACCACGCCGCGGTGAGAGGCACGCGGCCAAAAGGTTTCGGTATCCCGTCGGCCCCCATGGTACCCTCCGTCGGTCTTCACTCTCGTCAAGATGAAGGCGCTTTGCAAGCAAAAGCACGGCATTCGCACAATTGCCGCAGACCGGCAGGGCCGCTGTGCGCTGAGGTGCGCCGCTGCGTCAGGGCCCGAGGCCCTACCGCCCCACCGCCTCCACCGCCTCGCCCTCCACCTCCAACGAGGCCGCCCCCTGCTCCGGATCGCCCTCCAGGGGCGCCGGCTCGGCCGCCACACCCAGGTGCGGCAAGCGCGGCAGAGGCTGCACCGGCATCCGGTCGAGCGCCTGCCGCATGAACGCGCCCCAGATTGGCAACGCCGTCGTGGCGCCAGAGCCCTCCGGCATCGGCAGGCGGTCGTCGTGGCCGACCCACACGACGGCGCAGAGGCCCTTGGTGTAGCCGACGAACCAGGCGTCGCGGCCGCCGTTGGTGGTGCCGGTCTTGCCGGCGACCGCGTGGGCGAGCGAGAGCGATTTGGCCGAGCCGCGGCGCACCACCTCGCCGAGCATGTCGGTCAGCGTATGCGCGAGGCCGGGTTCAATGACGCGCTGCGACTTTGCCTGGGCGCGGAACAGCTCGCGGTCGTCGCGGTCGAGGATCCGCGTCACCAGGATCGGCGCGGCCACGACGCCGTCGGCGGCGAGCGTGGCGTAGGCGTTGGCGAGCTCGATCGGCCGCACGCTGGAGGCGCCAAGGGCCAGCGGCAGGTCGGCCAGCAGCGGGCTCTGTACGCCGAGGCGGCGGGCGAACTCTGCGACGGCCTGCGGACCGACCTGCTCGGCCACGGCCACGGCGATGCTGTTGATCGAGCGCGCCAAGGCGTCGCGCAGCGTGTGCTCCTTGCCGGTCCAGCGGTCGCCGAAGTTGCGCGGGGTCCAGAGCCGACCGCCGCTGCGGTGGGCGCGGCGCTCGTCCCGCTGCAACGACTCGGCGCGGAAGGCGCCGGACTCGATGGCGGCGCCGTAGACGAAGGTCTTGAAGGTCGAGCCCGGCTGGCGCAGCGCTGAGAGCGCGCGGTGGAACGGATGCAAGCGGGGGTCGTCGCCGCCGATGATCGCCCGCACCAGCCGGGTCTGCGGCTCGATCGCCACTAGCGCTAGCTGCGGCCCCTGGTCGGCGACCAGCGTCACGCGCTCCCCCTGCCGCTCCAACACCGAGACCCGCAGCTCGTCGCCGCGGCGCCACAGCGCGGCCGCGGGCTTGCCGGCCGCCTCGGCGTAGCGCGACAGGGCGCTGTCTGGGAGTACGCCGCGCTCGCCGCCGAGATCGAGCTCGTAGCCCGTCTCCACAGCCGCTCCGCCCGCTGCTGCTCCGCCCGCTGCCTGGCCCGCCGCAGACGGACCTGCCGTGCCAAAGCCGACGCGGCCGAGCACGATGCCGTGCGCGATGGAAGGGCCAGGCTGCGAGCGCTGCGCCCGCGTCTTCTGCAACCGCTCGATCGCGCTCGCGATCTCTGCCTCGCTGCCGTGACGGGTCGCAGGCTCCAGGACCTTCTGGGCCCGGTCGATGGAGAGCAGGCCCTCGCGCGCCGCCGCCTCCGCCGCCTGCTGCGCCAGCGCGTCGATGCCGACCTCGATGCGCAGGCCGCCGCGCTCCCAGGCAGCGCGATCGAAGGTGCCGGCCTCGACCAGGCGCTCGAGCTCGCTGCGCACCGCCATGACCACCCAGGGCGCCCGCAGGCCGATGTCCTCGTGCGCCTTCTGCGGCAGCGGCGCCTGGGCGGCGCGGGCGGCGTCTTCGGCGCCGATGTAGCCCCGGTCGCGCATCTGGTCGAGGACGTAGGCCCGACGCTCCTTGGCCTTGTCCGGGTGGCGCAGCGGCGACCACCGCCCAGGTGCGTTGATGACCCCGGCCAGCATCGCCGCCTCGGCCAGGTCGAGCTGCGCCACGCCCTTGCCGAAGTAGAGCCGCGCCGCCTCCTCGCAGCCATGGGCGCCGTGGCCGTAGTAGATCTCGTTCAGGTACATCGCCAAGATCTCGTCTTTGCCGGCGCGTTGCTCGATCTTGCGCGCCAGGACCAGCTCCCGCAGCTTGCGCAAGATGCTCTTCTCGGCCGACAGAAAGCGCGTCTTGGCGAACTGCTGGGTGATGGTCGAGGCGCCCTGCTTGTAGCCGCCGGCGCGCAGGTCGACCCAGATGGCGCGGGCGATGCCGAGCAGGTCGAGGCCGGGGTGGTGGTAGAACGCCGCGTCTTCGGCCGCAACGACCGCGAAGCGCAGCGAGTCGGGGATCTGCTTCGGTCCGATGACGGTGCGGTTCTCGGGCCCAAAGCGGGCCAATGCCTCGCCACCGGCGGCGTAGACCCGCGAGCTCTCGAGCGCGATCGCCCGGTAGTCCTGGTACGAGAACACCTCCGGCAACTGCCCCTCGATGGCGACAAACGCCAGCCAGAGCGCCCCGACCATGGCCGCCGTGGCGCCGAGCGACAGGACCAGCAGACGACGTAGACAGCCGCCACCACTGCCCTTTGCGGCTTCAGACCCTCGCGGCTTGCTGGCTCGGCGCTCTGGCAGCGGCTCCTCCATGGCGACAAAGGCGGCCCTGCGCCCTGGCGGCGCGAGCATAGGGCGCACAGGCGCGGAGGCCAGCATTCGGCCCCTCGCGCAGGATCGACGGGGCGACGGCGACCGACCTGACGCCAAGGTCGCCGCCGGCCGCTGCAACCGCCTCCGCGCGCTGTGCACCGCGGTCGCGCCGTGTCCAGGGCTATCGCAAAGTCCGGAGCGAAAGACACCCTCACCCCCTCACCCCCTCTCCCGTCGGGCGGGAGAGGGGCGACATGACAATGAATTCAGTGCCCCCCTCTCCCGCTTCAGCGGGAGAGGGGGTGCCGCGAAGCGGCGGGGGTGAGGG
>CANLIC010000033.1 GCA_947491025.1 Myxococcales bacterium
GGCCAACCGCCGCTGCCGGCCGCGAGCGACGGCGCCAGCTCGACGCCAACCCAGGCCGTGGCGGCGAGCACGACGCCGGCGGCGACCATCCGCGGCGCACGGGAAGGCGAGCGCGATGGCAAGGGCTCGGCGCTGGCGGGCGTGAGCGCGGCACGAGCGGGGGCGGGGAAGGTGGGCGTCGCAGGCGCGTGGCCGCTTGGCAGCGGCTCGCTGTGAAGCGGCTCGCGGCCAAGCGCGAGCAAAGCGTCGGCATGATCGCCGGCGAGCGGAATCGTCTCGCGTTGCGGATGCCCGGAAGCCAGCGAGACGAGCTTGCCGTCTTCGATGTGAGCCGGAAGCCAGAGACGGATGGTCTCGACAGACGCCTTCGCCAGCACCAAGTGCTCGAGCTGCCAAAACGCCGCGCCGTCCGGGCTGCGCAGATAGACCTGGTCGACGCGCAGCGGGGCCCGCCAGGCGCCCTGCCTGACCAAGGGCATGTCGGTGCCGTGCAGCAAGGAATAGCTGCCCTTGTGGGAGCGCTCGCCTTCCACCCTGGCATCGCGGACCAACCAGAGCTGCCAATCGGCGAGCCAGCGCAGCCCGACCAAGAAAGCACGCACGTCGTGGACGAAGCGCTGACAGCCGTCGGGGTCGAGCGCGACCTCGAGATCGCCGTGGGCCCGCAGGTTGCGCAGCTGGCCGAGTGCCATGAGGGCCTGCCGGTGGTCGCTCTCGGCGTTCGGCCGCAGGTGCTCAGCCAGGCGGCGGGCAAAGCTGCCCTCCGGCGCGTCGGCGCGGGCCAAGGCAAGGACGAGCTCGCCGTAGCTCCCAAGACCCGGCTTCTCGAGGTAGGTCACGGCCTTGCTGAAGGCTTTGCTGCGCCCCCTCGGCCCCAGCGACGCTACCTGCAGGGCAAAGAGCAGGCGCAAGGTGGTGATGAGCGTCTGTTCAGCGGCGCGCGCAGAGGCGATGGGGCTGCCGGCGTTGAGGGTCGCTGCCCAATCAAACGCGATCGGCCTCGGCAGCGCCTTGCACAGGTCCTCGTTGTTCAACGTCGACGGCATCGGCGGCTCCCAGGCCGAATCCAACGCGGAGATGGCCCGCGAGATTCGTCGGGGCCACAGGCAGCGTCAAGGCGGCGCGGGCGAAGCGATCGGCGCCGCCGGCGGAGCCGCTTTGGCCTTGGCTGCCGCATGCGCCGCCCGCCGCAGCTCGAGGTTGCGCTTGCGCTCGGCGAGCGAGAGCACCTTCGGGCGCTTGGGAACCGGGCGGGCCATTCTGCCCTCCGGATCGTCGGCGAAGCGATCGCGGCTGGCGAGGCCGGGCTCCAGCGTCGAAGTGGCGAGGTAGCGCGAGGCCTGCACAGCCCGCCGCGGCTTGCCGAGCGGCGCCACCATCGCGGCGAGCCAGAGCAGCCAGAGCGTCAGCGCGATGCCGAGCGTGCGCGCCCGGCCGAGATCGCGGCCGATAGGTCGCCGGTTCGGCTCCAGGCCAACACCGCCGGTGGCGATCTCGTCGCGCAGTCCGCGTCCCCAGAGCGCAAAGCAGAGGGCGACCAGCCCCGCCTGGAGGGCGAACGCGACGGCGCCGGGCAATCCGACCAAGCTGCCGAGGCTCGGCGCGTAGCTGGCAAAAACCGTGACCACCGGCCACGAGAGCTCAAAGACCGGGTGCTCCAGACGATCGATGTGGTAGGGGAATCCCGCTGCGGTCGGCAGGTGCATCAACACGCCAGCGAGGCAGGCGACGCTCGCGACGGCGGTCAGCAATGAGCGCTGCAGGGGCGTGCGGCCAAAGCGCGCCGGAGGCAAGACAAAGGGCAGGCCAGCACCGAGCAGGGGGATCAGCGGCAGCAGGTGACGGGGCCCGGCAGCGTCGCCCGCGCGCCAGTCGACGAATGAGGCGATGAAGAGGAAGTAGCCGCCGACGATCAAGAGCAGCCAGCGGGCCTCGCCGCGCAGCCCCTCGTTGGTGGTGGCCGCCGGTGCCGGTGGCTGGGGCGCGTCGCCGTCTACGCCAGCTACGGGGTCGGGCGCGGGTGGACTTGCTTGCGGTCGAATGGCGCGGCGCAGCAGGCCGAACAGGGCCATCAGCAGCCATGGCGAGTGGTAGAACAGTCCGCGCGCGCCGCCGAAGGTGAGGCCCCAGAGCGCTTCTGGCCTGGGCAGGGTGAAGCCAAGCACGCCCGTGGCATGGATCTCCGCCAGCTCGGCGTCGGCCTTGAAGCCATAAGCGAAGAGGAGCGGCGAGCCGAACACCGCGGCATTGTAGCCGAGCTGAAGCGCGACTCCGGCTGCAATTCCGGCCCAGAACGGCGCCGCGAGGCGCAGCCGCTGGCCGAGGCTCCCCGGCATGCGGCCCACGACCGCGACCCCGACCATGGCGGCCAGCAGAAAGACCGGTGTATCGACGACGCCCGCGTAGCCGGCGCACAGCCCGCAGAGGAGGCGGCGCCGCAGCGACGGCGCGGTCGCCGACGCCGGCCCGAGCCCAAAGTAGGCGGCGGCCATCAGCCCCGCGGCGAGTCCGTGGCCAAAGAGCAGCCCGCCGTAGATGAAAAGCGGCGACGCCATCAACAGCAGAAGCAGCGTCAGCGAGAGCGCGCGCTCGCCGACTCCGGCGCGTCGCAGCCACCGTCCGAGCTGCCACAAGCCGGCGCAGAGCGGGAGCAGCACGGAAAGAAGGCACGACACGTAGCCGAAAGCCCAGAAGTCCTGTCGCCTGATGGCCGGCCAGAGGACCTCTAGCAGGGCGTAAAGCGGGACCAGAAGCAGCGAGAGGCCGGGCGCCTTGTCCATGAGGATGCGGCCGGCATGCTCGGCGCGGTCGACGGGGATCGAACCGTGCAAGGCACAAATGGGGCTGAGATCGAAGCCGCCGGTGTCGACGAGCGCCTGAACAAAGTAGAGGCGAATCGCCTCGTTGGCGGTGTGCAGGTGCGGCAAGAAGTGAATCGGCCACGCGACGCATAGCCCCGCCAAGGCCAAGAGCTTGGCCGTCTGCCGCGCTCCGAACGGTCCTGCGCTGGCGGGTTGCGGCGTCACCGGCCAGAGGTTGACACGCGCGGCCGGCGACGACAACGCTGCGCCCCGCGCCGAGCGCCGCTACGCGCAAAGAGGGCGCCAGGAGCCGCGCCATGCCACAAGGCCGTCCCTTCCGCGTCCTCGGTATCCAACAGGTGGCCATCGGCCACGAGGACAAGGCCGAGCTGCGCCGCTTTTGGGTGGAGCTGCTCGGCGTCGAGCTCGTCGGCAGCTTCCGCAGCGAGCGCGAGAACGTCGACGAAGACATCGCTCGCCTCGGCCACGGCCCCTACGCTGTTGAGCTCGATCTGATGCAGCCGATCGACGCCGGCCGCAGCCCCAAAGTGCATCAGCCTGCGCTCAACCACCTCGGGCTCTGGGTCGACGACCTTGAGGCGGCCGTCGCCTGGCTCGGCGCAGCGGGCGTGCGGTTCACCCCTGGCGGCATTCGGCGCGGCGCGGCCGGGCACAATGTCGCCTTCATCCATCCGCGCGGGGACGAAGCCCACCCCGAGTCGGCGCGTGGCGTGCTCGTCGAGCTGGTGCAGGCGCCGCCCGAGGTGATCGCGGCGCTCGGCGGCGAGGGCTGACGGCGGCTGGCGCTACTGGATGTTGGGCACACAGAAGCCGCTGACGCAGACCTTGCCTGAGTTTTCGGGGCCGCAAGCCTTGCCTTCGTTGGTGGGCTGGTGGATGCAGTTGTCCGCGCTGCAAGCGTCCGTCGTACAGGTGTTGCCGTCGTCGCAGGACCACGGGACTTCAACTTTGAAACAGATGCCGCCGGTGCAGGCTCGCGACAGGCAGGTCCCCGGCCCCTTGCAAGTGGGGACCTTGTCGCAACCACCGAATCCGTTACACATCTCGTTGGTATCGCAGGCGAACAAGTCGGGGCATTCCACCTTGGTGAGACCGATGTACTGGCAGCCCGATTTGGCATCGCAGGTCTGCGAAGTACAAGCGTTGCCGTCATCGCAGTCGACGCCCTTGCCTTTGCAACTGCCGGTGACGCACTTGTCGCCGTAGGTGCAGACGTCGCCGTCGTCGCAGCTCCCGCCTGTGGTGGGGCTAAAGACGCAGCCGCTCTGGGTGTTGCACTGGTCGGAGGTGCAAGGATCATTGTCGTCGCAGGTCACGGCGTAGCCGGCGCAAGCAGCGTTGGCGCAAGCGTCCTTGTGCGTGCAGGCGTTCTTGTCGTCGCACTCCGCCTGGTTGTTGACGTACTGGCAGTTGCCGGTCGTCGCATCGCAGCCCTTGTCGTCGGTGCACACGTTGTTGTCCATGCAGACCTTCGTCTCGCCCGCCACGCACTTGCCTTCCGCACAGGCGTCGCTGACGGTGCAGAGGTTGCCGTCATTGCACACCCCGCCCGACTGCGGCGCCTGGACGCAGGCGCCAGTGCTCGAGGTGCAGCTGTCGGCGGTGCAGACGTTGCCGTCGTCGCAGTTGAGCGGCGCACCAGGCTGACAGACGCTGTTCTTGCAGACGTCTGTGACGGTGCAGCCATTGTTATCGTTGCATGACAGCGTGTTGGGCGCATAGACACAGCCGCCAGTCGCCTGATTGTTGCAGCTGTCGGTGGTGCAGGGGTTGCCATCGTCGCAGGCCAAGGCGCCGCCGCCGGTGCAGACGCCGTTGCTGCAGGCGTCGTTGATGGTGCAGACCTTGTTGTCGCTGCAGCTGCCGCCGATCGGGGCGAAGGCGCAATTGCCGGTGCTCGCGGTGCAGCTATCCGATGTACAAACATTGTTATCATTGCAGACCTTGGCCGTCCCCGGTTTGCAGGTTCCGGACTGGCAAACGTCGCCGCTGGTGCAGAGGTTGTTGTCTGTACAGGCGGTCGAGCTCTGCGCGGTGTTGACGCACTTGGTGGTGCCGCCGGACTGGGTCTCGCAGGTGTCGAGGGTGCAGGCGTTGTTGTCGTTGCAGTTGACGCTGGCGTTGGCTGCCGTGCAGGCGCAAGTGAAGGTGCCGCCGACGCAAGTTCCGCCTTGGCAGGCATCGCCGCTGGTGCAGGCCGCGCCGTCATCGCATGACTTGGCGTTGTTGGTGAAGGTGCAGTTGCCCGTGCTGGGGTTGCAGCCGTCGTCGGTGCAGACCTTGCCGTCGCTGCAGGCCTTGGCGGTGCCGGCCTTGCAGACCTTGTCGGCGCAGCTGTCGCCTTCCGTGCAGCTGTTGCTGTCGCTGCACGGCGCCGTATTGGCCGTATTGACGCAGGCGCCGGTGCTGCTGGTGCAGCTGTCTTGGGTGCACACGTTGTTGTCGTTGCAGGCCTTGAGGGTGCCCGGTTTGCAAGCGCTGGCGCTGCAGACGTCGCCTTCGGTGCAGCCGTTGTTGTCGCTGCACGGCGCGGTGTTGGCGACGGTGGTGCAGCTGCCGGTGCTGCCGTTGCAGGCATCGTTTGTGCACGGATTGTTGTCGTCGCAGACCTTTGGCTGACCCGACTTGCAGGTGCCGCCGCTGCAGAGGTCGCTCAGGGTGCACGGATTGCTGTCGTCGCATGGAGCAGCGTTGGGCGTGTAGCCGCAATTGCCGCTGCTGCTATCGCAAGCGTCGTCGGTGCAGAGCTTGCCGTCAGAGCAGGCCTTTGCGCTGCCAGCCTTGCACGCGCCGGCGGCGCAGACGTCGTTGAGGGTGCAGAGGTTGTTGTCTTCGCAGGCGGCGGTGTTGTTCACGAAGGCGCAGGCGCCATTGGTCTGATCGCAGTTGTCGGAGGTGCAGACCTTGCTGTCATCACAGACTTTCGCTTTTCCTGACGCGCACTTGCCGCCCTGACAGCCGTCACTCTCGGTGCAGGGGTTGCCATCGTCGCAAGCGCCGCCGTTGGCGCCGGCGCCGTTGATGCACTTGCCATCGCTCGGGGCGCAGCTGTCGACGGTGCAGGGGTTCTTGTCGTCGCAGTTGATGCTTCCGCTCGCCTTGCAGCCGCCGCCGTCACAGGTGTCGCCGGTCGTGCAAGCGTTGCCGTCGGTGCAAGGACCCCCGCTGATGGGGGCGTTCTTGCAGGCGAGCTTGGCGCCGCTCTGAATGCAGGTGTCGGTGGTGCAGGGGTTCTTGTCGTCGCAGTCCTTGGCTTGGGTCGAGACTGCGCATGCGCAGACCACGGCGCCAGGCTTGCAGGCGCTGCTGTCGCAGGAATCGCCCTCGGTGCAGGCGTTGCCATCATCGCACGGGCCGGCGGCGGGACTCACAGTGCAGGCGCCGGTCTGCTTGTTGCAGCCGTCGGTCGTGCAGGCGTTGTTGTCGTTGCAGGTCTTGGTCTTGCCGGACTTGCAGGTCCCGGCTTGGCAGAGATCGCCCTCGGTGCAGGCGTCGTTGTCGCTGCAGGAGCCGCTGGCCTCGCCGGTCTTGCACGCGCCGCTCGCCTTGTCACAGCTGTCGGTGGTGCACGGGTTGCCGTCATCACAGACCTTGGCGGCTCCAGGCGCACAGGCGCTGCTTTGGCAGGCGTCGCCGCTTGTGCAGGCGTTGCCATCGTCGCAGGCGCCGGCCTTGTGGGTCGCGACACAGGCGCCGCTCGTGCCGTCGCAGGCATCGCTGGTGCAAGGGTTGCTGTCGTCGCAAACCTTCGCAGCGCCAGCGGCGCAGATGCCGTTGTTGCAGGTGTCGCTGAGCGTGCAGATATTGCCGTCTTCGCAGGCACCCGAAGCGGGGAGCGTCGTGCACTTGCCGGTCTTGGGGTCGCAGGCGTCGGCGGTGCAGGGGTTTCCGTCGTTGCAGACCACCGCCTTGCCCGGCTTGCAGACCTTGTCAGCGCATTGGTCCGGGGCGGTACAGAGGCTGCCGTCGGCGTCACAAGCGGCTTGATTGGCGACCTGCGCGCAGCCCGCTTTGGTGTCGCAGGCGTCGGTGGTGCAGGGGTTGCCGTCGTCGCAGTTCTGGGCCTTGCCGGCCTTGCAGGTGCCCGCAGCACAGGCGTCACCAAAGGTGCAGACGCTGCCATCGGCGTCGCAGACCTTGCCGTCGGTCTCGGGCGTCGCCTGGCACGAGCCCGTCTTGGTGTTGCAGACGTTGCGGCTGCACAGCGAGCTCGCCGGCGGGCATGCGACGATGGTGGCCGGATTCACCTTGCACGCGCCCTTGCCGCTCGACTTGTCGCAGAAGAGAGATCCGTTGCACAAGTCCGTGTCATCTTGCGCTTTGCAGTCGGCGTTGCTGTTGCAGTCGCACTGGCTGGTGGCGCCGCCGCCTTGGCAGGCGCCATTGGCGCAGGCGTCGCCCTCGGTGCAAGGGTTGCCATCGCTGCAGCTGGCGGTGTTGGCGGCGGTCTTGCAGCCGGTCGCCGGGTCGCAGGTGTCGGTGGTGCAGGGGTTGCTGTCATCGCAGCTGGTGGTGCCCGGGCTGCCGACCGGCGTGCCCTTGCAGGCGCCGTCTTGGCACTTGTCCAGGCTCGTGCACGCGTTCTTGTCGTCACAAGCGACCTCCGCCGGGGCGTGCTGGCAGCCGGACTTCACGTCGCAGAGGTCGTTGGTGCAGTCGTTCTTGTCGTCGCAATCGACGGCTGCGCCCTTGCAGCCACCATCGGCGCAGGTGTCCTGCTTGGTGCAAGCGTTGCCGTCGTCACAGCCACCGGTGGTCGAGGTGCTCTTGCACTTGCCGGTGAGCTTGTCGCAGACGTCGACCGTGCAGGGGTTGCTGTCATCGCAGGCTACGGCGCTGCCCGCAGCGCAGACGCCATCCTTGCAGACGTCGCCGCTGGTGCAGCCGTCGCCGTCGTCGCACGGCCCACTCGTCGGCTTGGCGGTGCAGCCAGTTCCCTCATCGCATTGGTTGGTGGTGCAAGGGTTGCCGTCGTCGCAGCCGATGTTGACGCCGAGACAGACGCCATCGTCGCAGGCGTCCTCCTTGGTGCAGGCGTTGGCGTCGTCGCAGGGGCTCTTGTCAGCCTTGGTCTTGTACTTGCACTTGCCGTCCTCTGGGGAGCACGACGCGCCGACACAGGCGTTGCCGGAATTGCATTGCTTGGGGCCGCCTGACTTGCAGCTTCCTTGCTGGCAGGCGTCGCCGACGGTGCAGGGGTTGTCGTCGCTGCAGCTGCCGCCCTCGATCGGCGAGAAGACGCAAGTGCCGACCTTGTCGCCGTCCAGCGCGCATGCGTCGACCGTGCAGGGCTCCTGGTCGTCGCAGAGCACCGATTGGCCCTGGCAGAGGCCGACCGTGCAGGCGTCGCCCTTGGTGCAGGGGTTGCCATCGCTGCAAGAGCCGGCGATGGCGCTGTGGGCGCAGGTTCCACCCTTGCATGCGTCCGCCGTGCAGGGGGTGCCGTCGTCGCAGTCCACCTCGTCGGTGGTCTTGTCACAGTCATCGTCGATGCCGTTGCAAGCCACCTCGGTCACGCCGCCGCCCGGGCAGGGCACCGCGTCGCCTTCGCCGTCGGCGGCGCCGTCGGCGGCGCCATCGCCGTCGTCGCTCGCCGAGTCTGCCTCGTCGCCGTCGGCGTCGTCGTCGCTGGCGCTGTCGCTGACCTCTTCGGACGCGGCATCCAAGGCGTCGCTTGGGTCGGCGCTGTCGACGCCGAGGTCGCCGCCCAAGCCATCGGCGAGCGCCTGCTTATGGGCGTCGATCTGGGCCTCGAGCTGGCTCTCGGTCTGGAAATCACCGATGCAGCCGGTCGCCAACAAGATGACGCAGAGGCCCATCCAAAGGGCGCCCAGGCGAGCGATGGCGAGCCGGCGAGGCGAGGCGGGGATGGCGATGTGCATCGGTTGTCTCCTCAGCGATGCAGCGTCAGCAGCGCGCCTGTAAAGCCCTCGCCGCCGGATGGCAGCAGGGTCAGCGTGACCTTGCCGGCGGGCTCGGATGGCCGCACGAGCTCGTACGCCAACCAGCCCGCGGCCGCCGCGGTGGCGATCCCAGTGATGATCGCGCCTGCCTGAAAGGTCCGCGCCCGACTCGCCCGGTCGAGGTAGGTCACCTTCTGCGCGTCGGTGGTTACTTTGCCCTCGAGCGCCCTGGCGCTGTCGGCCTCGGAGAGCGCGAGCCCATACAGGATGCCTGAGGTGAGAGCGGCGCCCCCGGTCACGCCGATCTGCAGCCATGGCAGCTTGCGCTCAACGGCCGACCCGGACGCGCCAACCCCAGAGGCGCCGACCCCGGACCCGCCAGGTGTATTGGCGCGGGCGGCGGCGTCCTCGGCGGCGCGGCGCTCGGCGTTGGCCCGCTCGCCGGCCGCCCGTGCGGCCTGGCGCTCCGCCTCCAGCCTCGCGTCGGCGGCCTTGCGCCGTTCGGCCTCGACCGCTGCCTGGCGCTGCGCCTCCGCGCGCTGGGTGGCCTCTTGCTCGGCGGCGGCCTTGCTCGCCAGCGCAGACTCGGCTGCTTTTCGCTCCGCCAGCACCTTCTCAAGCGGCGCCAAGCGCTTGCTCGCCTCGGCCTTGCCATCGGCGCCGACCCCGTCGAGCTCGATGTAGGCGCGGAAAAGCGCGGCGGCGCGGTCGATATTGCCTGCTTCTTCGTAGGCGCGGGCGGCGTTGAAGAGCAGCGCCGGCTTGTTGACCAAGGTGTAGGCCTCGAAGAACCGGGCCGCGGCCTCTTCGTAGGCCTTCTGCTTGAACAAGAACTTCGCTTCGGTGGCGATGGCCTCAGCGCGGCGTACCGAGGCGGGATCGGCAGCCCGCGCAGGCGCAGCGGCCAGTCCCAAAGCGGCGCACGCGACGAGCGCGACGAGCCCAAAGGGGCGGAGGCGGGTAGGCGGAGGCCTGCGAATCGTCGTGGAGCGGTCGGACACGGCAGATCCCTCCTAGGCACCCCAGCTACGCTACCATCTGCCCAGCCGGTGGGCTACGGATACAGGCCTCAAGGGCGATGTCCGCTAGCCCCGCCACGGATCAAAGGTGCCGAACGACCAGAGATGGCCGAAGGGGTCGCGGCAGACGTAGTCGCGTCCGCCGTAATGCTGGTCGGTGAGCGGCCGAACCAGCGTCGCGCCGTGCGCCATCACCTTGTCATGGTGGGCATCGACTTCGGCCACTACGACGTAGACACCGGCGGTCGCTGGGCCGGTTCGCGCCGGCGCCACCAACAGCGCGTCGGGACCCTCACGGCTCGAGCTGACCATGATCATCGCGTTGCCGTAGGTGAGTTGGGCGTGTGCCACGCGGCCGTCTGGCGAGTCGTAGACGACCTTGCGCTGGAAATCGAAGGCAGCGCAGAGCCATGCGATCGCGGCAGGGGCGTCGTCGTAGGTGATGGTCGGCATCAGTGGGGTCGGCGTCAGCGGCGGCCCCTCCGGGCCCTGGTGCTGCGCCTTCCACGTCGCGTAGGGCATGCCATAGATGGCGTCGCGGGCTTGCTCCTTGTCGAGCGGGGCGCCCTGCGACTCGGCGGCCGCGGCCAGCCACTTGCCCAGGCAATTGCGGCAGAAGTCGGCGAGTCGCATCAAGTCGATGTTCTGGACCTGCGGCCGGTCGCGCAGGTGCGAGACCAGGCGGCGGAAGGCAGCGGCCTCGAGCGCCTGCTGGGTGGCTGGGTCGAGCTCGTCGAACTTCATGTTCATGTTCCTCATCGGCGCGTGGGCGACCGCCGACGCTGGCGGGCCATGACGATCTTGCGCGTCCGAGCCCTGGCAGGCCGCGACGCGTGGCCTCTGGCCTTTGCGTTGTCCGGCTGACCCGCGGAAGAGGCGACCACTGCGAGTCGCCGGCCGCGGCCAGCCGGTCGGCTTCAACGCCGCAGCGAGATCGCACGGCTCGGCGCCGGCATCAAGGCCTGCGGCGGAATCGGCGTCGCTGCGCCGAGATCGCTGGCGCCGCTTGCGCCAGAGGCCCGGGACCAGCGATCGTACGGCAGCGGCCATCCACGCCCTGCCGGCGCTGGACACGACGCCGCCCACCGAGCGCAACGTGACCGATCTGCTGCTGGCCCACGGCTGGTTCCTGCACGACGACCCTGCAGAACAGCGCGCGATGCGGCCCTACCCGCCGCTCGGCCTGCTCTACGTGGCCGCCCACCTCCGCAGCGTCGGCGTCGACGTCGCGGTCTGGGACGGCACTTTTCACTACCGCGGCGAATTCGTCTCCGCGCTGCTCGAGCAGCGGCCGCCGGTGGTTGGCTTCTATGCCAACATGGTGACACGCAAGAACATCCTGCGCATGGCGGCGGTGGCGCGACGCATGGGTGCCCGCACCGTCGTCGGCGGCCCGGACCCCGCCAACTACGTCGAGCGCTACCTCGACGCCGGTATCGACGCCGTCGTCATCGGCGAGGGCGAGTTGACCCTGGCCGAGGCGCTGCCTCGCCTGCTCGCCGCTGGGCCGCCGGGCCGTGTCCCTGACCTGCACGACGTGGCCGGGGTCGCGTTTCGCGGCGCTGACGGCAACACCTTTCGCACAGCGCCTCGGGCGCAGATCAAGGACCTTGACGCGATGCCAGGTCCGGCGCGCGATCTCATCGATCTCGATGCCTATCTCGCCTGCTGGAAGCGCCACCACGGCGTCTCCTCGGTCAACCTGATTACGGCCCGCGGCTGTCCATTCCACTGCAACTGGTGCAGCCACGCCGTCTACGGCCACAGCCATCGCCGTCGGAGCCCGACCCACGTCGCCGATGAGGTCGAAGAGCTGCTGCAGCGCTACCGGCCCGACCAGCTCTGGTTCGCCGACGACGTCTTCACCATCCACAAGAAGTGGCTCCAAAAGTTCGCCGCCGAGTTGGAAGGGCGCGGCGTGCGGGTCCCATTCGAGACGATCACCCGCGAGGACCGCCTCGACGACGAGACCATCGACCTGCTGGCCAAGATGGGCGCGCGCAAGATCTGGGTCGGGGCGGAGAGCGGCAGCCAGCGCATCCTCGACGCGATGCAGCGCTCGACCGACGCCAGCCGTGTGGTCGATGTGGTGCGAAAGCTGCGGGCGGCTGGCATCGAGACGGGCATGTTCCTCATGCTGGGCTACGAGGGCGAGGACCTGTCCGACCTGGAAGCCAGCATCGATATGGTCGCGCGCGCCGCGCCGGACGTCTTCTTGACCACGGTCAGCTATCCAATCGCCGGCACGCCGTACGCTGAGCGAGTCGCCGACCGCACTTTCACGACCCGCGCGTGGCAGGATGGCTCCGATCGCGACCTCGCCATCGTCGGCCGCCACAGCCCGCGCTGGTTCGACGCCGCCAACCGCTGGCTGGTCCACGAGGTCGCTGCCCGACGCGCCCGACAAGCCGGCATCCGCGGTGTGCGCGAGGCGGCCCGCCTCGGTTGGGCCACCAGCCAGGCCGCCCTAGGCCGCGCCGCCATGCGCTGGTACGAGCAGGAGCGCGTGGTGGCACCCAGCGAATCGAGCGCCCCCGCCTGAGAGGGCTCCCACGCCGAGATCTCAGGCCGCAGCCCGCTCGCAGCCCAAGGGCGAGTTCGGCGGCACGGGCAGCCGGCCTGCCGAGCCGTTCACGTGGCGCGACGACTGGGCGGTCGCGGCGCAAGGGCCGGCCACGCCACCATCCCGAGCGCCCGAATCGCCCCGAACGACGCGTCCTTGGCGGGGGAGGTCACTGCCGACTCCTGCTGCCCCTTGCACCGGCCTAGAACCCCCCTACACTCCCCCCGCCGGCGCGCCCGCAGCGCCACTGGAGGCCGAAATGCTGCACCTCACGCTCGACGGCTTCGGTGGCCACCGCTCGCGCTACGACGACATCCGTCTCGTGCAGGAGTTGCTCGAAGAGGTCCCGTCCCGCCTCGGCCTGCAACCGGTGATGCCGCCGATGATGCTGCCCTACTACAACGGCGTGGAGCCGGATGACTGCGGCATCTCTGGATTTTTGTTCCTGGCCGGCGGTCACTTTACCATCCACACCTTCAGCTTCCGCGAGGTCTTTTTCGCCGACCTGGTGTGCCGCGACGCCTTCGAGCCCGAGCAGGCCGGCCTGCTGATCAAGCGCGCGCTGCCCGTCGAGACCGCCCACCTCGCCACTGTCGGCCGCGGCCGCGCTGCGACCCACCGCGACGCCGCCGTGCACCCCGCCGAGGACTTCGGGCCGCATCTGATGATCAACATCGACGGCTACAGCGGACCGAAGGACATGGACGGCCTGTTCCAGCTCTTCGACAACCTTCCAGAGCGCATCGACATGACGCCGATCATGCGCCCCTACGTGCTCCCCTCGCGGTTGGCCGACGGCAGCCGGGTGGTGTCGGCGATGACGATGATCGCCGAGAGCCACATCGCACTGCACTGGTTCGAGGCGACCGGGCGCGCCTACTTCGACATCTTCTCGTGCAAGTTCTTCGACATCGAGCCCGTGCTCGCCGAGCTGCTGCGGGCGTTCCCGGGCGAGTCGCACGAGACGCGCCTCATCGCCCGCGGCCGCGGCTATACCGCGTACCGCACCGAGCGCAGCGCCGAGTACGCTCGCACCAAGGCCTGGTTGCCGGCGCGCGTGTAGCCGCGATTCAGCGGCGGCAGCGATGGCAGGTGGGTGGTGCGGCAGCACAGCCACGTTCTAGCAACGCGGCGGCCGGGCGGGCGATTCGAGGCGCCCCTTGTGGCTTCGCGGGCCATGGACGCTGCGCAGCCGGCGGACTACGCTCTCAGCGATGTCGCCGCCCATCGCCAGCCCAGCCTCTGACACCACGCTGAGGCCGATGCGCTACACCACGACCGACTCGACCGGCGGGTTCGGTCAACGCCTGACCGAGGGTGCGCTCGGGCTGCTGCGCGCGCTGTTGCTGCGCCTCGTTCGCTTGTACCATCCGGTGATCGCGCGGGCCGGCCCCGCTCTGCCGACTTCGCCGTGTATCGTCGTCGCCAACCACCCGAGCGGCCTCATGGATCCGCTTGTCCTGCAGCTGGCCATCGGGCGGCGTCTGGCATTCCTCGGCAAGGCGCCGCTCTTCGCCAACCCGGTCGGACGGCTGGCGATGGCGGCCTTCTCCGCGATCCCTGTGGCGCGGCGGCAGGACGCGCGCGCACCCGAGGATGAAGAAGCGGCAGCAGCGCGCAATGCCGCGACGTTCGAGGCCTGCCGCCACCTGCTGGGGCGGGGGGGTGACCTGGCGCTCTTCCCCGAGGGCGTCAGCCACGACCACCCCGGCCTGCGCACGCTGCGCACCGGCGCCGCCCGCATCGCCCTGTCGGCGCTGGAGAGCCCAAGCGCCCCAGCGACGCTCTCGATCTGCCCGGTGGGCTTGCTCTATCGCAGCAAGGGCACGTTCCGCAGTCAGGTCTCCGCGCTGGTCGGTGAAGCGATCGACGTCCGCGCGTTCGCCACAGCGAACGGCCACGGCCCGGAGGCGGTGCGGGCGCTGACCGATGCGCTGACCCTCGAGCTCGGCCGCCTGGTGCTGCATGCCGAGTCGGCGGCGATGGCCGATGGCCTGCGGCTCGTCGCGGCCTTGACCAGCCCGGGGGCAGACGTCGGCGCCGTCCATCAGCGGGCGTTGCAGCTGGCGGCGGCGTTCGCCGAGCTGCAACGCGACGATCCGGAGCGCGCCGCTGCCCTGGTCGAGCAGGCGCAGGCTTTTCTGCAGATGGCCGATGAGCTCGGCCTGCTTGCGAGTGAGGACGAACGCGCGGCGCTGG
Organism: Myxococcales bacterium; assembly: GCA_947491025.1. Lineage (GTDB taxonomy): Bacteria > Myxococcota_A > UBA9042 > UBA9042 > UBA9042 > SXNM01. The sequence goes on from CANLIC010000033.1 coordinate 14,507, forward strand.
TGCTCGAGGGCAGCGCCGGCAGCGCCCGTCGGTTTGCCCGCGCCACCGCGTCGCTGCTCCTGTTGGCGCCTTTTGGTCTCTGCGGCGTGGTGGGCAACTGGCTCCAGTGGCGCCTGGTCGGCTGGTTGGCGCGGCGGTTGGCCGGCGGAGAGCAAGACGTCGTCGCGACCTACAAGCTCATCGGGGGACTGTTGCTGTTCCCCGCCGGCTGGTTGGCGCTTGGGACCCTCAGCGTGTGGCTCGGGGCAAGCGTCGGCGCTGGCGCGGCGGTCGCGCTGGTGGCGGCGCTGACGGCGCCCCTGGCGCTGCGCTTCGCCGAGCGGCTGGACGTGCGGCGGCGGGCCATGCGGGCCGGCTGGCTGCGCCTTTACCGCGCCGACCTGGCTTTTGGGCTGGCGGCCCGGCGTCGCGAGTTGGCGCTGGCGGTGCAGACCGCGCTCGGCGAGCCCGGTACAACCGCCTAAGAGCCCCAACGAGAACAAGTCGTCAGCGCGGGCGCCAGGGCGCCCCGTGGGCAAGGCGCTGCGACGCAGGAATACCGGAGGTATTTCAAGGAGCTGCAACGCAGCTCACGGGGATGCATCGGCGTCCGCAGCGATCGACTTGTCGAAGTTGGGGCCCTAAGGGTCAGCGCGGCCGCTGCGGCAGCCAGCGGCCTGGCTGCATGCGCACCCGGCCGCCCGCCGAGATCCACAAGGTCGGGCGCCACTCGACGCCGATGATGGGCGGGAGCGACCACCGGCCGATGACCCAGATCCAGCGTCCGCTGGCCCACATCCAGTAGCCGGCAATCCACACCGCGCCGTACACCGGGCAGGCCGGTGGCGGCTCTACGCGCAGCGGCGGCGGCAGGGCCGGTGCCTCGACGTGCACGGCGAGCGCCGGGGCGGCATCCGGCACCTTCCACCAGCCGCCGAGCCAGAACCAGCCCTGGCAGGTGTAGACCCAGTAGCCGGTGACCCACTCGCTGTCGGTCGTCGACTGTGGCGGCAAGGCCTCGGTCTGGGCCTCGGGCGGGGGTCCGTCGGGGCGACAGACCTGCGGCGGCGGCGGCGGCGGCGGCTGGAGCGCCAACCGCTCCTGTTCGCGGCGCGCCTGCTCGGCCTTCTCTTGCTGGCGCGCCCGGAGGGCAGGCCAACCGCCCCTGCCCCAGCACCCTTCATCGTCGAGGTGCGTGCGGCAGAACTCAGCCCGAATGCGCCGCTTCTCTTGGTTCGCGCGCCACTCGACCTCCCACTTGCGCTGCCGCTCGGCGGCCTCGCGCGCCTGCTCGAGCCGTTCACGCTCGCGCTCACGGGCCTGCTCCTCCAGGTGGGCGATCCACTCTGCCTCGCTGACCGAAGGCCGCCCTGCGGCCTGCTCGACGACGAAGACGACGTCGGACCAATCCAGCGGTTGCTCGCTCCAGACCTCGAGGCGCAGCGCGAGGCCGGGCGCCCAGCCCTTGGCTTCGAGATCGTGCACCTCGCGTCGAAGGGAGACCACATGCGCCTCGTGGCTACCCACGGCGGCCCCGCCGTCGACCCGGACCAGCACGGCCACGCGGCTGTGCGTCGGCGTGGCCATGGGCGCCGCAGCGGCCGGCGCGGGCGCTGGGGCGGGCGGCGGTGCCGGCAGGGGCGGCGGCTCCCAGCCCGCCGGCGGCCCGACCGGCACCGGCGGCGGCAGCGGGGCAGGCAAGGGAGCCGGAGAGGGCAGCGGCGGCGGCGGCGGGGCGGGCAAGGGAGCGGGAAGGGGTGGCGGCACGACGACCGTCTGCGGCGGCCCCTCAGCGGGCGGCGCGGGCGCGGGTTCCGCGTCAGCGCTGACGGCCGCGCTGGGTCGCTCGAGACAGCGGCGGTTGTCGGGATCGGGGTCCGGTACCCTGACGTTGCTGCCATTGGCCATGGTTCGCCACTGGGCGGTGCGAAAGACGCCGCGGCTCTGCACGTTTCCGGCCAGCGTCAGGCGGTAGTGCGCGACCAAGGGCCGCGGGGACTGAACCCGCACGTCCAAGGCCTCGCCCCAGCGCCCCCCCAGCGTCTGTCGCTCGATGAGGAAGGGGCCCTGGCTGCAGGCGCCGTCGACCTTGAGAGCGACCGGTCGTTGGTCGACGAACTGCAGCGAGGGGCCGCAGCCGGCGACGAGGGCGGTCAGGGCGAGTGCGGCGAGTGCGGTGCGGGTCATCGTGGCCTCCGATACAAGGGACGGACAAGCGCCGGGCTCGATTCGAGCCCAGCCCGATCATGACGGCGGCGGCGGCTGCGTTGCCGAAGGCCAAGAGGCGGTGCAGGCTGCTGCCTGCGGCGCGACACCTGCGCGAACTGCGACGGCGCAGCGGGCGGCGAGGACCGGGAACGATGGCCGACGATCAGGGCACGTGGGACGTCGTCGTCATCGGCGCAGGCGCCGCCGGCCTCTGCGCCGGCATCTGGGCCGCCCGCGCTGGCGCCCGCGTCCTGGCGCTGGAGGGCGGTCCGCGCGTCGGGACCAAGATCCTGGCCTCGGGCGGGGGGCGCTGCAATCTGCTGCCGACCCGCTGGCGCGTTGACGCCTTATGGAGCCACAGCGCACCCGAGGCGCTGCCTGAGCTGATGGCGCGCTGGCCGCTACCGGCGGTCCGAGCCTTCTTTGAGCGCGATCTCGGCCTGGCCCTGCGCGACGAGGCGGAAGACAAGGTCTTCCCCGCCAGCGGCCGCGCCGGTGATGTGGTCGTCGCGCTGCTCTCGGCGCTCTCTGCGGCGGGCGCTACGCTGCGCACGGGGGCCCGGGTTCGGGTGGTTGAGCCCGAACCGACCGGCGCCTTCACCATCGCGCTAGAGGACGGCGAGGCGGTGCGGGCACGCCGGGTCATCGTCACCTGCGGCGGTCTGTCGTTGCCGCGCTCGGGCAGCGACGGCTTCGGCCTGCGGCTGGCAGCTGCGCTAGGCCACGGCGTCGCCGAGACGTACCCGGCGCTGGTGCCGCTGACACTGGACGCGCCGGACCTGCGGGCCCTGGCTGGCGTGTCCTGCCCGGCGTGGCTGCGGGTCGAGGAGCGGGGGGGCCGGATCGTGGCGCAGGAGAGCGGCGCCGTGTTGTTCACCCACCGCGGGTTGTCGGGGCCGGCGACGTTGCAGATCGCCCACCACCTGGTCGGGCCGGGGCCGCGCGGTCGCCGACTGCGGATCGGCCTCGGCGCGCCGGCGCTGGCGATGGCGGGTGGTGACGGGGGCCGCGGGTGGGCGTCCCTGCTCCAAGATGGCCGCGGAGGGCGCACCGCCTTGCAGGCCCTGCGCGTTGAGCTGCCACAACGATTGGCGGACGCGCTGCTGGCACGCGCTGGCGTCCAAGGCCCAGATCGCCTGGCGGGATTGGCGCGTGACGCCCGCGCGAGCCTGCTCGGGGCCCTGACGGCGCTCGATCCGATCGTCACCGGCAGCGAAGGCTTCAAGACCGCCGAGGTGACCGGCGGCGGCGTCAGCCTCGCCGAGCTCGAGTGGGCGACGCTGCAGAGCAGCCGTTGCGCCGGGCTGCACTTCGCGGGCGAGACCGTCGACGTCACCGGCCGCCTTGGCGGCTTCAACTTTCTGTGGGCATTCGTCTCGGGTCGGGTCGCCGGCGAAGCAGCAGCGCGCCCCGCCGCCGTGCGCTAAGCGCCCACCCAGGCGCTGGCATGCAAGCCGATGGACCGCCAGACGAGCCCCTCGGGTCCAGCGATGACCCGGTCACCTGTCGCCGGCGCTTTGACCTGTCGCTGGGTTGGCCGCGGTTGGCGGCGGCAGCGCCTGCCGTACCGCCAATCGCAACGCCCGCTTGGGCTCGCTCGACGGGCTGCGAGGTCACACCCCCTGCGGCTTCGCCGACGGCTCAGCGCGCGCCAGCGGGGCGAGGCTTGCATTGGACGTCGCGCACCTCGACGCGGCGATTGCGCGCCCGGCCAAGGTCGCTGTCGTTGTCCGCCACGGGCGCGGTGGCGGCATAGCCGCGCCCCACCATCCGGGTGCCAGCGATCCCCTTGGCCCGCAACCAGGCGATGACGCTGGCAGCGCGCGCATCCGACAGCTTGAAGTTGGCCGCGTGCTGGCCGACGGCGTCGGTGTGGCCGCCGATCTCCAGCGACAACGCCGGATTGTCCCGCAGCAGCTGATGCAAGCGCGTCAGGGCGGGCTCGGACTCCGGCCGCAGGGTGGCCTTGGCGGTATCAAAGGGCGCGACCCCGTCGCCGCTCAGGCGCTACAGGCCCTGCGCCAGGGCCTGCAACAGAAAAGCGCGCCGCGCCCCGAGAAACGTCGAGATCTCGTGCACCCGCCCCGCCCATTCGGCGTTGCTGGCGCGCTTGCGGCGATCGGCGAAAACATCCGCTGAGAGGGTGCATGCCACGGTCTGTAGACGCGACTCCAGGACGCCCGGCGCCAGCGCGGCCTTGACGAGGTCGCCGAGCAAGGTGCGGTAGCGAGCCCGCGGCTGCGGCAGCTTCATCAGACGATCAAACAGATGATTGTAGAAGATAAACCCAATATTACGTCCGGAATCCAGCGGCCCATCGAAAATGATCGCCTCCTCAAGGACGTCGTTTTGCTCGCTCCAAACGTGTCCAAAAGTCAGGTCGAGGTCCCAAGGTAGCAACCGCCAGCGCTTGTCCGGCGCGTCGACCTGCCGGTACAGGTAGTAGTTCTTGCGGATCATGTCGTGGTTCTGCATCGCGACCATCGCAGACCAGTAGATGAGCACCTCGTCGACGGCGAAGTATCGGTCGAGGTCGAGTTGCAGCTCGGCATCGGGGCGCTGCAGCAGCTCCTCAATGGTCAATCGCAGGTCCTCCCATTCGAATGGACCGGCCTGTCGCGGGTAGGTGCGCTGATAGTGATCGAGGTCTGGCAGCGGCGTCAGATTGCCGCCTGGCACGATGATCTCGAGCGGCGGGTCGGCCTCGTAGAGGCTGCCGTTGCGCTCGAGCCCGCGCGCCTGCAACAGATCACCGTCGACGCGCTCGACGTCGAGCATGACCCCGATGTAGCGGTCGTCGACGCGCAGGTGGACGTGGCGCGCGCGTGACACCGGCAGCTTGGTGAAGGCACTCAGCAGGTCCTTGCCCAACCAGTTGCGCAGCAAGGACTTGTCGACGTACTCGGCGCGCAGGATCGCCCGCCGACGACCGTCTTGCAGGCGGTGGCCCTGCAGGAGGTCGACGCGCAAACTCTTCTTGTGGAATTGCCGGCTGCTGCCGCCGTGGAGCCGTAGCCGAACCGGGTGGGGCGCGCCGATGTCGGCGCCCGCTGGGGTCTGCTCGCGCAGGGTGCCCTCGACCCAGACGTCGGCCTCGAAATCGACGTGGAGCGATTTCCAGGCCTCGGCCCCCACCTCCAGCTGCAGCCGCGGCAGCCGGCTCGCATACCCGCGCAAGGCGACTGATGCGCTGCGGCCATCAGGCAGCTTCACGGTCAGCGGGGCCGGTCCGTCCGCCAGCAGCCGAACGCGCACGGAGGCCTCGCCTTTCACCATGGGTGTCGTGGCGACCAGCTCCAGCCCTGCCGAGGCCTGGACGGTCAGCGGCCCGTGCACCGCGAGGTCGAGGCTGCCGTCGCTCAGGCGGGCGCTGACGTCAACGACCTCGACCGCGCCGATCGGCGCTGCGTGGCCGCTCGGCCACAGCCAGAGACCGCCGGTCGGCGTCGGCTGTTCCGGCAGCTCGGCGGCGGTCACCGAGACATCGCAGGGCGGCAGGGCTGTGAATGTCGACCCAAACTCGACCTTGCCGCCGCTGGTCGGGGCCGAAGGCGGCAGCACCTCGCGCGGGGGCCCGACTACGGCGGCAGGCAGCCGGTAGCGCTCAACGTCGTCTTGCTCGCACCCGGCCAGCAGCAGCGCCGCCACGAACCCACTGCGACGCAAGGAGGCGGCACCTCTTGGCCGGCGCCCAAAGCGAAGCCCAGCCGCCCATGGCCGAGCGAGCAGACCGCAAGCGCTCAGGCCGACCGCCAGTTGTTGGCCGCCTCGTCGGGCACCGCCAACGCACCCGGCGGGGTGCCGAGCCATGCGGCCGCGTCGGCGTGTGCGGCGCAGTCGCCTTCCGCCACCGAACGATGGACTCCGAGCCGCTCCGGCACGTCTGAGCGGTAGATGGCCGCCCGCACCGCGTCGTCGAGGAAGGGCTGTCGCTGGCGCAAGCCGTCGATCCACAGACCGATCTCCGCCCGCTTCGCGCCCTCTTGGTTGTCGCAGACCGGGCAGGGCACGACCAGGACGCCGTGCTGTTCGACCCAAGCCTTCACTTTCGCCTCGGGCACCAGGAGCAGCGGTCGAATCGTCGCTACCGCGGTGCGGTCGCCCCGCCGCAGAGGAGCCATCGGCTCCAGGCGCCGACCATAGAGCAGGTTCATCAGCAGCGTCTCGAGGGCATCCTGCAGGTGGTGGCCGAGCGCCAGCTTGTGGTGCCCGGTCTCAGCACACCAACGGTTGAGCACGCCCCGCCGCAGCCGGCTACAGACAGCGCAGGGCAGCTGGCCCGGCTTCAGCGCCGCCTCGACGCGCGACCAGGTGTCCTCCGATATAATCTCGCAATCGCAGTCAAATTGCCGGCAAGCCGCCTCGAACGTCTCGCGATCATAGCCCGGCTGGTGCTGGTCCAGATGCACCGCGGTCAGCTCGCAATCGAGTTGCCCTTGGCTGCGCAGCGTCTGCAACGTCGACCAAAGCAGCCAGCTGTCCTTGCCGCCGGAGAGTCCGACGGCGACGCGCTCGCCCTTTTCGATGAGGCCGAAGCGCTCAATGCACTCGGCGGTCAGCGCCAGCGCGGCGCGGCTCGGGGGCGCAAATGCGGAGGGGCTCTGGGTCATGGTGTCCAAAGGGGAGCGCCACCGCGTCCCGGCGAGAACTTGAACCAGCCGCCGTCGCCGGTGTCAAGCGCCGCGTGACCCTCAACGACGGCGATCGCGGCCTTCATCGGCCCGCTTCGGAGGCCGGCCACCGCAACGGACAGCGCTGGCGGGAGGCAAGAGCCGCGGCCCGGCATTGCACGCCCCCCACACCCCTGGCATACCTTCGCGCGTGACGCAGACCCAGCCGAGCTCCGCCTCTACCCGAACCACGGCGCGGACCCTCGCGCTGCCAGCGGTGGATGACTCGCGCACACTCGCACACCTCAAGACCATGGCGGAGGGCTTCGACTCGGTGGAGCTGTCGCTGCGCGCGACCATCGGAATGCCGCCGCCCGCGGCGCCGGAGCATCGCCGAACGCTGCCTCGGTTCGCCACGACGACCGCCGCCACGGAGGGTCAGCAAGCGCTGCGCTACGGCGAGGTTCTGGGCGAGGGCGGCATGGGCGTGGTCCACGCCGCCGAGCAGCAAAGCCTCGGCCGCGAGGTCGCGGTCAAGCGCGCCCGCGATGCCGAAGAGTCAGCGGAGGCAGGCAACCGGTTGGTCGTGGAGGCGTTGCTCACGGGCGCCCTCCAGCATCCAAACATCGTGCCGATTTACGAGCTTGGGGTCGACGAGGAAGGCGCGCCGCTGATGGTGATGAAGCGCATCGTCGGCCGCTCTTGGCAGCGCGACCTCCAGGGAGCGCCGCGCGCCGGCGAGCCGGGCTGGGGCGACTGGATCGAGGCGCAGCTGCGTGTGCTGCTGTCGGTCTGCGACGCGCTGCGCTTCGCCCACGATCGCGGCATCTTGCACCGTGACCTCAAGCCCGAGAACGTCATGCTTGGCGCCTACGGCGAGGTCCTGGTGGTCGACTGGGGCGTCGCGGTGAGCCTGCGACCGCAGGACGCCGGCCGTTTCCCGTTGGCGCGAGAGAGCCGCCACATCGCCGGCACGCCCGCCTACATGGCGCCAGAGCAGGTGCGCGGCGACGGCGTCGACCTCGGCACCTGGACCGACGTCTACCTGGTCGGGGCGGTGCTGCATGAGCTGCTGACGGGCCGGGCGCCGCATGATGCCAATTCGGTGCACGCGAGCCTCTTCTCCGCCTGGCGATCCGATCCGCCGAGCCTCTCCGCAGCCGTGCCCGAGCCGCTGGCAGACATCTGTCGCCGTGCGCTTCGCCGTGAGCCGACCGAGCGGTTCCCCGACATCGCCAGCCTGCACGGAGCCCTCAGCGAATACCTTCGCAACCGCGCCAGCATCGAACTGACCGAGCGGGCTCTGCGCCAGGCCACGGAGCTGGCGGCGACGGTCCCGGCCGACGCCCTCGACCTGGTCAGCCAGTTCGATCCCCACGGCGTCCACCGCCTATTCACCGCTTGCCGCTTCGGCTTCCAGCAGGCGCTCGAGATCTGGCCCGGCAACCTCCGCGCGCGCGACGGACTGCAGCAGGTCCTCCTCTTGATGATCGAGCGCAGCCTCGACGCCGGCGAGGTCTCCCAGGCCTCGCTGCTCTCTGAAGAGCTTCCCGAGCGCGACGCCTCCATCGATGCGCGCCTGCGCAAGGCCAGGGTCGACCGCGCGGCCCAAAGCCAAGCGCTGCACCAGCTCGGTGCGATCGGCCACCGTCACGACTACCGCGTCGGGCTCAAGAACCGCCGCCGCTTCACCATCGCGCTGGCCACCGTCCAAGCCTCCGTCAACCTCGGCGAAGGCGTGGCCTGGCGCCTCGACCAGCTCAACCCCTTCGTCCACGCGGCCTTGCCAACCTTTCAGCTCGTGTTGACCTTCATTTACGGCATGGTGCGTTGGCAGTCGATGCGCGACACCGGCGTCAACCTGCGCCTCTTCCACATCGGCACCATCACCATCGGCACCGTCGCGATGGCCCGGCTGCTCTCGCTGCCGCTCCAATCCTCGCTGGGGCTCGTGGTATCGCTGGAATTGCTGATGTACCTCGTCGGCATCGGCGCCAGCGCTGCCATGACGCGGCGGCGCATGTCGCTCGCCATCTTGCCCTACGCCGTCGGCGCTGCACTCGGCGCTTCGCTGCAAGAGCACGCCTTTTGGATCGCGGCGGCCGCCCACGTCCTCAGCATCGGCGCCGTGGGCTATGGCTGGCGTGACCGTGAAGAGTGGGCAGACGAGCGCGGTCCGGCCTAGCGCGCACGCGACGCGTCCCCAGCCTCGGCAGCCGGTGCAGACGGCGTCGGGCCCGACCGCTCAAGGGCCCAACGCGCTCGATCAGTGCAGCGCTGGCCGCAGCGGCAACGACTTGGCAATGACCGCCTCGGCCGCCAGCAGCTCGTCGAGGCGCGAGGTCACTTCGACCTCCGGATACAGCTCTCTCGCCCAACTGACGTAGCACTGGTGATGCCGCGCCTCACTCGCCGTCAGCTCCCAATACAGCTCGCCAAGCGGCCCCGGCGACAACGCCTCGGCCGCCATGCGAAAGCGCTCGCATCCCCTCGCCTCGACGATGCCGAAGGTCAGGAGCCGATCGAGGAGGTATGCCGCGTTGTCAGGCCGCCGCAGCTGTCGGTGCACCGCGGTCATGTAAGGATCGGGCTGGTCGTGCCCGAGCTGGCCGCCGCGTTCGACGATGAGGGCGTGAATCCGCCCGAAATGCCCAACCTCTTCCTGCGCCATCGCGATGAGATCGCGCACCAAACCATTGTGCCGAGGCTGATGCGCCGCTAACTGGAGCGCCGCCGCTGCGACCTTGCGCTCGTTGTGTGCGTGGTCGCAGAGAAACGCATCGAGGTTGCCGAGCAGCACCGCCTTCCACGCTGGCGCGGTGTCATGGCGCAATCGCAGCATCGCGGCTCCCCATCCGTGGCCACAGCCAGAGGCCAGCCAGCGCCATTGCTAGGAGGGCCCACGCGCTGCGCCCGGTCGCCGAGGCCCCGCGCGCGGGGCTCGCCTGACAGCCGCCGCCGTCGTCGCCACCGCCGTCGCCGCCGACACCCTTGGTGGGCGGTGGCGACAGCGACCACCCTGGCGGGGGCAGACCCGGCTCGACCGCCGTTGCCGGCCCGACCGCCACCGAGACCTGGCCGCTCTTCCCCAGCGAATGTCCGTCAAAGCTCTTCAAGCCGCCGGCCGCCCAACGCAACGTCACCTCGCCGCTCGGCCAAGCCGCCTTGGGCCGCAGGCGCAGGACATGGCTGTCCTGGCCGTAGAAAAGGTTGCGGTCGCCCGGCACCACGGTCCCGCCCACCACGAGCTCGAGGGCTGAATCCTGAACCGACGCGGCTTCGATGCCGCGGCTGAGCACAATGGCCACCGTCGACGCCGGGTCCGCCTTGTCCGCCGCCAGCCCGCCGCCGCCCTGCGACGGCAGGGTGGCCAACACCTCCAGCCCCGGCTGCGCGCCCTCTGCCCACTCGCTCCACAGCTGCCGCCAGTAGGAAGCGACCACCTTGGCCTCACTCGGCGGCGACCCTGGCGTGTGTGGGTCGAGCAGGTGTGCGGCGCCCCATGGATAGCGCTCCTTGGCCGCGGCGACCTTCTTCGGGTCCTTGCCCGCGCTGTTGCCGTAGCCCAGGACGATGAGCAGCAAGACGGTCTGGCCATCTTCGAGGGTCGTGGCCTCGACCTTGAGTCCCACCTCCGCAAAGGTCGCGAGCAGCTCCGTCATCGGCAACCAGAGCGCAGGGGCCTCAATGCCGCCGCGCTCGGCGACCCAGAGCACATCGGTCGACGTGTCGAAGCCGAGCAACAACTCGTCAGACCAATTCGCCGCGTCGTGCTTCTTGGCGGCGTCCATGTACAGGGCGTCAAACACCTGATCGGCCATGCCGTGGCTGGCCATTCCGAGCAAGAAAGCGAACTTCTGTCGGCACTCCAGCGTCGCCATCGGGACGGGGCAGCCGGCGCGCACGCGGGCGACCAGCTTGCGCTGGTACGGCTCCCAGTGCGCCGTCTCGCCGTAGGGGTGGCTTACGGCGTAGCCGCCATCGGGGAAGATGGTGCCGTTGATCAGCATCGGGCGCAGGGCCGGGTCGCTGACAAGCGCCTTCAGATCGCCCTCTGGCAGCAGGTCGATGGCCATCAACGAGATGCCGATGTGGGTGTGGTTGCCGTTGGCGTAAGCTGGTTTAGGGCCCATGAGCGCAAGGGTCAGCGAAAACGCGGCGAGGGCGAGCCATCGACTTGAATCGGGCCGCAAGCCTCCGCTGATAGGGCATGACTGTGCAGCACTAAGACGAACCATCATTGCGCCCCCCTGCCCTATCATGCACCACTGCCCGTTCGACCGACTGCAACGTCGTCTGGCAAGCGCTAGGTCCCGGCCCGGCGGCTCACCGGTACGCCGATGTACTGGCCTTTGATCCGGCCGATGCCGGCGATCCGACGCAGCGCGAGCGCGTCGGCCGCCTCGTGGGGCAAGGTCCCCTCGGCCCGCGCCAACCGAAGCACCTCGAGGATGATGTCGTGGATGCCCGCCACCCGCTGGGTCGCCCGCTCGCGGTTGTAGCCCTCGAGCTCGTTGGCGACGTTGATCAAACCGCCGGCGTTGATGACGTAATCCGGCACATAGATGATGCCGCGAGCGGCCAGCGCAGCGCCGTCGCGGCCATCGTCAGCGAGCTGGTTGTTGGCCGAACCCGCCACGATGGCGGCGCGCAGGCGCGGAATCGTCGCCGGGCTCAAGGTCGCGCCGAGGGCGCAGGGTGCGTAGATGTCCACCTGCGCGTCGTAGATCGCCTCGGGCGGCACCACTTCGACCTCGGGGTGCTTGCGGGTGACAGCTGCGAGGTTGTCGCCATCGACGTCGCAGACCACCACGCGCGCGCCATCTTGGACCAGCAAGTCGACGAGATGACGGCCCACGGCGCCCACGCCCTGCACCGACACCCGCTTGCCGGCGAGCGTCGAGGCCCCGGTTTGAAAGAGCAGCGCCGCCTTGATGCCCTCAAAGACGCCGAGGGCCGTCATCGGCGACGGGTCGCCCGAGCCGCCGAGCGCGCGGCTGATGCCGGTGACATAGTCGGTCTCGTGCCGCACCCACTCCATGTCGCGGACCGTGGTCCCGACGTCCTCGGCGGTGATGTAGCGCCCGGCGAGCCCCTGGACGAAGCGGCCATAGGCGCGGAAGAGCTGTTCGCTCTTGATTTTCTTGGGATCGCCGAGGATGACGGCCTTGCCACCGCCGAGGTTCAACCCAGCCGCGGCCGACTTGTACGTCATGCCCCTGGACAGGCGCAGCACGTCGTTGAGCGCCTCTTCGTCGGAGCGGTAGGGGTACATGCGGGTGCCGCCGAGGGCGGGGCCGAGTGTGGTGTCGTGGATGGCGATAATCGCGCGCAGACCGCTTGAGGCGTCGTGGCAGAACACCACTTGCTCGTGGGACTTGAGGGCGATCTCGTCGAAAATGCGCATGACGGCTCCTGAGCGCCGCCGCCTATGCCAAGGCCTCTGGGCGCACCGGCCGACCTACCGCTTCCGAGAGCCGGCTGCAAGCCTGGAGGCCTTCGCGCACCTACCCGCGGAGCGATGACGACGGCCCATCGAGCAGGGCCCGCGCGGCCACCTCGATCTCCGCCTCGGACAGCAACACCAGGTTGGCGGCGTCCCCCAACGGCACGAAGCAGTCGGCGCTGCTGCACGACTTGTAGCGCACCCGCCGCAGCGCCTCGTCGTCCTGTTGCGCCTCGAGCAGCGCCGAGGCGATGGCCTCATGCACCCCCGCGCTACGCCGACACTCGTCGACCACCAGGAGTCGGCCACAATGCCGGGCCGCATCGAGCACGTCGTCGAGCGGCAGCGGCATCAGCCAGCGCATGTCGAGCACGCAGATCTCGACGCCCACCTCGTCGGCGAGCCTCTGGGCCACCCGCAGCGACATCCACAGCCCGTTGGCATAGCTCGCGATGGCCAGCGCGGGCGCCGCCGGGTCCGACCTCGGTGGCCCATGCGGTGCGACCAAGTAGCGGCGCGCACGGCCAAACGCGGCCGTGCCTTCGCCAGGCGCGGCCGCCCAGGCGCCATCCCCGTCACGGTGCAGGTCGCGGCTGTGGTAGAGGGCGATCGGCTCGATCACGACCACGACCCGCTTGGCCCGCCAGGCCAGGTCGAGCGCCGCCCTCAGCAGCGCCGCCGCGTCGTCACCGCGCGCCGGGGTACAGACCGCGATGCCCGGGATGTCGCGCAACACTGCGATTCCGTTGTCATTGTGGAAGTGCCCGCCGAAGCCCTTTTGGTAGCCGAAGCCGGCAACCCGGACGACCATCGGGTTGGCCATCTGCAGGTTGGAGAAGTAAGGCAGCGTCGCCGCCTCGCCGCGAAGTTGATCTTCGGCGTTGTGGAGGTAGGCGAGGTACTGGATCTCGGGGATCGGCATCAGGCCCGTCGATGCGGTGCCGAGGCCCATGCCGAGGATGGTCTGCTCATCTAGCAGCGCATTGAACACCCGCGCCGGCCCCGCCTTGTCCAGCAGCCCTTTGGTGACGCCGTAGACGCCGCCTTTCTTGGCCACATCCTGGCCAAAAATCAGCACTTCAGGCCGCTGCGCCAACGCCTCGGCCAAGGTGGCGTTGATGCCCTGGGCCAAGGTCAGCGAGGCCGCCGACGTCGCAGCCGGGCGCTCGCTGCCAGCAGCGACCTCGGCCGGCATGGGGTGGGTCACAGCCGCCATGATCTGGGCGCGGCTCGTGAGACGCGAGCTGGTCGCCGCTGCCGCAGCCGCCTCGCGCGCCTGCGCCAGGCAGCGCTCCTCGAGGGTCCGCAGCTCGGCGTCGTCGAGAACGCCGGCCTGCACCAGCTGGCGGCCCGCGCAGGCCACCGGATCGCGGGCAGCGGCATCCGCGATCTCCGTCGGGCTTCGGTATACCGAGTCGACGTCGCTGCCGGCATGACCCCGCAGGCGCACCGTCCGCAGGTGCAGCAGCGCCGGTCGCCGCCGCGTCCGGACGTGCGTCACTGCCGCTTCAGCGGCGTCGTAGGTGCCGAAGAGGTCGCTCCCGTCGGCCGTGAACACCTGCAGATGCGGCATGGCGGCCAGCCGCGCCGCCACCCAGCCCTCGGGCGTGCGCGTGCTGATGCCGAGCCCGTTGTCCTCGACGACGACCAGCAACGGCACGGGCAGGCGCTGGTGGGCCATCCAGCTGGCCGCGTTGAGCGCACCCTGCGCCGTGCTGTGGTTGAGGCTGGCGTCGCCCATGGTCGCTACCACGATGGCGTCGGCCGCGTACAGGGGCGGCAAACCGAGCTTGCGGCGGCGCTCGATGGCAAAAGCGATGCCCAGCGCGCGCGGCAGGTGCGAGGCGATGGTGCTGGTCGAGGGCTGGATGCCGAGCGCTGGGTGGCCAAAGACCTTGTGCCGACCGCCGCTCATCGGGTCTTCTGCTGAAGCACACAGCGACAGGGCGATGTGGCGTACGACGTCGTGGCCTGGCACCTGCCGAGCGCGCTCGATCTGCACCGCCGCGCTGCGGTAATGCAGCAGCGCCGGATCGCCGGGCCCGGTCAGGCGGCCAAGCACGACGTTGGACTCGTGGCCGCTGCTGCCGATGGTGTAGTGGCCATGGCCAGCGGCGCGCAGCTCCAGGGCGACCTGGTCGAGGGCGCGCGCCAGCAGCATCGACTCGAGGAGGGCCAGCGGACTCGGGATGGGCATGAGCGCCTCGCGCGACGCACGGTGCGCCGCGTTGCGTAAGAGGGGGTTGCCGCCGTGCCCCGTGCCAGCCTGCGCCCAAGTTGGGCGTCTTGGCCGCCCCGGAACCCGCGCCGCAGCAGCAGCGTCAGCCCGCCGCGGCTTCCCGCGATTCGGCCCGCGCCGAGCCGCGATTCATCTCATGATGTCGCAACCCTGCGACGTCGCGGCGGCGGCAGCGCAGGGCGATATGGTGGCGCGACTGACCGAGCCTGTCCACCGTCAAGGCTTGGCTCGTTGACAGTCGATGTCGCCCTCCAGCGGGCGCCCTCGCAAGGTCCCGGCGAAGCGCAGGACGGTGCCCCGCCGCTTCAGCAGGCCACGCAAAGTACCGACCAGCGCAGGCGTTCCGATGCCCTGGTCCTGGCAGGAAGCGACCAGCTCGTGCCGGGTCAGCGTCCCCCGCACGGCGCACCGCACGAGCCCCAGGCCGTCACGTGCGCTGATCATGCCGCGAACGTTGCGCGCCAACGCGTCGACATGGATCCGCAGCGTCCCCTGCAACACCTCCGCCGCGTCGACCTTGCCGTGCCAGACGCTGCTCGAAGGGTCGAAGTGGCGCTCCTCCGCCGGTGGTCGTGGCGGCCGGGTCTTCGGTCGAGCCTGACCATGGTTCGGCACGCACAGCGAAATCGCCGCAACAGTCACAAACGCGAATGATTGATGAAACTTCAAATCCACGAATCCTGGCTACGAAGGGGCAGCGAAGGCGCGAGGCGCCGACCGCAGCGTGGCGTTTGGCGCGGCGGGGTGCAAGGCCTCGGCGCCGGCATCGATTGCCCCTGCGGGCAGCCGACTGCTATGAATGCCTTGGTCAGAGGGAGGCCCTCTGGGGGAGGTCCGCTGATCGAGACGCTGCCGCTAGGCGCCGCGACGCGCCGCTGGTTCGGGAGCACGTTCGAGGGGCCGACGGCGGTTCAGGCGGCGGGCTGGCGCCTGCTGCAAGCGCGCCGCCACGCCCTGCTCCTCGCTCCGACAGGCAGCGGCAAGACGCTTGCGGCGTTCCTGGTCGGCCTCGACCGACTGCTGCACCGCGGCGGCACGGGCGAGCGTGGCGAGGACGCCGGCTTTCGGCTGCTCTACATCTCGCCACTCAAGGCGTTGGCACACGACGTCGAGCGCAACCTGCAGCGGCCCTTGCGGGGCATCCAAGCGGCCGCGGCCGAGCTGGGAATCGCGCTGGCGCCGGTCGAGGTGGCGATCCGCACCGGCGACACCAAGGCGTCGGCACGGGCAAAAATGGCGCGCCGACCGGGTCATGTCCTCGTGACCACGCCCGAGTCGCTCTACCTGATGCTCGGCAGCGGCGTGGCCCAGGCGCTGCGCACGGTCGAGACCGTCATCGTCGACGAGGTGCACGCCCTGTGCGGCAGCAAGCGCGGCGCCCACCTGCTGCTGAGCCTGGAGCGACTCGATGCCCTCTGCGGCCGTGACTGCCAGCGGGTCGGGCTGTCGGCGACGGCGCGCCCGGTGGAGCGTGTGGCTGCCTGGCTCGGCGGCGACCGCGAAGTGGCCATCGGCGATGCCCGCGAAGCGCCGCGGCTGCGCTTGCAGGTCGCTGACGCGCTTGAGCTGCCAATGGCGCCCCCGGCCTTGGCTGCCGGCGCGGCGGGCGCGGAGTCGGCGATGGCCTCTAGCGCGCTGACGGCCGAGACGACGATGGCCCGCCGCGCCCTGCATGCGACGGTGCCGGCGTTGACGATGCCCGGCGAGACACCGCTCTGCGCCCGGCTGCTGCCGGCGATCTTGGCCCGCCGGACCACCATCCTCTTCGTCGGCGCCCGCGGCACGGCGGAGCGACTCGCCAATGAGCTCGACGCCTTGTACGGCGGGCCGCTCACCCTCGCCCACCACGGCAGCCTGAGCCATAGCCGGCGCGCTGAAGTGGAGGCGGCGCTGGCGGCGGGCGAGGTCCGCGCCATCGTCGCCACCAGCTCGCTGGAGCTCGGCATCGACATGGCCGCGGTCGATCAGGTGATCTGCATCGGTAGCCCCGGGCGGGTCAGCAGCGGCTTGCAGCGCATCGGCCGCGCCGGCCACGGCGTCGGCCAGACCAGCGAGGGATGGATCCTGCCGCGACCCGGCCTCGATCTCCTGGAGGCGGCGGTCGTCGGCGCCGAAATGCTCGCCGGGCACCTCGAGCCCTTGCCGCCGCCGCGGCCGATGCTCGACGTCTTGGCCCAACAGCTCGTCGCCATGGCCGCGACGTCCCCGACACCTCGCCTGCAGCTGCTACGCACGGTGCGGCGCGCGGCCGGCTACGAAGCGCTGTCGGAAGCTGTATTGGACGGAGTCCTCGCCATGCTGGCCGGCCGGCTGCCAGCGACGGAACTGGCGGAGGTGCGGCCGCTGCTGCAATGGGATCGCGACAGCGACGTCATCTCGGGGCGCAGAGGCGCCGGCATCGTCGCCGCCAGCCACGCCGGCACCATCCCCGACCGCGGTCTCTTCGCCGTTCACATCGGCCAGGGCGGACCAAAGGTCGGCGAGCTCGACGAAGAGATGGTCTTCGAAGCCCGCGTCGGTCAGGTCATCGTCCTCGGTGCCTCGGCGTGGCGCATCGAGGAGATCTCCCGGGACCGCGTCCTGGTCTCG
This sequence comes from Myxococcales bacterium, assembly GCA_947491025.1. GTDB lineage: Bacteria > Myxococcota_A > UBA9042 > UBA9042 > UBA9042 > SXNM01. Next base: position 31,578 of record CANLIC010000033.1, read on the forward strand.
CCGGCGCCCGGCCAGACCGGCACCTTGCCCTATTGGCGCGGCGACGGGCCAGGTCGTCCCTTGGCCCTTGGCCTCGCCATCGGCGCCCTGCTGCGCGCCGCCCAGCCCATCCCCGTCGCCGAGCTGCCGGCCTTCTTGCAAGCGCAGACGCCCCTCTCGGCCGGCCTCGCCACCAAGCTGGCCGCCATCCTCGACGAGCAACGGCAGGCGACTGCCGTGCTGCCGAGCGACCGGACCGTCGTGGTCGAGCGCTTCTGCGACGACCTCGGCGACCTGCGCGTCTGCATCCTCGGCCCGCTCGGCGCCCGCGTCTTCGCGCCGTGGGCCCTCGCGCTCGAGGAGCTGCTGGGCGAGGTCACCGGCGTCACGGTTCGCTCGGTGTGGACCGATGACGGCATCGTCCTGACCTTGGCCGCCCTCGACGAAGATCCCTTCGCCCAGACACCAGAACGCTGGCTCCCCGACCCCGATCGCCTCGACGACCTGCTGACCGAGCGACTGGCCAGCTCCGCCCTGTTTTCGGGCCTGTTCCGCGAGAACGCCGCCCGGGCGCTGCTGGTCCGCAAGCACCACCCGACCGCGCGGCAACCCCTCTGGGCCCAGCGGCTGCGCGCGCAGCGACTGCTTTCAGTTACGTCTCAACAGCCAGATTTTCCCATCGTCATCGAAACCTATCGACAGGCCATTCAAGACGTCTTTGACCTGGAAGCGCTGCGCACATTGCTCCAGCAGGCGCGGGATGGCGCCATCTTGCTGCGCGTGGTCGACAGCGTCCGGCCTTCGCCGATGGCGCGCAACCTGGCGTACCGGATGGTGTCCACCTTCATGTACGAGGCGGACGCGCCGGTGGCGGAGCGGCGGGCGGCGGCCCTGACTTTGGATCGCACGATGCTGGCCGAGCTGCTCGGCAACGTCGACCTGCGGGCGCTGCTCGACCCGGTCGCCATCGCCGAGGTCGAAGCCGCGCTTGCGTCGCGTCCGCTGCCCGACGTCGATGACGGCTGGACGCTCGGCGATCGCCTCCGCCTTTTTGCGAGCCGCCGCGGGCCCTTCACGCTCGCGGAGGCTTTGGCCGCGCTGGCGGTCGACATCGAGGCGCTGCGGCCCACTGCGACAACGCTGGTCCGCGTCGGCGCGCTAGTCGAGGGTGCGCTGCGAGGCGACCTGCCCACCCCGCAGCTCTGCGACTCTGCGGTGCTGCGCCGCATCCAGCGGCTGAGCCTGCAGCGGGCCCGCGCCGCCGTGGCAGCGGTCGACGGCGGCGCCTTTTGCCGACTCTTGCAGCGGTGGCAAGGCGCGGGTGGTCACGAGGCGCCGGCCAACCGCGACCTCTGGGCCGTGCTCAGCCAGCTCGAGGGCGTGGCACTGCCGGTGTCGGAGTGGGAGCGGCGCGTGCTCCCCTCCCGCCTGCCGGATTATCAGCCCTCGGCGCTCGACGCCCTGCTCGCGGGCGGCAGCTTGGTCTTCTGTGGCCGGAGGGCGCTCGGCACCGGCGACGGCAAGTTGGCCCTCCTCCGACGCGATCGCCTGCACTTGCACTGGGAGCAGCCGCCGTCGCCGGACCCGGACTCGCTGGACGCGGCGGTGCTGCGGTGCCTGCAGGAGCGCGGGGCGCTCTTCGTCTTCGACCTGCGCCTCGCCTTGCCCCACTGCGCCCCTGCGCACGCGGGCGCAGACGCCCAGGAACTCGGTGAGGCCCTTTTTCGCCTCTGCTTCGCGGGCCACATCACCAACGACAGCCTGCAGCCGCTGCGAGCGCGCAACGCTGGCGTCACCGGGCAACCGCCGACACAGCTCGGCCTGCGCCGGCAGGGGCGCTTGGGACGCGAGGGCGCTGCGACAGCACTCGCGGCATCCGGCGGCCGGTGGTCGCTGCTGCGCGCTCTGCCCGGGCTCGACCCCACGGCGGACGCGGTCCATCGCGCCACCACGCTGCTCAGCCGCTACGGCGTGCTCGGCCGCGACTGCCTGGCCCTCGAAGACGGCACCGGCGGATTCGCCAGCCTTCGACCGGCCCTGCGGGCGCTCGAAGAGCGCGGGCGGGCGCTACAGGGCCACTTCGTCGCCGATCTGGAGGGCCAGCAGTTCGCCCTCGGCAGCGCCGTCGAGCTGCTGCGGGCGTCGGCAGGCCCACCCCGCATCACGGCCTTGCCAGCGCTCGACCCCGCCCAGCCGTGGGGCCGCGCCCTCGCCTGGCCACTGCGGACGGCGCCCGAGGCCCTGCTGCGACTACAGGCGGGTGCGACGCTGTTGCTCCGCGACGGCGAGCCTCTGGCTTTTCTCTCAAACAACGGTACTACATTGTACACGTTTTCATCTGTTGTATCGCTTTCTGAAACGGACCTGCGGGCGGGCCTCACCCGGCTCATGGAGGTCCACGGCCAGCGCCGGTTCCGGCTGCAGCAGGTCGATTGCGTCCCGGCGGAAGCGACGGCGCTGCGGCCGCATCTGCTAGCGATCGGCTTCGTCGCGGACGGTGCCGGCCTGCGCTGGGCGCGTCTCTAGTCGATGGCCGGGCGCTAGGGGCGGCAGCCTCCTTGCCAGCAACGCTGGCGTCGGGCAGCGTTTGGGCGCCCGCGCCGATAGGGCGGGTCGGAGGCCTTCGATGCAACCCGTCCTGGCAGATCTCGTGGCGCTGCTCTCGCTCGAGCGGCTGGATCGCGACCTCTTTCGTGGCGAGAGCCAAGACCTCGGCTGGGGCGCCATCTTCGGCGGGCAAGTGGTCGGCCAGGCGCTGAGCGCGGCGGCGCAGACGGTCCCGGCGGACCGCCCGGTGCACTCGCTGCACGCCTACTTCCTGCGACGCGGCGACGTAAAGCGGCCGCTCATCTATCACGTCGACCGCATCCGGGACGGCGGCAGCTTCACGACCCGTCGCGTGGTGGCGGTCCAAGACGGCGAGGCGATTTTCAGCCTGGGCGCGAGTTTCCAAATCGATGAGCCGGGGTTCGACCACCAGGACCCGATGCCGCCGCTGCCCGGACCGGACGGGCTCCTCTCTGAGCGCGACCTGGCGCTGCGCGTGGCCGAGCACATCCCCGAGAACCTGCGACCGATGGCCCTGGCGCAGCGACCGATCGAGCTGCGCCCGGTCGAGGTGCGCAACCCGCTGCGGCCAGAGCGCAAAGAGGCCAAGCGACAGATCTGGCTGCGTGCCATCGATGCGCTGCCGGACGACCAGGCCCTGCATCGTTACCTGCTGGCGTACGCCTCGGACTTCTCCTTTCTGACCGCCAGCCTGGATCCGCATGGCGCCTCCTGGCTGCAACCGCGGATGCAGGTGGCCAGCGTCGATCACGCGATGTGGTTCCACAGGCCGCTGCGCATGGACGAGTGGCTGCTCTTCGACATCGAGAGCCCGACGGCCAGCGGCGCGCGCGGGCTGGTTCGCGGTCGCTTTTTTGACCGCGCTGGGCGATTGGTGGCGTCGGCCGTGCAAGAGGGCCTGATCCGCGAACGACAGCCCAAGCCATAGCCCCAACGCCACCGCGCAGAGGATCGCTCGGACCATGGCTGCCTTCTTAGCCGATTCCCGACCGAATGGGTTGGCAACAGCGCCGATACATCGCTAGGCTGGGCACGGGGATCATGGCCTGCGTGGGGCCAGGGCGAGGCCTTGCCCGTGTCGAATGCTGAACCACTCCTAGGTCGGAGGGGCGTTGCGAATCGCCTTCGCGTCGCGATGGTAGCGTTGGGGCTGGTGACGGGGATCGGCTGCCACGAATCCCGCGACCACGTCCTACGCGGCAACGGCAGTGGCCTCGGCGGCACCCTCGTCATCGGCGCCCTTTGCCCACAGGACATGGAGACCTGCGTCGCCGGAGCGACCTGTGTCGGCGGCACCTGTCGTGAAATCGTCTGCACACCCAACCAGCAGTCGCCCTGCTGGGAAGGCGAGGTTGGCCAGCGCGGGGTGGGCCTCTGTAGCGACGGCACGCGGCGTTGCGACCCGACGGGGACGTACTGGCTCGAGGGCTGCCAGGGCCAACGCCTCCCGGCAGCGGCTGAGGCATGCGCCACGGCGGGGGACGATGACTGCGACGGCGTCGCCAACCCGAGCGATCGCTGTGGCACGGGGGTCTATGCCTTCTCGGTGGCGCCGGGCTGTGGCGCGTGGTGCTACTACGACGAAGCACACAACCAAACGCTCGTCGGCAGCCCCTTCAAGGCAGGGCCGCTCGGGACCTTCGCCGCCGGCCAGTTGGTGGACGGGAAGCGCGGTGGCAACGCGTGGGCCCAAGATCACGGCTTTGGGCCGGCCCATGAATGGGTGGGCTGGATCCAAGGCGAGCCGACGATCACGCTGCGGATGCCGAGGGCACGGGAGGTGCAGCGGATCACCGTGGGGCTCTCCAACGCCGACCAGGGCGGCGTCACGCAGCCGTCGGTCATCGCGGTCGAGACGCGACTGGGCGACGAGGAGTGGTCAGCGCCGACGCTGTTCGCGTTGGGCGATGGCAGCCAGCCACTCATCCCTATCGGCGAGCGCGACGACCTGCCGCTGCACCTGGAGCCGAAGGTGGTCAGCGAGCTGCGGCTGACCTTTACCCGCACCGGCTGGCTGATGATCGACGAGATCGAGGTCGACTGACCGATCGGTCGAGATCGCCCCCCAGGCCCTGGCGGCGTTCTGGCCCCGTGCTAGGTTGACGTGGGAGGCTACCGTGTCCCGCGTGCACCGATTCCGTCGCAGCGGTCTGCCGATGCAGGCGATTCACGCCGACATCGAGGGCAACCGCGTCCGATTGCATCACGACGACGAGGCGCTCGCCGCGATGCGCGCCGCCATCGCCTCGGCCCGCAGCGAAGTGCTGCTGGAGATGTACTGGTTCGCCTCGGACCATACGGGCCACCTCTTCGCTGAGGCGCTTGAGGAGGCCGTCGGTCGCGGCTGCCGGGTGCGCGTCGTCTACGACGCCGTCGGGTCGCTCGGTAGCGATGAGGCGATGTTCGAACGGCTGCGGGCGGCGGGCTGCGAGGTCCTCCAGTACCACCCCATCGCGCCTTGGCGGACGCGCTTTCGCTGGACCAAGGTGGGCCGCCGCAACCACCGCAAGCTGCTCGTCGTCGACGGTGCGCTGGCGATGATCGGCGGCGTCAACATCGCTGACGCCTGGGCTGCAAGCGCGGAAGGCGGCGGCGGCTGGCGCGACGACATGGTCAGCATCCGCGGCCCGGCAGCGGCAAAAGTGCGAACCATCTTCCAGCGAAGCTGGGGCGCGATGGCACAGCAAGAGGCGGGCGTCGACGACAGCGAGCTGGGCGAGGTTCACGTCGAGGACGAGGAGGGCGCCGAGGCGGCTCGAGCCCGCGTGCGCGTGCTGGGCAACCACTACCGCGATGAGCGCAAGGGCATCCGGCAGGCGTACCTGCACCAGATTCAGGAGGCGAAGCGGCAAGTGCTGATCGCCAATCCCTACTTCGTGCCCGACCGGGCGATTCGCCGAGCGTTGGCGGCCGCGGTTCGGCGTGGTGTTGACGTGCGGGTGCTGGTGCCAGGCGAGAGCGACGTCCCCGTCGTGCGTTGGGCGAGCCGGGCCTTCTACGACGAGTTGCTCAACGCGGGCGTCCAAATCTACGAGTGGCAGGGCTCGGTGCTGCACGCCAAGACGGCGGTGGTCGACGATGAATGGTCCACCATCGGGACTTTCAACCTCGACGCGCGCTCGATTCGCTACAACCTCGAGATCAACGCCATGATCGTCGACGCTGGGCTCGCCCACGGCATGAGGCGTCGCTTCTTGCGCGACCTTCAGAGCGCCATCCAAGTGACGGTGCCGGTCTGGCGTCAACGACCGCTGCTGGAGCGCTTCTTAGAGTGGTGCCTGGCCCACTTCGCTGGCTGGCTCTAGCAAAGGCCCATGCGCTGCGGGAACGACCCGATGGTGCCTGGCAACCCCGCGGCGGGCGGCGACCGCGCTTCGGCGCTTGTGCGTCCACGCCCGACACGCCACGCTGGGGAGGTGAGGTGACGCATGTGGACGCATCCCCAGCCGCAACCGCAACAGAACCCGGCGACGCCCGCCGTGCGCGATCCGCAGGCACGCCCGGACGCCGGTCCGCAGGGTCCGGCATCGGCAGGCGATCAGGGGCGAGCGCCGTCGATGGAGCAGATCCTGGGCGGCGCCGTGCTCGAGCCGAACATGAGCGGCCCGGCGGCCTCCGAGATGCAGAAGATCTTGACGCGACTCGGCTTTTCGACGCCGGTCTCTGGAACGCACGATGGCCCGTCAGTGGCCGCATTGCGTGCGTTCCAGAAGGCCTACGGCGTGGCGCAGAACGGCCGCCTCGGCCCCACAACCCTGCAGACGCTGCGCCGGGCACAGAGCTGCTCGGTGACCTTGGCGCAGCTGATGGCCTGCGCCGATCTGCCGGCGGCGGAGGCGGCGACCGAGCTGCCCGGCCTGAACGCGGGTATGTACTTCGCGAGCATCGACACCGTGCAGCGCAAGGCGATGTTCATCGCTCAGCTCGGGCACGAATCGATGGGTTTCACCAAGTTCGAAGAGATGGCATCCGGCGCCGATTACGAGGGGCGCTCGGACCTTGGCAACACCCAGCGAGGCGACGGCAAGCGCTACAAGGGGCGGGGCGCGATCCAGCTGACCGGCCGCGCCAACTACCGCTCTGCGACCTCCGACCTCTCAGCCCAGCTCGGCGGTACCGACCTCGAGAAAAATCCGGAGCGCGCCGACGACCCAGACGTGCGCTACCTCACGGCGGCCTGGTTCTGGAACGAGCGCGACCTCAACGAGTACGCTGACCAGGGTCAGCTCAGCACCGTGACGCGCCGCATCAACGGCGGCACCAACGGCTCAGCGGACCGCAAGCAGCGCTACAACAAGGCGCTGAGGGTGCTCCAAGCGCCAGGGTAATGTCGTCGTCGCAGAGGCTTGAACTCGGCGCGGCTACTCGGCGAGTTCGACCTTGTCCGCGTCCGCCTCAGCGATGCCGGCAGCCTCGGCCTCGGTCAGCAGCGCGTCGAGCTCAGGATCAGCGTCGCTGCCGCTGACGTCGGCTACGGTGTCGGGCGGCGTCTCCATCGCAAAATCGCTGCACTTGCTGACGTCGCCCTCGTCGGGGTTCTCCGCGTCGTTGCCGGCGTAGTCATCCTTGTAAGCGCTGCGCAGGCCCTTGGCGTCCCAGCACTCGTGCAGCGTCGCCAGCTTCTTGACCGGCGGCGGCGCGACGTGGGCATAGACGCCATCGGCCCGCCCGCCGAGGCCGAGCGACCAGCGCAGGCGCAGCGCGAGCAACTCGATCCCGGGCAGCTTGGGATCGATGTCCCCGATCAGCACCGTGCGGTAGCGCCCGCCGACGCCAAACTTGTGGATGTAGTCGGCGCCGTAGTTCCAGGCCGGCCCGTCGGCGTCCTTGAGCTTGACGTTGCGGTAGACGATGCGGCGACCGATTTTGGCGTCCTGGTGGTTGGCGAACCAGACATGGATCTTGCCGGTCGCTGCAGCGCCGCCAACCGCAGCGCAGTTGTCGAGGTCGATGTGCAAGCGGCCACCGCCCTTGCGGTCGCCCTTCTTGACGAAAATGCCGGTGAACAAGGTCTTGAAGGCTCCCTTGCCGCCCGCCTGGGCCGTCATGGTGTAGCGCAGGCGCTTGCCGTCGATGCGGAAGACGTGCAAGCGGAAGACGTGCCCGTCCTTCTCGCCTTGCCACATGGCGTAAGACGCCTTGTTGAGCTTGAGCTTCTTGGTCGGCTCGGCGGAGGTCGCGGCGATCTTGAGCGAGTGCAGCGCCGACTTGATCAGCTCGACGTCGCCCTTGGCGCGCTTGCGAGCCTCGATGAGGACCCAGGCCGCGTCGCCCTTCTTGATCGCGCCTGAGGCGTCGTCCTCGACCAGCAGCAGGTCGTCGGGATCGACAAGGTCTGCCTGCGAGATCGGGGCTTCTGCCTCGGTGCCGTCGCCGGTCTCGCCGCCAGAAGATTCGCTGCCGCAGCCGGTGACGCCGAGCGCCAGCATGAGCGCCCCGGCGGCGCCGAAGTGCGCTCGAAGCGAGAGATCGAGGGTCGGGTTCTTCCGTTGCATCACTGGACTCCTGGGCGTGGTCCGCGGCCGCGCGATGGGGCACAGGGCGACTCGGCTGCCCAACAAGGCTAGCGTGTGCCGCGCGAGCGTCAAGGCCGTTGAGACGGCGGAGCGGCTTCTCGAGCGCCCGCGAGCGGCGGCAACCAGCAGGGCCTGTTGACCCTGCTGGGCGGCGACAGGACACTGCCGGGGCCGCGAGGCCGGGGGCGCCGGCCGAGGAGCCGCCTTGATCGCCGCCGAGTCGCCGCTCTACCTCGACCACCACGCAACGACGCCGATCGACCCGCGGGTGCTCGACGCCATGATCGAGGTGCTGCGCGAGCTGCCGGGCAACCCGTCGAGCGCCGGCCATGCACCGGGGCGGGCAGCGCGGGCCCGCGTCGAGGCGGCGCGAGCCGAAGTCGCTTCGGCGACAGGTGTGTTGCCGGACGAGGTCATCTTCACCTCGGGCGCGACGGAAGCGCTGCACCTCGCCATCCGCGGCCTCGCCGGCGCTGCCGCGCGGCCGGGGGCGCAGGTGCTCGCCGTGCTGGGCGATCACCCGGCGGTCATCGACGCGGTCCAGGCCACCGAGGTCTGGGGCTGCAAGCCTCGACTGCTGCCGAGGCGACCGGACGGTCACCTCGACCCGGCCGTGCTGGCGACGGCGCTGATGGAGGGCCGAGACGGCACCCGCGGCGGCCAGGGCGAAGGGACTTTGGCGCTCGTCATCACTGCGGTCCACAATGAATTCGGCGTGGTGGCCGACGTGACGGGGCTCGGGGCGCAGATCCACGCCGCGGGCGGCCTGCTGATCGTCGACGCCGCACAGGCGCCGGGGCGCATCGCGATCGACGCTGCGGCTTGGGACGCCGACCTCGTGGCGCTGACGGCCCACAAGGCCTATGGACCCAAGGGGATCGGCGCCCTGCTGCGCCGCCGGGTCCGTTCGGTGCCCCTGCAGCCGCTGTGGGGAGGCGGCGGTCAGGAGGGCGGGATGCGGGCTGGGACGCTGCCGACGGCGCAGATCGCTGGCCTCGGCTGCGCGATGGCCCTGGCGGCCGGCGAGCTCGAGCGCGACACCGCGCACCTGACCGCGCTGCGCGATCAACTCTGGCAGCGGCTCGAGACAGAGGTCCCGGCCATCACCTGGAACGGCGACCGTGAGCGGCGCGTGCCGGGCAACCTCAACCTGCGCATCCAGGCGGTCGATGCTGCGGCGCTGATGGTCGACGTGCCAGAGCTGGCCTTCTCATCGGGATCTGCTTGCAGTTCAGGGGCGCGGGAGCCGAGCCGGGCGCTGCTCTCGCTCGGGCTGACGCGAGACCAGGCCCTCTGCAGTGTGCGCATCGGGCTTGGCCGGTTCACCACCGCCCACGACGTCGCGCGCGCCGCTGAGCTGCTGATCGCGGCCATCGGGCGGCAGCGCCAGAACTCCGCGCTGTGGGCGCTGAGGCATGACCCAGAGGCGCGCGCGCTGCTCGGCCTCGACGCCGAGGGTTGGCCGGCGTGATGCAGGCGCCTCGCGCGGTGCCAGACCTCGCGGCGCTCGCTGCCGCTGCAACACGGGCGGTGGAGGATTGCCGGCTCTGTCCGCGCGACTGCGGCGTCAATCGGCACCTGGGCCGCGTCGGGTTCTGCCGGCTCGACCTCGAGGCGCCCTGCTACAAGGCGCTGCTCTCACACGGCGAAGAGCCCGAGCTGTCACCAACGGCACTGCTCGATCTCGGGGGCTGCTCCTTGCGCTGCCTGGGCTGCAGCGAGTGGGACCACGTCGTCGACCCGTGGCGAGCGCCGGCGGTGCCGCTGCGCGCCGACTGGCTGGCGGCGCGACTCGCGCGGTGGATCGCCCGTGGCGCGCGCACGATCAGTTTTGTTGGTGGCGAACCGACGGTCCACTTGCCGGCGGTGCTCAAGACCCTCGCGGAGCTGCCGGCGCCGCTGCGCCTGCCGGTGGTGTGGAACACCAACGGCGTCCTGGGGCCGCAGTCCTATTCGCTGCTGCGCCAGGTCGTCGCCTGCTGGGTGGTCGACTACAAGGTCGTTGACGACGGCGCCGCGCGGCGGCTGCTCGGTGCCGGACCGTTGGCCTACATCGCAGAGGTAGAGGCAACGCTGGACCGAATTGAGGTCGACGCCGCGCTTGGCGCGGCAGGCTCAGTTGGCGAGCAGGGGCTACCGCGGTTGCTGATCCGTCACTTGCTGGTGCCGGGCGAGCTGGAGCGATCGACGCTCCCGCTGTTGGAGCGCTTGAGCCAGCGCTGGCCGAGCGCCGTGGTCAATCTGATGACGATGTGGCTGCCGCACGGACCCGCGCTCGGCTCGGCCGCCGGTCCGGCGGCGTTGCGGCGCGTCAACCTCGACGCTGAGCGGGCGCAGGCCATCGCAGAGGCCCAGTGGCTGCTCGGCGCGCGGCTACGGGTGGACGGCAAACGCCTGCCCTGAACGCCCGGGCGTCGCGACCTCAGAGGCCGAAGATGCAGGTGGTCTGCTGCTTTTGGCAGAACTTGCTGTGGCAGGCGTCCGAGCAGCCATTGGGTCCGCCGCAGTCAGAGCAGTTGGCGAAGATGCAGTCCCAGAGCGCGTCGAGCTGCTGCTGCGCCTTCGGGCTGCCCTGCCCAAAGCACTGGAAACCGCAGATCTCATCGCCTTCAGGGCAGGCTTCGCTGCACTGGATCATCCCGAGGCAACTCGCGTTGCCGCTGCCATAGCAGGCATTGAGCTGGTCGAAGCAACTGTCGGACTGGGGCTGGACGCCGCAAGCGAAAAAGTCGGCGAGCTGCTTCTGCGCCTTGGCGGTGGCGGGCGCGAAGCACTTGTTGGCGATCGAGATGATCTTCTCATCGTACTGCTTCAGGCACTTGAAGGTGTCTGGACACCCCTTGGTGCCGGTCTCGCCCTGGGTAATGCACGCGAAGAGCGGGAACGCGCAGTGCTTGCCCATGCACGCTTCGATGCAGGCGAACGTGTCCCCGCCCTTCTTGGCGCAGACGGGCACGCAGTTGGTGTTGGCGCACTCTCGCAGCGGCTGGAAGAGGAACTGGGTGTGCAGGGACGCGTCCTGTGCGGCGCTGTTGACGCAAGCCGTGCTGAGGTCCTTGCCGGTGCAAGTCTCAACGAACACGTACGAGTAGGCATTGAAGCAGCTCGAGATGGTGCCACCGTAGACGTCGACGTCGCTGGGCCAGGTGGCGTCGGGATAGCCGCCCCAATCCGGTGTCCAAGGCGCGTCAGGCAGCGTCGGTCCGGCGCCGTCGCTGGCGGTATCGATGGGACCGCTGTCCGTGACGTCGCTCCCTGCATCGAGCGGCCCACTGTCGACCACGGTGTCGGCGAGTGTGTCGTTGAGCGTGTCGACGGCGCCGGCGTCGGAAACTCCGGTGTCGGCGCCGCTATCGACGACGTCGACGTCGACCACGCCGCCGTCGGTGACGACACCATCGACCACGCCGCCGTCCACCGTCCCGCCGTCGGCAACACCGCCGTCCACCGTCCCGCCGTCCATCACGCCGCCGTCGGCAACACCGCCGTCCACCGTCCCGCCGTCGACCGTCCCGCCGTCCACCGTCCCGCCGTCGACCGTCCCGCCGTCCACCGTCCCGCCGTCGACCGTCCCGACGTCGACCGCCCCGCCGTCCACCGCCCCGCCGTCCACCGTCCCGCCGTCGACCGTCCCGCCATCGTCGACACCGCCGTCGAGGGTGCCGCCATCGGCAACTCCGCCGTCCACGGCGCCGCCATCGGCAACTCCGCCGTCCACGGCGCCGCCATCGACCGTGCCGCCTGCGTCGTTGGGGTCAGCGTCGGGCTGGGCAGCGCCCCCGTCACCGGCGGCTTGAACGTCCGATGCCAACACGCCGTCTGGGGAACCGCTGCCCCCTCCGCCGACGTCGGCAGCCACGATCGGCACGTCGAAGTCGCCGCCAGGCCCACCGGGGGCGCCATCGGGCGCGACGCCGTCGAGGCTGCCGCCGTCGAGAGCGCCGCCATCGATCGCGGTCACGCTGGTGCTGGCGCCGCTGCCGCCGGGACCTGGGACCTCGCCGGGCGTCAACTGCGGCGAATAGGACTCACCCTCGCCCCACTCCGTGCAGGCTGCGACCGCGATGAGCAACCAAGACAGCAAAGCCGCCCGCTGCGTGATGCCTCGCCCTGCCGTCATGCACAGCCCTCGCGACCCGGCCTCTGCGACCAGCCGCAGAATGCACGAAGGGCCGGCGCGACGGAAGACTTGGGTCGTGCCGGCCCTTCGCCGGTCTTCTCATCCTCGATCAGGGTCTGCTCAGGCGATGCCCGCCTTGTGTTGCGTGCCGCTGGCCCGGCGACCACGCTCTTTGCCACTGGCTTTGTCCATCCGCGTCTCGACCTGACGGGTCAGTTTCTGCAGCGCGGCGTCCACCGCGGCGAGGAGCTCGCTCTCTCGGGCGTGGCTTACGACGTCGGGGCTGCCATGCAGGGTGATCGTCGCCTCAAAGCCGACGGGCAGCTCTGCAAGCACGGCACGTGCCACCAGCGGCTTGCCGCCGAGGCGTGCCTCGATCTTCTCCAGCTTCTTGCGCAGGTGCTTCTCGACGAGCCCGTCTACGGGCATGTCGGCGGTCTCTGGTCCGGGTTTGGTCATCAGCGTCAGGTCCATGGACATCCTCCCAGCTGAGCGTCACGACAGGGTGACTTGGGCATGTTAGCCCAGCGTCCCCCCTTCGTCACCTGTTCTCTACTGGGATTTGGAAGCCCTTGGAATGTCAGGACACGGTCCAATTCTTGCGCCCGACCAGCAGCTTGTGGAGATCGCCTGGCGTGGCACGGGCCGTGGCCACTTGCGCATTGACAGCGGCGTCGTAGCAAGGCCGCTGCACCGCCCGCAGCACGCCAACCGGCACCGGCAGCGCGGGAGCCCACATGCGCGCCAGGATGAAGGCGCGGGTCGGGTCGGGGTCGTGAGCGTCGTGGACCCAGCAATCCGCCTCTGACAGGCCGCCTTCGCCAAGCGTCACGACTTCGGGCCGCAACCCGCGCAGGACGATGCCCTTGTCGCGGGCCCGGCCGAAGACCATCGGTTGGCCGTGGCGCAAGTGCAGCAGCGCGTCGGCGCGCGACTCTTTGGCCGAGAGCGTGTCCCAGGCGCCATCGTTGAAGATGTTGCAGTTCTGCAAGATCTCGACGTACGCCGAACCCTGGTGGGCGGCCGTCGCGGCCAGCACCTCGCCGAGCACCGGTGCGTCGACATCGATGGCCCGCGCCAGAAAGGTCGCCTCCGCGCCGAGGCCAACCACCAGCGGCGAGAAGGGGTGGTCGACCGAGCCCAGCGGCGTGCTCTTGGTCTTCTTGCCGAATTCAGACGTCGGGGAGTACTGACCCTTGGTCAGGCCGTAAATCCGGTTGTTGAACAGCAAGATCTTGATGTCGACGTTGCGCCGCAGCACATGGATCAGGTGGTTGCCGCCGATGGAGAGGGCGTCACCGTCGCCGGTCACCAGCCAGACCTGCAGGTCAGGCCGGCCGATTTTCAGGCCGGTAGCGACCGCCGGCGCGCGGCCGTGGATCGTGTGGAAGCCGTAGGTCGACATGTAGTACGGGAAGCGGGACGAGCAGCCGATGCCGCTAACGAACGCGATGGACTCCGGGGCAATGCCCTGGATCGCGAGCGCTTTGTGCACAGCGGACAAGATGGCGTAGTCGCCACAGCCCGGGCACCAGCGGACGTCTTGGTCGCTGGCGAAATCCTTGGCCTTGAAGGTGCGGGGCGTTGCCTGGTCCATCGGTGCCTCTCTTCAGCGATGCGAAAGGTCAACTCGGAAGCAGCGCCTCGATCTCGGCCTCGAGCTCTTGCACCCGCAGCGGCATGCCAGCGACGCGGGTGTAGCTGTGGCCCCGGAAATCGTAGGCAGCGCGCAGCACCTTGTAGAGTTGCCCGAGGTTCATTTCGGGCACCAGCACGGTGCGGAAGCTCTCCAGCAGTTCGCCCAGATCGCTCGGCAGCGGGTTGAGCCAACGCAGGTGGACGTGCGAGACCCGCTTGCCGGCGCGCTGGGCGCGGCGCACCGCGGTCAAGCAGGCACCGTAGGTGCTGCCCCACGAGACGACCAAGACGTCGCCTTGGCGGTCGCCGGTCACATCGCAACCGGGCAGAAAGTTTGCGATGTTGTCGATGCGGCGCTGCCGGAGCACCACCATGTTGTGGTGGTTATCGGAATCATAGGAGATATGGCCGGTGCCTTCCGACTTCTCGAGGCCGCCGATGCGGTGCTGCAGCCCCGGGGTGCCGAGCCGTGCCCACGGCCTCGCCAGCGTCAAAGGGTCGCGGGAGTAGGGCAAGAAGCCCTTTTCGCCAAGGCCCTCGGCGGTAGCCAGCTCCGGCGCGGTGATCGGGGCCAGCTGCGCCGGATCGGGCACCCGCCAGGGCTCGGCGCCGTTGGCGATGGCGCCATCGCTGAGGATGATCACGGGCATCATGTGGCGGAGCGCGACCTGGACCGCCTCGTAGGTGGCGTCGAAGGCATCGGAAGGCGAGCGTGGCGCGACCACGGCGACCGGGCTCTCGCTGTTGCGGCCCCAGATCGCCTGCAGCAGGTCGGCCTGCTCGGTCTTGGTCGGCAGGCCGGTCGAGGGGCCACCGCGTTGCACGTCGAGGATGACGAGCGGCAGCTCCGTCATGACGGCGAGGCCGATGGCCTCTTGCTTGAGCGCCATGCCCGGACCCGAGGTGCAGGTCACGGCGAGCTGGCCGCCCCAGGCTGCGCCGAGCGCCGCGCACACCGCTGCGATCTCGTCCTCGGCCTGGAACGTCCGGACACCAAACGACTTCTGCCCAGCGAGTGCGTGGAGGACGTCGGACGCCGGGGTGATCGGGTAGGAGCCGAAGAAGATGTCACGCCCAGCTTGCACCGACGCCGCGATGAGCCCGAGCGCCACGGCCTCGTTGCCCGTGATGTTGCGGTAGATGCCAGGCGCGCCAGCGGGCGCCGGCGGCACCGCGAAGCGGATGCGAAACAGCTCCGAGTTCTCGCCATAGGCCCAGCCGCCGCGCAGCACGGCGAGGTTGGCGTCGAGCAGATGCGGCTTGCCCTGGAAGCGGGCCGCGATCTCCTCTTCAACCACCTCGAGCTGCCGCTCGTAGAGCCAGCACATCAGGCCAAGCGCGAAGTAGTTCTTCGAGCGCTCGACCTCCTTCGAGCCGAGCTCGGTGTCTGCCAACGCGTCGCGGCAGAGGCGCGACAGGTCGACCTCGAAG
The DNA here is from genome assembly GCA_947491025.1 of Myxococcales bacterium. Lineage (GTDB taxonomy): Bacteria > Myxococcota_A > UBA9042 > UBA9042 > UBA9042 > SXNM01. Next base: position 46,830 of record CANLIC010000033.1, read on the forward strand.
AGCTGGTACTCGGCAAGTGAGCCGTCCTGCAGCGGGTTTTCGGCGTAGCCTGCCATCTTCAGGCCACGCGCGGTGAAGGCGTCGCGGTTGACGATCAGCAGTCCGCTCTTGCGCAGCGACTTGATGTTCTTCGCCAGCGCCGCGGGGTTCATCGCCACCAGGGCGTCGACCGCGTCACCGGGGGTGAAGACCTCGTCACTGGCGAAGTGCAACTGGAAACCCGAGACGCCAGCCAGCGTGCCGGCAGGCGCCCGGATCTCGGCCGGAAAATCCGGAAAAGTCGCGACGTCGTTGCCGGCGAGCACCGAAGCCAGCGTCATCTGACTGCCGGCGAGCTGCATGCCATCGCCCGAGTCGCCGGCGAAGCGCACCACCACCGACTCAAGCGTCTCGCGCCGTCGCACCGGCGCTGTCGACTCCCCCATGGACATCGCCCGACCTCCTGCGCCCGCGCGCTGGTTCGCCGACGGTGGGCGGAGTCAGGTGTCGGCGACCGCGCCGGCACCCGTGCTCCGCCGAATGTCTAGGCGGGCTTGCGGGACGCGTCGCGCGCACGCGCCTTGCGCTTGCGGGACACCTTGATCTGGCCCTCGGCGGCGTCGCTGGCGTCGTCGTCGCCGTCATCCGCTTCACGACGGGCGGCGTGGCCGCCTCCGATCGTCGGATCGATCGATGGCGCCATGCGCCCGCGCAGCACGAACGGCACGGTCGCCACGAAGATCCCGATGATCGCGAAGAAGAGCATCAACTCGCGTACGAAAGTGTCGTCCATGATCTTCTCCGCGGCCGCGGCCCGATTGAATCGGCAAGGCGACCCGCTGACGGCGCCCGGGCCCTGTGGACCAAGCGCGGCGCGACCGGCCCTGACGGCCGGGGCGGGAAGTGTACGCTCGTGGCCAACTTCTGCAAGAGGTGCGGGTGAATTCCGCGCGGCGATGCCTTCCAACAGGGTCAGAAAGAGGGTCCCCCGCGTTGACAAGATCGGCTCTCTGACGCACAGTCGCGGCCCAGCGGGACACCACTCGCAGCGGAGGTCCGATGCGTTTGCAGGGCGGCGGATGGCGA
>CANLIC010000034.1 GCA_947491025.1 Myxococcales bacterium
AGACAGCGGTCGAGCGCGAGGCCGAGCTCGCCAAGCAGCGCGAAACTGTGACCGAGCGCCAGCGCGAGCTGGCCGTGGAGCGCAAGACAGCGGTCGAGCGCGAGGCCGAGCTCGCCAAGCAGCGCGAAACTGTGACCGAGCGCCAGCGCGAGCTAGAGCAGGCCCGCAAGACGGCGGCGGCGCGCGAGCGCGAGCTGGCCGAGCAGCGCGCGGCGGCCGACCTGCGTTCCCGCGAGCTCGAACAGGAGCGCAAGGCTGCGGTAGAGCGCGAGGAGGAGCTGCGGCGCCAACGCGAGGCCGCCGCCACTGCATCGACCCGTGCTCAACGCATCGAGGGGCTCTTGGCGGAACGGGAGCAAGAGCTGCAGCGCATCCGCGACGAACTCGACAAGCGCGAGCAGATCCTGCGCGCCGAGGCCGACGCAGCCAAGCTCCGCGCGCGGCAGGCGAGTGACGCTGGCCGCAAGGACGAGGCGGCTCAAGCCGCCGCCGACGCCAAGCGGCTGGCCGACGAGCGCACGGAGATCAGCCGCCGCCTCCAGGCCCAAGACGCCGCAGTGCGCGACGCCAAGGACGAGGCGCGTCGAAACGCCGACGGCCGCGCCACGGCTGAGGCCGAGGCCGGACGTCTGCGTCAAGAACTCGCAGCGCGCGCCGCCGAGCTGCAGAAGCTGTCGCGCTCAGGTGCCGCTAGCGCCCGCGAGCGGCAGCAGCTGGCGCTGGCCGAGCGCCGCGTTGCCGAGACCAAGACGCGCCTGGAGCAACAGCTCGCCGAGCGCGAGGCCCGGCTGCGCGCAGTGGAAGGGGAACTCGGCGCGCGGCTCACGGAGACGCGCAAGGAGCTCCAGCAGGCGCAGGCCGCAAGCGCTGCGCTGCAACGGGATCTCGCCGCCGCCCGCGATCGCGAGCAGGTAGCCCAGAGCCGGGCCGAGCAAGCCGAGCGGAGCGCGGCCAAGGTCGGTGCCCTGCTGCAGGCGCGCGAGCGCGATCTCGAAGTTGCCCGCGACCAGATGGCGGTCCAAGAGCGCGAGGTCGAGCGGCGGCTGGCCTCTGCCCGCGCGGCTGAGCGCGAGGCCTTGGCCGCGGGTCGCGCCCAAGAGGCCGAGCAGGCCGCGGCCAAGCGCAGCGCGCTGGAAGGTGCCCTCGGCCAGCTGCGCGGCGACCTCGATCACAGCCGCTCGGAGCTTGAAGGCGCCCGCAGCGAGGCCAAGCGGCACCAAGACGCGGCCCGCGCGGAGCAAGCTCGCGCCGCCGAGCTCGCGCGCAGCCTCGCCCAACGTGAAGTCGAGCTCGAGCAGCTGCGCAAGCGTCCGAGTGGCCCCGACAGCAACGCGCAGGCTGGGTTGCAAGCCGCAGAGCAGAGGGTCGCCGCGGCCCGGGCCGAGGTGGAGCGCGCCGCGGCCGAGCGTGGCGCCTGGCAGCAGAAGCAGGCGCAAGAGCTGGAGCGCCGTGTCGCCGAGGTCCGCAGCCAAGTGGAAAAGCGCGCCGCCACCCGCGAGGCCGATCTACGGCGCACCTTCGATGCCGAGCGCAAGGCCGCGGATCGCGACAGCGAAGCGCGGACGGCACGCGTCGCGGCGCTGCTCGATGAGCGCAGCCAGCAGCTTGAGGCCCTCAAGGTCAAGGCTGAACAGCGCATTGAGGCGCTGCGTGCGCAGCTGGGCGAGACCGAGCGCAAGGCCAAGGCCGCCAGCGTTGCCGGTCGTCGGGCCGAGGCCGAGACCATGCACCGCGAGCTCGGCGCCATCCGCACCGGCTTGGCAGGCGCCCGCACCGAGCTCGCCGGCCGCGACAAAGAGATCGCGACCGCACGGGCCGAGGCCAAGGCGGAGGCTGTACGCCGCGCCGCCGCCGAGCGCCGGGCCCAGGAGCTCCGGGCAGCGCTCGACGCCCGCGCCGCCGAGCTGGCCGCGCTGCGCGCCGACCGCCGCAGCGATGACCGCCGGGTCGCGGCCGCTGCCAAGGCCCTCGCGGAGTCGCAGGGCAAGTTGGCGCTGGAGGCCAAGGAGCGCGACGACGAGCTGCGGCGCGAGAACGAGCGTCTGCAGGCCGCGATCGAGGAGACCAAAGTGTCGGCGCAGCGCGAATACGCCAAGCGCGAGGCGGCGCTGACCCAAGCCCACACGGCGCGCGAGACGGCGCTGCGGTCGGCCCTTGTCGTCGAGCAGCAAAAGCGCGAGGCAGCCGAGTCTGCGGCCCGACGCGGCGAGCTCTCGGTCGGGGTGGACGACTTCGTGCGCAAGCAGCAGACGCGCATCGCTATTTTGGAGGCACGAGCGGATCGGGAGCGCGGCGCCCGCGAACGCGAACGCGCCGAGGCCGATACCGAGCGCGACCGCTCCGCCCGACTGGCCGCCGAGTTAGAGCAAGAGCGGCGTCAGCGTCCCTCGGTGACCGACGACGAGGTGCAGCGGCGCGCGGAGGCCATGGCTGCCAAGATGGTAGAGGAGCGCCGCGCCCGCGAAGAGGCCGTGGAAGCCGAGCGCCGCGCAGCGACCGAGAAGGCACAGATTCGCCAGCAGGCGGCGCTTGAGCGCATGCGGTCGCGCGGTGGCGCTGGGGCCGGCGAGACCAAGGACGGCCGCGCCCGCATTCTGGACGTTCAGATCACGGCAGAGGGGCGCGCCCGCGGCCAGGTCAACCTGCCCATCGACGGCTCCCCACGCTACGAGGTGCTGAGCCGGACCGATCAGCGGCTCGCGCTCCGCATCCTGGACGCGACGTTGCCTGAGCACCTTCAGCGCATCTACGACACGCGCTCGCTCGACGGTCCCATCGAACGCGTCACCGTCTTCGTGCCGAGCAACCAGCCACAAGAGGCGCGGATCGTCGTCGACCTGGTGGCGCGCGCCAGCTCGGCGGTTTCGCTGCGCGAAGGGCGGCTCATCTGGGACTTCGTGCGGACTGACGCGCCACCCGGCACTGCGGCCGCGGCGACTGGCCAGCAGGTATGGGTCGGCGGCGACGGCCGCGCTCGCGCGCCACAACCGCTGATGGCGGCTGAGGGCGACGAGTCGGCTGGTGCGACCGGCGGTGGCGGAGGTGCTGGCGTCGCGTCCAGTGCAGAGGCCGCTGGCGTCAACTCTAACCCCATCAAGACGCCATGGCGCTCATCGCGGCGGTACACCGGCAAGCGCATCAACTTGACCATCAAGGACGCCGACATCCGACACGTCCTGACCTTCCTGGCCAAGGAGGGCAACGTCAACATCATCGCGGGGCCCGAAGTCGCCGGCTCGGTCACCTTCCACCTCGAGAACATCCCGTGGGACCTCGCGCTCGACGTCATCCTGCGGGCCAGAGGCCTCGACTACGTTCGGCAATCAGGCGTCATTCGGGTGAGTACGGTCGACACCCTCAAGAAGGAATTCGATCTCGAGGTCGAGCGTCGGCAGAAGCTCGAAGACATCAAGCAGTTGGTGGTCCGGATCATCCCGGTCAATTACGGCGACAGCAAGCAGCTCATCGCGCAGGCACGCGAGCTGCTGTCCAAGAAAGGCACCGTGAGCACGGATGAGCGCACCAACGCCTTGATCATCAAGGACACCGAGGAGCACGTGGCCGCCGTCGAGGAGATGGTGCGCAAGCTCGACTCGCAGACGCCGCAGGTGCTGGTCGAGGCGCGCATCGTCGAGGCCTCTTCCAACTTCACCAAGGACGTCGGCATCCAGTGGGGCGGCAACTCGGCAGCGTCCAGCGTCTACGGCAACGAGACGGGCTTGGCGTTTCCCTCGGTCGTCGGCGTCGCCGGTGGCGCGGACGGCGGCCAGGCCAACATCGGCGGCGTGGCCATCACCACGCCCAACTACGCAGTCAACATGCCTGCCGCCGTCGGTCAGGGCGCAGGTGGCGCGATCGGCCTGACCCTTGGCTCGCTCGGTGGCGCGCACAACCTCAACGTCAGGCTCTCGGCCGCCGAGACCGAGGGCACTGTCAAGATCGTCAGCAGCCCGAAAGTGATGACGTTGGACAACAAGACGGCCCAGATCCGCCAAGGTATCTCGATCCCGATCTCGGTCGTCAGCGCCCAGGGCGTCCAGACGCGCTTCTTCAACGCCGACCTCCAGCTGCAGGCGACGCCGCACATCACTCAGGACGGCAACATCTTGATGAAGCTGAACATCACGAAGAACGAGCCGGACTTCTCCAACCGAGCCGCAGACGGCAACCCGACCATCACCCAGCGCGAGGCCCAAACCGAGCTGCTGCTAGGCGATGGCGAGACGACCGTGATCGGCGGCATCTATACCCGGTCGACCTCGGAGTCGATCAAGAAGGTGCCGCTGCTCGGCGACTTGCCGCTCATCGGCGGGCTGTTCCGCACCCGCTCAGAGCAAGACAAGCGCACCGAGCTGCTGATCTTCATTACCCCCCGGATCGTGAACCGCTCAGCGTCGATCACGGTGGGTCGCTGATGCGCGCGACGTGTGGCATCCTGACCTCGGTGATGCGTCGCGAGAGGAGCTCGTCATGAAGCGTCCAAACCCAACGAGTCCCCTCCTCGCGGTGCTCGCCGCGTTGGCCCTGCAGGCCTGCGTGCACGAGAATCCGCAGTCGCTGCAGCTCGCTGGCGGCGTCGTCGCATTGCGCCTCGCCGTGGGCCCTGGCATCGCTGGCGAGTGCTATCCGGAAAACGTCCAGTTGCTGCGCAGCCACGGCACGCTCGACCTGATGACGCAGAACATCTATGAGTTCTTCCCGCTGGTTCGCAACTTGATGCAGCGCACGACCCAGGTGACGGGCAATGGCGCGGCGCAGCTTCGAACCGACGCCTCGACCGTGCACGTCAAAGGTGCAGTTGTCAGCCTAGAGATGGACACGGCGAGCGCGGGCCCCTTCTCGGGTCTGTCGCTCAAACCATCGACCAGCTACTACGTCCACGTCACCGGCACGGTCGCCCCAGAAGCGCTGACGATCGCACGGTTCCCGCTCATCACCTCGGCCATCGGTGAGCAGCTGCGGGCCAAGATCAAGGCCTCGGCCGACCGCTACACGGCCATGCAGCGCATCATCGCCCACGTCAAGATCGAGGGCGAGATGCAGGACGGGACCGTCGTCCAGACCAACACCATCGACTTCCCGCTCGACCTCTGCTGGGGCTGCCTCATCCACCTCGACGCGGCCGAGGCTGGCGTCGGCGTCAAGGCGCCCGAGGAGCAATACGCGTGGTGCTCACAGAAGCCGGTGGGTCCGGGCTACATCCCGCCCTGTGTGGTCGGCAACGATGAGTACGTGCCCTGTGGCTTCTACTGCGCCACATGCGACCTCGAAGGCAGCTGCGACGAGCGCTACTGCCCGCCTAACTAAGGGCCGCCCTCGCCCGCAGGGGCGCGATGCGCGCGCTCAACTCGATCCAGCCCAGCTGACGATAGCCCGACCGGCCGCCAAGCCACGGCTCCTAGCCGATGCCGCCTTCGGACCGCGCCGGGGCGGCCCGGTTCGGAGCGCGGCGCACCACACCTAAGCCGTGCCTTTCCACCGGACGGGACCGCAGCCACGCCCAAAGGGCACTTTCCCCTAAGCGCGAACGAGCGGCGGCGGTGGCGGCCTGCCTGGCGTACACTTGGCCACGGTTGCCTGCCGCTGATGACGTGTCCCCGGGCGCCCTGCCCTCGCCATCAAGTCCTACCCGCGCGGGCACCGACGCCGTCACAGGCCGTCCAGCGGCCTGCCAGCGGGCCATGCGCAAGCGGCGATCGCCTCGCCTGAGTGGTCAGTGGCAGCCCTGGGTCTTTTGCACCGTGACCGAGGACTTACAGGTGTTGACGAGCGGCAAGGCCAGCGAGCCGTTCCATTGGTAGTCTTCGATCCACGTGCCAGAGCTGCCACATGCCGGCGCGGAGTTCTCCCAGCCCTGCGGATCGGCAATGCACTCGGCCTTGCTCGTGCAGGCGAAGCCCTCGCAGATATGCTTCGCCTGGGCCAGCACGGTGAACTGCTGCTCGGGGCTATTGCTGCAGTTGTAGTCGAAGTCTCCGCACTTGTTGGCAGACGTGAACCAACTGGTGACGCCGGGACGCGCCTTGTTGTCGAGGTCGCAGCAGTCTCCGCCGCCCTGGGCGCAGACCTTCGGCTTTCCGACCACGGTCATCTTCTTGTCGCAGTAGCCGTCGTCGTCGTCGTCACAGCCCTCGTCGGTGCCACCTTCGCAGTCGTCGTCGACATCGTTGCAAGTCTCGACGGCGTTGGGAGCGATCGACTTGGAGCCATCGTTGCAGTCGCCGCCGCCCTTTGGGCAGACCGTCGGCGAGCCGACCACCGTCTTGGACTTGTCGCAGTAGCCGTCGCCATCGTCGTCACAGCCTTCGTCGACGCCCAGCACGCAGTTGTCATCCTTGCTGTTGCACACTTCGACGGCGGCGGGATGGGCGGCCTTCCCGCCGGCAGCGGGATCGTCATTGCAGTCTCCGCCGCCCTTGGGGCACGCCGGAGGCTTGCCGACGGTCGTCTTGCTGCTGTCGCAGTAGCCGTCGCCATCGGCGTCGCAGCCGGGATCGACGCTATTGTCGCAGTCGTTGTCCTTGCCGTCACAGATCTCCTTGGCCTCCGGCGAGATCACGTTGGAAGAGTCATCGCAGTCCGAGCCCTTGCTAGCGACGTACCCGGGGACGTCGCCCTTGTCGCACAGGCACTTTTTCGCGGTCTTGCTGCCGTAGCCGTCCTTGTCCTCGTCCAAGTACCAGTCGGTACAGTTCTTGGCGTTTTCCTCATCGGTCGCGCTGTCACAGTCGTTGTCGATCTTGTCGTTACAGAGCTCGACCGCGCCGTTGTTGACGGCTGGATTGCCGTCGTTGCAGTCACCGACCTGAAGCGTCGCATAGGCGCCAGCGGCGCCGCAGAGGCAGGCCGACTTCGAGGAGTCTCCCCAGCCGTCCTTGTCGACGTCGGCGAACCACGGTTTGCAGCCGCCTGAGCCCTCTTCGTCGATCTTGCCGTCGCAGTCCTCATCGACCAGGCCGTCGCAGACTTCGGTGCCCACGGGCGAGATCGCCTTGGTGCCATCGTCGCAATCGCCGGCCGCCAGCGCCTTGTGATCGCCCTTGGCGGCGCACAGGCAGCTCGCAGTCCCGGTGCCGTAGCCGTCACCGTCCTTGTCGACGTAGAAATTACTGCAATTCTTCGCGTTCTCTTGATTCTGATCGCCGTTGCAGTCGTCATCCTTGGCGTTGCCACAGACCTCAGGTGCGCCCGGCTTCACGGACGGGTCTTTGTCGTCGCAGTCGTCACCGACGCTGGCGGGATGGGCCTTGGTCGCCGCACACAGGCACGCCGAAAGCGCGGCGTCGCCGGCGCCGTCCAGGTCGGCGTCCTGGTAGTACAGTTTGCAGCCCACCGGCGCCTTGGCTGCGCCAGGCCCTCCTGTGGCGGGGCCATCGGTGACGCCGTCGCAGTCGTCGTCCTTGACGTTGCCGCAGAGCTCGGCGGCCGCTGGCTGCACGGCCGGGTCTTTGTCGTCACAATCGCCGATGCCCTTGGCGCACCAAGGCGGCATCTTGGCGTCGCCGCAGCCGCTCGGCTCGTTGCACGCCGCCGGCAGGTCGGCGATGGCGACGCCCTTGGCGCAGTAACCGTCCTTGTCGTCGTCACACCCTTCGTCCGTGGCGCCGTCACAGTCATCGTCGGCGCCATTGCAGGCCTCTGCCGCTGGGGTCTTGGCGTCGCACGCAGCCTTTCCTCCGCTGCAAGCGGCCATACCGACGCAGACGCCGTCCGCATTCTTGACCTCGCATGCCACGGGCGCAATGCCGTCGTCGGTCGCTCCGTCGCAGTCCTGATCGACGCCATCGCAGGTCTCGGCGGCCGGCACGGCAGCGCTGCAGGGGCCCAGGCCAGAGGGGCTGCAGCTGCGCATGCCTGCGCAGGAACCAGCGGCGCTGGTCACGATGCAGGCCGCCAGCAGGCCTTTGGCTGTGGCAACCTGACCGCAGGCGCAGAGTCCGCTTGTCAGACGGCATTGTTTGGCTTGACCGCTGGTGCCAACCCCTTGGCTGCACTGGTAGCCGCTCGGGCAGTCGGCCTCGCTCTCGCAGCCGCCGCCGCAGAATCTGACCGACTGGTCAGGACCATCGCCATAGCTCAGGCAGAGCGCCCCAGCATTGAGCCCTTCGCAGTCCGCGTCCTTCTGGCAGGGCAAGCACAAGGCTTCCAGCTTCGGAAGGCAAATGAACACAACGTCTTGTCCAGGTGCCTGGGCGCATCCCCACCCGGCCGGGCAGCAGTCGAGGCACGATCGGCTACAACGGCCCCCGGCGCTGGTCGCGACGCAGAAGCCGCTGTCGCAATCGGTGTTGGCGACGCAAGTGGCGCCGGCCTCGCCCGGGGCGGGACTTGCCTCGAACTCGCACTCGCCGGGCGTTGGCGCGTCCGCTGGCAGGGCGTCGCCGGACCCCGCCTCGTCGCTGGTCCCTCCCGCGTCGCTGGCCCCGCCGTCATCGCTGGCGCCGCCGCCATCGGTCTGCGCGTCGCCCGGAGAGACGTCTCCAGGGTCAAACTGGATATCGAAGCCCCCACCGATGTCGAGACCAGAGCCGGCGCCTGCGTCTTGCCCCGCTTCCGGATCGCTGCCACAGCCCGCGGCCAATGCGATCGCCGCCGCCAACGCCGCGGAGAATCGGCCAGAACGATGAAAGCCTCGCCAGGAGCGCGGGCCTCGCACCCCTTGATCTGCCGCGATCGCGCAACGGCGATCTGCACACCCTGTCATGTCTTCCTCCACGCCCTGCCGAAACCCTAGTCGCCCCATTGCCAGCGGACCGCGCGAAGAGCATAGCAGGTACCCGGAGCCACTGTCGCGGGCGACAAACGGAGGCGCTGTGGCAGGCCGAGAATTGGATGAATTCGAGGAGCAGATGCGCCGCGAAGGGTTCCAGGCGCTCGATTCCCCAAGCCACCGCCTGCCGCGACCAGCCGCAGTGGGACCTACGGGCCGCCGCCCACAGCTCGGAGGCGCGGCGCAGACGACCCGCCCGTCGACATCGCCCACCGCAAGCTCGCCGGGTCAAGTCGCTGGGGCTGGCGAGGCCGCAGCCAGGGCGCGACTCGATGAACTTGGCGTAGAGCGGCAGGGGCTACACGAGGAAAGCGCGCGGCTGACTGCGAGCCTCTCGGCGTTGAATGAGCGCTTGCAGGCACAACAAGCGCAGCTCGCCGAGGCTGGGGCGGCCCTCGCCGACGCCCTGGCCCGCGTCACGGCGCTCGAAACCGACCTCGCTGCCGCCCATGTGGCGGCAAGCGGCGCCAAGGAGGCTGCGCGCGCCCATGCTCAGTCGCGTAGTGCCTTGGAGACAGAGCTGCGGGCCGTCAAGACCGAGCGCAACGCGGCAGACTTGCGCCTTCTCCTGCGCCGACGCGGCCTCGCCGATGAGGCGCTGCAGGTGCGCGCGCTCGAAGGCCTGCTGCACGCCCGTCCCGCTGCCACCGCGACCGCGATCTTCAGAGGCGACCACCAAGCGCTGCGCAGTGAGCTCGAGCGTACCGCGCTGGTGTGCGAAGGGGCTGACTGCCAACCGATGGGCAAGGACACACCGGTCATTCGGGTCGCGCCGGCGGACTGCGAGTGCTGTGGTGGCAGCGACATCCGCCGCGCATTCGGCGCCTTCGTCGCCGCTTGCCGCGCCGCAGGCATGGCACGGGTCACCATCGTCGGCGGGTCGCCGAGCTACCGCGACAAGCTGCGCAGCCTTGGCCGAGAGTTGGCCCAGGGCCTTGCGCTCGAGGTCGTCCAGCAGGAGCGGCCAGGCGAGGGCAAGCGGGCCCAGGCCATCACCGGGTTGGTCGTCATTTGGGGCGCTACCGAGGTCGATCACTCGACGACCGGTCACTACCGCGGCGCCGGCGACCGCACGATCGCCGTCCACCATCGAGGAATCGCGGGCATGCTCAGCCAGGTCAGCCAGAAGCTCTGAGGGCCTGCAAGGCGCTGAGGACGTCAAAGATGGCGCCGTCACCTGGACCCCACCGCCAAGGACGGTCCGCGCACCTGGGACGGGGCCGCCGGACCAATTACGAGTCGATTCGACCCACTGGTGATCCCACGCTTCGCCGTGTGGCGGCGTCAGGGTGTCGCTATCGCCACGCTGGCCGGCGACGCCTGAAGCGGCCGCGCTTCAGCCTGGCGGACAGGCTCGGCCTTGCCAGGTCGACTCGCCATGTCCGCCCAGCGCGGTCGCTTCGCCGGTCACCTTAGAGCGAGCCAATGCGCCGATCCATCGGGTCGAAGCCGAGGTAGTAAGCGCGGGTGCGGCGGTGGAAGAACGACTTCGAGGCCAACACCAACAGGCTCAGGCCGACGAACAAGACGCGGACGGCCCACTTGGTCCAGCCAAAAAGCTCATCCTCTTGCTCAAGTTGGTGCATGAGCTGCCAGCGCCGCGCGAAGCCGTCGGGCGGCTGAAAAGTCCGCTTCGTCGCCGCGGCCAATTGGACGTCGGTCATCGCCTCGACCTCGGCACGGCGGGCGTCGAGCTTGATGCGGCGCTCCTTGAAGCGATCGGAGATCGCAGACAGCGACTTCTGATGCTCCTCGGTCGCCTCCTTGCGCTTGCGCTCATTCTCCGAGTCCACCGCTGTCTGCTTGCCGGAGCGCTCCGAATCCAGGTCGGTGATCTGACGCTGGCGCACCGCCAGTGCGTCCTTGGCGGCGTCGGCGCGCTGCGTCATCGCGTTGGCGCTCGCCCGCGCCTGGTCCACCGCGAGCTGCCGCGCACGCCGGATCGAAGCCGGCGCATCAGCGAGGGTCGCCTCCTGCCGAGCCTTGGCCCGCTGCAAGCGCCCATCGGCTGCCTTCGCCTGTGCCACGGCGCGCGCCGCGGCCTTTTCCAGCGTCGGCAGCGTCGCCTTCTGGGCCACAATCTGCTTGTCGATGTCCCCGGTATCGACCTTCTCGCTCACCACCTCGGGCAGCTCGAGCTTGACCGACTGGCGCGCCGCGCGCTCCTCCTCCGCCAGCGCCTTCTCAGCGCCGTCGACTTCACCAAGCAGCTGACCGCGGGCCTCGACCCGGCGCCCCTCGACCTCACCACCGATGCGCCCCTGGATGACGTCGTGGAAGATCATCATCTCGACGGGGATCGCGGTGACCATGGCAAAGGCGAGAACCACGGCGATGCGGATCAACGTGCCCTTGTTGGTAAGCGGCGACTTCTCCATCGGCACCGCCGCCGTGATCACGAAGCGTTCGAAGATCAAGATGATCGCAGAGATCAGGCCCGCGAACCCGATCGTCAGGGCCCAGCCGCCCGGCCCGAGCGCGTCGACGAACACCCAGCGCAGGCCCAACGTCCAGGCCAACATGTCGACGCCGGCCTGCAGCACCATCAGCACTGCGGCGAAGCCGACTTGCGCTGCAACCGTGCGCGGCATCGGGCCATGCTCATCGAGCAGCAGCAGGCGAATCAGCGGCCGAAGCCAGATCGGCGCCCAGGGATCCCAGTGCGGGCGTGGGGTCGGCGACCGCAGGAGCATCGGGGCCTGCTCGAGATCTTCCTCCACGGCTGATTCTGGCGCCGTAGCGGCCAACTCGGGCCGCGCAATCGACTCAACTGTCTGTTCTTCCACATCTTCCGCCAACGCAGGCGGCCCCTCGCCACTAGCGGGCGACTTGACGACCGGTACGGCCTGCGCCGACGGGCGTCGAATCGCCACCACCGACGCCTCGCCGAATGCTGGCGCCGGCTCGCTCTCTTCTTGGGTCCAGGGCTCTGCCATCGGCTCCTCTCGCTTGATCGCCGCCTCGCCGGCGGGGCGCGAGAGAGTAGGCCCGCCCACCCGCACCTGTAAAGGAGAATCCGCCGCAGCGGCCGCTCATTCCCGGGCGGTGACCGTGGCGTCGCGGCGGCGGACACCCTTGCAGGCCAGGACGATGTCCGGCCCGAGCAAGAGCGACGGCGTCTGAAAGCCGGGCCGCGCGGCACCGGCGACCACCCGCTCGGCGAACAGGATGGCTGCGTCTGCCGTCAAATCGTAGCCGTCCGGCGTCTCCAAGGAAGCTGTCGCCATCCGGCCGTCCTCCGTCACCGCCTCGGCAAAAAGCGAAGCGCGCGTCCGCAGGCGTTGCTCGGCGGTTGGTCCCGGCGGGGCGGCGTCGATGCGGCGCTGGAGCCGCGACCTCACCCACGCTGTGCGCAAGAGGGGTCCGGCCAGGGCGCTCGCTCGCAGCGCCAACCGAAGCGAGGTTGGCAGCGAGAGGTAGACGATGATGTCACCGATTCCAGTAGAGTAGTACGCTGTTGACACGTCGCCCCATGGGATCGACACGACCGTCCTCGGTCCATCGCCAAAGTCGACCTCTCGCTGCGCGTGTCCCGGTGGCGTGGCGACGATGGCTCCGCCGCGCCGAACAGCACCACCGAGCCCCAGGTGCATGGCCATGGTGCTCGCCGTGCCATGGGACATGCGCCCCGCTGAGTGGAAGGCCAAGGCCAAGCGGGCGGCGCCGGGAAGGGCGGCGGCGACGTGGGCGGCGAGGCAGTCGGACGGCACGACGTCGAAACCTACGCCCGGCAGCAGCATCACGCCTTTCGAGGCCGCCACTGGCCCTCGGCGGTGCGCAAGCTCGAACACACCGATCTCCCCAGTAATGTCCAGGTAATGGACGCCACACTCGATGCAGGCGTCGATCATCGGCTTGGCGGTGCGGGCGAAGGGGCCGGCGCAATGCAGCACCGCTGCGACCCCGTCCAAGTGCCGCGCTGCATCCTTGAGATCGAAAACCCGATGGGGCAGACCCAGCGCGGAGGCGAGGGCCGCCGTTCGTCCGGCATCGCGGCCGGCCAAGATCGGTCGCAGCCCGCGTTCGGCCGCCAGATGGGCAATCAGAGTTCCCGTGTAGCCATAGGCACCGTATAGGAGCCAGGTCATCGCGCCCTCCACACTGCTGACACGCAGCGGCGGAACCCTAACACAGGGCGCCCAAAGCGGCGCTCGTTCCACCCTCTCGGTTGCCGGCGGTGTCCAAGGCTGCAGGCCCGTCGAGCGGCGAGGGCTCGCCGCCCATGTCGAAGCCTTGCGCGCGCTGATTCGCCCCACCGAGTTGCCGCTCAGGCTTGGGCTCTGGCACCATCGGGGTGGGTCGCGATTCCGCCCGTCTCGGGAGCCAGAGATGCTCAAATTCCGACGCCCATGGGCCTGTGCACCTTCCGTCTGTCTCGCTGCGCTGCTGTTCGCCGCCTGCGGCACGACCGTCGTCCCGGCCGAACCCGAAGGCACGTCCGAGCTGCCGACCTTCTCTGCCGACAGCTCGGCGACAGGCGGCCAGGCGGACAGCCAGGCGGACGCCCAGGCGGACAGCGACGGTAGCCCGTCCGCGGCGGACGTCGCCGAGACCGGCGGTGGCGAGACGGTAGATGCGATCGACGTCGCCGACGCCTCGGGCGTTGACGACGCAGCAGATGGCGGTGGCGCGACGGAGACAACCGACGCGGTGGTCGACGCCGACGCCGACGCAGCCGATGCCACTGCTGATGCCGCCGCCGATGCTGACGGCGCAAGCGCGGACGCGAAGGCCGACACAGCCGCAGACAGCCAGGACAGCGCAGACAGCGGACCCGGCCCCTGCAAGCCGACCGGCGTCGAGGCCTGCAATGGCAAGGACGACGACTGCGACGGCCAGACCGACAACGTGACGTGCGACGATGCTAACCCATGCACCAAGGACAGCTGCCTCGGCGCCAAAGGCTGCACCACCGAGGTCCTGCCGGGACCTTGCGACGATTCGGACCCTTGCACAACCGGCGACAGTTGCGGACCTGCGGGCTGCAAGGGTGGCGGCCCTACGCCTTGCGATGACGCTCAGATCTGCACGCAAGACTTTTGCAAGCCAGGCGAGGGTTGCGCCCACGCGCCGAGCTTCGTCGACTGCAGCGATGGCGACGCCTGCACGGAGGCCGACGCCTGCGACGCTGGCGCGTGCAAGGGCAAGCCCAAGGGCTGCGACGACGGCAACGCCTGCACGACCGACACCTGCGACCCGATCAAGGGCTGTGTGCAGGCGCCAAGCGCAGCACCTTGCAATGACGAGGACATCTGCACAGCGGACGACACATGCGCCAGCGGCACGTGCCTGGGCAAAGCCACTCCGTGCGGCGACGGCAACGTGTGCACGATCGACAGCTGCGACAAGACCAGTGGCTGCAACTTCAAGCCGGCCGCAGGCCCCTGCGATGATGGCGACCCATGCTCGGTCGACGATGCCTGCGCTTCGGGCGGCTGCAAGGGGGCGCCGAAGCCATGCTCCGACAACCTCGGGTGTACGCTGGACTCCTGTAGCGCCAAAGAGGGCTGCCAGAACACACCGACGCAGGGCGCATGTGACGACGGCGACGCCTGCACCAGCGGCGACACCTGCGCTGGCGGCACTTGCAAGGGCACCCCGCTCGGAGGCGGCAGCACGGCCAGCTGCAACGACGGCAACGCCTGCACCAACGAGTCGTGTGACAAGGCCAAAGGCTGCGTGTTCGTGCCGCTCGCCGACGGCCAGGCGTGCGGCAGCAATGCGACCTGCAAGGCGGGCACCTGCGCGCAGTCCGGCAATTGCCAAGGCGGCAAGCTCGCCGGCACGTTGACGCTGGGACCGAGCGGCGATTTCAAGACGTTTGCCGCAGCCCTAGCCGGGCTCGCCAAAGGGGTCTGTGGGCCGACGACGATCGTCGCCGCCGCGGGCACCTACATCGAGCCCAATGGTCTGCTCTTGGTCCCCATCCCGGGCGCGTCAGCCGACGCGCGGGTGCGTTTCCAGGCCGCGCCCGGCGCCAAAGTCCGCCTCGTCGGCGTCACTTGCGTCAGCTCCTACTGCGGCATCATCAAATTCGAGACCGGTGCGAGCTGGATCACGGTCGCGGGCATCGACATCGACGGCAAGGAGCCGCAGAACAAAATCGCGGGCAGCTACAGCGGTCCCATCGCGTTCGGCAGCGGCGGCGGGCACAAGGGCGTGCGCATCGAGTCCTGCCACATTCACGACTTCGGACCTGGCGCTTGGGGGTCGTCGAGCTACATCGGCGGCGCGTACATCCAGACCAGCGGCTCCGAGTCCATCGAATTCGTCGGCAACCGGTTTGAGAACCTGAAACCACCGAGCACCTTTCACACCCAAGGCGTCATCATGGTGCGTAACGGTGCACACGCCGGCATGCGCATCGTTGGCAACACCTTCGTCGGCAACGTCGGCATGGCGACGTTGCGCCTCCGCAATGGCACCAACTGGAACGACCTGCTCATCGCCAACAACTTCTTCGTTCAAGAAAGTCAGCACGCTCTGCACTGGTACAGCCCCAATGCGCTCACCGGCAAAAACCAGTTCGTGCACAACACCATCTTGATGTCGGGCGCCGGAGCGATCATCGAGGGCGCAACCACCGGCGCGGTGGACGTTCGCAACAACGCCGCAGTCGGCGCCAACAACGCGTTGGTGACCACCACCTCCGTCGGCGCCTATGGCGCCAACTGCCTGCAGGGCGTCACTGCCCCGGCTGGCGCCAAGCCGACGTCGCCCGACGTGGTCGGAGTGGTCGCTCTGCTCAGCGCGGTAGCGCCCTACGACCTGCACCTGCAGCCCAACTCCGCGTGTCTCGGCAAGGCCATCAAGCTGCCAGAAGTCCCGATGGACATCGATGGCCAGACCCGGCCCGATCCGCCGGACATCGGCGCCGACGAGATCCCGTAGACGTCCGTTGTTCATAGACACAACGAATCGTACTTGCGATTGAAACCGTCTGTTCAGTCGCTAGTCCAGATGATCCTGGGCCCAAAGTTCCAGCAGAAACACGCGGTGAAGCTCCGGTCTCAGGCCCGCAGCGGCGTCGGCGAGGAAGGCGTCACGCTCACGCCGCAGCCGTGGCACGTCGTACCAGCCCCGCGCCTTGAGCTTTGGGTCGGCGAGCACGTCGCGGAACGGCTCGCGCAACGGACCGCGAAGCCAGGCGGCCGCCGGCACCGGAAAGCCCATCTTGTCACGCCGCTGCCAGACGATGTCGGGCACGAGCCCCGGCAAAATCTGCCGAAGTAACGACTTGTTCCAGGGGCCACGGCGCAGGATGTGGGCCGGCGCGGCGCGCGCGATCGCCACAACATGCGGATCCAAGAAGGGCAGCCGGGCCTCGATGGAGAACGCCGACGAGTTGATGTCCTCGATACGCAGGTAGGTCGGCAGCGGCGAGCGGTGCTCGTTTTCGAGGAGGTGGCGGTGCAGGTCGAGTGACTCAGGCAACCGGGGAGGCGTCGTCGCTGCGAGTGGGCCGTCAGCTGCCCAGAGCGGTGGCGCTCCACGCCTCGCCTGGATCGCGCCACCGCGCAAGGCGAGCTCGACTGCGCTCGGCAGTGTGCGCAGCGCCTGACCGGCCGCCGCCTGCGCGACCATGCGTAGACCGGCCGGGCGCGATCCGCGCAGCGCGCTGGCTTGTGCCCACGCCTCCGCCGCGCCGCGCTCTCGAATGAGGCTGCGCAGCCAAGGCAGTTCGCTCGACGGATAGCCGGCGAGCAGCTCGTCGGAGCCCTGGCCATTGAGCAGGACCTTGACGCCAGCCTGCGCCGCCAGGTCCATGACCAGGTAACCCGCCAGCGCCGTCAGCGTGTGCACCGGCTGGTCGTGGGCGCGACGAAAGCCTGGGAAGGCCGCCTGCAAGGTCGCGGCGTCGCCCGTCGTGACGTGCCAGCGGGCACCGGTCTGCTGCACCACCGGCTCGATGTAGCGCGACTCGTCGAACTCCGGCGTATGGACTGTGAACGCGTGGCGGCAGTTGGATGCCCGCTCCGCCTGCAGAAAGCGCGCCGTCGCACAGGCAATGGCGGTCGAGTCCAGGCCGCCCGAGAGGCTGGTCCCGGCGTCAACGTCGGCCCGCATTCGCAGTTTGACCGCGTGCAAGAACGCCTCGCGGAATGCCTCACTCCAAGCCTCATCGCTGGCGTTCGGACCGAGCCCTGCCGGGAGCGGCGCCGCACCATCGCCAGCGCGGCTCTGCTCGACCGGGTGCCCGACCCGGTGGCGCTCGATGACGCCCGGCGCCAGGCGGCGGACGCCGGCGAAAAACGTGCGCTCCCCGGTGTCGAGCTCGTGGTGCTCGAGAAAAAGGCGCGCCTCAAGCGCGTCGACACCGCCGAGATCGCAGCCGGCGGCGCGCAGACCTTTGATCTCGCTGCAACAGGTGATTGAACCATTCTGTTCGGAGACATACAGCGTCTTGATTCCCCAGGGATCGCGGGCCAAGACGAGGGCCCTTGTGGGCGCATGCCAGGCCGCCAGGGCCCACATCCCGTTGCAGCGGCTGAGGCATTGTGGTCCTTCGCGCGCCAGGAGTTCGAGGAGAACCTCGGTGTCGGAGTCGCTGCGCAGCTGCACGCCGGCGTCGATGAGTCCGCGCCGGAGTTCCAAGAAGTTATAGATCTCGCCGTTGAAAACCAGCGTCCAGGCGCCGTCCTGCGAAGTCATCGGCTGGTGCCCGGCCGGGCTCAAGTCGAGGATGCTGAGCCGGCGAAAGCCGAGCGCCACGGGGCCGTCGAAGAATGCGCCTTCGTCATCTGGGCCGCGGTGCGCGATGGCGTCGCATGCGCGTTGCACTGCGGCCGTGTGGCTTCGGCCATCGCTGCGCGCGTCGAGCACCGCTACCAGTCCGCACATCGTCTGCTCCTCGCCGCGCCAGTCCGGGGCGCGCCTCGCCACCGGGCTGGGCGGCGGAGGCTGCCAGCGCGTAGAGACCTGGGCAATGCCCGCGCTCCCCATCGGTTGCCAATGCGACTGCGCGCGATCAGGTCCCGCTCAGTGATGGTGGCCGTGACCGTGCCGCTCGCGCAGCAGCTCGGCCACCGAAGCAAGCGCGAGGAGCAGCAGACAGGTCAGCGTCTGCGCGGCGCCGACCGGCAACTCAAATCGATAGGCAGCGAGGTAGCCCAGCGTCGCCGCTGCGATCCCGACCAGGCTGGAAATCCAGATCGCCTCGCTGACGTTGCGTGCCAGCTTGACTGCGGCCATCGCCGGCAGAACGGAGAAGGCGAACACCGGCAGCGCGCCGAGCACCCGGGTCGCGACTGAAACGCCGAGGGCGAGGCTGCAGAAGAGCAACACCTCCAGAAGCGCCACCGGCAATCCCCGCACCCGCGCTCCATCACCGTCGACGCTGATGGCGACAAAGCCGCGCCAGGCGACGCCGTGCAGCACCAGCAGAGTGCCTGCAGTCCACAGCAAGGCGTCGCGATCTTCGGGCAATACGGCCACAGCCGATCCAAACAGCAAGGTCTCGATGTCCGCGAGATCGGCGACGATGCGGGTGGCGACGGCCAACGTTCCCGCGCTGCCGATGAGGTAGGCAACGCCGAGTTGCGCGTCCTGGTGGGCGTCGTGGTGATCGTGTGCGCGGACGAAAAAGAGGGTCGCCATGAGCGTCATGACGATCGCGCCCAGCGCGGGGTCCAGGCCGCCCAGCAGACCAGGCAGCGCCGCACGTGCCCAGAATGTCAGCGCAACGCCGAGCCCCGCAGCCTGCGACAACGCGGCTGAAACAAAGACCAGGTTGCGCAAAAGGACGTAGACGCCGAGCACTCCGAGCAGAGCGCCGGCAGCTGCTCCTGCCCAGAGCGCGTCGCCGAATAACTCAAGATTGCTGAAGAACTCTTCCAGCTCGGGTGGCGCGTGCTGCGGCGACATCAGCCCCCCAAACCCGGCGCCGGCAAGTGCAGCGCGCCATAGATGCGACCAAAGGCGGCACTGGCATAGACTTCGCGCGTGCTCCCGGCCTGCAACACGCCGAGATCTTTGTCGACAAGCAAGCAGTGGTCGGCGTACTCGGGCAGGAACCCCATCTGATGGCTGGCCAGCAACACCGCCATCGCGTTGTCTCTGCCCGGTGGTCGGCAGAGGCGCTGCAACAGCGCGAACACCGCGCGTTCATTGAGCGGATCCATGGCGCTGGTGGGCTCGTCCAGCACGAGCAGCTGCGGCGCGCTGACCACGGCCCGCGCGATCAGCGCACGCTGCTTTTGGCCCTCCGACAGCGCGGCGAAGGGCTCGGCGGCCAATGTCGCGGTGTCGGTCGCCTCGAGCACCGCCTCGACGCGACTTCGCTCGCTGGCATCGAGCCACGGGCGTAGGAATCGCCAGCCGACGTCGAGGCCACCGGCGACAAAGTCGCGCACCCGCGACGGCACCGAGAGGTCGAAGTGGGCGCGCTGCGGCACAAACGACACCCGCAGCTGCGGGGCCCGGCGCAGCGTGCCGAAGAGCAGCGGCTGCAGACCGAGCATCGAGCGCATCAGCGTCGACTTGCCGGCGCCGTTGCGGCCGATGAGGGCCCAGCAGTCCCCCACCGCCAGTGCCAAGTCGACGGGCGGCAGCAACCCGTGGCCACCGTAGCCGACCACAGCCCGCTCGAGGGCCAGCAGCGTCCTGGGCTCGGTACTCATGGCGTCTCCTGCACGTCGACGAGCGCCGCCGTGACGGCGCTCAAGTCCACGACGCCAGCCGCCAGGGCGCTCGCGGCGTTCGCGGCGTTTGTGGCAGCGCCACCGCCGACCAGCTCCGCCATGGCGACGCCGTCGAGCGCGCCGGCGCCGAGCCGCACGACGACGTCGAGGCGGCGTAGGTAGGGCTCGCCAGGCGCCACCCGGACGCTCGCAGCAGGCGGCAAGCCGACGGCCCAACGCAGCGGATCAGCAACGGCGATGTCGAGCGGGAGCCCCTGCGTCGGCAAGGTCCCTGCCGTCGTTACGGAAGTAGACACCACGGTCCCACGAACGCGCAGACCGGAGACATCGACGCGCAGCGCCACGAGTGAGCCCTCCTCGAGCTCACAGCCTGCCTCGGCGCACCCCTGCAGCGTTGCCTCACGAGGCGAGGGGCTCGGTTGCGTCCAAACCAGGACGCCGGGTGACGCCTTGGCCTCGAGGCTAGCTGCTGGCACAACGCCGCCCCGAAGCTCGGCTGCGATCTCTGCGTAAGTTGGCAGGGTCCCGTCGGCCTTGTGGCAGTGCCATTGGTGACAATTGCTGTAGCCATCCGGAGGCTTGGCCGGGTCAAAGGGCAGCGACACAGCCTCTGCGCCCAGCAAGGCGATCGCCGCCGGCGTCCACTCGAGGCTCGTCAAAGCCAAGGCGTAGCCATGGGCCGTCTGCCAGCGCCCCTGCGCATCGAGCCGCTCTGTGGGTAGGTCAAAGACCGCGCGCAGCCGCAACTGGAGGCGCCCGGCGCCGTGGCCAGGTCCATCGACGCAGCCTGCCAACCCAACGGCCAACGCCAGCGCCGCCGCCCATCCCACCAAGGGACGCCCCCTCAGGCCGTGGCTCTCAACGCAAGGCGCCATGAATCGCCTCCACGGTGCGACGAATTCTCGCCAGGTAGGTCTCGCCGCGATCGACGTCGGCGCCGCCGGGCACAACCACCAACTTGGCTTTCGCCAGCCGGGCGAGCGTCTCCGCTGCGTTGCGCGGATAGTAGGGCTCCTGCAGCACCGCCGGAACCGACAGCGCCCGCATCGTCGCCAGGACCTTGGCGATGTGTCCTGGGTTGGGTGGGATGCCGGGCAAGGGCTCGATCGCTGCCGCCTGCTCGATGCCCAGCCAATCCAACAGGTAGACCAGCGACTGATGGTAAACCACCACGCGCCGCCGCCCCTCTGGCAAGGCCGCGAAGCGCGTGCGTTGCGCCTCCGCAAAAGCCAGAAGGGCCGACGAAACCTCCGTCGCTCGGGCCCGGTGTCGAGCAGCGCGCGCCGGATCGAGCTGAGCCAGGCGTTGGCCGATGGCCTGAGCCACCGCAGCAGCGGCGCGTGCGTCATGCAGGTAGTGCGGATTGCCCGCGGGATGTACGTCGCCTTGGCTGCGGGAAGCGACCGTGCCCGGCACTTGCAGGCGTCGCACCGCGATGCTGGCGTCGAGAAAGCCTGCAGCGCCGACCTGAATCGCCGCGTTGCGCGCGCCGCGCTGCAGCGGCGGCAGCCACCCCACCTCGAGCTCCAACCCGTTGACCACCAGAAGGTCTGCGCGGGCCAGCGGCAGCATCAGGCTCGGGCGAGCGTCGACATAGTGAGCATCCTGCCCCGGATCGACTAGGTGGGCGACCTCGACGTCGGGACCGCCGACCTGCTGCGCCAATGCCGCGAGATCAGACAAGGTACAGACGACGCGGACCTTGGTCGGCGCCGGCTCTGCGGCGACCGACGGAGCTCGAAACGTCAGCGCCACCACCAGCAGGGTGCAGGCAAGCATCCGCATCATCACGACTCGAAACGACCTGTTACGCATCTTATTGCACCATGACTAGGCCCGCAGACGGCACCTTCAGTAGCTGTGAGCACCGTGGGCGCCGATGAGCGCCTCAAAGGCGAGGAAGGCGGCGAAGCCGTCCCGTGCCTCGGCAGGTCGGCGATCCCAGGAGGCTTGCGCCCGCAACCGTGAGAAATGACTCGGGTAGAACGTGACTTGCGCCGTGGAGCGCGTGCGGTCCGCGGTCCACGAAGGGTCGAGTGGGTCGTCAGCGACGCCAAGGACGTGCTCGAAGCGCAAGCCGGCCTCCCAACGCAGGGCGAGCCGCGCTACAGCCGAAGCGGTCACGCCGGCGTCTTGGAGCAGGCGATCGGGCACTTGCCGGCGCCGGCCCATCATCTCGATCTGCAATGTGAAGGCGCGCCGCTGGGCGTCGCCCTGGTCCCGCCAACGAAACATGACGTCGGCGATCGCGATCTCGGTCCGGTTCCAGAAGCCGGTGCTGTTCGGCCCCGCCAGTCCGCCGACGCCTACCAGCAGCGACGCCCGCGGCGACAGATCAAAGAACTGTTCCAACCGCAGGTTCAAGGCCAGATCGCGCGCTCCGCCCACGCTGATGGCCTGACCGCCACCAAAGCTGCGCGCGCAGCAAGCGCCGTTGGGCATCGCCGCCGCCGCGATGAGCTCGACAACCCAGGGCAGCGGCGCGAGCCACGAGACCTCGGCGCCCAATCCACGCTGACCCTCGCTGCCGAAGAACTTGCCGTTGACCAGCGCCTGATCGGCGAAGTGCCAGGCGTGCGGATGAGTCGGGTTGCTGCGGCCTGCGCGGGCGAGGAACTGACCCATGCGCAGCTGCAGACCGAGCGGCGCCGCCAACGTCCGACCATAGGCCTCCTCCACCTCGACCCCGAATTGCGAGAACACCAAATTGGCCTGCAACTCCAGATAGGGGTCGACGGACGACTCCAGATGCATCTCAAGCTGTTGGAGGTTGAAGCCGCGCTGGGCGGGGTCGTGGGCGCCGGTCTGTCTCGGCGCCCCGACGAAGGCAGCTAGGGCCGTGTCGAGAATCAGCGAGATGTCCGGCAGGATCGTCTGCCAGCCAGCGGCCGCTGGCGACGAATATGCGGCCGCCACAGGCACTGCCGCCGCCGTTGTCGCAGGGCCAGCCGTACCGGCGTCGCGGGCCAAGGCACGCTGCAGCTCGGCCTCTTCCGCCGCATCCGCTGTCGTCGCAGTCGGTAGCGCCGCAGGTTGCGCCAGCGCCACCGACGCGAGGGACGAGCAGAGCGCGATCGACGCCCAAGACAGGGCAGGCCCGAGCCGCGCAGAGCGCCTGCCGCCACGTACGGGGCCATCTGCGGCAGGGGTCAGGACAACGGCGCAAGCCACAGACGCTCCTTATTGAGAGCGCATTATCATAGAGCCGCGGGGCAGGGATGTCAAGGCAACCCTGCCCCGCTGCGCGTGAAGTGGCGCCGGCGCCGCCATCTATGGCCCTGCGGCGTCGGGTGAGGACCCGTGACGGTGGCGCAGACCGAGCCGTCGCTCGGGCTAGACAACAGGCGCCAACTGGGGCGCCACATCGACCTTCAACGCGGCGAGGAGGCGCTGAGCTCGCCGCTGGCCAGGAGGCGCTGCAGATCGTTGGCGCCGCCGATGAAGTCTCCCCGCACGAAGACCATCGGGAACGTGTGCCACCCGATCCACATCTTGAGCGCGGTGCGCCGCCGCCACTGCGAGAGGTAGGAGCCGTAGGAGAGATAGTGATGCTCGATGCCAGCGGCGCCCAGCATCCGGCGCGCACGTAGCGGGTGGGGGTTGAGGCCCATCCCAATGACCACGACCTGGTGAGCCGCGATCGCCGCCTCGACCTCGGCGATGGTGCCCTCAAAGCGGCGCTCCACGGTCTCGCGCACGGCGGGATGCACCCGCTCCATCGGCCACAGTCGACGACCCACGTCCTTCCTCCTCAGGCGATCCGCACGCCTGCAGCGCATCGGCTCGACCACGAAGTCGCCACGATGCCGCAGTTGGCGTTGCCATACCAGATCGCGGGTCGCGGGCTGGTCAGGCTCAGGGCTCGGTATGGGCCGCGGCCTCGATGACGAGGTTGACCGCAGCGCTCGATCCCGGCCCAAAGCGCAGCAAGTGAGAGCCCACCCCCAGCTCGTACGTGTGGATGACCTTGGCGGCGGAGCAGGTGGGGCCGCCGGGCAGGCTCGACTCTGGCGCGATCACCGCGCCGTTCGGGCCGACCACGGCCAACTTCGCATCCTCTGACAACGCCACCATCCAGTCACCAGCAGCAGCGACTGAGAACTTGGCAACGCCACCCTTAGCGCCCGCTACGTCGCCGAGGGCGAGATCGAAACGGGTGTGACCTGCGCTGACGTCGACTGCGCTGGCATCGTCGACGCCGGCCGTCAAGGCTTTGGCTGGGCCCTGCGCCAAATGCTCACAGGCCTCAGCCCTCGGGTCTTCCTCGTGCGCTTCGTGTGACTCGCACGAAGACAAGGCCCACGAGAGAAGGGTCAACGCCCAAGCGACGCGCATGCGGCCGCGCTGAGGCCCAAGCCGCAGTCGCGAAGTGACAGTGATCGTTTGGAGTTGCGCTGACACGGACCCTCCTTCAGAGAGCCGCCGATAAGTCGCGCGGCGCCGTCGATAACGATAACTCAGTATCATAAGCTGGTCAACGTCCCAACGCCGGCGCAGCGCCCGGCGCCGCGATCCCACTCTCGTGCGAGCGTTGGTTGATGGCACCAGGTGTCTGCCCATGGCGGCGGTGGGTACAAGGGGTTGACATCGATTCGGATCGTCGAAACCACAGCCCTACAGCCTGCGCTCGGCACATCGCGAAGGCAGCGTGTAGGCTGTGCGGTCGCCCTTGTTGCGGTTCGGTGCCGCTGCTAGCGTCATCGCGCGGCACGCAACTGCCGCGATGAGGCAACCGTGAGCTTTCAGCCCGCTGACCCTTGGCCGATCGAGCTCGCCCTCCGCGAGCTCGGCCTGCACTGGCCCGAGACCCACGAGGACTTCCCGTGGGGCGAGCGGGCGCTCAAGGTCCGGGGCAAGATGTTTTGCCTGCTCGGCACCAGCGACCAGGGCTTCTTCTTTACGGTCAAGCTGCCCCAGTCCGCGGCGGCCGCAACCAGCCAGCCTTGGGCCAAGCCGACGGGCTATGGCCTTGGCCGTAGCGGTTGGATCTCGGCACGCTTCGAGGCGCCGAGCGCAGTCCCCGAGGAGCTGCTGCGCGACTGGATGCGAGAGAGCTACTGCGCCGTGGCCCCCAAAGCGCTCGCCAAGCGTCTGGCGGCCGGCGAGCTGTGACAGCCCGGGTGCGCACCATCACGCCGTCACGCGCCCCCCTGAGCGAGCGCCAGGACCGGACGGTCGGCAGCGGCGGAGCAACGTCGTGGGCGCTGGTCATCGGGCTGTGCCTTGTTTTGGGTGCTCAAGGTCTGCGCGCGGCCCCGGCCGCAGCTCCGGTTGTGCCCCCCCAGATGCTGCAATTCGTGCCAGCGGAGTACCCGCGCGAGCTGCTGGCACGCGGCCTGCGCGGCGCGGTGACGCTGCAGCTGGTCGTCGACGCTGCGGGGTCGGTGTCCAAGGTCGAGGTCGTCCTATCCGCGGGACCTGACTTCGACGCGGCGGCCATGGCCGCAGCCCGACAGCTGCGCTTTCAGCCGGCGACTCAGGGCGGCAAGTCCATCTCCGTGGCCATCCGATTCCGCTATGTTTTTGCCCCGGAAGATCGGATCGATCGCCGAGGCCGCGCCCAGGGCCTCGGACGCTATGACCGCAGCAGCGCCGCTTCCGTCCCTGCGAGCCACATCTCGCTGCGAGGCCGGTTGGTCGAGCGGGGCACCCGCCGCCCGGTCGTCGGCGCGCTTGTGGTGTTGCCGGCGTTGCAGGCGGCGATCGGAGCCGCCGCCGAGGCGACGAGCGACGCGGACGGCCGCTTCGCCTTTGGTCCCCTGCCTGCCGGGCGCCACACGCTGACCATCGAGCCGGCAGACCATCGCCGCGCCAGCCAGACCCTCGAGATCAAAGGCAGCGAGTCGGTATCGGTGGAGATCGCGCTGACGCGCCGCAGCTACCTCGTCTACCGCGCGACGGCGACGGCCCCGCCCGAGCCGGGCGAAGTCTCACGCCGATCGGTCGGCATCGAGGAGATCCAAAAAATCCCAGGTGTCTACGGCGACAGCTTCAAGGTCATCCAGAACCTGCCCGGCGTCGCGCGGCAAGCCGCCGGGGTGCCGGTCGTGCGCGGCTCGGCCCCCCAAGACACCGCCATATTCGTCGAAGGCGTCCGGATTCAGCTGCTGTACCACTTTGGCGGCCTGTACTCGATCCTCAATACCGACCTCCTCGATGGCATCGACTTCACGCCGGGCGGCAACCCGCTGCGCTATGGCCGCGCAATGGGCGGCGTGCTGGCGGCCAGGCTGGCCCTACCCAAGTCCGATGCACGCTGGTCCGGCACCCTCGAGAGCAACGTCTTCCACACCGGCGTCTTGGTCGGTGGCCCGCTCGGCGAAAAAACGCACCTCGCCATCGCGGCCCGCCGCTCCTACATCGACGCCTTGTTGCCCCTGGCGCTGCCGCTCTTCGCTAGCGGGGCGGCGCTGCCGTTCACGCAGCTGCCGCGCTACTGGGACTACCAGGTCAAGCTCGACCACCGCTTCACCGACAGGACGAGCGCCACGGTCTTCGTCTTTGGCACCGACGACGCGGTCAAGGGCACGCTGGAGCAGCCGCCAGCAGCCTTTCCCGACGCGCGCGGCGGCCTGACCGCTCGGTCAAGTTTCCACGCGGCGATCGCCACCCTTCGCCACGATCGGCCTGGGCTCTCCTTCCGAAGCACCCTCGGCGCGACCCGGCCGCTGCTCGACTCCTCGCTCGGCGACGCGTTCAAGCTCAGCGGAGAGGCCTTAGAGCTGACCCTGCGCGAAGAGCTCCGCCTCTTCGAGGGGCCCGTCCAGCTGCGCACAGGCCTGGACTTCTTCTATCGACCCTTCTCCGTCGACCTCGTCGGGCCGGCCTTCGCCTTCTCGGGCGAGCGCGGGACCAACGGCGGCAACCCGCCCTCTGGCCCCAGCCTTGGCCTGCGCCTCGAGGGCGCCGAGGTCTTGCCCGCCGCCTGGGTCGACGCGGTTTTCCGCTTCGGAGCGGCAGAGGTGGTGCCTGGCGTCCGCCTCGACTTGTACCGCGGCATGGGCCAAGGCGAAGCGGTCTCGCCGCGCGTGAACGGACGCTTGCGGCTCCATCCGCAGTGGCTGGTCAAGGCGGCCACCGGCCTCACCAGCCAACCGGCCCAGCCGCCGCAGCTGGTCGAAGGCATCGGCACCCCCTCGCTTGGGCCACAGCAGTCCTTTGAGAGCGCAGCCGGCGTCGAGTGGAACGACGGGGAGGCCCTTGAGGTCGACGCACAGGTCTTCGGCAAGCTGCAGTGGGACCTGGTCGTGCCGAATAGCGCCATTGTCCCCAACCCGGTCTACCTCAACTCCGGGCAGGGGCGCATCGTCGGCTTCGAGCTCATGGTCCGACACAAGCCAGTCGGCAGATTCTTCGGCTGGCTCGCGTACACCCTGCAGCGCGCTGAGCGCCAGGACCGCCCAGATGGCCCCTGGCGACTCTTTGGCTGGGATCAGACCCACATCCTGACCGCCCTCGGCACCTGGAAGCTGCCCTTTGACCTCGAGGCCGGCTTTCGCTTCCGGCTGACTTCCGGCAACCCCTACACTCCCCTCGCTACGGCGATCTACAATGAAAAGACCGATAGCTATACGCGAGTTCAGTCGGCCGACCTGTTCTCACGCCGCCTGCCTGCCTTCGCGCAGCTCGACCTCCGCGTCGATCGCCGCTTTGCGTTCGACCGCTTCCTGCTCGATCTCTACCTCGACGTGCAGAACGTCTGGAATCGGGAGAACCCGGAGTTCATCCAGTACAACTTCGACGCCACCCAATCAGTGTATGGCAGTGGCCTGCCGATCATCCCGAGCATTGGCTTACGGGCCACGTTCTAGCGCGTTGCGGCTGCTGCCTGCCCTGCACTCGGCCTCGGGCGCGGCGGCTCAAGGTTGACGAGGGTCGCAATGCCACCCTTCAGGGACCCATTGCCCGCGCAGGGCAGAACGCGCGGCGCCCTGTCGATGGCTGGAGCGCCACGGCTCCCCTACGCCTCAACTGGGCGAACCGCGACGACGCTGGCTTGGAGTGAGACGCGCTCGTTCCAAACGTTGCGCTCCAGGTGCGTCGCGACGTCGACTCTGTCGCCGGGACGCAGCTCGCCGAGGATCTCCGCAGAAGCAAAGGCGTCGACGCCGTGGCGGGCCCAGAGAGGTCGATCGTTGTCCTCGACAAAGCGCGCGCGAAACCAGGCACCGCCCTCGCCGACGCGGCTGCCATGGGCCAACACGACGCCGGGCAACAGGAACTGGGGGCGCGGGTTGTCCCGCCCGCATGGCTCGAGCTGGTCCAGCTCCTCGAGCAGCTCCAAGTTGAGGGTCGACACGTCGAGCGCGGCGTCAAGACGGAGTGGGCGCGCCCTTGCGTCCATCGGCCACGTCGCGGCGACATGGGCGGCCAGCGCGTCCCGAAAGCGCGCCAGCTGCGCTACGGCCAGGGTGACGCCGGCGGCGTGGGCGTGGCCGCCGTAGCGCAAGAGCAGCCCGTCGTCGATCGCGCGCAGGCCCTCTACGAGGTCATACCCGGTCGGCGACCGGCCCGATCCGCGGACCACATCGCCCTCGATCGCGAGAACGAAGGTCGGCACCTGACGCGCATCCTTGATACGCCCTGCGACGATGCCAAGCACACCGGCATGCCAGCCATCGCCGGCGACGACGACCGCGTGCTCTCGCCCAGCGGAGGTCGCTGCGGCGATCTCAGCCGCGGCGGCGACTTCGCGCTGCAGCGCCCGCCTCCGCGTGTTCTCTACCTCGATCTGTTCCGCCAGCTCGAACGCACGCGTCGGGTCCTCGGTCATCAGCAGCTCGTAGGCGAGGCCAGCGTCCGAGACGCGCCCGGCGGCATTGATCCGCGGCGCCAGCAAGAAGCCCACGGCGTCGCTGCTGACCGCCTGGCTGCTCACTTTGGTGCGCTTCGCCAGCGCTTGCACGCCCGGCCGCTTGGACCGGCCCAGCCGCCGCAGGCCGTGCCAGGTGACAACTCGGTTCATGCCGCGGAGAGGGACCATGTCCGCGATCGTACCGAGCGCCGTGAGCTCGAGGAGCGCGCCGAGCTGCGGCCCGGCGTCGCGGCCCACATGTCCGGCGGCGAGCAAGGCCCGACGGGTGGCCTGCGCCAGCACCATCGCAACCCCAACCGCGGAGAGAGGTTCGTCGCCGAAACCGCACCCTGGCCGTCGCGGGTTGAGGTGCGCTGTCGCCGCAGGCTCTTCGGGCCCGAGCTGGTGGTGGTCGACGATGATAAAATCGCGTCCGCGATCGCGGGCCCGCGCGACCGCCTCACATGCCGTGCTGCCGCAGTCGACGCTGACGAAGAGGACAACGCCCGCGTCGCAGAGGCCATCGATGCGGTCGACCTGCAGGCCGTAGCCGTCCTTGAAGCGATCGGGCAGGAAGATTCGAGGTCGACAGCCGACGGCGTGAAGGAAAGAGGCCAACAGCGCCGCGGCCGTGACGCCATCGACGTCGTAGTCGCCGTAGATGCAGACGAGCTCGCCGGCCATCACCGCGCGCGCCAAGCGGGCCGCGCCGACCTCGGCGTCACGCATCTGGTGGGGGTCGCGCAAGGTCGCCAAGGCGGGGCGCAGAAATGCCTGCGCCGACTCGAGATCGCGGTGGCCGCGCAGCCACAGTAGGCGCGTCAGCAGAGGGCTGCAGCCAAGCGCCCCGGACAGCGAAACGACCGCTGCCTCGTCGACCGTTTGCAGCTCCCACGGCAGACTTGCGCGCATGTCCGCCTCGCTGCGCCAGATGGTTCGGGACTACAGGTCAGTCCGGGCCACGGCCTGGGCATCGCCGGTAGCGCGTGCGGCCGAACGCCGACGCTCAAATTGGCGATCCGTCCAGAGGAAGATCGGGCTCGCGATGAAGATCGACGAGTAGGTTCCGACAATGAGGCCGACAGTCATCGCAAACGCGAAGTCACGGATCAGGCCGCCACCGAGCAGGAAGATCGCCACCACCGCCATCTGGGTCGTCAGCGAAGTCAAGATCGTCCGCGACAGAGTCTGGCTGACGGCGTTGTTGACGACGTCGACCATCTTCGCCTTCGGGTACTTCTCGATCAGCTCACGAATGCGATCGAAGACCACGATGGTGTCGTTGATCGAGTAGCCGGCGATGGTGAGGATCGCGGCGATGATCGGCATGGTGAACTTCACCTGCGCCAGTGAGAAGCAGCCGATGACGATGATGACGTCGTGGCTCAAGGCGATGATGGCGCCCGGCGCAAAGCGCATGTCGAAGCGGAGCGCGATGTAGACCACGATGCCGAGCAGCGCGTAGAGGATGGCGACAAGGCCCTGGTTGAGCAGGTCGCTCGCCACTGCCGGGCTGACGATGGTCGCCTCGCGCACGGCGAGGAATTCAACGCCGAACTGCGTTTTCATGTCCTCGGTCAGCTTGGCCTTGAACTCCTCGATTTTGACCGTGAACTGATCGTCGGTCCGCTTCTTCAGCTCCTCGATCAGCTGGGCCGATTGCGCCTGCTCGCGCTCGGCCAAGGCCTCGGGGGTCAGCTCGCCTTCCTCTTCCGAGACCATCTGCAGGGTCCGGAAGTTGTTGATCTCAAGCTGGCGCTGAACCTCGCTGTAGGTCTTGATCTTGGGGAAGCCATTGTCCAAGAACAGCTTCTCGAGCTTCTTGTAGGTCTCGTCGACGTTGGCTGTCGCAGGCAGCGCGATGTAGAAGACGTCCTCGCCCTGGGTCGCCGCCTCGAGCCGCGCGCCAGCGAAGGCCGCGCCAAGCGACGCGAGCACCTTGTCCTTCTGGGCCTGGGTCACCAGCGAGGTCAGCTCGGTGAGGAGAAGAAAATCCTTCCCCTCTGAGGCCTTGGCCGTGCCCGTGCTGAACTCCTGGACCTCGATCTGGCCGGAGTCACCGTCGGAGCCGGTCGCCTTCTTGATGAAGCCGTCGAGCATCGTGCGCAGGGCGTCCCGGCTGACGGCCGAGTCCTCCTTGAACGACACGATGATCTTGGTGCCACCCTTGAAGTCGATGCCACGGTTGAAGCCGAGGATCGCCAGCGACACGAGCGAGAGCAGCACGACGCCGGCGGAGATGGCTTGGAAGACCCGGCTGGCGCCGACGATGTCGTAGACGCGGCCGGGTGGAAAGAACTCGCGGAAGTTGTTCGACATAGGAAAGTCTCCAGGGTCAGCGAGGATCAGCGAGGATCGCGCCTCGTCCGACGCGCCCGAGTGCAGGGCCTCAGATCGAGATCTCGTTGGTGATTTTGCCGCTATCCACGAGATAGGCGTAGATCATGCGCGTCACGGTGATGCTGGTGAACATCGAGCAGCCGATGCCGATGAGCAGCGTCACCGCGAAGCCGTAGACCGGGCCCGAAGAGAACTGCATCAGGACGAAGCCGCCGATGGCGGTGGTGATCTGCGAGTCGAAAATCGACCAGAACGCCTTGTCGTAGCCGAGGTCGAGCGCGTTGCGCACCGATCGGCCATTGCGGATTTCCTCACGGATACGCTCGAAAATCAGGATGTTGGCATCCAAGGCCATGCCCACGGTCAGGACGATGCCCGCCATGCCTGGCAGCGTGAGCGCCGCGTTGAAGGCGACCAGGGCGGCGAGGATGAGCACCATGTTGAATGCCAAGCCGACGTTGGCGATCAAGCCGCCCTGGCGGTAGTACCAAGCCATCGACACTGCGGCGAGGACAAAGCCGAGGATGATGCTGAGCAGACCGGAGTTGACCGCGTCGCGGCCCAGGCTCGGACCGACCTCGATGTCGTGCACCTTGATGACCGGGGCCTTGTAGGCGCCGTTGTTCAGGACCGTCACGAGCGCTCGTGCCTCTTCCATCTGCTGCGCCGGCGAGCGGCCGCCACCAAGGGTAATCTGGGCCCGACCGCCACTGATCTGCTCGCGAATCGATGGCGCGCTGGAGACGTCGCCGTCGAGCATGATCGCCATCAGGTTTCCGACGTTGGCACCGCTGACATCGGCGAAGATCTTGGCGCCGCGGGCGTCGAACTCGAGGTTGACGACCGGCTCGCCCTTGTCGCCGTAGCTCACCGCTGCCCGGGTCAAGTTGTCGCCAGTCAGCGGAGCCACCGCCTGCAGGTCGTAGGTGCGCCAGTAGGTCGCGCGCACCTGACCCGAGTCCGGCTCCTTCTCCACGACGTGCTCGTAGCCGATCATCACGTTGTCGGGCAAGGTCACGGTCTTGAGGAAGCCAAGGATCTCCGACTTCTTCTCGCTCTTCAGGTACCCGCCGCGGCCGTCCTGGCCCCACTCGAGCGTCTTGGCCTGCTCGGCGTTCTCGCCCTTGTAGGCGTCGACCGCGGCTCGCTTGTCGGCGAACACCTTGGCCTCGGGCACCACCATGCGGAACGAGAGCTGCGCGGCCTGGCCGATCTTCTCGCGGACGAGCTTCATCTGACGCTCGTTGAGACCCGGCAGCTGAACATCGATGTCGGCGTCGCCACTGCGGCGCACGTCCGGCTCGACAAGGCCGAACGCGTCGACGCGCTTGCGGACCACGGCGAGGGTCTGGTCGACGATCTCGGCCTTCAAAGCGACGATGGCGCTATCGGGCAAGAAGAGGCTGACCTTGCCGTCTGCGGCGCGAAGCTCGAAGCGGCTGTCGAGGCTCAGCATCAGCTCCTTGTCGAGGAGCGCAGCGTCTGCCGCGTCTTGGAAGGCGACCTCCAGCCCGTTGTAGGCGGTCTGGGTGATGGTGAAGCGCTTGGCCAGCGCATCGCGGTCCGCCGCCGCCATCGCAGCTCCGTCCTTGCCACCCTTCTTGGCCGCGGCGTCGACGAGACGCTCACGCAGGGCCTCCTTGAGCTTGCGGGTGTTGTCGGCGATCGCTCGCTTGAAGTCGACGGTGTACTTCAGCTCAAGGCCACCCTTGAGATCGAGACCGAGGTTGATCTGACGATCGAAGATCGCCGTGTAGAACTCGGGCATCGGCATCAGGCTCGGGAGAACCTGCAGGACCGCGATCGCGGCCAGCGCGATCGTCAGCCAGGCCTTCCAGTTGCGCTTGGTCTCCATCCTCGTTCACCCCTGCACCGACCCCTGGGCCGATGCGCAACGTTGCTCGACACTCGAACCGCCCGAAGCCTCTCACCTGCCAGGCAGCCGCCTTGGGCTGACCAAGCGCTCTCTGCCCGTGCCTTCGGACAAGCTGTGTCCGATCGGGTCCGGGCTGGCCTCAGCGCGTCTGCAAGCTGGCGACCGCCTCCGCGGCTTTGCCCTCGACGCCAGCAATCTGGCTCCGCAGCACCTTGATCACGGTCTTGGGCGCCACCTCGAGCTGGACCGTCCCGGCGTCGAGCGACTCAATCCGCCCAAAGATGCCGCTGCTGGTCACCACGCGGGTGCCGACCTGCAGAGCATCGACGAACGCCTTGTGCTCCTTCTGGCGCTTCTGCTGGGGCCGGAGCACCAACAGCCAGAACACCAGAAAGATCAGGCCGAAAATCGCCATCTGCCCGAACATGTCCATCATGCCCGGGCCTTTGGCGGCTCCCTGCGACGCGGCTGCGGCCGCGCTGCTGGCGACTGGCGACGCAGGATCAGCCTGCGCCATCAGCTGCATCAGCCCGGCTCCCAACCCGATCACGAACCCCGAAGGCGCCATCTCGACCTCATCGAAGGTCGGTCGAGTGGGCCGCCATGCCGGGTTCCCGGGTCCCCGAAGGGCCACGGAATCCTGATCCTGGCTGCACCGCTCAACCTCCGAACATTCCAGCCCAAAACTACAAGACACCCGCCCAGTCGGGCGCGAAGCTCCGCGCTTCTAGCAGAGGCCTAGGGCCCGGTCAATGCAAGGACCTGAAAGGGCGGCTACCTCAGGGCTTGCCACCGGCCAGATGGCGAGGCCGCTCGCCCAACCATCGCAGCGAAGCGCGAGAAGTCGCCAGCCCGTGGGCGCAGCCGAGGGCCAGCGACCGTCATAGGCTCCAGATCGCGCCGAGCGCGACCGTCGGCCGCTGAAAGGCCGCGCCATCGGCATGCATGAAAATGGCATCCGCGGCATGGTCGACTCGGCCCTCCGCGCGCAGCATCAGCCCATCCGTGGCGCGGTACTGGAGCGCGAGCGCGGCCTCGGCGATGCGCGAAGTGGGCCAAAAGGGCCGCCCCAGCAAGACGCCCCTGGCAACCTCAGTGTCGCCGCTCTGGCCGAACACGCCGACCCGAGCTGCGAGTTGCCAACGCTCGTCGAGGGTCTTGCGGGCCCAGGCGTTCAGCGCACCCCAGTTGGCGAGGCGCTGGTCGCCAGCAGACTGCCAGGCCTCGACGCCGCCGTTGACCTGCAGTGCGACCTCGTAGCCAGCGCCCAGGGGTGCACAGAGCCAGCCGTCGACGACCCAGCCGCGCACTGCGCCGGTGCCAGCCCGGCTGAACTCGGGCCGGGTTGGCGCTGTCGACACCAGCAGCTGCCAGCGTCCCCAGCTCCGGCTGCCAAAAGCGCGAGCCAGGAAGGTCGAGGGGACGTTCGATGCGGCGATCTTGTTCCAGCCGCCGTAGAGTCCCACCTCCAAAGTTGTGGCTTCAGACGCCGCCCACTGGACGCGCCCGCCCATCAGGTAGAAGGGCGTCGCGACATGCAGCAACGAGCCAGACCACAGCCAATTGGAGCGCGCCTGGACCTGCTCGAATCCGAAGGGCGCCGGCATCAGGCCGGCATCGATCCAAGCCGTCGTGCCGACGCGCGTGCCGACGGTCGCCTCCTGGACAAGCGACCAGTCGACCGGCTGGGCCTTCTCACCGGCATAGATTTGAGCTGGTACCTGGCCCGTCCAGAGCCGCAACGCCCCGCGGGCATCCTCTGTGCGACCGACGATCCCGATGAGCGCCTGTGCCAAGCCGAACTCGCTGTGACGGGCGTCGTACAGGTGGCCAGGAATTGCGCCGTCGGCTGGCCTGTTGCCGTCGACTGCGACATACACTTCGACGGTGGCGTCCAACTCCACAACCGCACCGTTGTCGACAGCCGAGGCGGAGGTCGGCGTGCCTTCTGCCGGCAGCGCCGTCGGCGCAGATAAGCGCCAGGCACCGAGTGCGACGGAGGGCCCCAACGCAGCGGCGAGGGCCAGCGCGACCGCCGCGACGCCTCGGGCCGTGACCGCAGTGCCGCTGTTCGTCCCCATCTTGACCTCCTTGGTACCGCTTGCGCGTCGGCCGGGGTCGAGGGAGCGGGCGAATCGCCTGCCGCCATGCCGCGACAGCCGCGACCCCCGACCGAGGATAGCGCCCTTCCAGCGCGCCGCCAACGAACTCGCGCTGGGCGCAAGAGGTGCCAGCGTCCGGCGAGCCGTGGTACATTGACGCGCCTGCGACGGAGCCAGGCGGGGAGAGCACCATGGTCGATGTTCGAGAGGGTCAGGCTTGGCGGGCGCTCGAACAGCAGGCCCAATTGCTGCGCGCGGATCTCGCCCGGGGCTATGCCATGCGGCGCTGGTTTCAGGAAGACCCGTTGCGCTTCCAAAACATGCAGCTCCGGCTCGGTGATCTGCTCTACGACCCGAGCAAACAGTTGGTGACGCCCGAGGTGTCGCGCCTGCTCAACGCGCTCGGCGAAGAGCGCTGCCTCGGCCCCGCGATGGAAGCGATGGTCGAGGGCGCCCCGATCAACCTCACCGAAGGCCGCGCTGTGCTGCACACCGCACTGCGCGACCGCCGCGGAGGCCCGCGGCGTGTTGGCGGCCAAGATGTGATGCCCGAGGTCGGCGCCGTGCTGGCGCAGATGCGCGAGTTCGTCACCGCCCTACGCAGCGGCGCGTGGCGGGGTGCTACCGGCTTGCCCATCCGCGACGTCGTCAACATCGGCATCGGCGGCTCCGATCTCGGACCTGCCATGGCGACCGCGGCGCTGCGGCCCTATTGGCAGGCGGGTCTGCGCGTCCACTACGTCAGCAACGTCGACGGTGCCCATCTGCAGGGCACCCTCGCCGACTTGAGCCCGGAGACGACGCTTTTTATCGTCGCCTCGAAGACCTTCACGACTCAGGAGACCCTCGCCAACGCCCACTCGGCGCGGGCCTGGCTCGTCGGCGCTCTCGGCCTGGAGGCGGTCGCGCGCCACTTCGTCGCCCTCTCCACGAACGCCAAGGCTGTCAGCGACTTCGGCATCGACGTTCGCCAGATGTTCGCCTTCTGGGACTGGGTGGGGGGCCGCTACTCGCTGTGGTCGGCCATCGGTCTGTCAGTCGCATGCGCCATCGGCATGGACGCCTTCGAGGACCTGCTGCAAGGCGCCCACGAGGCCGATCGACACGCCCTTGAGGCGCCGATCGCAGCCAACATCCCGGCGCAGATGGCCCTGGTGGGAGTGTGGAACCGCAACTTCCTCGGCTTCCCCAGCCTCGCAGTGCTCCCCTACGATCAGTCGCTGCATCGGCTCCCAGCCTACTTGCAGCAAGCCGACATGGAGTCCAACGGCAAGGCCACGACCCGAGATGGTGGCAAGACGCAGTGGCTGACAGGCCCCATTGTCTTTGGCGAACCCGGCACCAACGGCCAGCACGCCTTCTACCAACTCCTCCACCAAGGCAGCGATATCGTTCCGGCCGACTTCATCCTGGTCGCTCACAGCGCCTTTGCGACCGCGCCCAACCACCCCATCGGCGACCACCACGAGCTCCTGCTCAGCAATGGCCTCGCTCAGACCGAAGCCCTCATGCGCGGCAAGACCGAAGCGGAGGTCATGCTCGAGCTCCGGCTGGCGGGAATCGTCGGGGCCGACGCGGCTGCGCTGGCACCCCACAAAATCTTCTCCGGTGACCGCCCCACGACGACGCTGCTCATGGACCGACTGACGCCGCACGCTCTTGGCCGCCTTATCGCCATCTACGAGCACAAGATCTTCTTCCAAGGAATCCTCTGGGATATCTGCAGCTTCGACCAATGGGGCGTCGAACTCGGCAAGCAGCTCGCCAAGGCCATTGGGCCGGAGCTGCGCGGCGCGGCGCCAGGCAACCACGACGCCAGTACGTCGGGCCTCATCGCCGAACTGCGGCAGAGACGCGGCGCTTAAGTGGGGCTGGGTCTTGGACCGGCCGGGGCGAGCGCGTGACGGGCTCGCCGCCGCAGTGGTAAGCTGGACGATGGAGCGCAGCGAGAGCCGGTTCTTGGTCCTTGCATGCGTCTGAACAGGTGGTTTCCGATGATGCGACGCGACCTTCCTCGCAGCGGGTTCTTCTCGCCGACCCAAACGACTCCGCGCGACCAGCGCGACAGCGCGACCCTTCGCGAGCAGGGCGGGCCCCGCCACATCGAGCTCTTGCCTGGGCGTGGCGCGGAGCCGCGCACGGCAGAAGTGGCGGAAGGCGACTGGCCGCCACCGCTACCGACTGCGCGCCGCGCGGTGATGCTTGTGGACCTGCCGCCTGCGTCGAGCGCAGCTCCCAGCCGAACCGACGACGCACCCCAGAGCGCACTGACAGATGCTCCGACCACGCCGCCGCCGACGGCTCCGGCGGTCGCGCCGCCCAAGGCGGAGAAGCCGCAGGCGCTGACCGTGGCCGCCCCCCCGCGAGCGTCTGACCTCGGCGCAGCCGACGACGTCAGCGACGCCGATCTCGACCGTGTCGTCGCCCGTCTGGAGGCGCTAGGCCGCTATGCACAGCTGCGCCACGCGCTCGAGGTCGGTCAGCTGCTCGTTGACACCTTCTTCGGGAGTGATGTCGAGGCCTACCTCGACCGCAGTTCGGCCAAAGGGCGCAGCTTCAATGCACTGGTCGCGCGACGCAGCGAGGCGCTGGCGCGGCTCGGCCTCTCGGCGGCGACGCTGCGAGGCTACATCAAGGTATGGAATTGCTGGCAACAATTGCCGTCGGCGCAACGCCAAGGCCTGCAACTCTCGCATTTCCGACAGCTCGCCCAGCTCGGCGACGCGGCCAGCCGACAGCAGCTCGCCGACCAGTCGCGTCAGCAAGGGTGGTCCGTGCGCGAGCTCGGCCGCGCGGTCAAGGCGGAGCAAGACAGCGCCGTCGCCGCGCGCCCAGTGCACGGGACAAGGCGGCGCAACGCCGAACTGCGCTTGCGCCAAGCGGTGCAGCAGGCGCAGGCGCTGGATCGGCTTGAGGG
Organism: Myxococcales bacterium; assembly: GCA_947491025.1. Lineage (GTDB taxonomy): Bacteria > Myxococcota_A > UBA9042 > UBA9042 > UBA9042 > SXNM01. Next base: position 37,440 of record CANLIC010000034.1, read on the forward strand.
TGTGCTCTCGACGACGCTGCCGACCTGGACCCCAAGTCAACGAACGCGTTTTGCATCCGAGATCGATGACGCCATTGCCCAATTGCGCCGTCTGCAGGCGAAACTGAAAGGCGATTCCTAGAGAGGCTTGCGGCCAAAAGGTCGGGGGGCGCCACGGCTCGCGCGACCTGCGCACGGGTCGACGCTGCCGGTTATCCCTTGCGGCGTCGACGCTTCCGACGAGGGTCACTGTCGTGGCCAGCCGGGTAGCTGCCGTGGCCGCCGCCGTGGCCGCCTTGACTGCCCTGAAAGCCTTGACCGCCGTGGCCACCATGGCCGCCGCGGTGACCGCCGCTGCGACCGCTGGGACCACCGTCTCTGCTGCGGCCGGCGCCATCCGCGCCGCCCTGAGCCTGCTCGAACGCCAAGAGCGCAAAGCGCAGAGCGAGGCTGTTGTCAGCCGTCTCGCGGCGATCCTCGATCGCTTCGAGCAGCAGATTGACGTGGGCACGCTCGGCGCGCATTTCGCGGAAATCGAGTGGCGCCATCATGTTGGGATCTGAACCGCGTGCGCGGTTGCCGTTCATGCGGTCCAGCTCGTCATCCGAGAGGTGGTTGAAGCGTACTTCAGGTGCCCGGTCCGCCAAGCCATACACGCGTGCGATGGGGTCCATGTCGGGCTGGCGATCGGCGAGGGCCGGCGATTGCTGGCGGCGAAACAGAGCAATGTCAAGTCGGTTCCCGCGGTTGTCCTCACGCTCGGCGCGCTTGACCTTGGCCGGCGGCTCGGGCTTGGTCGGACGTGCCTTGGCCTGGGCCTGGCTCGGCCGCGCCACGTTGCCCGAAGCGACCGGGGCCACGCCACCCGATTCGCCCGCCTCGTCGCCGTCGTTGTCGTCGTCGTCGCCGTCGTCGTCGTCGGCGCCACCGAGGGTCAAGGGTGACTCGAGCTCCACGGTCCAGGTGCGGCCGCCGCGCAGCGCCGCGACCAGGCCCGCCTGATCTTCGGGGCCCTCGGCAAAGAGCGTCGCCACGCCGCCGAAACGCTCTTGGCCAGGCTCGGCGGCGGAGCCACCGAGCGCCCGAAGCCGGGCCCGACGCGCGGCAGAGACGGCGCGCTCGTTGCTCGCCGCGTGGCGGGAAGCGCTCGCGACCACGACGCCGGCCAGGCTGTCGACCAGTCCGGGGATCGCCACGAAGGCGTCCTCACAGGCCAGGTGGTCCAGGTCGCGATCGAAGGGTTGCGCCAAGATCACGGCGCCGCCGCGCTCGGCGAACTCCCGAGCCACTTCGGCGGCGAGGTAACCGCGGTCGTCGCGATGCAACGCCCGCCAACCTGCGCCGCGGAACCAGACGTCGTCTTCGGCCGGAATGCAGATCAAGCGGCCGACGTCGGTGTCGAGCTCCACGCCGCAGAAGAACTGGACGCCGTCACGCTGCCCCGGCTGGTGCTGCGGTGGCAGGTCGAGCGCAACCACCAGCAGCCCATCGAGGCCGGCTGCCTGCGCCAGTTGAGGCCAGTCACTGGCGTCCCCGCCTGGGGCGGCGCGCACATGTACATCGATCAACGCTGGAGTCAAAGGAACGCTCCAAGGGCCCGCGGCCACCGCGTCGGGGTGGCGTCCGCCGCTCACAGCGAGGCGAGCGCTTGGGGCCTGGTTGGTGAGGAGAGGGTCAGGCTCGGCCGACTCTGTTCAGGCGAGCTTGCCGGTCCCGGTCGTCACACACCGAAGTTCTCGGAGCGAGAAGCTCACACTCTTCGTGTGCTTTGGCGGATGACGGCCGTCGATGGGGCCCCGACCGTTCATCGGTCCGAGCGTCTTACGACGCGCGGAGTGTACCATCCATCGACGGCTATGCAAGCGCTCTCGGAGGGTCCCCCTGAGATGGTTCGCGCAGTCACGGTTGGATGTCTACCGCGGCTGCCGGCTCGGGGCCGCCCATCAGATCGTGGCAAGTAGGGCGCGACCTGCCGCCCCAGTCGATCTGCGCTCAAGCGTCGCGGCCATCGTTCCGAAACCGGCAGCAACGGACGCTCCATGGCGCCGGCCCAGCGAGCGAGGCAGGGCGCGTTGGCGCGGCACTGGCACAGTGATTCCGAGCCGGTGCAACGAGCCGCTGCCATCGCAGACAGGCCAGGACCGAGCCCAGTTCAAAGGGTTCAGCGTCCGAGCGAGGAAGCGATTCCAGCGATGGCCAACGCCTGTGGCGGCGGCGGCGGAAGGGCCTGCGAGGGCGGCCGCAGCCGTCACCCGCCAGGGAACCATAGCATTTCAGGATCTTGGTGAGGCGCCTAGCCGGTGCGGACGAGCACAAAGTACTGGTTCATGGCGCGCCCCTTCTTGAAGGCCGCCCCGATCGAGACATGCGCCGAAACCCGCCACATGTAGTCGCACATCTGACCCCACACCAAGCCGGCGCTGAAGCCCACCGGCGGCTTGGGGTGAGGCCAGGAGTTGACAGGGGCGGTCGCTGGCTGCTCGTAGTAGTTGACGAAGAGCTGGCCGCCGTGATCGGTGCGGCCGTCGGGGCTGTCGCTGCCTGTCTCGCGGACCACGAAGTAGCCGGGACCTGTGAACCAAAACAGGTGCGAGACGATGCCGCTGTTGTTGTGGTTGTAGCCGAGCAAGCGATGAGGATCGTCGGGATCGCGGGCGAAACGCTTCTGAAACGTCCCGCCGATCCCTGGCAAGGTGTTGATGCCGTCATGGATCACCTCGGTTCCGTGCGGCGTGCCCGCCGGAACGAAGAATTCGAGAGTGGTGTGGCGACCTTCGGCGAGTCGATAGAGCGTGGCTTGGTCGGCTGGCCGCAGGGCGCGCGTCTGGCGCAATCGCTCTGCGTGGTCGAGCGCATCAAGTGAGGCGGCGATCGCCTCGATCGTCGTACCGGAGCGCAGCGCGCCTTTCAGGTCCGTCATATTCGCCCCCTCCTTGCGTCGATGAAGCGCACGGACAAGGCCCTGCCCTGCGCGCGGCGCCGACCTTAGCTTCGCGGGGTCGCGATGTCACGCGCCGTTGGCAAGCCGTTCCGCGAGGATGCGGGCGACGGCCAAGATCGTATGCTGCGGATTGACACCGAGCGAGGTGGGCAGCGCTGCGGCGCATGCGACGTGCAGTCGGCGCACGCCGCGCACGTGGAGATCGGGCGCGACGACTGACCGCTGCGGGTCCTTGCCCATCACCGCGCCACCAAAAAGGTGGCTCAGCACCCAGGTCCAGGAGCGATTGTCGAGCGGGCCGTCTGCCAACAAGTGCAGCTGATCAGGAGTGATCTCGGCAGGAAGCCCAAAAACGCCCGGGCGAACGACGCGCGCACCGGACTCGAAGTGGAGCGCGGCAAGGAGGTGGCTGCCCGCACGCAGCGCCCTAAGGTCGCGCTGGGTCGGCTTGTAGCGAACGTTTGGCTGACCGAACAGACCGAGACGGCAGGTCCCTTCAGCCTCGGCGCGCACGGCCGAGATCCAGACCGCCTGATGTCGAGCGTCGGCGAGTCGCTCGATCAGCGCGTGGCCGGCGCCAGCGGCTCGCCCCGCCAACAGCTCCAGCGGCAGAGATAAACTTTCAATCTTGATGCCGTTTTCACCTGTTTCGGCGTACGTCTTTCCATCGCGAAGGCCGATGCCTCCGCGGAAGTGCACGCTGGCGGCGCCTTGGGTCGCGCCGCGCATCATGTCGACGGGTTGGTCGTACACGCCGACGATGGCGGCTCCCGGGTGCACGCGCCAGTGACGGCCAAGCGCTGGCAACCGTAGGCCAGAGCGCTGCAAGATCAAAGGGGTCTGCACGGCAGACGCCGCGATCACGACACCCCGTCGCGCGCGCACATCGACGGTGGCGCCGAGAGCGCGGCTACGCGGGTGCCGGAAGCGGCCGCGGATGCCTAGTGCGGCGCCGCGTTCGATGATGACTCGGTCCACACGGGCGCATGAGATCACGGTCCCGCCGCGGTCGATGACTTCCGGCAGCCAGGCGAGGTTCGTGCTCTGCTTGGCGCCGCTCCGGCAGCCCTGCAAGCAGGCGCCAGATCCCTGGCAGCCCTGGACGTTGCGGAGGATGGCGTTGCCGTCGAGCTGTCGCCGCTGGAGGGCCTCAATCAACATCGCGTTGTTCGCCCCGAACGCTGTTCCCTCCGGTGTGCGCTGCACGGCGAGCTCGCGGTCCACCGCATCGTGCTGGTCGCCCATGGCTCGCTCGTCGAAGAGATCGCCGAGGCCGTGGCGTTCGCGCCAGTCGACCAGCACGTCCGCAGGCGTCCGCACCATGATCGCGGAATTGATGACGGTGCCGCCGCCGACGACAGCCGCTTGGACGATGGGCATGATCGAGTCACCCACCGCGACGGTGGCGCCCCAATCGGGCATCATGTCCCGCATGGCGCCGAGCATGGACGAGGGGTAGTCGGCTGGGTCACGCCAAGGGCCGGCCTCGACGACACAGACATCAAAGCCGGCGCGGGCCAAGATGAGCGCGGCGCCAGAGCCGCCAGGCCCGCTGCCGACCACGACATAGTCGGCCTCAAGCGCCACGGCGTCGCCGGCTTGAAAGGCGATGTGACCGTGCTGTCGCCAGTCGCGGGCAGCGGATGCCATCACGACGCTCCCGCTGAGGCGCCGGCTGGGGCCCGACTTTGATCGCCGCGAAAGGTCCCCGGGTCGGGTCCGAGCGGAGACAAGCCGAGCGCCTGCCGCACCTCTGGATCGGCACCCCAGAGCAGGCCGCCGACGGTTTTGAGCAGCAGCATGATCTGTCTCAACAGATAGATCCTGCTGCCAGCGAGCCGATTTGCATGGAGTTCGAGTCGCGCCGGCGAGAGCCAGAACGACGGCAGAGGTGTGAAGACGGTCCAGACGGGGAGCAGCACGAAGAGGACGGTAGCGGCGTAGAGGCCCAGCCGCAGCATCGGAGGACCGCGCCTCACCTCGTCGAGGCGAGCGCCGAAGTCGAGGCGGTCAAGGCCCGGGATCCCAGCCGACGATGGAAAGACGGCACGCAGCGCATGTTCGACCAGGCGACGCATGGCGACTCCTGCCCAAGTTGCGGCGGCGGCAAGTCGTCCGACGGCGCTGGCGGGGCGTCGTGGCCTGTGCGACGGCAGATGGCCGCGCGACTGGCTTCCGCCCCTGGCGACGATGGCGTACAACCGCTGCCGAGACGAGCGCCACCACTGCCGCGCCCTGCACCATCGACCGGGAGCCCCCGCATGTCAACGTACCCAACCGTCACCGCTAGCGAAGTGTCGCCCGCCGGACTCGATGACGCGGCCATGACCCAAGCGGCGCGACGGGTCGTCGACGAAGTCCGGAGCGCCCAGGCCAACTGGGCGGAGCTACCGGTGAACGCGCGCGCCGCCCGACTCGCGGCGGCCGGCGATGCCATGCTCGCGCACGCCGAGGCGCTGGCGGCGTTGGTGGTCGAGGAGACGGGCAAGCCGCTGGCAGAGGCCTACAGCAGCGAGGTCGTAGGCGTCGCCGACCTGTTTGCCTACTGGTGCAAGCACGGACCGCGCCACCTGCAACCGCGGCATGGCCTCGTGCCTTCGCTCGAGATGCCCGGCAAGAAGGCGCGCATCGAGCGCGCACCGCGGGGTGTGGTCGCGGTGATCGCACCCTGGAACTACCCGGTCGCCATCCCGATGCGCAGCATCGTGCCTGCGCTGCTGGCTGGCAACGGCGTAGTCCTGAAACCATCGGAGATCACGCCGCGATCTGGTGCGTGGCTTGTGGAGCAGCTGCGCGCGTCGCTCGGCCCCATCGTGGGCCTCTGCGCCGGCGATGGCCGCGCGGGTGCGTCACTGGTCGCTGCCGAGCCGGACCTCGTGATCTTCACCGGTAGCACCGCCACCGGCCGCAAGGTGGCCACGGCGGCGGCGGCGCTCGGCATCCCGTGTGACTGCGAGCTTGGAGGCAAGGACTGCGCCATCGTGCGTGCCGACGCCGACGTCGAGCGCGCCGCGGCGGGGATCGCCTGGGGCATCGTCACCAACGCCGGCCAGAATTGCGCGGGCATCGAGCGGGTCGCGGTCGATCGCGCTGTTGCCGACCGCTTCATCCCCGCGCTGGTTTCGCGCCTGGAGGCGGCGGCCGCGGACGTACCGGAGCTGGTCACGCCACGGCAAAAGGCGATCGTCGTGGCCCAGGTCCGCGATGCCCTCGGCAGGGGCGGCCAAGCGCTCTGCGGCGGCGTGCCGGAGGGCGACGCCAAGATCGCCCCCACCCTGCTCACCGGCGTTCCGCGCGACGCCGCGGCATGGCGCGATGAGAGCTTCGGGCCGATCGCGGTCCTCACGGTTGGCGATGGCGACGAACAGCTGATCGAGGCCGCCAACGACAGCGCGTATGGCCTTGGCGCCAGCGTGTGGAGCCGCGATATCGACGGAGCAGTGGAGCTGGGCCGACGCGTGCGAACCGGAATGCTCTGGGTCAATAACCACGCCTTCACCGGCGCGTTGCCCGACCTGCCTTGGACGGGCTGGGGCGCCTCCGGCACCGGCATCACCAGCTCGCCCGAGGCGCTCGAGCACATGACCCGGCCCCGGCTGGTCGTGGTCGACAAGCAGAGCGGCATCGAGCCGTGGTGGTATCCTTATGGGGACCGCATGGTGGACCTGATGCGGGCCGTGGTGCGCAAGCAGCGCGAGGGCGGCCTCGGCGCCTTGCTCGCGACGCTCAAGTCGCTCAAGCAGCGTGAGCGCGAACTAGCCGCCGGCGCCGTCCGCCGCTAGCCGGTCGACGACCGACGGCTAGCCTCGAGAAGCGGACTAGGCCGCGAGCTCGGGCTGGCCGTCCTGGTTGCTGCGGATGTCGATGAAGAGGAAGCGGCTGCAGAATGGGCACTGCACCAGGCTCGTGCCGCGCATGATCGCCTCGACGAAGCGGGGCTGAACGACCATGTTGCAGCCGCCGCAAGCGTCCTCGTCGACCACGCCGACCACGGCGGTGCCGTCGCGGGCGTCAAATACCCTGCGGTAGCGCTTGAGGATCGACTTCTCGATGCCCTCAGCCACCTGGTTGCGGCGGCCCTCGACAGCATCGATGCGGGCGTCCATGTCGCCGAGCCGATCGCGGTTCGACTCTGCCTCGGCACTGGCGGCGACGCGCAAGTCGCGGACTTTCTCATCCTCGCGCTCGATGGTGCTGCGGAATTCCGCGATCGCCAAGGTCAGCTTCTCGACCTCGTCCTCGCGGTTCTGGATGTTGCGGCGCACGTTATCGAGCTCTCGGTTGACCGCGACGTACTCCTTGCTCCGCGTCACTGAGTTGAGCTTGGCTTTCGCCTTGTTCAACTTCTCGCGCTCTTCCTCCAACTCCACCGACTTCTTGCGGTGCCAAGTCTCGGCCTCGGAGAGCTTGTTGCGCATCTCGTTGAGCTGCGTATCCCGGGTCTCGAGGACAGACTCGAGCTTCTCCAAGTTGCTCACCATGCGATTGCGGGTGGAGCGAACGTCGCGGATCTCGTCGTCGATGGTCTGCAGCTTGCGCAAGACGTCGATAATCTGCTGGGGATTCATTGACATAGGAGCCTCCACCTGCGCTGGCGCGATCGCCTCGTCGGCATGACAAGCGGCGCACATGCGCCCATCGGAGCCGGGCCGCGACGCGCGCGGCCCGATCTTCCGACGAGCCCGCGGGGGGGCTCCGGTGGGCCCACCTGGATTCGAACCAGGGACCAGCCGGTTATGAGCCGGCAGCTCTCACCGCTGAGCTATGGGCCCAGCCGTCCCCATGGCCATCGGACGCGTCGCGGCTCGCCCGATGCGAGCGTTGTTGTCCGCGCTGGCGGGCTTTCTGTCAAGGTGGCCGACGCTGATGGCCGGGCAGACCATGCGCCTGCGCCGTCACCCCGCGCCAGCAGCAGCGGCTCGGCGGCCGCGGTGACGGCGCCGTTCGGCCAGCGCATGATGCCAGCACGGGCGGGCGGCCCTCGAACCGCTCCGTGGAGCGGAGGCGTCGATGACCAAACAGGTGCGGTGGCTGGGGCTCGGCCTGGCGCTGTTGACCGCTTGCGGTCGGATCTCAACGGAAGACAGTTCTGACGGAACAGATGATATTAGACAT
>CANLIC010000035.1 GCA_947491025.1 Myxococcales bacterium
AAGGCCGCCGCCGACAAGGCCGCCGCCGACAAGGCCGCCGCCGACAAGGCCGCCGCCGACAAGGCCGCCGCCGACAAGGCCGCTGCCGACAAGGCCGCTGGGCGAGGCGGAGCGGCAGCGGCAGCGGCAGTCGCCGCCGGCAAGCGCGGCGCGACCAAGGTGTCGCTGCCGGGGCAGGCCTCTGGCGCTACGGGCCAGGCTGAAGCGCATGCGACTCGCATTGACACGGTGCCGACTGCAGCCGCAGCCGATGCTCGCCCCGGTGCCGCAGCCGCGGGCGCGGCCGTCGCTGGGACGGCGGCGGTGGCCGGCAAGCCGGCCGCTGCAGGTCGCGCGGCTGGGACCGCCGCGACGGCGGCCGGCGGCGCTGCTGCCGCCGCTCGTCCAGGCGCCGCGGCGCGACCAGCGGCAAAGAATAAAGGCGGAATCGGCATCGGCGTGTGGTTGGGCGTCGCAGCGGTTGCCCTGGCAATCGGCGGCGGCATCTGGTTCATGAAGAAGGGCCAGAAAGAGAAGGCCGAGCGTGAAGCGGCTGCCGCAGAGGTCGCACGTGTCGAGTCCGAAGCTTCTGCCGCAGCGCAGGTCGCGGCGCAGCAAGCAGAGGCGGCGCGGGTCGCGGCGCAGCGCGCTGAAGAGGAGCGAGTCGCCGCCCAGAAGGCGGAGGAGGCTCGCAAGGCCGAGGAGGCGCGCGTCGCGGCGGAGCAGGCCGCCCAGGCCGCCGATGGCGGCAGCGCCGCAGCCGGCGAGCACGCGCACGGAGGCAGGGCCGAGGGTGGACGCGACCACGACCACAGCAAAAACGACTCTGCCCGCCAGGCGGCGGCAGCGACCGCATCGCCGCAGGCCGTGAAGGCTGAGGGGACCAAGTCTGCGGGCGGACGTGATCCGGTCGACGCGATCTTCGAGCAGCAGGAGCGCCGGAAGGCCGAGGCCGCAAAGGAAGCCGCCGCCAAGGAGGCCGCCGCCAAGGAGGCCGCCGCGAAGGAAGCCGCCGCCAAGGATGCCGCCGCGAAAGAGGCTGCCGCCAAAGCCGCAGCGGCCAAAGCTGCCGCCACCAAGGCGTCCGAGCCGGCGGTCGACCCGAAGGCCGCCAAGGGCGGCGAGCCCGATGACATCGACCTGCTGCTGCGCAGGAAGAAGGCCCAAGAGGCGACCAAGGCGCCGGTTGCGCCAACCCCGCCCCCGACGACCGAGAACCCGGCGACGGGCGGCGGTGCCAAGCTCAGCCAGGCCGACGTCGACAAGGTCGCGATCAGCGCTCGCAGCGATGTCTTGCGCTGCTACATGACCCACGCGGATATCGATGGCGGGCAAGAGACCATCAAGGTCGAGCTCTTCGTCGGCGCTAGCGGCGGCGTCTCGAACGCCAAGATCAAGGGCAAGCATGGCGCGGGCGAGCTCGGTGCCTGCATCATCGGCGTCGTCAAGCGCTTGAATTTCCCGCAGGGTTCGGGCGCGACGCAGAAGTACACCGTCCGCTACGCCGTCGGCGGTTGAGCGACCGTGGCTGCGCAGCCCAGCGCGCCCCTGCTCTCCGCGCCCCTCACCCTCACGTTGTGGCTGCGCGTCGGCGCTGACCTCCAGCCAGAGCCGTGGTCGCCAGCGCAGCTGCAGAAAGTGCGCGCGGCGCTGGCTGCTGGCGCTGGGCTCGATGGCGCGATCGAAGGTCGCATCGGCGCTGAGGCTTGGTCTCGCCTCGACTACTGGGATCGCCTCGACGGCCTGCTGGTCGCCCTGCGCGACGCGGTGGAGCGGCTTCTGGCCGGCGGGAGCGCGTCAGAGTTCAGCTTTCCGGACACCGGCATCGAGGCGCGGCTTTGGCGCTGCGAGGTCGAGGGCACAGCCGCCGTCGCGATCACGTACGAAGACATCGACACGGTGGTGCCGCTCGGAGCGCTCGGCGCCGCCCTTGACGCAGCCGGCGTGCGCCTGGTCGAGGCCTGTGGCACGCTCTCGCCAGCGCTTCGCCGGTTGGCGATCCGCGGCGGCCAGGCCTCGGACGCCTTGGACCCCAAAGCGTCTGACAGTACGGCGATTGCTTCCGGTGGAGCGGCAGGATGACGGAGCGACTCGACAACCTCTTCATCGGCGTCGCCGGGATGATCGGCGCTGGCAAGACGACGCTGGCGACCGCCCTCGGCCGCCACATGGGCCTCGAGGTCTACTACGAGCCCGTCGCCGACAACGAGTATCTCTCGGACTTCTATCGTGATACGGCGCGCTACAGCTTCGCGACGCAGATCTACCTCCTGAATCGGCGCTTCCAGCAGCACCAGGAGATCATCTGGCGCGGCGTACCCGCGATCCAAGACCGCACCATCTACGAGGACGCGATCTTCGCCAAGATGCTGAGCGAGACCGGACTGATGGAGCCGCGAGACTACCGCACGTACGTCGGCCTCTTCCGCCACATGTCCAACTTCATGTGTCGGCCATCGGCGATCATCTACCTCGACGTCTCGCCGGAGCGTTCGCAAGAGCGCATGCGCGAGCGTAGCCGCGACGTGGAGTCTGGGGTGTCGCTCGACTATCTGGCGGCGCTGCACCGCGAGTACCAGGTCTTCGTCGCCGACATCAGCAAGCGCATCCCCACCATCCGCGTGAGTTGGGAAGAGTACCGCGATGTCGAAGAGATGGCCGAGATGATCCGCAGCGAGTACATGAACGCCAACTTCTTGCGCGAGGTCACGCGTTGGGAGCGGCGAATCGGCTGATGGCGTTGACGGCGTCCGGCCACGGCGCGCTGGCGGTCACCGACTGGGGGAAGCGATGTCGAGCGTGATTCACACCTTGCCCAAGGTCGACCTCTGCTGCTCGCTGCTGGGCGCGCTCGACGCCGAGACGCTGGCGACCGTATCCGGCGACACCGCCGACGGCGTGGCGGCCGAGATCGCCGCGGTTCACGCCAAAATGGGCCGCAACGCCGAGGGCGGCGGCGACGTCGGGAGCTGGCTGGCGGGCCTCGACGCGCTGGCTTCGCGCTTCACGCGGGCGGCACAACTCGAGGCCGTCGCCTACGTCCTGGGCCAGCGCCTCATCCGCGACTCGGTGGTCCACGTCGAATTGGGCATCGATCCGCTGCGCCCCGCCATCGACGCCGGCGAGGTGGCCGCAGCGCTGGAGCGCGGTTTTGAGCGCGCCTGCGAGGACTCCGACGACGCCCTGCTCTCCTGGCGCCTCAGCGCCGAGGCGCGGCGCGGCGATGACGCCGAGGCTTGGGGCGCGGCCTTCGCTTCGATGAGGGAGGCTGTTGGCGAGCGCATCTGCTCGGTGGCCATCGTGGGCGACGAGCGGGTCCCGGCCGACGCCCTGATCGCGGCCGTGCAGCGCGTCCGTGGCGAGCTGCCCTTGCTGGTGACGGCGGGGTTCGGTGGTGCCAAGCGGGAGCTGCAAGCGGCGTTGGCCCTTCAGCCCAAGCGGGTGCTCTACGGCGTCTCCTTGCTGCGGGATGAAGCCGCCTGCGCCGATCTGCGCGCGCGCCGCGTACCGGTGGTCGCGCTGCCGAGCGTGGAGCTGCGCTGCGTCCTCGGGCGCCCAGGCGCCCCGCCGGTCCTCGGCAAGCTGGTCGATGCCGGGCTCTTTGCGATGCTGGCCAGCGGCGCACCGGGCGTCTTCGGCAGCAACCTGAGCGGCGAGTTCGAGCGCACCTCGAACGCCCTGACCTGGCGCCTCGACCAGCTGCGGACGCTGACGGCCCGTGCGGTCGAGGTGGCCTTCATCGACCCCAGGTTGCGCTTCGTCGTCGCCCGCGCGGTGGAGAACTGGCGCCACCGGCCGCGCCTGACCGCAGGCCCGACCGACGACGGCTACGGAATGTAGTGCCGCCGGGCTGCTTCCGGGTCCCGACGCCATCCCGCACGGCACGATCCCGTCGCCTTGCACCGGTGCATGGCAAGTTCCTTGCCCGACGCGGCTTGGCCACTATGCTGTCCTCTGGCCGCAGCGCTCTGCGGCGTGAGGAAAGGGATGCAGACCATACCCATCGTCGAGCCCCGCTACGAGTCGGTGCCCGTCCTGCCGCTGCCCAACTTCGTCCTGTTTCCGCAGACGACGACGCGCTTGCACATCTTCGAGGAGCGGTACCGGATGCTGGTCGCCGAGGCGCTTGCCGGCAGCCGGCTGCTGGTGCTGGTCGGCCTCAAGCCGGGCTGGCAGCAGGACTACCACGGCACGCCGCCGAGCTATGAAGTGGGCTCGCTGTGCCGCATCGTCAACGAGGAGCGGCTCGGCGACGGCCGCTTCAACCTCTTCGTCCATGCTCTGGCGCGTGCCCGCCTGCGGACCATCCACAGCTTTACGCCCTACCGCACCGCCGAGATCGAGGTGCAGAACGACGACGCCGGCGATCCCCTCGCGGTGCAGGAGGCGATGGCGCGCCTCGTCGCGACGGTGCGCGGCCTGATGGTCCAGCGCGGCGAGCACGCGGCCTCGCTGGCGGCGGCGCTGTCGAGCACGGCCAAGCCCGCGATTCTGACCCACCGCCTGGCCTCCGTGCTCGCCTTTGAGCCCGAGACCAGGCAGCGCCTGCTAGAGGTCGCCAACGTGCCCGAGCGGGCCGAGCGTCTGGTCGAGCTGGCCGGCGAGCTCTTGCTGCGCTCAACGGAGCTGGAGCTGGCGGGCCACGACGATCCGAAGGCGTGGCTGAACTGACGAGCCACCACGGCGCAGGGCCCGGGGGCGCCTCGTCCGACGGCGCGTCACCTGACATCTCCTCCGTTGCCGCCGCCTCCCCCGTCGTCGCCTTGCGGGACGGGGCCCTGCGCGCCTCCGCGGCAGAGTTGGCGCTTGAGATCGCAGCGCTCCATGTCGACATCGCCGGCCGTGCTGTGCTGCGCGGCCTCGATCTGCGGCTGGAGTCCTCCGCCATTGCGACCCTGGAGGGGCCGAGCGGCGTAGGCAAGTCGACCCTGCTCCAAGCCCTGCTGGGCCTGCTGCCTTCGACGGCGCGGGCGTCAGCGGGTCGATTGCGGGTGCTCGGCCGCGACCTCGACCTTGCCAAGGCGCCGCGCGGCGATGCCTTCCACGTCGCACGGTGGCTGCGCAGTGCTGGACTTCTCGGCCGTGTGGCACTGCTCGAGCAAGACGCGCTCGCCTCGCTGGATCCCCTGTGGCGGGCCGGTGCCGCCTTGCGCGAGGTGCTGCGCCTGCATGCGCCGGAGCGCGCCGCCGCGGCCCTGCGCGAGGCCGAGCTTGCGGCGCTGGCCCAGGTCGGCTTATCGGCCGCGGAGTCCGCGCGGCACCCGCACGAGCTGTCCGGAGGGCAGCGGCAGCGGCTGGCGTTGGCGCTGGCGTTGGCGTCGCGACCAGGCCTTCTGCTGCTGGACGAGCCGACCAGCGCGCTCGACGCCGCGACCGCCGGGTCCCTCGCCGCGACATTGCGGCAGGTCGCCGCCAACGGGCCCGCGATGTTGGTGGTCAGCCACGACGACGCCTTCGCTGCTGCGCTTGGCGGCGCGCGACATCGGCTCTCGGACGGCCGCTTGATCGCACATGCGCTGTCGACCGCACCCGGTGCCCCTCCGCCGCCGGTGGCCGCACGGAGGGCAACGACGGCTGGGGCTGCTGGCGCCACGCCACGCGCTCTGCCCCGGCTGCAGCTCCGCGGCCTCGAGCTTGCGACCCCCGATGGACGGCACACGCTGCTGAGGGGCGCCGACCTGGCGCTGGCCGCGGGTGAGGTGCGCGTCCTCGTCGGGCCCTCGGGCAGCGGCAAGTCGAGCCTCCTCGCAGCATGCGCCGGGCTGCGGCGACCGACGGCCGGCGCGATCTTCCGGGACGGGGTGGCGATCGACGTCGACGACGCGGCGGCGCTGCGCCGGCACTGGCGAAAGCTGGCCTGGGTGCTGCAGCGGCCGGGTGCGAGCCTGCCGCCGCGCTGGCCGATCGCACGATCGGTGGCCGATCCGCTACGCATCGCCGGGGTCGAGTCTGCCGAAGCGGATCGCCGCGCTTCATCGGCGCTGGAGGCGGTGGGCCTGCAGGGTCTTGGCGGGCGGCTGCCGCACCAACTCAGCGGCGGTCAGCAGCAGCGGGCGGCGTTGGCGCGGGCGCTGGCGCAGGCGGCGGACCTGCTCCTCTGCGACGAGCCCAGCAGCGCCCTGGATCCGGCGACCGGCGAGGAGCTGGCTCGGTTGTTGCGCACCATCGCCGCCGACCACGGTGTGAGCGTCCTCTGCGCCAGCCACGATGCCGGCTTTATCGCCGCGCTGGGCTGCGAGGCCCACCGCATCGTCGACGCGAGGCTGGTTCCGGAGACCGCGGCCATGGCCGATGCTCGGGCATTCACGCCCCTCGTCGGGTGAGCCCGGGCCGGGGGGCACGGCGGCACCCGGCGAGCTCGCGTTGCGCGAGGCCCGGCGTCGCTCCGTGCGGGCCTTGCCAACCTGGGGCGGCTGCCAGATCGTCGGGGCCGCGCCGACGCTGGCGCCAAGGAGCCGCCATGTCGACCCGAGTTGAAGCCCACGCCCGGATGGCGGCGGCGGAGGGGGCGCGCGAGCGGATGGCGATGCACGTGCGTCGGGCTTGCACCGGCGCTTGGGCTGCGTCCGTGGCCTCGATGGGGCAAGCGGCGGGTTGGGTCGGGCGAGGCGGGGCGTCCAATGCTGCGTGCCGGCCGGAGCTGTCCTTGTCGCCGTGGGTCTGCCGGCCGGCTCCCAGGCGCCAGGACTCCGTCCGATGGCTCCGCCTGGCTTTGGCGCGGCCGACGACGGTCGTCGCGGCGTGGCTCGTCGCAACATCCTCCATGACGGCATGCGCGACGTCGTCGACGCGCCCAGCGCCGTCTGGGCGGCCGGCGCCTTCGAGCGCGGAGGTCCTGGCGGCCAGCGCGCCGACCGACTGGCGGCCCCTCGATCTCGGACGCGCGATCGTGCTGCAGCTCGAGGCCGGCGCCGTCGTCATCGAGCTGGCCCCAGCGTTCGCGCCGCGTCACGTCGCCAACATCCTGACCCTGGTGCGCAGCGGCTATTTCGACGGTCTCGCCGTGGTGCGCGTGCAAGACAACTACGTCGTGCAGTGGGGCGACGCCGATGGCAAGCGCGACGTCGGCGCCATCGACCGCAAGCTCCCCGACGAATACAGCGTGGCGACCGGATCGCTGACGCAGGCCGGGCTGCGCTTTGTGCCCCTGCCGGACGGCGACGTGTACGCCCCGGAGGTCGGATTCGTCGACAGCCTGCCGGTCGGGCGCAACGCCGGTGGCAGCGAAGCGTGGATCGCGCATTGCTACGGCAGTGTTGGGGTCGGTCGCGACATGCCGCCGGACAACGGCCTCGGCAACGAGCTGTATGTCGTGTCGGGCCACGCGCCCCGCCATCTTGACCGAAACCTGGCCGTCGTCGGCCGCGTCGTCCAGGGCATGGACCTGCTGACGTCGCTGCCGCGCGGCAAGGGGCCTCTCGGCTTCTACGAGCGGCCCGAGCAGCGCGTGCCGATCCGCACCGTGCGCGTCGCCGCAGACCTGCCGCCCGCGGAGCAGCCCCGCTTGGAGCTGTTGCGCACCGACACCGCCACCTTCTCTGCGTTCGTCGCAGCCCGCCGCAGCCGTCGCGAGGCGTTCTTTGTGGTGCCGACCGACCGCGTCGAGCTGTGCAACATCGGGCTGGCGGTGCGGCCGCGGGCACCCTGAGAGGCGGCCTCTCCACCGACGTCGCGGTCGCTATCTGGCGATGGGCCCCGGCGTGGTCGCGGCAGGGGCGTTGCCCTCGAGGGCGGCTGGCGCGGCAGGCCTTGCCGTGGCAGGTTGGCGCCCGGCGCCAGAGGCGGCGCCTGGGCGAGGCTTGTCGATGAAGGCGAAAGCACAGCGGTTCATCGCGATTGTGGCCCTGCTCGCCGGCGTGGGCGGCGCCCTGTGGACCGTCCGCGACCGCCGCAGCGAACGCCAGGTCGTGCTGCTGCTCGAGCACCTGCGCTACACGCTGCCCGTCGCCAAGCCGCAAGCCGGCGCCCCTATGCCAGAGGTCGCGCCCCTAGGCCGGGCCGCGCTCATCGGCTTGCGCCTACGCCCCGTCGGCGATGACGTGCCGTGGCGCGTCGCCGTGGACTACGTGCGCGGTCAGGCACCGGTGGCCACAGCCCCGCTGACCTTGCCCCTCGATGACGACACGGAAGCGGTGGAGGTGCGCTGCCTCTACGACATCGGCGGCGCCGCGCCGCTCATCGGGCGCCAGGTGCTAAAAGTTCCGCCCAGCGAGGGATTGCAGACCCTCGACCCCGAGCCATGCGGGCCTTAGCGCGTTAGTTGGGCTGCGCGGCGGGCGCTGTGGGTGCTGGTGCGGCGGGCGCTGCGGTCGGCGCACCTGGCGACGGTGGCGCCGTTGGGGCCGCACCTGGCGCCGCAGGGGCTGCAGCGGGCGCACCCGGCGCCCCCTGGCCGCCGCCCTGCAGGGCGCGCTGACGGGCCAGCTCGGTGTGCTTGCGGTAGTCGGTCTCGACGTAGCGCTGACGCTCGGCTTCGGTCATCGACTCGGTGTCGGCGTAGCGGCTCGGGCACTTGACCGTCAGCGTGCTGGCAAAGATTGTGCGACCTTCGAGCCGGCCCTGAACGATGGCCTCGCGGCCCTCCTCGAAGGGATCGGGCAGCAGCTTCGTGTACGCGATGGCGATTTTCTGGCCGCCGGCATCTTCGAGATCGAAGCGAAACGCCTCGCTGGCCGGCTCGCCGCGGACGCTGCCAACGACGATGCGGCCGCTGAGCTTGACCTCTTTGCCTTGCAGCTCGTCGGCGCGGGCGACAACCTCGGCGAGGGGGTAGTTGAACATCCCGGCGCCGCCGGTCGTGCTGCTGGCGATGACGAACGCGCCAATGCCCGCGATGGCGAGCGCGATGATCAGGGGTGCGACGCTGCGGCCGCTGAGGCGCGCCGGCCTCGCCGAAACGCCGGCGGAATCGGCAGGCGGCGCCAGCACATCGCTGAGCTCCGGGGTCGAGTCCTGGGTCTTGGCCACGGCGGGGCTCCTCAACGCGGTCGCGGCGGCGCCATCACCGCCACAGTCGGGCGGCAGCAAGGTAGGAGCGGCGGCGGCGAACCGCAAGCAGCAGCGCCGCAGCGCATGCCATCAGCGCTGCGGGCGCGAGGTTTCGCGACCCACCCTCGGCGTGGCCAGAAGCGGCACAGCCGGCGCTGCTGTCACCACCCCCTGCGCTGCCTGGCTGCCCCTGGCGGCCAGCGTCTGCGCTCACGTCGCCGCCGGACGGCAGGCCGCTGCGCAGGCCGAGGCCGGGGCCGCCGGGCAGCGTGTTCGCCGCGATGGGGGCGCCCTTGAGGTCCGACGTCGGCAATCCGTCGTCGCGCGGCATCGCGGCGAAATCGAGGTAGTGCGCCACGCCGTCCAGGGTCGCCAGCGCCTTGACGGTGCCGCCGCGCGGATCGAGCACCAGCAGGCCATCGGCGCCGACCCCGACGACGTTCAAAAAGCGCCACAGGCTGGGGTTGCCTTGGGCATGGGCGCCGACGACCAAGGGCTGCCCGGCGGCGAGGCTGGCCGCGATTCGCACTGCCAGGACCGCATCGAGGCAGGCGCCGTCGGGGATGGTCGCGACGTCAAAGGAGATCGCTCCAGGGTTCCGGTCCCAGCGCGCGCAGCATCGGCCCCCGCCGTTCGCGCAGACGTCGTAGCCGTCATGTTGCTGGCGCCAGACGTTCTCGAGGGCCGGGGAATTGCCAGAGATGCCAAAGACATCGCGCGGTGCGCCGAGCGAGGCGTAGACGACAGAGAGCGTGGTGATGAGGTCGCCGTGGCTGGCGACGGTGCGGCCGGGGCAGGCGCCGAGCGCTTCCTGGACCGCGAGCTGATTCTGCCCGGCGATGGCGAGCTGCAGCTGGCCGACCACCGCGGCGCAGCCGCTCGCGTCCACGACGACGCCGGTCTTGGCGCCGTCGCTGCCAGCGACGACACAGGCCGCGCCGGCCGG
Organism: Myxococcales bacterium; assembly: GCA_947491025.1. Taxonomy (GTDB): domain Bacteria; phylum Myxococcota_A; class UBA9042; order UBA9042; family UBA9042; genus SXNM01. Next base: position 9,914 of record CANLIC010000035.1, read on the forward strand.
CCCGCTGGGCGCGCACCCATTCAGGCAAGCGGTGGCGAAGAGGCCCGCGCCGCCCTTGCAAGCCAGCAGGGTCGCGCCGTGGCAATGCGGGCCATCGGCGAGGGTCTGGCAGGCCACGTCGGCGTCGGCAACGCAGACGGCTTCGGGGCCCTTGCCGGCGCAGCCCAGCTCACACGTGGCGCGCTGGACCTCGAGGCCCTGGTGGCAGCGAACGCGGAAGCTGCCGTCGCAGAACTCGCCATCGCCCTTGTCGCCGCAGAAGCCGCCCGCGGCAGCACCCGCGCCGGCCAAGGTGCCGCAGTGGTCGGGCAGCGCGCCGGGCTGCGCGATGCAGCCTGCCTTGCAGATCAGGGTCTTCACCTCGGACTGGCCGAAGCAGAGCACCAGCTGGCTGCCGCTGCAGAACGCGCCGTCCACTTTGTCAGCACAGAAGCCGACCGCGTCCTGGCACTGCGCCACGCCTCCACTCATGGCGCAGCCTTGCTGACACATCGTCGCCGACTGCACGAGGCCGTTGGCGCAGGCCAACCGCACACTGCCGGCGCAGGCGCTGCCGTCGCCCAGCTTGGCGCAGGTCGCCGCTTCGAGCTGCAAGCAGCTGGCCGCGCCCGCGCCCCCGGTGCATCCGAAGGCGCATCCGGCGAGCTCAGCCGTCTTGCCGCCCTGGCAGCGTCGGCGCGAGGCGCCATCGCAGTGCCAGCCATCGGCCAGTCCAGCGCAGGTGTCCCCGCCGTCGGCGGCGGCGCAGACCGGCGCTCCGACCACGCAGCCATTGGCGCAGGGCGTGAGCGACACGGTCTTGCCGGCCGCGCAGGCTCGAATCGCAGCGCTGACGCAGACGGCGCCATCGGGTTGAAGCGCGCAGGCATCGTCGCCGGCGGGTAGGGCTGGCAGGCAGGCCAAGGTCTTCGGATCGTTCGGGAGTTTGCCGCATCCGAAGGCGCAAGGTGTCGCCGCCGCGGTCTTTCCGCCCGCGCATTGCCAGAGGATGTCGCCTTGGCAGTGGGCGCCATTGGGTTGATCCTGGCAGGCGTCTGGCTTCTGCGGCGCGAGACAGGCGGCTTTGCCTTCCACTTCGCCGCAGGCGTGCGCGCATGCGACCTGCTCGATGAGGCCGTTGTTGACGCAGACGTGCAGCAGCTTGGCGTCGCAGAACCACTGGTTCCCCTTGCCGTCACACGGTCCGCCGGCGTTGGGCTTGCAGGCGTCGGGCACGCCGGCGGCATTGCTCTGGCAGCCGTTGGGGCAGGCCTGCTTGGAAGCGACCGCGCCGCCCTGGCACTGGAGCAGGTTGCCGCCATCGCACCAGGCGCCATTGTCCTTGCCCGCGCAGGGGCCGGTCTGCGCCGCCTTGCAAGCGTCGGGTACGCCGGGCGGATTGCTCTGGCAACCGGCTGGACAGGGGCTGGTGCCGGTCTTGCTGCCGTTCTGGCAGCTGACCAGCGCGTCACCCTCGCACCAGAGGCCGTTCTGCTTGCTGGTGCAGAAGGTGGCCGGCTCCGGCGCGCCGCCGCCGACGCCGACCTGCTCGCAGGCCGTCCAGGCGACGTGACTGCCCGTGATGTCGACCGCGACGCCGGCCTTGCGGACCTCGAGGTGCAGGTGGTGACCGCCGCCCTGCTGGCAGACCCACTTGCCGTTGACGACGGTCAGCGTGTAGCCGCTGTTGGAGACGAAGCCGAGCGCCTGGCCGGCCTGAATAGGGCCCTTGCTGACCAGGATGTCGCTGCGCAGGTGGGCGAGGAAGACCTCGAACTCCCCGACCTTGATCTTCACATAGTTGCCGAAGCTCGGTGTACAGGTCTGGCCGGGAAACGACTTGACGACGTCGATGACCTCGCCGCTGGTCGGAGCGAACACCGGCGTCCCCTCGACGGCGGCGTAGTCGCTGCCTTTGTGGCCGTCGTAGCAGCCGAAAGCGCAGGTGATCGGCTTGGGCGGCGCGAAGGGTTGGCAGAGCTGGAGCTTGCCGTCGCTGATCGCCGTGCCATTGCCGCCGGTGCCGCCGCTCGACTTGCAGGCGTCGGGCACGCCCGGGGGATTGGACATGCAGCCGCTGCCACAAGCCGTGGTGGCAGCGACGAGGCCGTTGTTGCAGGTCGTCAGCTTGTCGCCGTCGCACCACAGGCCGTTCTGCTTGCCGCTGCAGAAGGTGACGGAGCCACCGGATGACTTGCAGGCGTCGTCGACCCCGTCGGGCATCTGCTGGCAGCCGTTGCTGCAAGGCTTGGTCGAGGTCTTCTGCTGAGCCTGACAGTAGGTCAGCCCGTCGCCCTCGCACCACCAGCCATTGGCCTTGCCGGCGCAAAATCCGGTGGGCGCGGCCTCCTTGCATTTGTCGGGCGTGCCGGGCGGCATCGATAGGCAGCCCTCGCCGCAGGTCTGGCTGCTCTTGACGCTGCCGCCGCCGCAGGTCACGAGCTTGTCGCCATCGCACCAGAGCCCGTCCTGCTTGGCGGCGCAGAATCCGCTCGGGCCCGCGTCCTTGCACTTGTCGTTTTGGCCGTCCGGCATCGCCTGGCAGCCGCTGGTGCAGGGCTGGGTGCTCTTGACACCGCCACCGCCGCACGTGACGAGCTTGTCGCCATCGCACCACAGCCCGTCTTGCTTGGCGGCGCAAAAGCCGCTCGGCGCGGCGTCCTTGCACTTGTCGTCTTGGCCGTCCGGCATCGCCTGGCAGCCGTTGGCGCAGGCCTTGGTTTCGGCCTTCTGCTGGGCCTGGCAGCGGACGAGTCCGTCGGCCTCGCACCACCAGCCGTCGGCCTTGCCGGAGCAGAACCCCGTCGGCGCGGCGTCCTTGCACTTGTCCGGCGTGCCCGGCGGCATCGACTGGCAGCCGTTGGCGCAGGTCTGGCTGCCCGCGATGTTGTTGCCTTGGCAGTTCACGAGCTTGTCGCCATCGCACCACAGGCCGTTCTGCTTGCCGGCGCAGAATCCGGTCGCATCCTTGCACTTGTCGTCGGTGCCAGCCGGCATGGATGCGCAGCCGTTGGGGCAGGATTGGCTGCTGCTGGCTGCTCCGCTCTTGCACAGGACGAGGTTGTTCCCGTCGCACCAAAAGCCGTTCTGCTTGCCGGTGCAGAAGGCGGCAAGCGCCGTCGCAGGCGCCACCAGCCAGCACAGCAAAGCGAAGCGAAAGGCGAGTACAGCGACTCGGCGAGCGCGGGGTAGAATCGGGTGCACGGCGAACCCCCAGGGGCACCACGCGGGCAGCGCGGGGCGGCTCCAGAGGCCGAGTATAGCGCACTCGACGCACAATCGCAGCGACTTCGAGTCGGGGACCTTGCTGGGTAAGCGGGCGCCGATGCTGGCGCCGGAGCCGAGGTCGGAGCGGTCTACTGCACCACGCAGCGGAAGCCGATGGTCGGCTCTGCAGTGGCGGAGGTGGCGCGTGCGCCGGCGCGCAGGTCGACCGCCAGTGAATTGAAGTTGCCACCGCGGATCACGTTCGAGGCGACGATCGACTTCAGGGGATCTTTCGCTGGGTTGCCGGCCTCGGCGTAGGCGGTCGCGCTGTAGTTGTCTGCCACCCACTCGCTGACGTTGCCCGCGAGATCGTAGATGTCGTAGAGGCTGCGGTCGTTCGGTCGCGAGGCCTTGTCCAGCGGTCCGCCGCTGTCGCAGCCGCCCTTGGTGGTACCCTGCATGACCGCCATCGAGCAGGTCGGCGTTGGCGCGACGCCCCAGGCGTAGGGACGTACGGCGTCCTGGCAGCTGCCGGTGGGGAAGAGCTCGCAGCCGCCGCGAATGGCGCGCTCGAATTCAGCCTCGGTGGGCAGCCGGCCGACTTTGCCCGTGCCCTTGGCGAGCCAAGTGCAGTAGGTGGCGGCCTCCGCGGTGGTGACGCAGTTGATGGGAGCCAGCTTGGAGGCGCCGCCGTACGTGCAGCCAGCCACCTTGCTCGCGGGCGCCTTGCAGTCACCGGCCTTCACGCAAAGGTCGTAGTCCTCGACGAGGGTCTCGAACTGCTGGTACCAGATGCCCTTGCTGAACTGCACCTCGTGCTGCGGCTTCTCGTCGGCCTTGCAGGCGGCGGACTCGGCGGCCGGGCAGCCGCGGAAGGCCGTGCCGGGGTGCAGGTAGACCGCGCTGGCGATCGGGGGCTTGGTGCAGGCGCTGCCGCCCTTGCCATCGGCGAGGCAGATGCCGCCGAATCCCGAGCCGCTGCAAGGGTTGCCGTCGGCGACGGGCGTGTAGATGCAGGTGTCGTTCTTGGTGTCGCAGGTGTCGAGCGTGCAGCTGTTGGAGTCGGCGCACTTGCTGCCCGAGACCAGCTCGCACTTGCCCGACGACGGGGCGCACTTGCTGATGAGGCAGCTCCCCTCTTTGGCGACCTCGCAGGACACCACCGTGCCTGGGTTGACCTGGCAGTACTTCAGCGCCGCGTTCTTCGGGTCGGGGAGGCACTGCACCTTGCCGTTGCAGGGGTTGCCATCGTCGACGCTGGCGCAGTCGGCGTCGGTGGTGCAGCCGCAGACGTTGGTCCCGGCGGCGCAGATGCCGTCGACGCAGGTGTCGCCTGCGGTGCAGGAGCTGCCGTCGTCGCAGAGAATGAAGCCGTTGGGCTTGTTCTTCAGCGCGCACTTGCCTGTGGCCTTGTCGCAGAGGTTGTCGACGCAGGAGTCATCCGATTTCTGGCAGGTGACGATGGTCCCGGGGTTGACCTTGCACTTGAACTGGCCGGGCACCGACTTGTCGCAGAAGGGCTTGCCGGTGCAGAGGTTGCCGGTGTCAAAGGCGAGGCAGTCGGCATCGGAGGCGCACTGGCAGAGGTTGGTCTCGGCAAAGCAGACGCCATTCTGACACACCGGCGACGCGAGGCACGGGTCGCCGATATCGCACTTCTGGTTGTTCTTGACCGCCGACATCTCGCACTTGCCGGTCTTGGGTTTGCAGACATTGGCCAAGCACTCGGTATCGCTGGCGGCGCTGCAGCTCTTGATGGTCGCTGGGTTGACCTGGCACTGGGGGCTCTCGAGCGCCTTGTTGCAGAAGAGGGTGCCGTTGCAGATGTTGCCGTCTTCCTTGGCGGCACATTCCGCGTCGGCCTTGCACGGGCAGATCTGGGTGCCGACTCCGCACTTGCCGTCTTTGCAGTCGGCGATGGAGGTGCAGGGATCGCCGTCGTCGCAGTAGACGGTGCCCTTGACCGGCGTGAGCGCGCAGCTGCCCGTCTTCGGGTCGCAGAGGGTCTTCGCGCACACGGTGTCATCGTTGCTCGAGCAGGTGACCTTGGTCGCCGGGTTGATCTTGCACTTGCCGGCCGCCTTGTCGCAGTAGAGCTTGCCCTGGCAAATGTCGCCGCTGCCCGACTTCGCGCAGTCGGCGTCCTTGTTGCAGTTGCAGATGTTGGTGTCGTCGGCGACGCAGGCGCCTTTGACGCACTCGTCCACCGGCGTGCAAGCGTCGCCGTCTTCACAGTAGACGTCTTTCTTCTTCACCGGATACGGCGCGGTCTTGGTGATGCCCGAGGCCAGCGTCTCGGTGAAAATATTCTCGGACGGGGTGAGCTTGCAGACGCCGATCGACGGATAGCAGATGTTCTGCACGCAGGCCGTATCGTCCGCCGTCGGGCAAGCCGCGACGACGGTGGCAGGGTTGAGGGCGCACTGCCCGTCCTTCTGATTGCAGAACATCGTGCCGTTGCAGGCGTTGCCGTCCTCTTTGTCGGCGCAGTCGGCGTCGGACTTGCACAAGCAGATGCTCGTCCCGCCGGGTGCGCACTTGCCGTCCTTGTCGCACTGATCGTTGACGGTGCAGGCATTGCCGTCGTCGCAAGGCTTGCTGAGGTTGATCGCCGTCATCTTGCAAACGGCGGCCTGGCCTTCGACGTGGCAGAGGTTCTTGCCGCAGAAGGAATCGTTGGCGTCGGCGCAGGTCGCCACGGTCGCCGGGTTGATGGCGCAATGGGTCCAGTCGGTGGGCGACGCACCCTTGGGGATGGGGCCCTTGCCGGCGTTGGCGCAGTAGACCTGGCCCTTGCAGGGGTCATTCTTGAATCCCTTGGTCGTCAAGCAGATGGTCACGTCTTTGCTGGTACACTCGCAGAGCAACGTGCCGCCCTTGCACTCACCTTCGCTGCAGGCGTCATTGGTCGTGCATGGGCCGTTCTCGTCGTTGCACTCGGTCTTGTGTTTCGGCGACACCGTCGGGCTCTTGTTGATGATCTCGACGGGGGTCAACGCGCACTTGCCGACCTTGGGATCGCACCAATTCTTCAAGCACTCGGTGTCCTCGTCCTTCTGGCAAGTGGCCACGGTCGAGGGATTGATGATGCAAACGAATTGGTTCTTGGCGTCGCGTTGGCAGAGGTGTTGACCCTTGCACTTGTCGACGGGGTCGAGCTTGGCGCAGCTCAGCGGGTTCGCCGCCTCCACGCCATCCTTGCATTGGCACGCCCAGGTTGCGGCATCGGCGTTGCATGCACCGTCCTTGCACTTCTCGTTCTTGGTGCAGACCTCGCCGTCCTCGCACGTCGCCGTGGTCGGCGTCTGCTTGCACTTCCCGTCCGCTGACTCGCAGGTATCGGTCGTGCAGGCGTTGGCGTCGTCACAGTCTTTGGGCTTGCCCGGGGTGCAGGCGCCCTTCTGGCAGCGATCGTCGGTGGTGCAGGGGTTGGCGTCGTCGCAGACCGAGTTGTCGTCCTTGTCGGCCTCGCCGCAGGTGCCGTCGGCCTTGCAGACCTTGACCCGGCATTGATCGCTCGGCTCGTTCTTGCAGTCGTCGACCGTCTTGCAGCCCGAGCCCACGCCGCGCGTGTCGGGGGCGCTCGTGTCCTTGCCGTCCGCGCCGCCGTTGCCGCCGCTGTCCGTGCCGCCGCCGCCGCCGCCGGTGTCGCCGGGGCCCACCGTGCCCTGCAAGAACGGCTCTGGCTCCGGCAGGCAGCCGGGGAGCCCCGTCGCGGCGAAGGCAAAGCCGCACAGGACGAGCGCCGCGCGCTGCAAGAAATCGGCAGCCTGGCCTCGCGCCAGCGTCCCTCTTGAGCCTAGGTCGACCATCACCGGACCCCCTTGCGCCGAGACCCTTGGCCCCGTTGCACCCCTACCCATCAACCTGCCGAACCCCGCCGGCGGACCGCAAGCGGTCGCCGCGCGGCGCCCCTCGACACCACTTCTAGAAAGCAAAGCCGAGCTGCAGGCCCGAGATTGTCCCGGCCGCCGGGCTGCCGACCTGCGGCGCCACCCACAGGCTGCGCAGCCAGTTCCCGCGACTCGCCGGCGCCGCCATCCCCGTCGTCGCGGGCGCTGCTGCGGGCGTCGTCGTAGCCGGCGGCGTGGTCGTGGGCGGCAAGGGTGGTGGCGGCTCCGCGCTCATGAGCGTCCGGAAGGCCGCCACCGCGACCAGCGCGACGCCCACGCCCGCCAAACCCGCGCCACCGTAGAACTTCGAGCTGCCGGAGCTGAGCGCGTCGTCGTAGTCGGCCTTGCTCGCGAACTTGCGGGCGCTGTTGTCGTCGACGGCCTGGCCGTACTGCATGTAGCCAACGCCGCCGACGCCGGCACCCGCGACGACGAGGACGCCGCCGGCGATGTAGAGCACGGTGCCCAGCGTGTCGCCCTTGGGCTCGGGCGGCTTGGGCGGCTGGCCTTGGCCTTGCCCCTGACCCTGGCCTTGGCCTTGGCCTTGCCCCTGCCCTTGCCCCTGGCCGTTGCCAGACTTCTCGAGCTCGTCCAGCCGCTTGCGCACCCGGTTGATCTCGGCGTCGACCTGCGCCTTCTCGGCCGGCGTCTCGGCCCAGAGCCGCGACGTCTCGTAGAGCTTGATCGCGCGCTCGAAGCTCGACTTGTCGCCGAGGCGCTCAAAGGCCTGCGCTGCTTCGGATTCGAGGCGCGCCTGCGGGTACTTGATCGTGGCGAGCGCCAGCGCTTCGGCGCGCTCTTTGGGCGTAGTGGCGCGGAGCTTCTCGAGGCGCGGCACGATCGTCTGGCGGTGCTCGGGGCTGGACTCGACCTGCAGGTAGCGGTCAAAGAGGCTGATGGCGCGATCCCAGACGCCGACCTCCTCCCAGGCGCGACCGGCATATCGCAAGTTCTTGGGATCCACGGGGTTGGTGCGGTAGGCCGCCTCGAAGTCGCGCGCAGCCTCGGGGTAGCGCTTCTCCTTAAAGTGATCGGCGCCGGTCTGACCGAGTGCGAGGGACTTCTCAGCGGCATCCTGGGCGAGGGCGATAGGCGTCTGCGCGAGGGTGGCGACCGACAAGCCCGCAACGACCAAGGCCAACTTGCATGCGGCCGGCGACAGCGCGCGACCGATTTGGCGTCTACAACCCCGGATCACGGTGGCCTCCCCTGAATCGACGGATGCGGGACCGCTTGCGGCGGCGCGGGCCGCTTTGACCTTGTCCCGTGCGGTGCTTACCGCAAAGTGGCCGGGGGCTCAAGGTGCGCGGCGGGGCGTGCGTCCGTGCTGGGGCGCAGCGCTTGTCCCGCGACGTGGCGCTCAACGGCTTGGGTGGGCTGCATTTGAGCGGAGTTGCAGCGTCGACCCATCCGGCAAGGGCCCGTTCGCCCCAGCGCTCAGTCGATGAGGAGCTCGCCGGGCGGCTTGGGCTTGGGCTTGGGTTCGGGCTTGGGCTCGGGTTTGGGCTCGGGCTTGGCGGTCGGCTCGGGCTTGGCGACGGGCCTGCTGCCGCCGACGCTGACCGTGGGCTTGCGGGCCTCGCGCTGCAGGCTGAACTTGAAGGTGCGCGTCTCGCCGGCGGCGACGTCGAGGGCTTCCTGGTGGCTGATGTAGCCGGCCAACGAGGCCTCAGCGGAGTGCTTGCCGGGCGACAGCATGGTCTTGTCGCCGACGATCGAGACGCCGTCGATGAGCACTGCGGCAGAGGGCGGATCGCGCTCGATCACCAAGGTGGCCTGCGCAGCCGGGGCCGGGCTCGGAGCGGGCGCTGCCGCTGGTGCCGGCGTCGGTGCAGGTGGCGCGGGGGCAGGGGCCGGCGCCGCCTGAGGCTCGGGCGCGGCGACGGGCGCGGCGGCGACAGCGGGCGCCTGACCGGCGGCCTGCGTCACGATGATGTGCTGCGGCTGGCGAGCGATGAAGGCAACGGCCACCACGGCAACGAGCAGCGCAACGCCGCCGCCGATGAGCAGCCCCTTGTTGCCTGCGCCCTGCTGCGGATGCTGCGGCGCGTAGCCGCCGTGCTGCGCTGGCGCGGCGGACGCGCTGGCAGTGGACTCGCGTGCGGGGCTGGGCGTGGCGGGGGCGGCCGCGGGCGTGACGGCGGTCTTGTCGCCGGCGTCGCCAGCTTTGGCAGAAGGGGGCCCGCCGGTCGGCGCTGGCCCGGGCCCGGCAGCCGGTGCGGCCATGGCATTCGCCGCCATCTTGACCGTGCCGGGATCGGCGCCGACGGTCACGCGCTGGGTGTGGGTCTCGATGGCGGCCTGGATCTCAACGCTGTCTGCGGCTACCGTGGCGTCGTCGCCGCCGGCGTCGCTCAGCACCACCCGCGACGTCAATCCGCCGGTCAGCGCGCTGATCTCCTCGGAGCGGACATCGACCGTGGCGTCGTTGCCGTCGAACTGAGCGCCATAGGCTGCGGTCTGCGATCCGGCGGCGGTGCCACCTGGGCGCACGGTGCCGCCGGGCAGGAGCACGTCGGAATTGAGCGACCCCACCAAGGCATCGGCGAACGTGTCGGCGCTGGGGAAGCGGTCGTCCGCCCGGCGCGAGATCGATTTCAGCACGACGTCGCAGAGCCGCACCGGCGTCGGGCGGGCGATGGACTCGTGGACGCGCGGCGCCTCTTCGGTGACGCGGCGCAGGATCATCGCCAGCGGCGTCTCGGCCATGAAGGGCGGCACGCCAGAGATGCCCTCGAACAGGATGATGCCGAGCGAGTAGATGTCGGTGCGGGCGTCGACTTGCTGGCCGCGCGCCTGCTCGGGTGACATGTACTTGGGCGTGCCGATGACGGCGCCGGTCGAGGTGATGTCCTCGCGATCGCTGGCCATCGACTTGGCGATGCCGAAGTCGAGCACGCGCACGAAGTCGGGCTCGCCGTGCACCTTTTGAATGAAGATGTTGTCTGGCTTGAGATCGCGGTGAACGAGGCCCTTGCTGTGCGCCTCGGAGAGCGACTTCAGCACCTGGACACCGATTTTGACGAGGCGCTCGGGCGCCAGCGGGCCCTCTTCGCGCATCACCTGCGTCAGGGTGCGGCCGTCGAGGAACTCCATGGCGAGGAAGAGGTTTCCATCGTCCATCTGGCCGAAGTCGAAGACACGCACCGTGTTCGGGTGCTTGAGGCGGCTGGTGGCCTTGGCCTCTTGGCGGAAGCGGGCGACGACGTCGGACGCGCCCTCGATGTCGGTGCGCAACACCTTGATCGCCATGGTGTCGCCGGTCGCGGTGTGCGTCGCCCGGTAGACCGCGCCAAAGCCGCCCTGGCCGATAATCTGCTCGACCCGGTAGCGGCCGCCGATGAGCTGACCGATCTTGGTGTCCGACGGGGCCTTAGGCGCCTGGACGACCAACGTCATCTCGCCGTCATTGGGGCACGTGACCTCGTCGGTCTTCGCGCCGCACTCGGGGCATTCGCGTTGCATCCACACGTTCCCGTGGCGCTTTGCGCCGCTGGTCCCCTGCTGGCTTGCCGGCAAACCCGTGCCTAGGCTGAAACCCGCAGTGCACCGCGGCCACAGATAGCCCGACGCCGGCAAAATCGCAACCACGGGACGCGACAGGGCGATGGCGGGAGGTCGGCCGCTCGGCGACCGCCCCCCCAACGGTCGGGCGCCGCAGATCGGTTGGCCGCGTTGCGGCTTGCCACTACCCGGCCGTGTCGAACGCGTCGGCTGTGGCGCCGCTCGAATCGCCGGCCGCGCCGTAGAGGTGCGAGGTGTCGCGGCCATGCCAGAGCGCAAGGGAGAGGCCATAGCGCAGCGGATGTCCGCTGGCGACAAGGGCAAAGGCGGCGATGATGACGCCGGCCACCCGTGCACGGGCCAGCTCGCCCACGATGACGACCGCCGGCAGCAGGACACCGAGCAAGGTCGCCATGACCGCCAGGCGCAGCGCCGCGTCGAGGCCTGGGCGTCGCAGCCCTGCGCGCTGCTCCCTGGCCCGAAGTTGGTGCAAACCGCGCAGCACGCGTCCTGCGCTGCCCGACGCCCACAGGGCCGCCATCGACACCCCGGCGGCGAGCTCGTAGGTCAGCTCGGCGGTGATGCGGCCAATCACCATGCCGACGAGCAACATCAGGGCCATGCCGCCGAGCAGCGCCTGGCCGGTGGGCTGGGCCAGCGTCGCAATCGGGTTGGCCGAGACCATGGCCCGCCCGGGACCTCCGTCATCGCCCCCAGCCCGCAGCGCGGCAAGTCCCAGCCAGAGCGTGGCCAACAAGGCCGGCACGGCCATCGCAGCCAGCGGGAGATCGTCGAGCCGCGTCGGGGGCTTGTCGGCCTCGCCGTAGACAGGCGCGACGAATGCGGCGACCGCGAGCGCCGCGGCGAGGGCCACGCCGAGGCTGGCGACGACGCGCTGGCGGAGCGCGGCGCGAGCGCCCCAGCCGCTGCGGGTCACCTCCGACTGCCACAGGCTGGCGGCCGGCAACACGGCCTGGGCGAGGCAGCCGACCGCAGCCAACGCGGCGGCGACGATGAGGGCGGGGCGTGCGAGCAGCAACGCGGCCGGACGGGTCGCGATCGCCAGCTGCAGCGCCCAAAACGTCCCGGCGGCCAGCCCGAGCGTCGATTGTTCAAGCGCCCACGCGGTCGCGAATCGGCGCGGCGACCCGACGCCATCGGCAGCGGATGCGCTGGGCTTTCGCTCCGTCGTCGGCGGCTCCATCGTCGATTCGCTCAAAATAGCAAGGCCATCGCCCAGGCGATGGCGGCGATTTGCGAGATCGCGAGCGCCAAGGCCAGCGCCAATTGCCGTGACGCGCTGGGGCGGGCGGCCGGCGGCGCCGCGGCGGAAATCGTGGCGTTAGAGACAGCCTCGGAGCTCAGCCATTGGGCGGCTTGGGCATCGACGTCGTGGAGGGCGGGCTCGTCGGCAGGGCTTGGGCGCGCGCCCCGTTGCTGCTCGTCGCCTGCTTGCGCCACCACCGTGACCTCCGACCCTGCGGGCCGCTGGCCCGCCGACGCGCCGCCGTTGCGCCATGGGCGTATGGGACGGCGTCCTCGCCCTTCCTGCGCCAGCTTACCTCTGGCACAACGGAGGGGAAAGGGGCTGCAACCGCGGCCCGCTGACGGAGGGCCCGATGAGAGAAGATGGCGTTGGACGCTGGCGCGCGGACGGCGATGGGCTGGCACGCTGCGGGATCGCCTTGGCGGGCGCTACGCTGGTCTTGGCCTGCGCTGGGGCGGTCGCCGCACCGCGCAGCAGCAAGGAAACGACGCGCGAGCCTGCGCCAGCGGGTGGGGCCTCGCCGCGGCCCAGCGCGTCGGCGGAACCCTCGTCGGCACAGACTCCAACCGCGCCGGCCGCGCCGACGCCTCCCGCCGCCGCGACCGGCCTGCCGGCGCCCAACGCCGCTTGTCGACCCGCATCCGGCGCGGCCATCCCGGTGCCCGTGGGCTGCGAAGTGGGTGCGCCCATCCGCCAAGGCGAGCTGCTGCTCTGGCCACGCGCTTGCCGGCTCCTGGTCGAAGCCAAGTCGATCGACCGGCACACCATCGAGCTCCGCGACCTGCGCACCGGCCAGCGGCGAGCGCAGATCTCATTGCCAGCATCCCCGGCAGCCGGCGAGGCGCCGCGTGTCGGGGCCCTGGTCGCCGGGGCGCTGCCGCTCTATGTCCATGCCGCCGGCGTCACGGCGATCGACATCGCGGGCCGCAAGGCCGAGGCGGTCCACGAGGCTGAGCATGGCCTTCTCGGCTTCGCGCGGCTCGGCGATTGGTTGGCGATCGTCGAGGCGGTGCCGCCCGACTCGGCCCTGCCGCAGGGCGGCGTCCAGTGGACGGTGCTGGATTCGGAGGCCGGACGCTTGCTCGGCGAGGCGCGCATCGCCGGCCGCGGCCTGCTGGGGCTCGGCGTCGCCAAAGCGCCGGTCGCCGGCAAAATCATCGTCTGGCTGCGCATGACTGGCCGCAAGGGCGAGGCCGACCTGGTCGCCACCATCGACGCGGCGGGGGTCGGCGAGGGCGAGGCGGTGCCGATTCTGAGGCCCGTCCCCGGTACGGCGCCGAGCGCCAGCCCGCTGATCGTCGGCGAGACGGCGGCCCGCGCCGCTGGCCGCTGCGCCGTGGTCGACGGCTACGAGCCGCTGGTGCTGGAGCGGCCCTTTGTCCGTGTCTCCGCGACCGCACAGCGCGTGCCCGCCAGCGGCCTCGCCATGGTGGAGGGCGACTGCCTCGTGACGACGCCGCCGAGCGAGGATGCCACGTGGGCGCTGCGGATGCGGGACGGCCGCCCCGAGTTGGCGCGCTTCACCTGCGGCCCAGTGGCGAAAGTCGGCGCCGCGCCGACCGCCGGTGCGCCAGCGCAGGCAATGTAGGGGACCACTGGATCACGGCCCTGGCGCCCAGCCGCTCAGCCCGGCGGCATTGGGTGCAAGCCTGACCCCTTTCGCTACAGGAAGATCTTGGTGAGCTGGCGCTCGCTCAGGTCAGCGACCTGCAGCTGGAAGGCGCTCGAAACCGCCAGCGTGCGCTGGTTGTCGCCGTTGAGGCGGGCATGAACCGATATCGGCGCCATCTTGCCGTCGCGGCTCTCCTCGCCGACGAGGCCGGTGCGCAGCCGCAGCTCGAGCAGCGTCGACTTGCGAATGCGCGCGCCGGCCCACAGCGCGACCGGCTTGGCCACCGGCGCCTCGGGCTCGCCCTGGTGCTCGTAGAGCACGACCCGGGCGTCGTCGGTCTGGAAGGTCAGCTCGGCGTTGGCGACCTCGAGGTCGTGATCGATCTCGATCGCCCAGTTGGCCTTGAAGGCCTGGTGAAAACGGATCACCGGCGGCTCGATCGACAGGATCTTGAGGACGGGCACCTTCACGCCATCGCCACGGTCCGCGCTGGCGCCCGAGCCCGCCTCGGCGGTCGAAGTGCCGTCGCCGGAGGCCATCTCGCCACCGGCAGACGCGTCAGCATGGCCTGCGCCAGACTTGCCGTTGTGCGCGGCGGACCCAAAGGCGGCGCCAGCGTTGGCGCTCGGCTTCGCGGTGCCACCTGACTTGTTGGCGGCCTTGGCGGGCGCAGACTTGGCAGCCACAGGTGCTGCAGCCGCCGTCACAGCCTTGCTGGCCGGGGACTTGGTCATGGCCTTGGGCTCGGCGGACTTGGCTTCGACGACCTTGAGCACAGCCGTGTCCGCGTCGTCGGCCCCTTGCTCTTCGTCATCGAAGTCGTCGTCAGCCTGCATGGTTCCGACCGCGGGATCGGCCTTGGCTGTCGCCGACTTGGCGCTGGTCCGTGGCGCGGACTTGGCCGACGTGGCGGGCTTGGCCGCGATCGCGCGGGGTGGCGCGGTCGTGACGTCTGGTGCCGACGGTGCGGCAGCCACCGCAGCTTTGGTCTGCGGCTTGGACGCCGACGCCGACGCTGGAGCGGCCTTGCTGGTCGCCGGCTTGCCCGCCGCTGGCGTCACTGCGCGCGGGGCGTTCTTGTCGTCGCTGCCGCCGGTCTCGAGCTCGCTGGGATCCACTACGATTCCCTCGGCACCCGTGCGCTCCATCTTACCGCCTCCACGCTCGCCGAAGAGGGCAAGCACATGAAAACACAAAACTTGACCGGGCGGGCCCAGGCGATCTCACTGCGATCGAGGGTCCGGCGGGGCGCGCAACCTGCGGCACCCCACCGCGCGGGTCAAGCGAATTCTGCGAAGGCTCAGGGCGACGGCGCGTGAACCTCGACCCCCGAGCCGGCCAAGATGTGCAACATCAGGTCGCTGTACGCCATTCCTGCGCCGGCCGCGGCCTTGGGTAGCAAGGACGCTGGGGTGAGCCCGGGAAGCGTGTTGGTCTCGAGGAGCCAGATCGCGCCATCGGCGTCAAGGATGGCGTCGGTTCGCGAGACGCCGCGGCAGCCGAGGGCGTGGTGGGCCGCCACTGCGAGGCGCTGCAGCTCGGTCGTCGCCTCCGGGGAGATGCGCGCTGGGCAGATCTCCTCGACCAGCGATGGGTCGTACTTGACCTCATAGTCAAAGAAGCGCCCCGGTTTGGGTGCGATCTCGACCGGCGGCAGCGCGACCTCCTCGCCATTCAGGCGTAGCACGCCGCACGTCAGCTCGGTGCCGGCGATGAAGCGCTCGACCAGCACCGTCGGCCACATCGCGCTGAGGCGTAGCAGGGTCGCCTCCAGGTCCTCGCGCTGGCGAACGATCTCGACGCCGACGCTGGATCCGCCGGCGGCCACCTTCCCGACGCACGGCACGCCGACGCTGGCGACGATGCGCTCGGCAGCCGAGGCGGCGCCACCCGCGGCCTGAAGTGCCGCCGAGTCGAGCTCGATCGCTGGCGCCACGGGCAGCCCGACGCTGCGATAGATGCGTCGCGCCATGACCTTGTCCATCGCGAGCCCGCTGGCCAGGGGCCCGGAGCCGGTGTAGCGCAGGCCACTCAGCTCGAGCGCGGCCTGGACGCGGCCGTCCTCGCCGAAGGTGCCGTGAAAGCCCAAGAAGCAGCAGACCGGGTCCAGCGCCTTGAGGATGCCGAGCGCCTGGTCGAAGGAGACACACTCAGATGCCGGCGCCGGCGCGCTGAGGTTGATGTCGGCGGTCGGCGGTCGGAGGTGCCAACGTCCTTCGCGGTCGACGTAGACCGGGTGGACGTCGAAGCCCGCGGCGCGGAGGGCCTTGCCGGCGCTGACGGCGCTCTTGACCGAGACGTCGTGCTCCGAAGAAGGGCCGCCATAGAGCAACGCGATGCGCTGGGGCGCTGCTGAACCGGATGTCATCGTGCCTCCCGTGGCGGGGTCTTTCGCGGTGGTGCGTGGCCTCGCCCGCCGTCTCCCCGGACGCAGCGCGACGATACGGTCTGACAGGCGCGCGGGCCAGAATTCGGTCGCGCCGTTGGCCTTGGCGGGGCGAACCGAGGTGAGTATCGCCCTGGTGCCAAGAAAATTTCGCGATCTGGAAACAGTACCGAAACAATCACCCTCTACGGTGCGCGGGTTCGCAGGCCAGCTCTGGCCTCGCGGCGAACAGGGTCGCCCGGTACAGCCACGCTGACCGGCCGACGAGGCGGCGCGAGGATCTGCGGGACGTCCCCGCACGGGCTCGCGGCGCCGCAGGAGAGGGAGCTCATGAGCGTCTACAAGGCCGAGTACATCTGGATCGACGGCGCCAAGCCGACCGCCAAGCTGCGCTGCAAGACCAAGGTCATCCCGACGGGGGAGAAGCCACCGGAGTGGGGCTTTGACGGTTCGAGCACGGGCCAGGCGCTCGGACACGCCTCGGACTGCGTGCTGAATCCGGTGTTCAGCTGCCCGGACCCGATCCGCGGCGGTGACGACATCCTCGTGCTCTGCGAGGTGCTGAACACCGATGGCACCCCGCACGTCTCGAACACCCGCCACGCCTGCGCCATCGCGGCTGAGAAGTACGCCGGCCACGAGATGATCTACGGGATCGAGCAGGAGTACACGTTCTTCGACGGCATCAAGCCGCTGGGCTGGCCCGACAACGGCTTCCCCGCCCCGCAGTTCGGCTACTACTGCGGCGTCGGCTCCGACGAGGTCTTCGGCCGCGACGTGGTCGAGGAGCATCTCGAGGCGTGCATCAACGCCGGCCTCGACATCTCGGGCATCAACGCCGAGGTGATGCCGGCGCAGTGGGAGTTCCAGGTCGGTCCGGTGTCGGCGACCTCGGTGTCCGACCAGCTGTGGATCGCCCGCTGGCTGCTCTACCGTGTGGCCGAGAACTACGGCATCAGCGCCACCTTGAACCCCAAGCCGGTCAAGGGCGATTGGAACGGCGCCGGCGCGCACACCAACTTCAGCACCCGCAAGATGCGCGCCAGCATCGACGCTTGCACCGCCGCCGCCGAGTCGCTGCGCCCGCGCCACGCGGTCCACATCGAGAACTACGGCCACGGCATCGAGGAGCGCCTGACCGGCGCCCACGAGACCTGCTCGTACAAGGAGTTCAAGTACGGCGTCAGCGATCGCGGCTCGTCGATCCGCATCCCGTGGCAGGTCGCGCGTGACGGCAAGGGCTACATCGAGGATCGCCGCCCCTGCGCCAACATGGACCCCTACGTCGTGACGCGCCTCATCATCGAGGGCGTCTGCGACAACGAGCGCACCAAGGGCATCGACAGCGGCCGCTAGCAGACAGCAGCGGGATGGCCGTGGCCAGCCGGGTGCACCTCGCCCCGGCTGGCCCGCCTCCCCGCAGCCCGCTGCATCCGGCACTGCCGCCCGCGCCCATTCGCAGCGGCCCCCGGCCCCAGCCAGCACATCACGGACTCAGCGAGGCGCCGACCCGCCAAGCATGCGGACTGCATCGGCATGTAGCAGCCTGGATGCTTGGACGGCATGGCGCCGCGCTTGGCATGGCCGGTCGTGGCGACAAATTTTTCGCGTTGCCGCGATCCGATCGGCGAGACGGGGCGACCTGGATCCTAGAAGCACGGGCAGCCCGCCCGGCAGGAGGATCCGATGCACGCGACCCAGAGCTCCTTTGCCCCCGGCCCCCACATCCCCTTCGCCGACGCCACGCGCGACGGCTCCCTCCCTGATGCCGTCGTCGGCGCGGGCGATGACGCTCGGAGCGGCCCCGTGGCGCGACGGGCTGACCTGCTGCTCTCCGAAACGCCGCTGCCGCCGCACCCCGCGGGCGGCATCAGCCTCATGGACGGCAAGCCATGGCAAGAACGGCGGGCGCTGCTGGTGGCGCTGCTGCACGACGCGGCGACGACGGCCCCAACCCGGCCCGCCGTGGCCGCGGCGTTCGGCGCTGCGCTGACCGAGGACGGCCAACGCCTGCCGTCCGAGGCCTTTGCGCTGGCGCGCGTCCACCTCACCGACCTCTGCGCCGTCCGTCGGCGTGACGCCGATGGCGTCCGCGCGATCGACGCGGCCTTGGAGCACCGGGCCGAGGATCTGCGCGCCCACGGCGATGCGCGGCGCGGTCTCATCGGGGCCGCCTACGACGCCCTGCAGGCGATCGCCGCCGCGCCGGCGCTGGCCGTCGAGCTCAAGGCCAACGCCCACGGCGGTCGGGCGTGGCTGCGGCCGCTGGATGGCGGGACGCCCTTTCTCGCGGACCTGCGCGGTTGCCGTGCCAGGCTACAGGGGGACATCGTGGTCGGCTTCTTGCTGCCCTTCGACCCCTGCGATGACGCCGAACGGCGGCCCGCCCTGCCCGGCTTCGCCCCCTCGCCGCTGACGTTCGGCGTGGCCTATCGCGCCGCGGTCGCGGCGATCCTGGCCGCGGAGGGCGCTTCGGCCCGCGACGCCGACGCCGCCCTGCCCGCGTTGCTGGCCTTCGCCGTCCGCCGGGCGCTGGCCGAAGAGGCGGCAGAGATCGCGCGCGAGTACGAAGACTTGCCTCCAGGCGGCGAGCTCTTCGACGTTGCCCCCTGCCTTGGGCTCTACCGGTGCGAGGATCCAGAGACGTGGATGGCGGCCGCGCTCGACGCCGACCTGATCGAGGACTTCGACGACCACAGCGCGGCGTTGGTGCTGGCCGACCGGGTGGCTCCGTTTGATTCGATCCGCGCCGACTTGACGCTGGACGACGGCGAATTGTGGATCCGCACCCTCGATGAGCCGAGCCTCGAGGCCGTGGTCGCGGCGCTGCAAAGTGCTTCCGGTGGGTCGCTGCGGCGCTTGACGGTGCGCCCCGCCGCTGAGGCCTGAGCCGAGCGCTCAGGGCCCGGCGGCGGCGCCCAGGTCCTCGGTCTCCGGCGGCTGCCCGGCGGCGTAGCGGGCGCGCCAGATCACCGCTCCCTCGAGGTCGTAGACGCGCCACTCGTCGCTGCGCTCGCCGTCGTCGAAGCGGCCCTCCTCGGCGACGCCGCCACCCGGCCAGGCGCTGCGAAAGGGCCCATGGGCGCGGCCGTATCGGTAGTGCCGCTCTTCGGCGAGAGAGCCATCCTCGTGCCAGGTCCGCCACAGGCCATGGCGATGACCGCTGTCGTCGTGGCCGCCGTGCAGCCGAGGGCCGCCGCCGGGCCAGGTCCCGGCCCACACGCCGTGGGGCCGGCCTGATTTGTGGCGCTGAAGCTCGGTGCAAGCGCCTGCGGCCGTGTACTTGCGCAGCTCGCCATGCAGCGCGCCGTCGTGGTGTTCGACGCTCTGCCAGACGCCGTCGTCGAGCCGGGTCAGCCAACGCCCGTGCTTCTGGCCGCCGCGGTAGCTGCCGAGATCGGCCGAGAACGAGAAGCGGTGCAGCCAAGGCCCCTCGCGCAGGCCCTCGCGCAGCACGCCCGCCTCGACGAGGTGGCCGTGGCGGTCGCGCCGCTCCATCGGGCCATGCGGGACGCGGTCGCGGCGACGCAGGCATTGTCGCACGCGGTGGCTGCCCTGGCGGCTCCGGCGCAATCGGGTGCCGGGCGGACAGGCCGCCGACGCTGCCTGAACCGCCGCGGCCCGCAGCGACTCAGCCTCAGCGGCGGAGACCTGGGCGGCGACCGGCGCACAGGGGGGTACGCTGGCGTCGCCTGGAGCGGCGGCGACGGCGACCGCGACCAGCATGACGCTGAGGCCGGACGCCAGCGCCGCCGGCGCCGTCCGGCGTGACATCAAGCCGAAGCCTCAGCGGCGAGCTCGAGGGCGCTGAGCGCGGCGGCCAGACGGGCGACGGGGACGCGGAAGGGCGAGCAGCTCACGTAGTCGAGGCCGGAGCGATCGAAGAAGGCGATGGACGACGGGTCGCCACCGTGCTCGCCGCAGACGCCGATTTTGAGACCCGGCTTGGCCTCGCGGCCGGTACGTACGGCAAAGGCGACGAGACGGCCGACGCCCTTCTGGTCGAGGTGGGCGAAGGGATCGTCGCGCATCAGGCCCTTGTCGCGGTAGGCGCGAAGGAAGACGCCGGAGTCGTCGCGCGAGAAGCCAAACGTGGTCTGCGTCAGGTCGTTGGTGCCAAAGCTGAAGAAATCTGCCGAGCGGGCGATCTCGTCAGCCAGCACGCAGGCGCGCGGCAGCTCGATCATGGTGCCGATCCAGTGCTCGACGCGGACGCCCTGCTCCTGAAACACCGCCTCGGCCACGGCCTCCAAAATGGCTCGCTGATCGGCCAGCTCTTCGACGCCGCTCACCAGCGGGATCATGATCTCGGGCCGCACCGGGAGGCCACGCTTGTGAACCGCACAGGCCGCCTCGAAAATCGCGCGCGCTTGCATCTGGGTGATGCCGGGGGCCGTGATGCCGAGCCGGCAACCGCGGTGGCCGAGCATCGGGTTCATCTCGGTCAGGCTGCGGGCCCGCTCGAGCAGGGCGCGGCGCTGTGCCAGCATGCCCTCGCCTGCGCGCATGGCGTGGTGAATGGCGGCCAGCTCGGCCGGTTCGCTGCCCGACATCTCGAAGAGGCGCACGGTCGCCTCGCGCGACGCCAGCGCCCGCTCGAGCGCCGCAACCTCCTCGACCAGCTCGGCGAGGCGTGGCAGGAACTCGTGCAGCGGCGGATCGAGCAGGCGGATGGTCACGGGGTTGCCGGCCATCGCCTCAAACAGGCCAATGAAGTCCGCGCGTTGAAAGGGCAGCAGCTCGGCCAGCGCCGCCGCCCGCGCCTCTTCGGCCTCGCTCATGATCATGCGCTGCACGACCGGCAGGCGGTCCGCGGCGAAGAACATGTGCTCGGTGCGGCAGAGACCGATGCCCTCGGCACCGAAGGCCGCAGCGCGCCGCGCGTCTTCCGGGGTGTCGGCGTTGGCCCGCACCCGCAGCCGGCGGTGGCGGTCGCAGATCGTCATGAAGCGCGCAAAGTTGGGATCGTGCAGGTCGGGATCGACGAGCTGCAAGCGTCCAAGGATGACCTCGCCGGCGCTGCCGTCGAGGCTCAACCAGTCGCCGGCCTTGAGGGTCTGACCGCCGAGGCGGAGGGTACCGGCGGCGGTGTCGATGTCGGCGGCGTCGCAGCCAGCGACGCAACAGGTGCCCATCTGCCGGGCGACGACGGCGGCGTGGCTGGTCATGCCGCCGCGGGCGGTCAGGATGCCGGCGGAGGCGTGCATGCCGGCGATGTCCTCCGGGCTGGTCTCGACGCGGGCGAGGATGACGGGGACGCCGGCCTCGGCCATCTCGACGGCGGCCTCAGCGGTAAAGGCCAGGCGGCCGGTCGCCGCGCCGGGGCTGGCCGGCAGCCCGCGACCGAGGCGAACACGCTCCTGGCCCGGGGCGAAAACCTTGTGCAGCAGATGCTCGATGTGGGCCGGCTGGACCAGGCGGATGGCAGCCTTTTCATCGCAGACACCCTCGTCCAGCAGCTCAAGCGCGATGCGCACGGCCGCGCGGCCGGAGCGCTTGCCGCTGCGGGTCTGAAGCATGTACAGCTGGCCATCTTCCACCGTGAACTCAAAGTCTTGGATGTCGCGGTAGTGGGCCTCGAGGCGGGAGGCGATGATGGCGATCTGGTCGTGAACCTCGGGCAGTGTGCGGCGCAGCTCGGCGAGCGGAAGGGGCGTGCGGGTGCCGGCGACGACGTCCTCGCCCTGCGCGTTGAGCAGGACCTCGCCGTAGAGGACCTTCTCACCGGTCGAGGGGTCGCGCGTGAAGCCGACGCCGGACCCGGAGCGCCAGCCGCGGTTGCCAAAAACCATCGCCTGCACGGTTACGGCAGTGCCCATGTGCTCGTCGATGCGATGGATTCTTCTGTAGTCGCGGGCGCGCTGGTTGTACCAGCTGCGAAAGACTGCGTCGCGCGCCAGCCGGAGCTGCTGCAGCGGATCGGTCGGGAAAGGCGCCTTTGCGGCCGCCTCGGCGAGCGCTTCGAACTCAGCAGCCAGCGCGCGCAGGTCGTCGGCGTCGAGGTCGGTGTCGGCCGCGACGCCGCGGGCGCGCTTGCGGGCGGCGATGGCGTGCTCGAAGGCATCGGCGTCGGCGCCGAGCACGACCTCGGCGAACATCTGGACGAAGCGCCGGTAGCAGTCAAAAGCGTAGCGCGCGTCCCCGGTTTCGGCGGCGAGGCCGGCGGTGGTCTCCGCGTTGAGGCCGAGGTTGAGGACGGTGTCCATCATGCCGGGCATCGACACCGGTGCGCCGGATCGCACCGACAGGAGCAGCGGTCGCGCGGGATCGCCGAGGCGGCGGCCGAGGGTCTCCTCCAGCCAGCGCAGCGACTCGACCATCTCGGCGTCGACGTCGTCCGGGCAGCGGCGGCCCGCCTCGAAGTAGGCGAGGCTGCTGGCCGTGGTCAGGGTGAAGCCCGGGGGCACCGGCAGCCCCGCCCGGGCCATCTCGCAGAGGCCGAGGCCCTTGCCGCCGAGGACGGCGCGGCTGATCGCCGGTCCCTCGCCCGACTCCTGGAAGCCGTTGGCAAATCTGGAGGACCAAGTCGACATGCGGCGCCTCGAGATGCGATGGGGGCGTCGGGTGGTCAGGCAGCGCGACGGGCGCCGGACCGCGCCTTCATGGTGGGCGATGGCGCGCGCGCGGTGCAAGGGGGCGGAGGCCGAAAGTCCGCAGCGCTGCGATCCGTGGAATCGGGTGCAGGCGGGCGCACTGGCGGCGATGTTGCCGAGATGGCGGCGTTGCCGAATGCCAGGCGCTCGGCGGCCCCGGCGAGCCCAGACGAGGGACCCGCAAGGCGAGCCCGCTTGTTCGCCGGGCTACCCGACGACAAAGCGACCTGCCGCGAGAGGTGCGCCAGATCGCGCACCGCGGCGCACGCCCATGGGTCGGCCGTGAAGACGCGGATGCGACTTCCGTGCAGGTCGACCGCGTCTACGCCGGTGGTCGCGGTCCTGGGCGGGCTTGCCCGGGCGGCGGGTCGCGCTCGACGTTGCTGAAGTCGAACACGACGCCTTTCTCGAGGTCCAGGCGCAGGGCAGCGCTGAACTCCTTGCCAATCTTGGACTTGAATCCCTTGACCACCGGCGTGTGGCCATCGACCAGCAGCGCCTTCGCCATGCGGGCGCTGACCTCGCGCTTGGCGACGAGATCGGGGATGCGCAGCCCGCAGCCGCCGCAGGACCAGCCGAAGCGGCGGGCGCGCACCTCCTCCTGGCAGCGTGGGCAGCGGCCGAGGGCAGCGCCGCCCTGGTTGACGGCGGCCGCCATCGATCGGGCAGCCTCGGTCGGGGCTGCTCCCAGGATGGCGGCACAGGTTTGCCGAACGAAGGCGCGGACATCCGCACGAAAAGCCTCGACGTCTTCGCCGCGCTCCGCGATCGCGTGCAGCCGGGCCTCCCAGCTGCCGGTCAGCCGAGGCGACGCCAGCTCGGGCGCAGGCAGCATCTGCAACAGTGCCCTGCCCTGCGGCGATGGTATCAGCTGATTCTGATCGCGGACGACGTAGCCACGGGCGATCAGGGTCTCGACGATCGCGGCGCGGGTGGCCGGAGTGCCGAGGCCGCGCGCTTTCATCGCCCGTGCCAGCTCCTGGTCGTCGAGCTCGTCACCGGCGCGCTCCATGGCGCCGAGCAATGTGCCTTCGGTGTGCGGAACCGGCGGCCGCGTCTGGCCTTTCACCGCCTTGGCCGACTTGACCTTGGCCGCCTCGCCGACCTCCACCGCCGGCAAGAGGCGCTCCTTGGCGGCGGTCGCCGGCGGATCGATGGCGCGCCAGCCCTTTTCCAGCTCGGTCCGACCGCGAGCGTGCAGCCGGTCGGCGCCGACGGCGACCACCACCTGCGCGATGGCGAAGACGGCGTCGCCGGCGAATGCGCCGAGCAACCGACGGGCGACAAGGTCGAAGATGCGCTTCTCGTCCGGGCTGAGGTTGGCCCGGCGCGGATCGTTGCCGGTGGGCAGGATGGCGTGGTGGTCGCCGACCTCGGCGTCGTCGACGAAGCGCTTGCCAAGAACAGCCGGCCCGGCCTGAAGGGCGAAAGCCGCGGACTCGGCGTAGGGCCCGAAGTGGAGCGCTCGCAGCGCCGCGGGCAGCGTCTCGACCACGGCGTTGGAGAGGTGGCGCGAGTCGGTACGCGGGTACGTCAGCAGCTTGTGCTCTTCATAGAGGGCCTGCGCCAGCTCCAGGGTCTTGGTCGCCGAGTACTTGAAGCGCTTGTTGGCCTCGCGCTGCAGCGTCGTCAGGTCGTAGAACAGCGGCGCTCGCTCCCGGCTCTGCTGCCTCCGCGCGAGCACCACCTCGCCTGTCTGGCCGCGCAGGCGCGCCACCACGGCGTCGGCTTGCTCCTTGCTCGGCAGACGGTCGCGGCGCGGGGCATCGCCCTTGGGCGTGGGCTTGTCGGCGTCCTCGTCGTCATCGAGGGCGAGATCGGCGCTGGGGTCTCCTTCGGCGCCGGCCTCCACCGGCGCCCCGTCGCCGCCCGTTCCGCCCGCGCCGGGCTGGCTGGCCGCTTGCGCCGTCGCGACCTGCGCCGGGGTGGCGATCCACAGCGCCTCCCAGCTGCCGGCAGGGGCCTCGAGTGTCGCCTTGACTTGGTGGTACTCCTCGGCGGCGAAACGGTCGATCTCCTCGGCCCGCCGCACCAGGATCGCCAGCGTCGGCGTCTGGACCCGACCGACCGACAGCAACGGTGCGTCTTGCGTCAGCGCCCGCAGGTGCAGGGTCATCGCCCGCGTTGCGTTGAGGCCTACGAGCCAGTCCGCTTCGCTGCGGGCGCGTGCGGCTTGCTCAAGCCCCCGCACCTCGGAGATGGGGCGCAGGGCTGCCAGGCCGTCGCGCAGGGCGGCCTCGGTCATGGCGCTGACCCAGAGTCGCGCCGACGGTGCCTTGCAGCCGGCAAGCTCGTAGGCGTAAGCGAAGATGAGCTCGCCTTCGCGCCCGGCGTCGCAGGCGTTGATCACGCGGCGCAACCCTCGGTCGCGCAGCAGACGGCGCACCACCTGCCACTGGTCG
The DNA here is from genome assembly GCA_947491025.1 of Myxococcales bacterium. Lineage (GTDB taxonomy): Bacteria > Myxococcota_A > UBA9042 > UBA9042 > UBA9042 > SXNM01. The sequence continues at coordinate 34,757 of CANLIC010000035.1, forward strand.
GCACCCTCGCGGCGCGGCTCGAGCATCATCGACTCGGGCAACATCGGCAGGGTGTCGGGGCGCCACGACTTCCACTCGGCGCGGTACTGCTCGGGCGCAGCCAGTTGGACCAGATGCCCGACGCACCAGGTGACGCGAATCGGCCTCCCCTGCAGCGACCCTCCAGCGAGGAAGCCATCCTGTCGCTGGCGGGCGCCGACCACGGCGGCGATGTCGCGGGCAACCGAGGGCTTCTCGGCGACGATGAGGTCGAATGCCTCCTCTGCCGGCGCCTGAGCGGCTTGGGCGTCGCTGCGGCCTGTACCGCGCGCCTTGTTCATCTCGAGGTCGCCTCCGCCGCCGCTTCCGCTGCCCTGGCTGAGGCGCCCTGCCCCGCCGATCCAGGTCGCAGGATCGCCGCGCTGGGATCGCCGCTCGGCGGTACGCCAAAGAGCGTCATGTGCTGCGGGGGTCGCCATGTTTCCCCGACGGCGATGGGCTGCCAGCGCTCCCAATCGCGCGCGGTCGGGGCCAGCAAGAGCCAGCGCGGATCCTCGAGCGGCGCCTCGAAGTCGAAACGGACCCGCAGCAGGCCGGCCGCGTCGCGTGCCTCGACCGTCGCTCGGATGCCGCTAAACGCCCGCACCTCGCCGGTGCTGGGGAGCCGGTCGGGCGCCGCCAGCAGGCCTTCGACCATCGTGGCAAAGAGCGGGAGCTGCGGGCTCTCGGCGATGAGTGTGCTCGGCCCTTTGCGGGTCAGCGTCAGCCCGGGCCGCTGCAACGTGAGCAAGGCCCAGCTGCGCTGAACGGGCAGGCCGTTGGCGGGGCGCGCATACGCTGGGTAGAGCCCAACCCCGACGTCAGGCGCGACGACGGCCACGACGCGTTTGCCGCCGGCGTCGGCCAGGGCGGAGCCGCTGTCCCAGGCGCGGACGGCATGCGAGACGAGGGTGATGACGAGGGTCATGGCAAGGGCGCTGACCGGCGCGAGGTAGAGATGCAAGGTGCGCAGGGCGCGTGCGACCCAGCGGCGCGGGCCTTGCGACGCTGCCCAGCCGGCGCCGACGGCCTGCCAAGTGAGGGCGAGCAGTCCAGCTGCGGCGACGCCCGAGACGCCGAGCACGCGGTGGGACGGCAGGGTCGCAACCGACGGGAGCTGCGCCAGGAGGCCCCCCACCGCGAGGCCCAGCGCCGTGGCCCGGCGCGGATCGCCCGCCGGCAGGGCCCGCAGCAGCACCATGAGCAGCGAGATTCCGGCGCCGAGCCCGAACGCCGTGAAGAGCGGGCGCGCCCCGGGCATGGTCGCGGTGACGTCGGGCGGCAGGTTGAGCAGCAGCGCGCCCACCAAGGTCGGCAGCCGCCACAGCGACTCCCAGACGAACTCGCCGGGCTGGCGGAGGGGATCGATGTAGACGGCGGAGTCGCGCGCGCCGTAATCGCCGGCGACCCAGGCCCCGACCCAAATCGCGCCGACCACCGACAGGGGCCACAGCCCGCGCAAGCGAAGCGCGAGGTGGCCAGCACCCCAATTCAGCGTCGACTCGCCGGGGCCCGTTCCGATGCCGGGGCCTACGCCGTCGGGCCGGGCCGTCGGGGCGCCGACCGCAGTCCACCCGACCAGCAGCGCGACCACACCGACCGCCGCCTCGCCCGCAAGCAGCGCAGCCAACAAGAGCGCCGCCGCCAAGGCCTTGCCGCGCCCCGGCCGGACGGCACCAGGGGCGCTGGCGTCGAGCCAGGCGCAGGCGCCGAGCGCGCCGATGCAGAGGCTGATGTTGCCGTTGCGCGCGGCGGTCCACGTCGCGGCCAACCAGCGGGCGTCGTCGATGACCCAAAGCAACGCGGCGATATCGGCCACCCTGGCTGGCCACAGCGGCGAGGGCAACAGCCGTCGCAGCAACGCGCGCACGCCGAGGGCAGCTGCGGCGGCCCAGAGCAGCGTGTGCAGGTGGTGCAGCGCCGCGTGGGGCCCGAGGACGTGGTGGTCGAAGACGTGCGTCAACGCCGTCACCGGCCGCAGGAAGGCGAGCTTGAGCGTGGGCGACATCCACCAGGCGTAGCCAGATTCGACGACGGGCAACCAGTCCTCGGGGCGCCCGCTGGCGAAGCGGAACAGGTCGAAAAGCGGGTCTTTGCTCACTGGGTGGCTACCGAGCAGCATCGTGCGATGGACGTGGTCGTCGGCGATCCAGCCGGCAGCGATCGCCGGGCACGCCAGCAGCAGCGCCAGGGCCGCCACGGTGCGGCCGCGTCCCCACCAGGGGCGCGAGGTGGCAGAGGCGCTGAGGTCGACGCCGGGCGGCGCGCTCAAGACATTCCGAACAGGCCACGCATGCGGCCGAGGATCTGCGCCGCCAGGGAGCGGGTCTCCTCTTCGGTCGGCGGCGCTGCGTTCGCCGCGGCGAGGCGGCGCTGGCTGCGCAGTCTGCGCTCGGCGACCTTCTCGGTGATGGTCTGGGCCAGCGCCGGCCGCTCTACGACCAGCTGCTCAAGGTCGGGCTTGCGGACCTCAAAGGCGACGATGTCGGTGGCACAGCGCACCGTCGCGGAGCGCGGCTCGCCGGTCAGCAGGCTCATCTCGCCAAAGAACTCGCCGGCGCGGATCTGCCCGACGAGGACCTCCTCGCCCGGGGCGGCGCCGCCCTTGGGCACGAGCACCTCGAGCAGGCCCTCGACGAGGATGTACATCGACTCGCCGGCCTCGCCGTGACGCACCACGTCGGAGCCGCGCCCCATGCGGACCTCGCGCACTGTGGTGGCGAGCTGGGCGAGCTCGGTCGGCTGCAGATCGCTGAAGAGATCGACGCGGGCGACGATCTGCTGGCGGTGGTGCCGGGTATCGAGCTGGCGCGTCGGCAGCTCGGCGGTAAAGACGTCGTACTTGTCGTAGGCGAGCGTGAGACCGGCCCGGTGCAGCTGATCGAGCACGGCCGAGGCCACCTGGTGGCGCCCCTTGGAGGGCGACGTCTCCGAGCAAACCAACCAGTAGCGGATCTCGTACTCGACGCCGGTGCGGGTCGGCCCGTAGACGCGGACCTTGGGCGCTGGGGAATCGAGCACGCCCTTGGCCGTGCGAACGCCGGCTTCGAGGATGCGCAGCGCGCGCTCTGTCGGAACGTCGAAGTCGAGGCAGAAGCGCATCTCGAAGCGGCTCTCGACCCGCGGCCGCGTCAGATTGACCACGATCTCGCGGGCGATCCAGCCGTTGGGCACGCTGACCATGGTGCCGTCGACGCAGCGCAGGCGGGTGCTGCGCCAGTTGCTCTCGACGACCTCGCCGATGATGTGCTCGCGCGCGCGGTTCGAGAGGCGAATCCAGTCGCCGATTTGGAAGGGCCGATCGACGTTGAGCGCGATGCCAGAGGCGACGTCTGCGATCATCGACTGGAGCGCGAAGCCGAGCACCAGGCCCACGACGCCGGAGGTCGCCCACAAGCCGGTGACGTCGAGATCGAAGACCAGCGCCAACATACCGCTGACGGCGGTGGCGAAGATGGCCGCCGCGACGACGTCTTCCAGCAAGGTCGGGACCTTGCCGCCGAGCCGCCGCGCCGCGATGCCGTCCCAGACCAGGAACTTGAGCATGCGGACGAGCAGCCAGGCGCCAGCGATCCAGATCGCGGCCAGCAGGCCGCTGCGCGCGACCTTGGCGGTGGCGTCGAGCGTGTGGCCGAGCTGGACGAAGAGGTCAGGCCAAATCAGGGTCGGCGCCAACAGCAGGCCGAGCACCAGCAGCGGTCCGCGCAGCACGCGAAGGCCCGTGCGCTGCTGCGCTTTCGGCTTGTCTTGAGGCGATTGCATGGCGATCTCGGCGGCGCGGCGCTCTGGGTAGAAGAGCGGTCGCGCCGAGTGTAGGCACCCTGCCGGCAAAGCTCAACGCGGCTGCGGTCGGCCCGCAGGGCTATCGCAAAGTCCGGAGCGAAAGACACCCTCACCCCCTCACCCCCTCTCCCGTCGGGCGGGAGAGGGGCGACATGACAATGAATTCAGTGCCCCCCTCTCCTGCTTCAGCGGGAGAGGGGGTGCCGCGAAGCGGCGGGGGTGAGGGTCGTAGGCGCTGACGTCGACTTTGCGACCGCCCTGGGTTGGCCCGGGTGAGGATCCAAACTTGGGGTCTGGAATGGGCGCCCCCCCGGCACCGCCCATGGCGTCGCAGCCGGGCTTGAGCTTGGTACCTCACAGGCGGAGCGTGGCGCCGCATCTTCCTCGCTGCGGCGCCCTGCGACATGCGGCGGGGCTTCCACGGTCTGCTCACCGAGGTCGGCGGCCGCTGGAGCCAACAGGACCCAATCGGCGGCAACCTGTTTGTCTTCGTCGCCCGCAACCGCTCGTGCCTGAAGGCATTGTGGTGGTCTCAGGGCAGACTGTCCCTGTACAGCAAGCGCTTGGAGACTGGCGCGTTCCGGCTGCCAGCCACCTCAGAAGGCCAACTCTCTGTCGCCATCGGAGCCGCCGATCTGGCCATGCTGTTCGATGGCATCGACTGGCCTGCGTCATCCGGCAACAACTTCAGTTACCTGGCAGGCGGCGCGGGTAGCTGCGATCGCACTGGGCTGACCTGCCTTGTCGAAACGTCTCACCGCCCTGACTACCAGCAATGGCTGTGGTCTGGCTGGGCGTTCATTGCTGGCCGTTTCCGATGCAGCAGCTCGCCGCGTTCACGCCACCGCTCCCGACCGCCGATGACAACGAGCACGTCTGGCTGGTCTACGGCATCGGGCTGCCCACGGAGACGCCGCTGCTGGCCTGCACCACGGCTGCGACGGCCAACGGAATGAGCGACAGCCGGGCGCGCCCGGAGGGCAGAGGCAAAAAAGGCTTGCCCCCCCGTCAGTTGCAGTAAGATGCCCACAGTCGATCCGACGCGGGCCGCCAGGGCCAGACCACCCACGTTCGAGGGAGCATCGAAGCCACCGCCCAGCGGCACCGGTGCTCGCGGGCGACCAGCAAACCCCATCTCCAGGGTTCACTCTGCGACAGGACCTCCCATGACAATCACGCATCTGTTCCCCAACAAGGCCGTCAAGTACGCGACCGGGCAGCGTCTGGTCGTCCGCGTGAACACCGTCGTGACGTTCGATGTCGCGGACTACGTGCAGAACCTGACGCGCGAGTCCACGACTTACGACTGGTCGTGGGATTGGGGCGACGGCAAGATCGACCAGGGCGCCTCTCCAACCCAGACCCATACCTACGCCTGCCCAGGTCGCTACACGATCGTACTGCAGACCAACATCAACGACGCCGTCCAGACCTGGAGCTGGCAGGTCGACGTCGTGCTGGCTACCAGCCAATTCGAAGTGGATGCGCAGCCGGCGGTGCCCTGGGTGGGAGCAGCCCAAGCGACCTTCGCTTCCGGCGACCAGGTCCGCCACGTCGTCGTGCCTCTGCCGAATCTCTGCGCCGTGGGCATCGACGTCGGGGCAACGGTCGGCGATTGGGGGACGACCGGCGCGCTTGCGCCGACGACCGCAGCGTTCGCCAAGGCGATCGACGTCGCCGCCACCCGCTGGCAGAATGCGTATGCCTCTGGCTTCGGCCGGATGCCCATGCCTCGCTCGCCGCTGGAGTGGGGCGTATGGGCGCACACGGCCATGGACGCGGTAGCCGTCGGTGTCAGCGACGCGCTGCTGACCACCGTCGCCGACCTGGAGCTCCGCTGGCGAGAGGCCCTGCGCGACCCCGGCAGCGGCCATCTGCTCAAGCCGATGGGGGCTGCGCTTTCGGCGCTGGTCGCTGGCGTCAGCGGCATCTCGACGCTGAGCAGGCCCGGATGGACCGCGGACGCGGCCTACGTCGGCGCGGGCGACCGTTCGGTGCACGCCGCCGACGTGATGCGCTGGCTCGAGTACGCGCTGCGCGAGGCGAATGACCAAACCCCGGTCGACAGCGCGCTGACAGCACGGTGGCGGCGGCTGGCCCAGCTCTACCTCGGCCATTTGCCAGCGCTCGATCACGATGAAGCTTGGGCTTGGGAGGTCGCGCAGGCGGCGATTCAGACCGTCTACGCGCTGTACCAAGACCTCGGTCAGGCCAACAACACAAGCAACGCGCAGATCTTGGTGCTGGCCAATCCCCGGACGGGGCATGTCGGCCTCCGACTCATCGACGAGTCGGCGCCGATGTGGGCCGCGTGGACGGTCGGCCCGGGCGGCGGGGTCGACGACACGCCGACGCTGCAAGACATGGTGTGTGAGCGCGGCAACCCGGCCGGCAGCCATGTCCGCTGCCGCGGCGTCGGCGTTTTCGCCAGCTCGCCGGCGACCCAGGCGCCGTGGACCTGGGACATGCGGCGCTTCGAGTCGCTGCTGGACGTGCGGCTGCGTGCGAAGGATCCGGTGCTGACGGCGACGACGACCGGCGTGAGCACGCTCGGCGACGAGTCGGGGCTGGCAGCAACGCGCGCCCTGTTGCCTGATGGCGCCATCCGCACCTACGTCGAGCCCTCGGGCTCGAACCTGCTGGCGGCAGACGTGGTTCGCCCCGGACTGCCGCTCGACGCCTTCGACTGGGCGCGTGGCGGCCTGCGTCCACACGCTGCGTTGCAGCTCTGGTCGCGGCAGCGCGGTGGCAGCCTGGGCTCGACCTACGACATGCCGGTGCTGACGCCGATGCCGCGGCGGGAGTAGGCTGCAGGCGACGGAGGCGTTGCTTGGCGCGACGCGAGGAGGGGGCATGGGCGGCTCTGTTCGTCGATACGACCGGCGCATCGTGACCAATGCTGTCAATCTGGATGCCCTTGGCGTCTGGCATGTCCGCCGGTCGCCTTGGCTGGCACTGTCCCTGCTCGTCGCGGCTTGCGGGGGCCAGGACGTTGCAGTGCATGGCCCGGAGCCCGCGGCGGACACGGCGGCGGCAGCGCAGGAGCTGCCGCCGTCGACGGGGGGCGAGACGCTCGAGACGGATGATTCCACGCCTGTCGCGGATGTCGAGCATGGGACCACGGACGCGACCATCGGGGACGACGTGGCGACGGTTGTGGACGTTGATGGCGGTGTCGTAGCCAGCGGCGACGTCATGGCGGAGGACGACGGAGACGGAGTCATCGATACCGACGTCGCCGAGGTCGCGCTCGCATGCGCAGCGACGGATTGTGACGACGGGAACGTGTGCACGGCCGATTCCTGCGCCGAGCCAGCGGGTTGCGTGCATCTGCCGCAGCAGGCGACCTGCGAGGTGGACGGGGACGCCTGTACCGTGGACGCATGTGCGGCAGGGGCGTGCGCGGCGACGGCGAAGGTGAAGGCATGCTCCGATGGCAACCCTTGTACGATCGACGCGTGCAAGCAGGGCGGGTGCGTGTCGATGCCGGGTACGCATTCACCCGACACACCACGACGTCGGTCAGGAAGTTGACGATCGTCGATCGCGTGTGAAGTTGCGCTCACGCCACGAAGTCCGTGGCACCGGAGCGCAAAGTGACGGAGTTGGAGACAAGACTAACGCAGTTGCTTGAAGA
>CANLIC010000036.1 GCA_947491025.1 Myxococcales bacterium
GGCGGCGGCGGCGGCGGCAGCGGCGGCGGCGGCGGCTACGGCGGCGGCGGCGGCGGTCGCAGCGGCGGCGGCGGTGGTCGCAGCGGCGGCGGCGGCGGTGGCGGTCGCGGCGGCTACGGCGGCGGCGGCGGCGGCGGCGGCAACTGGTAATCCCAGTCCGGACACTGCGCCCGTAAGGGCAAGGCGGGCCCGCGAGCACCACAATGCTCGCGGGCCCGCTGCATTTTTACGGCCCCGCTGCCACGCTGCCCTGTCGACGCCATGGCAAGCGGCGCCCCGAGCGGTCTGCCGGCCGAGCGGTTGACACCGACGCGCCGCAACCGGGACATTGCCGGTGGTGGCGCCGCGAAGGCCGTGCCAGGGGGCTGTCATGGCGACTGGATGGCCTTCGACCGGCGACAAGTGGCGGGCCAAAGCAACGCTCTGCCTCGCCATGCTGGCCGGCTGTGCCGAAGCACCGACGGCGGGCGGCTCGGCGAACGGCGCTGACGTACACGGGTTCGACGGCGACGTCGGCGCCTTCGACGCCGCAGACACCTGCACAGCGCCCCAGACCTGCCCTGGCGACGACGCGTCGCCGATCTCAGACGGCGACTCTGCAGCCGATGGTGAGCCGGACGCTTCCGGCGGCGAGACCGCCAGCCCGGACGCCGAGCCGGCAGACGCTGGCGCCGACGGTCTGGAACCGGAAGCTGGGGCCGACGCCGCAAGCGACGCTGATCCCAACGGCGAGCCCGACGCCGGGCCCGATCCCGATGGCGGACTGGAGCCCGATAGCGACGACGCCGCCGACGCCGCCGAGGACGTCGACACCGGTCCTGCGACGGCGCCGGTCGTTTTCGTCGCCCTCGACCCGCCGGTCCAAGCGGCGATCACCATCCTGGATCCAGGACCGCACACGGCGGCGGTCCCGGTCGTCTCGGCGGCCGACGGCCTCCGCATCGCCTACACGCCCGCCGGCAAGGCCCCTGCCAAGACGCTCCTTCTCGGGCCGCTGTCTGGCCAAGCGCAGCCCTTGGAAGGCGCCGCCTCTGCGCCCGTTGCCGCCCTGGAAGTTGCTGGCGCTCGCCTCCTCTGGCACGCCGACGGTCTCGCTGTGCAGGTCAAGAACAAGCTCGTCCCCTCGCCCCTGCAGGAAGCCATCGGCGCCCCGCTGGCAGCGTGGCGAAAGGGCGGGGCCAGCGACCTCTGGCTCATCGCAGGGGGCGTCCTGTGGCTCTGGCGGGGTGGTGTTGTGGCGAAGCTGCCGCTGCCTGACCTCTCCGGCAAGCCGATGGTGCCGACCGCGCTGGCACACGGGTGCGTCGGCCCTGCAGGCAGCTCGATCGCCGTGTCCGGTGCGCACGGCCTGCAGCTGCTGCACATCGGCGACGGCCCGCTGAGCGACGGCCCCAACCAGACCAAGACCCTGACCCTTCTGCAGGACCGACCCGTCGAGGCCGTGGTCTGCGACGACAAGGGCGTCCTGTGGGCCCTCGGCGAGGGTGAGCTGTTCAGCCGGGGCGTCGACGGCAGCTGGCTGACGCACTCGTTCGCCTTGGTCGAGGCCAAGCCGGCCGTGGTCGCCCTGCGCGGACTCGACGGTCAGCCGGGTTTCTGGGTGGAGGTGGCCGGCAACACCTACCGCCGCCACGGCGACAGCTGGCGCCTGGTCCTCGGCCTCGCCGCGGCGATGCCCAAGGCCGCCCCGGCAGGCGCTGGCCTTCTGACCACCCCAGGCCTTACAGAAGACCACGATGGCGCGCGGGTTGGCGCTGTCGATGGCGTGGTCCTGCGCGTCGCCACCTCGGCGCCGCCACCGAAGCCCAAGGTCTCATGGGCCAAGCAGATTCAGCCCATCTACCTCGCCTCATGCGCCCTCTGCCACGGCCCAGACGGCGTCGCCACCAAGCTCGACACCGCCAAGAAGTGGCAAGACAAGTACGACAAGGTCTGGCAACTTATCGACACGGGGTCCATGCCCCTCCCGCCGAAGCTTCCCTTGACCAGCAGCGCCAAAGCCCTCGTCGCCAAGTGGAAATCCGACGGATTCCAGCCCTGAGAGGAATGGATGCCTCCCGCCGTCCCGCCGTCCGCCCTCCTACCGTCGACCGCTTCGCCGTCGCGGGTCGCTCCCATGGCTGACCCACCGCCGGCAGCAATCGACTCGGTCGAGCAGGGCGGGCGCGCCTGGCCCGGTCGCAGCAAGCCGGGCACCTGGATCGCCTTCGCCTTGGGCCTCCTCCTCGGCGCTGCACCCGCGTCGGCCATGGCGTCCGCGAACGCCGCATGCCCACCGCCAAGCGCGCCCGACGCCCTCAGCACGCCCACCGAGCAGCTGCGCGCCGCTTCGCTCGACCTGCGCGGCACGACGCCCACGATGCAGGAGTACGACGACCTCCTGGCCGCCGTCGCCGCTGGCAACGACCCGCAGGCGGCCCTCGGCGGCTTCATCAAGGGTTGGCTCTCGTCGCTGGACTTCGCCGACCAGCTCGTGCGTCTCCACCGCGACAAGCTCTGGAACGCCATCGATAATTTCCGTCTCCTGCATGTGCCAGGAGCCGTAGCGCAGTCAGGCAACGTCTACTGGCGGAACGGCGGCAACGTGGCCGTGCATTGGCGCGGCAACCGCGTGCCCTGCCTCGACGAACCCGCGACATGGGACGAAGACGGCCAGATCATCTTCAAGCCCCAGCCCGACGGCACCAAGCGCGAAGGCTTCGTCATGGTGGCGCCGTATTGGGCGCCAACGACGCAGATCAAGGTCTGCGCGGTCGACGCGCAGGACACCGTGACCTCGGCCTCCGGCAAGTTCTGCGGCGCCCTCGGCATGGGCTACGAGGCCGGCTGCGGTTGCGGCCCCAACATGCGCTGGTGCCGCTACGGCGACACCGACGGCCAAATCCTGCGGTCGTTTTCGACGGCACTCGACCGCCAGATCCGCGACGTCCTGGCCGAGGATCGGCCCTACACCGACCTGTTCACCGAGAAAGTGGCGTGGATCAACGGCCCTATCGCCTTCTTCTGGCGACATCAGGCCCAGGTCTCGACGCCGCTGCGCCTCTCGCCCGTCCCGCTCGATGTGAACACCCTCCCCGATCTGCCCTTCGCGGCCATGGACACCTGGGTCAAGATCGAGCTGCCCAAGGCCCACGCCGGCATCCTCAGCGCTCCGGCCTTCTTGCTGCGCTTTCAGACCAACCGCGCCCGCGGAAACCGCTTCTACAGCGCGTTCCTGTGCCAGCCGTTCCAGGCGCCGGACACCGGCATCCCCGTCGACGCTGCCGCTGCCCTGGCCGAGCCCGACCTCCAGCTGCGCGCCGGTTGCAAGTACTGCCACGGGCTGCTGGAGCCGGTCGCCGCGTTCTGGGGCCGCTGGGTGGAGAACGGCGCCGCCTACCTCGATCCGATGGGCTTCCCGCCCTTCCACTCCGGTTGCGACACCTGCGCCAAGACGGGCAACTTGTGCACACCTGAATGCAAGCTGTTCTACAATACCAAGGCCTTGAGCGACAAAGAGAAGACGTTCCTCGGCTGGCTGGAGGCCTACACGTTCCTCGCCTCGGCGCACCAGAAGCACATCGACCAGGGGCCGAAGCTGATGGCGCTGACCGCCGCCGTCGATCAGCGCCTGCCCCGCTGCGTCGCCCGCCGCACCGCCGAGTGGCTGCTCGGCCGAGAGCTCGTCGACGAGGAGGAGCTGGCCTGGACCGACACGCTCGCGGTGGAGTTTGCCCAAGGCGGCTTCAAAATGCGCAGCCTGGTCGCAACCATCGTCGCTAGCGACGTCTACAGGCGGGTCCGATGAAGATCGCCCGAGCCCAGCCGAAAGCCCTCCGCCAGGCGCCCGAACCAACCTGGAGCCTGCCAGAGGCGCGCTCGCGGTCCATCACACACTTCGGACGGCTGGCCATCGCCTGCGGGCTCATCGTCTGCAGCCTGGTCGCCTGCGCGGACGGCGCCGGCGGCGCCATCGGCAACGTACCCTCCAGCCAGGGATCGACGGCGGCCGCGGGTCGGGATCCAGCGCCTGGCGAGGCCGGAGCGGCAGCCGAGGGGCATCGCGCTGTTGCGTTGGTCGCCGTCCCCGAGCCGGCATCGACGCTGGGCGCCGTCGTCGACGCCGTGCCTGTCGGCCTGATACCGACCCCGATTCCGCCGGCGCGCCCCCGCAAGCGCATGAACATCGACCAGCTCGACGCCGCGTTGCGCCGCGCCAGCGGCGACATCGGCTGGACCGCCGGCAACGGCACCGACGGTAAGAATGAGCTGGTGACGCTGGCCCTGACGCTCGGCAAACCCAACTACACGGACGTCACGACCGAGGATCTGGAAGCGTCCGCGCTCTTTCAGAAGTTCCTCGCCGACGCCGCGGCTTCGGTCTGCGACAAGCGGGTCAGCGCCGACCTGGCGGCTCCCGCCAAGGCGAGGCTGCTCCTGGTCGACGTCGATCCCAAGCTCGGCTACGAGGCGCAGCCGGCGGCGGTCGACAAGGCTTTGCTGCGCGCGGTGCTGCGCTTCCATGGCAGGGTCCTGACGGCGAGCGACCCCGAGCTCGAGTCGTGGCGCTTTCTGTTCCAGGGCGCGACCAAGATCTCCGGCAAGCCGGCCGAGGCCTGGCGCGCGGTCTGCTCCGCTTTGATTCAGCACCCAGCGTTCTCGACGTATTAGGCGGATCGCGCCCGACGTGTCCGAGACGGACAGGACGACGACGGGCAGAAGGACGACGGATAGGGCGGCGAAAGTCGGGGCGGAACGGGGCAGGGCGGAACGGGGCAGGGCGGCACGGGGCAGGGCGGCAAGGGACAGGGCGGCGACGGCAGCAGTAGGCGGCGAGGCGATGATGGCCAAGAGCGCAGATCGAGACGCGGCGGCGACCCCAACGGCTTCCGGCCAGCCCACGCGCCGGGCGCTCCTCGGCGGTGTGCTGCGCCTCGGCGGCGGCGCAGCGGCCCTGGCTGCGCTCGACCTCGCCGACCCCCTGCTGCAGCTCGCGCACGCGGCGGATGCGGCCGCCAAGCCCGGCACGACCCCCACGCAGCTCGACCGCAACTACATCTTCGTCTACTTCTCGGGCGGTTGGGACCTGCTCATCTCGCTCGACCCGCGCGACCCGGCGCAATTCACCAAGGACAAGCTGAGCTCGACCCAGATCGACCCCGGCTACGAGCTACTCGACGACCCGCCTGGCGGCCCCAAGCTGGTGTGGGCGCAGCCCAAGCAGGGCCCGAAGATCGCGCTCGGCCCCTACGTCGGGGACCTGGCCAAGCACATCGACAAGATCGCGCTGGTCCGCGGCATGAGCATGGACACGCTGACCCATGAGGTCGGTCGACGGCGCTTCTTGACCGGCAAGCCGCCATCAGGCCTCGTCGCCAGAGGCTCGTCGGGCGCGACCTGGCTGGCCTCCTGGCTGGGCGCGAGCGCGCCGATTCCGCAGGTCGCGGTCCGCGTCGAGGCCTACAACAAGGACCAGCCCAACTTCGCCAGCGCGCTCAAGGTCAACAGCGTCCCCGATCTCGTGCGCTCGCTCCAATTGGGCAAGGACGGCTTTGACCCCAAGATCGACGCCCTCATCGACAGCACGCTGACTTCGTTCTCCGCCTGCCCCGGCGCCCAAAAGAGCGCGCTCTGGCAGCAGTCCGAGTCGTCGCGGCAAAAGGCGCGGCAGATGGTGACCGGTGGCTACAGCGACTTGTTCGCCTTCCAGGCCGCCAACGAGCAGATGGCCTCCCTGCGCAGCCACTACGGTATCGCGGCCACCGGCCAGGCGGCCCTGACGTCGCCCGAGGCGCAAGGGGCGCTGGCGGTCCAGGCGATTTGCGGCGGCTTGTCGCGCGTGGTCAGCGTCCAGGTGCCGATCCTCGACGCCCACTTCGACACCTGGGCCAGCGAGCATGGCCCCGACATGCTGCGCGGTTTCAACCTCATCGCCCGCATCGTAGAGGACCTGGAGAAGCGGCCGCACCCGGGTGGCGGCAACTGGCTCGAGCGCACGACCATCGTCGGCTTCTCGGAGTTCTCGCGCACGACGATGATCAACCAGCGCGGCGGCCGCGACCACGCCCTGACCAACGCCTGCTTGCTCGCCGGCGCTGGCATCCGCGGCGGCCAGGTCATCGGCAGCAGCGCTGACGTCGCCCTGGCGCCGACGCCGACGCATCTCGTCACCGGCAAGACCGACGTGGCCAACGGCGAGATCGTCAAGCCCGAGCACATCTATCGGGCATTGTTCCACGATCTCGGCGTCAAAGAGGACGTCGCTGACCTCCGCGTCGAGCCCCTGCGCGCCCTGCTCCTCAAGGGCTAGCGCGGTCGGCGAGGGTCGGCCCCCCCTTCACAAAAAGTCCGGTTGCCTGCCCAGCGCCGAGATCGTACCGTGCCGGCAGTGTCCGGCAGGGGCACTGGAGGTCACCATGCTGCGCACGCTCTCGCTCGATCCCCAAGCTGGCCGTCCCTCGCCGCCGTGCCTGGCGCCTGCCCTTGGCGCCGCGCTGCTCTCTCTTCTCATCGTGGCGGCAGCGGGTTGCTCCACCAGCGACAACGCCATCGGCGGACCGGCCCTCGACGGGGGCGGCGGTGGTGGTGGCGGCGGTGACGGCGGCAACATCAACGACAACGGCGGCGGCGGTGGTGGAGACGGCGGCGGTGGCGGTGGAGACGGCGGCGGCGGCGGCCTCTGCGGCGACGGCGTCTGCGATCCGCTCGAGAACACAGAGTCCTGCCCGTTGGACTGCGGCTCCAGCGATGGCGGCGGCGGCGGCGACGGCGGCACCGGCAACCAGACCCCCTTCGAGTGCATCCAAGGGGCCTGCCAACCGGCCGTCATCGGCTGCGCGACCCACCCGCAGTGCGCCCAGACCCTTGGCTGCATCGCCAGCTGCGATGGCGCCGGCTGCCTCGGCGAGTGCCGCCAGAAGGCCTACGTCAACGGCGTGCTGCCAGGGCCGACCAGCGTGCTCTTCGACTGCGTCAAGGCTTCCAACTGCGCCAGCGGCGGCGGGCCGAAGTGCGGCGACGGCGTCTGCGAGCCCGGTGAGTCCATGGCCTGTCCGAAAGACTGCGGTGGCCCGGAGCCTGTCTGCGGCGACGGTTTCTGCCAGGAGGGCGAGGGTCCGGCGAACTGCCCGAAGGACTGCGGAGGCGGCGGCGCGGTCTGCGGCAACGGTGTCTGCGAGTTCGGTGAAGAGGCGGCGAGCTGCCCCTCCGACTGCAAAGGCGGCCCGGTCTGCGGCGATGGCCAGTGCGCTGACGTCGAGTGGAAGACCTGCCCCGAGGACTGCGTCACGCCCGGACCCTTCTGCGGCAACAAGCAGTGCGAACCCGGCGAGAACCAGGCCACATGCCCGCAGGACTGTCAGCCGACTGCCGTCTGCGGCGACGGCGCCTGCAGCACCGGCGAGAGCGCGCAGAGCTGCCCGGGTGACTGCGCCAAGCCCGTGTGCGGCGACGGCATCTGCAGCGTTAGCGAGAGCCCAGGCACCTGTGCCAAGGATTGCGGCAGCGATCCCCTCAGCTGCGCCAAAGAGAAGTGCAGCAAGCAAGTCGCCGCCTGTCTGAGCGACCCGGCTTGCTCCAAGCTCTTCCAGTGCTTTGGCGGCTGCAAGGACGACAGCTGCTACCAGGCCTGCGTCGAGAAGGCCGGCGACGAGGCGTTGCCCGCTTTCATGCCGCTGGCAGAGTGCGGCAACAAGAATTGCTCCGGCTTCTGCGGCGATGGCACCTGCGGCTCCAGTGAGTCGACCAAGACCTGCGCCAAGGACTGCCCCGCTGGCCCGAGCTGCGGCAACGGCGCTTGCGAGGCGGGCGAGACGAGCCAGAGCTGCCCCTCCGACTGCGGTCCGCCGAAGCCGGTTTGCGGCAACGGGAAGTGCGAGCTCGGCGAGACGGGCCAGAATTGCTTCCAGGACTGCGGCAGCACCAAGCCCATCTGTGGCAACGGCTTCTGCGAGAACGGGGAGACGCAGCAGAGCTGTCCGAAGGACTGTGGCGACATCAAGCCGGTCTGCGGCAACGGCTTCTGCGAGCCCGGCGAGTCGACCGCCTCATGCCTCAAGGACTGCCCGCCACCCAAGCCCGTGTGTGGCAACGGCTTCTGCGAGAGCGGCGAGACCCAGCAGAGCTGCCCCAAGGACTGCGGCACCCCCAACCTGTGCGGCAATGGCAAGTGCGATAGCGGCGAGAGCGCCCAGACCTGCCCGTCCGACTGCTTCGACGGCGGAACCGTGCTGGCCTGCGCCAAGAAGGCCTGCGAGTCCGAGTACGTCAGCTGCATCAACAACGCAGCGTGCTCCAAGGCCCTCGAGAGCTGCGTCGTCAAGTGCAAGGACTTCAACTGCATGCAGTCTTGCGCCCTGCAGAACCAGGCGGCGCTGCAGCAGCTCCTGCCGCTGGCGCAGTGCGCCCAGAAGGCCGGCTGCCTGCAGCCGACGTCGACCTGCGGCAACGGCAAATGCGACACGGGCGAGGCCCAGAGCTGCCCGCAGGACTGCGTGATGCCTGGCCCGATCTGCGGCGATGGCAAGTGCGGCATCGGAGAGGCCCAGACCTGCCCGAAAGACTGCTTCACGCCCGGCCCGGTCTGCGGCAACGGCCAGTGCGAGGAAGGCGAGAGCTCGACCAGCTGCGCGGCCGACTGCGGACAGCCGCAGCCTGGCACCTGCAAGGACGCCTGCGGCGGTGCCTCCAACGGCTGTTTCTGCGACGAAGTCTGCTCGCAGATGGGCGATTGCTGCCCCGACTTCAAGCAGTACTGCCCGAAGCTGGTGCCCGTCTGTGGTGACGGCAAGTGCGCCGGCGAGACCCCGCAGACCTGCCCGCAGGACTGCAAGGGCCCGACGTGCGGCGACGGCAAGTGCGAAGACGGCGAGCAGCAGGCGTGTCCGCAGGACTGCCCGAAGCCGCCCATCTGCGGCGACGGCGTCTGCGTCCAGGGCGAAGAGATGTCGTGCCCGAAGGATTGTCAGCCGGTGAAGACCTGCCAGAAGAAGAGCGATTGCGCCGCGACCGAGGTCTGCTGCAATGGCAGCAAGGGCCAGGTCTGCGTCCCCGCTGGGCAGTGCTTCTGATTCGGCACTCCGGCGGGCTCGCGCTAGCAGTCCCAGGCCAAGCCTTCGTTCGCGGCAGCCTACCGCCCCGCATTGCGGCCTACCCGCCGCGGCTGTGCGGCTCGTTGCAGAGGCTTTGTGACGCTTGCAGCGTAGGCCGACGAGCCGGCTTCTAGCGAAATACCGGCGCGCGCCGACCTCCTGCCGATCGGCCCCGCCCTCCGCCGCCGCGCTGCGGGCCACCTTCCACCGCCGACCTGCCTGTTGCCCTCCGCTCGCCGACGCCGCGCGCCGCTGGCCTCATGCAGGGCGGTCGCAAAGTCGACGTCAGCGCCGACAACCCTCACCCCCGCCGCTTCGCGGCACCCCCTCTCCCGCTGAAGCGGGAGAGGGGGCACTGAATTCATTGTCATGTCGCCCCTCTCCCGCCCGACGGGAGAGGGGGTGAGGGGGTGAGGGTGTCTTTCGCTCCGGACTTTGCGATAGCCCTGTGGCCTCATGCGCCACCGGTCGCCGGCGCCCGCATTTGCCGCTAGATTGCGCCTGCCCGCCGCCGCACAGGCTGCGCCGCCCGCCAGCCAAGGGGTCGCCCATGCGCCGCAAACCCACGCCCACGCCGAGCGCCGCGCCCGTCCCTGCGGTGGCTGACGACGCCGTCGAGCTGCAGGCGCCGCTCGAGGTCATCGATGGCTGGCCGCCAATCGCGGTGGAATCGCTGTGGGCGCGGCGCTTGCCCGGAGCTGGCGATCGCTACCGGCTCGACAGCGTGCCCGCGTTCGCGCTCGACCTCGCCTGGCAAGACGAGGTGCGGGCGCATCGGCAGGGTGGC
This sequence comes from Myxococcales bacterium, assembly GCA_947491025.1. Lineage (GTDB taxonomy): Bacteria > Myxococcota_A > UBA9042 > UBA9042 > UBA9042 > SXNM01. The sequence goes on from CANLIC010000036.1 coordinate 9,856, forward strand.
GCCTGGCTCATCGCCGAGGTCGTCGGCCGCGGTGGCCGCTCCGCCTTGCGGGTCTTGGTGGATCCTGCCGAAGATGCCGATGCCATCGCCCATCGGCTCGCTGTACTCGGCGCCGGCGTGCAGCGCACCTTCATCCCTGCGCTGCTGACGCTCGACCTGGCCCCGGAGCTCGACGCGGGGCCCCTACTCGCCGCGCTCGACGCCGCCGAGGCCGATGGCGAGCTCGAGTGGCAAGAGGGCTGGCTGGCCCCGGCGCACCGCCGCCCGCCGCCGGACTGAACCCGAGTTATTTGGCAAGCATCTCGACGGCGGCTTGTCTGGGACGGCCATGGCTGCGGCTGCGGCTGCGGCTGTCGCTGCGCGGCTCAAGATTGCGGTGGCCGCGCCACCCCAGGATTTGGGTGCCTGGACCCAGCCGCTGTCGCCAGCGCCAGGCCGTGAGTCGAATCGGCCGGCGCGGGCAGGAGCGAACAGCCCGGCGCGCCCTCCATCGCTACTTGGCGCAGATTCCCGACTTGCAGCTCAAGCCCTGACCGCACGCGCTGCCGTCCTTGAGGGCGGTGCTGTTGCACTTGCCGCTCTGTGGATCGCAGACATCGGCGGTGCAGGGGTTGAGGTCATCGCAAGCCTTGCCAACACCGACGCACTTGCCGTCCACGCACTTGCTCGAGTCGGTGCAGAGGTTGCCGTCATCGCAGGCAGCGCCTGGCGTCACTGGGTCGTGCTTGCACTTGCCGGAGTCGGGGGTGCAGTTGTCGACGGTGCAAGGATCGCCGTCGCCGCAGGACGGGGGCGGCCCGGCCTTGCACTTGCCGGCCGCGCACTCGTCGTTGAGCGTGCACAGGTTGCCGTCGTCACACTCGCCGTCGGACAGGGCGCTGAAGCTGCACTTGCCGGTCTTGCTGTCGCAGCTGTCCGCCGTGCACTGCTCGCTGTCGAAGCAGTCCTGAACCGCGCCGGACTTGCAGACGCCGACCACGCACACATCGCCGCTGGTGCAGGCGTCGTTGTCGTCGCAGACGAGGCCGGTGGCGGCGCTGTGGACGCAGCCCTTTACCTTGTCGCAGGCGTCCTTGGTGCAGTCGTTGCCGTCGCTGCACGGCGAGGTCTGCTTGCCGAGGCAGAGGCCGTTGGCGCAGTGATCGTCCGCGGTGCAGGTGTCGTTGTCGTCGCAGAGCAGGCCGTCCTTGGCGGGACCGTAGACGCAACCCTTCTTGGCGTCGCAGCTGTCGACCGTACAGGCCTTGCCGTCGCCGCAGTCCTTGGCGTCGCCGGCCTGGCAGGTGCCCTCGACGCAGAAGGAGTTGACGGTGCAGACGCTGCCGTCGTCGCAGCCGGGGCTGCCGGCGAGCGGCTGGGCCTGGCAGCCGGCGATCGGATCGCAGGACTCCTTGGTGCAGGTGTTGCCGTCGTCGCAGGCCTTCGGCTTGCTTGACGCGCACTTGCCCTGGACGCAGGCGTCGCCGAGCGTGCAGACGTCGCCGTCATTGCAGGGCTGCAGGTCGTCGACGACGTAGGTGCAGCCTGCCTTGGAGCCACAGGTGTCGAGCGTGCACGGGTTGTTGTCGTCGCAGTCGAGCAGGACGCCCGGCTGGCAAACGCCTTGGACGCAGCCGTCTTCCTTGGTGCAGGAGTTGCCGTCGCTGCAGGGCTTGGCGGCGTTCTCGTCGTACCAGCTGACGTCGATCTGGAAGATCAAGCCGGCCGGGTTGCTCAGAATCGTTCCCTGCGCGTCGGCGAAGTTCGTGACCTTGCAGACGATGTCCTGCTTGCCCGACTTGAGCCAGGTGCCCAGCGGCACGGTCGCGGTCTTCTGCCACGGCTTGCCACCGCTCGGGGTGCTGGCGATGAGGTCGGCGCCGATGCGGCACGACAAGCTGCTGTCGGTGGCGAAGGTGAATGAGCCCTGGAGCTGCTTGATGCCGCTCGGGATGTCGATGGTCTGCACGATCCAGATCGACTGCTCTTTCTTGGGATCGGCGATGATGTCGTCGCTCCAGACCCAGATGGCGCCGGGGATCTTGGTCCACTCGGGGTGGCCGGAGTAGGTCGCGGCGCACGGCTGCAGCCCTTGCGGCACCTCTTGGCCGCCCTGGGCTTTGGCGCTCTTGGCGCAGAGCGTTTTCTGCGACGAGAGCACCTGCAGGGACTTGCTGGTGCCCGGGTCCACCGCCTTGTGGCTGCAGCCGAGCGCAGCGTCGCAGGCATCGACCGTGCAGTCGTTATTGTCGCTGCAGGAGGTGATGGCCGTCGCGACGCAGGCGCCGCCCTTGCAGAAGTCTGGCCCGGTGCAGGCGTCGGCGTCGCTGCAGGCGGCGGCGTCGTCGTTGGCGTGCGCGCAGCCCTTCTGAGGGTCGCAGCTGTCCTTGGTGCACGGGTTGCCGTCGTTGCAGGACAGGCCATTGCTGCCGACGCACGCGCCCTTGTCGCAGAGGTCGAGGCTGGTGCAGGAGTTGCCGTCGTCGCAGAGGAGCTGGTTGACCTCGACCTCGATGTCGATGCCGAACGCCAGGCCGCACGGCGACAAGAACCCACCCTGAATCGGCTGACCATCGGCGACCAGGACGCAGCTCAGGAGCGACTCGCCGCCTTGCAGCGCGGCGGTGATGTCTGCCGCCTTGGCGCTGCCCGCGCCGCTGCCACTCAGCACGCTCGCCGCGCCGAGGCTGCAGGTGTACGAACCCGCGCCTGCGACCTGCAGCGTCGCCTTGCTGACCTTGGCGGCACCCGGCAGCGACAGCTCGCGGAGGAAGGTCACCGATTGGCCAGCGGTCGCCGACTTGCCACAGGTCGGTGCCGCCACCCACAGTGCGTTGCCGACCTTGGACCAAGCCGCGGGTGGCGCCGTTACCACCTGCACCGGCTGCAGATCCTTGGCCTGGCCGCCGACGAAGACCGTCGCAGCTTGGGTCGCGACATCGCTGCGGATCGCGACGCTGGTCTTGGCCGTGCCCGTGGCGGGCGGGAAACTGCAGCCGATCTTGGGATCGCAGGTGTCGGTCGTGCAGGGGCTGCCGTCTTCGCAGACCTGGACGCCCTTGGACTGGCAGGTGCCGAGCGCGCAGCTGTCGCCCGTCGTGCAAGCGTTGCCGTCGTCGCACGGCCCGGTGAACGGCGCGGTCTTGCAGCCGCTCTTCGGGTCGCAGCTGTCGGTGGTGCAGACATCGTTGTCGTTGCAGTCGAGCTGGCCGGCGGCGGTGCACTTGCCGTTGGAGCACACGTCTGGCTTGGTGCAGGCGTTGCCGTCGTCGCAGGGCTGGGTGCCGATCTGGGCGTTCACGCAGCCAACGCCCTGCTTGCAGCTGTCGGTGGTGCAGGTCGACTTGTCATCGCAGTCGGTCGGGCCCTTGCTCAGGCACTTGCCGTCCTTGCAGAAATCGCCGGCGGTGCACGGCTCATCGTCGCTGCATGGGTTGGTGTCGTCGACCACGTGCTGGCAGCCCTTGGCCGGATCGCAGGGGTCGTCGATGCACGGGAAGCCGTCGTCGCAGTCGAGCTTGCCCGGGCCGACGCAGGCGCCGCCGGTGCACTTGTCGCCCGTGGTGCAGGCGTTGCCATCGCCGCAGGCCGCGTTGTTCGGTGCGAAGACGCAGCCCTTCTTGGGGTCGCAGCTGTCGCTCGTGCACTGGTTGCCGTCGTTGCAGGTCTGGCCCTGGCCCTTGCAGCTGCCGCTCGCGCAGTTGTCGCCGGTGGTGCAGGCGTTGCCGTCGTTGCAGCCGACGTTGCCCAGGAACTGGTGCTTGCAGCCCGTCTTCGGGTCGCAGCTATCGACCGTGCACACATTGCCATCGCTGCAGTTGACCGGGGCGCCGGTGCAGACACCCGACCAGCACGCGTCACCGACCTTGGAGTACAGCTTGTAGATGGTGGTGTCGTAGGTGCAGGCGTTGCCGTCGTCGCATTGCACCAGCGGCGAGATGCCGACCGGCTTGGTCGTGCACTTGCCGGTCTTGCTGTCGCAGCCGTCGATGGTGCAGATGTTGTTGTCATCGCAGGGCACTTTGTCGCTGGGCGTGCACTTGCCGGCGAGGCAGGCGTCGCCCGTGGTGCAGAGGTCGCCGTCGTTGCACTGGAAGCCGTCGACCGTCGGCAGGTGAGTGCAGAGGCCGCTGTTCTGGTCGCAGGCGTCGACGGTGCAGACGTCGCTGTCGTCGCAGAGCTTGTTCGAGGCCGGCTTGCAGGTCCCCTTGTCGCAGACGTCGAGCAAGGTGCAGGAATTGCCGTCGTTGCAAGGGCCGCCCTGGTTGGTCGGCAGCTGCTGGCAGTCGCCGGTGTTGGCGACGCAGGAGCCGGCGGTGCAGGGGTCGCCGTCATCGCAGCTCGGCACCGGGCCAGCCTTGCAGGCGCCCGACTTGCACGTGTCGCCCTTGGTGCAGGCCTTGCCGTCGTCGCAGCCCTGTCCCTCGAAGGCTGATTGCGTCTGGCACTTGCCGGTCTTGCCGTCGCAGGTGTCGAGCGTGCAGGTGTTGTTGTCGTTGCAGACCTTGACTGTGGTGCCCTTGCAGCCGCCGTTGTCGCAGACATCGTCGCTGCTGCAGGCGTTGCCATCGTCGCAGCTGTTGCCCGAGACCGGCGCGAAGAGGCAGTTGCCCGTCTTGGCCGCGCACGAGTCGGCGGTGCAGACGTCGTTATCGTTGCAGTTCTTGGCAGTGCCGCCGTCGCTGCAGGCGCCGGCCTTGCAGACGTCGCCCTTGGTGCACAGGTTGCCGTCGAAGCAGGGCAGGGAGTTGGCGAGGAAGCTGCAGCCCAGCTTGCTGTCGCAGCCGTCGTCGGTGCAGGGGTTCTCGTCGATGCAGATCTGCTGCTTGCCCTGCAGACACTGGCCCTGGTTGCAGATGTCGCCGACCGTGCACACGGAGTCGTCGGCCTCGCAGGCGCTGCCGTCCGGCTTGACGTCGGGCGTGCAGATGCCGGACTCGACCTTGCAGCTGAAGTTCACGCAGGGACCGTTGTTGGCCGGATCGCAGACCACGACGCTGTTGTCATCGACCTCGCAGACGTTGGACAACGGGTTGCACACCAGCACGCCGTTGCACAAGTTGCCATCTTCCTTCGTCTTGCAATCCGAGGTCTTCTGGCACTCACAGGCGTTCTTGCCGCCCTTGCAGGCGCCCGCTGCGCAGGTGTCCGCCTCGGTGCACTTGTTGCCGTCGTCGCAGGGCGCGGCGTTGGGCGTGTAGACGCAGGCGCCCGTCTTGGGGTCGCAGGCGTCGTCGGTGCAGGGGTTGTTGTCTTCGCACCAGGTGCCCGGGCCCGAGGTGCACTTGCCGGTCTTGCAGGCGTCGCCGCCGGTGCAGCCATCGTCGTCGCTGCAGATCACGTTGTCGGCCGCGAGCTTGCCCTCGCACTTGCCGATCGCGGTGTCGCAGACCTCAAGGGTGCAGACGTTGCCGTCGTCGCAGATGAGCGGGTTGCTGCCCTTGCAGTTGCCGCCGCTGCAGGCGTCGGTCTTGGTGCAGGGGTTGCCGTCGTCGCAGGGGTGGTCGTTGTTCACGAACACACACTCGCCGCTCTTGATGTCGCAGCTGTCGTTGGTGCAGGCGACGGCGTCGTCGCAGAGCTTGGCCTTGCCGGGCACGCAAGCGCCGCCGATGCAGGCGTCACCGAGGGTACAGAGGTTGCCGTCTTCGCAGGCAAAGCCGGAGTTGTTCTCGAAGTAGCACTGGCCGAGGTTGGCGTCGCAGAGGTCGATCGTACAGCCCACGCCGTCGTCGCAGGACTTCACTTGGCCGATACACGTCGCCTTGTCGGTGCAGGCGTCCTGCAAGGTGCAGGCGTTGCCGTCGTCGCAGCCATCTCCGGCTGCGCCGGGGGTCGAGACGCAATCGCCGCCTTCCTTATCGCAGGTGTCGATGGTGCAGGGGTTGGCGTCGTCGCAGTCCTTGGCGGCGGTGCCGACGCAGAGTCCGGCCTTGCAGCCGTCGGTCTGGGTGCAGGGGTCGCCGTCGTTGCAGGGGCCGGAGATCGCGGTGCTGGTGCAAGCCTTGCTGAGGTCGACGGCCGCCAGCGCCGGATCGCAGGCGTCGCTGGTGCAGGGGTTGCCGTCGTCGCAGGCGGTCAGCAGGCCGGGCTTGCACGCGCCGGTCGTCGGGTCGCAGGTGTCGGGCGTCGTGCAGGCGTCGCCGTCGTCGCAGGCGCCGCCGTTGGGCGTGTGGCTGCAGCCGCCGTTGGCCTCGCAGATGTCGTCGGTGCAGGGGTCCTTGTCGTCGCACGCGACGCCCTTGCCGGAGCAGATTCCTGCCGCGCAGGCGTCGTCGGTGGTGCAGACGCTGCCGTCGTCGCAGGGCGCGCCGTCTTGCACTGGGTGGACGCAGACGCCGAGCGCGTCACAACCGTCGGCGGTGCATGGGTTGTTGTCGTCGCAGTCCTTGGACTTGCCGGGACCGCAGAGCCCGCTGATGCAGGCGTCGCCCAGGGTGCAGGGATTGCCGTCATCGCAGGGCGTGGCGATGCCGGTGTACGTACAGCCTTCGGCGAGCGCGACGGCCGCGTCGGCAGGGCACTCGTCGAAGGTGCAGACGTTGTCGTCGTCGCAGCTGACCTCGTCGTCGGTCACGCCGTCGCAGTCGTCGTCCGCACCATTGCAGACCTCGGTGACGGCCTCGCAAAGCGGCACGACATCGTCGTCGATGCAGGTGTACTTCTTCTTGCCGCCGCGACCGACGCTCTTGCAGGTCTTGCCGGCCGGGCACCCGCCAGCGCAGGGCTCGCTGCAGACGCCGACGTCCTTGTCGGTGCCGGTCACGTCGATGGACAGCTCGCAGTACGTCGAGAGGCAGTCCTCGTCGAGGACGCAGGGGCAGCCGATCTTGCCGCCGCAGTTGTCGCTGACTTCGCCGCCGTCGGCGCCTTGGATGTCGAGGACGAAGACGCCCTTGACCAGCGCGTCTGGGTCCTCGAAGCAGGCGGGGAGGGCCAGTGCCGCGAGAACCCACAGTTTTGCCAACCTCGGGAGGGTGGCTGAGGCGTGCAGATGGGGCGAGGGCATGGGGATCCTCCACGGGAGACGCGTGCGTCACCACTCGCTGAGTGTAGCGCGACCCGGGGTGGCAGGAACAGGCTCACACCGGTCTGCCCGCTGTCTGGGGGGTGAAGTGCGGCGCGCGGGGGCATCGGCCAAGATCCGGGGGACCGTAGAACCCAGCCAACACCCCGGGCTTGCAGCTGAAACCCGCCTCAAGGTGCGAAATGTGAGGTAGCAGCGGGAAGTGTGAAAGAGTGTAAGTAATGCTTCGGGGCCGCACTGATGGCAAAGTCTGAGCGATCGTCAGCGAATCGGGCCGCCGATGGTGCCCCGCCGGCGCCATTGGGCGCCGGCGGGGCGATCGCACGAGAAGCCGTGACTTAGCCGGGGCATTCGTCATCGTCGTGGCCGTCGCTGCTGCTTCCGCCGCTGCTACCGCCGCTGCTACCGCCGCTGCTACCGCCGTTGCTACCGCTGCTGCTTCCGCCGGCGCTACCGCCGCTGCTACCGCCGCCGCTCCCGCCGGCGCTACCGCCGCTGCTCCCGCCGGCGCTACCGCCGCTGCTCCCGCCGCTGCTCCCATTGCTCCCACTGCTTCCGCCGCCGGAGCCCGGCTGCCAGCCGTTGTTATCGCCAGCATCGGGCTCGTCGTCCATCGAAACGTCGACAAATTCGTTGCCGGCGTCGTCGTCCGCGCAGGTGCAGTCCTGCGGCGCCTTGCGGACCGGCGGAGTGAACGTCGCGCAGGTCGGACCGCCAAAGGTCAGCTTGCCAGCGCCCGACACGTCCTGTTCGACCGACTCGGGCGTGCCGAAGTAGCGGACGTCGCTGGCGCCGCTGATGTCGACCCGCAGCGAGTCGTCGACGCACACGCCGACGTCGCCAGCGCCGCTGACGTCGATCTCGACGTCGCCGCCCTGCAAGGCGCGCGCCTGAACGTTCGTCGCGCCGCTGCCGTCGAGGTGCAGATCGTTGACCTTGCCGGCGAGCACCACCGTGCAGGCGCCGCTGGCGTCGACGTCGAGGCGCTTGCTGGCGATGCCCCACGCAGTCAGCCGCACGGCGCCGCTGATGTCGAGGCCGCGCAGGTTGGGCACGCGCAGCCAGACCTCGAGCGGGTGATGGGGCATCAAGAAGCCGTCGACCTCCAAGGACAGTTGGCTGCCGCTCTGCTGATCGACCACGCGGTCGAGGAGGTTGTCGTCGCCGATGATGACGAGGCTCGGCTCGGCGGTCGGATCGACCTCGATGAAGACGTCGATCGCGCCGCTGACCTCGACGCGATCGATGGCCTTCATGTCGCGGATCTGCTCCGCGAAGTCACCGCTGCCTTGGTCCTCAGGCGAGCAGCCGACGCCGCACCACATCGCCAACGCAAGCAGCGACTGGGCGCTGCGCGTGGAGCTTGGAAAGGAAAGAACTGACATGGGAGCCTCCGACGGCCGCGTAGATGGGCCTGGTGTTGGCTGCAACACCGGGCAGCGGCGCCGGTGTCACCTGGGTTGCGTCGCCGGTGGACACTGCTACCTTGGCGGCGCGCGTCATTTCGACGCGCTGCGTCAATGCCGGGTGAACGGCCCGCGGATGGTGTGCATGGCGAGCCTCCCTGTGACCCTCGCGATCGCAGGCAGCGACAGCGGCGGCGGCGCTGGGATTCAGGCGGATCTCAAAGTCATGAGCGCGCTGGGCGCCTTCGCGACGTCGGCGGTGACCGCCATCACCGCCCAGAACACCGTCGGTGTGCAGGCGGTCTCGCTGCTGGCGCCTGCGCTGGTCCGGGCTCAGATCGACTCCGTCGCCACCGACATGCGCGTCGCTGCGGTCAAGACCGGGATGCTCGGCTCTGCCGAGATCGTGCGCGAGGTCGCCGCCGCGCTCGACCACCACGCGCTGCGGCCCCTGGTCGTCGACCCGGTGATGCTGGCCAAGAGCGGCGACCCCTTGCTGGCCGACGACGCCGTGTCCGCCGTGATCGAGCTCTTGGTGCCCCGCGCGGCGCTGCTGACGCCCAACGCCCCCGAAGCGGCCCGGCTGACCGGCCTGCGGGTCGAGAATCACGACGACGCGGAGCGCGCCATCGCTGCGCTGGCGGCCCTCGGCGCCCGCGCCGTGCTGCTCAAGGGCGGCCACCTGCCGGCGCGGCGCGATCCCGACGACGGTCTCTTCCTGGTCGACTTGCTCTGGGATGGCCACGAGGTGATCGAGATCGCGGCGCCGTGGCATCCCGGTGGCCACACGCACGGCACGGGTTGTTCGTATGCTGCGGCCATCACGGCGCTGCTGGCGCGCGGCTTTCCGCTGCGCAGCGCGGTGCGGATCGCCCGGCGCTACCTCGATGGCGCCATCCGTCGCGGCCTGGAGATCGGCGCCGGCGCTGGTCCGACGGACGCCTTCTTCTTCTTGGATCCCGGAGAGATGCCCTGGCTGCGCATGCACCCCGGCGCCGACGGCTGATCCCAAGAGGTTTGGGTCGGACTGCCTTGCGTTCTCGCATGACCCTGCGTAGACTCCCGCCCCCCTGCATCCTCACCGATGCAGGACGGCCGGCCGATGCTGCCCCAACGGCGGGGCAGCCGCTCGGTACCGGTTCCACAAGCGCACGCTCGCGGGTCTTGGAGTTCGCTCCATAGCTGCAATGGCATCGACGCCTGCCCGACGTGACGCAGGAGCAGCGCCCAGCCGCCGAGGCAGGGGCAGCCGGAGGATGAGATGACGATGGGATTGATGGGCCGCAAGGTCGGAATGACGCAGATCTTTGGACCCGAGGGTGGCCGCTTCGGCGTCACCGTGATCGCGGTCGAGCCGAACACCGTGGTCAAGGTCAAGAGCGCTGACGGCGCCGACGGCTACGACGCCCTGGTGCTCGGTGTTGGCGCGGTCAAGGACAAGCACATCAACAAGCCCGACCGCGGCTTCTTCATCCGCCAGGGCGTCGAGCAGAAGCGCCACCTGCGCGAGGTGCGGGTCTCGGCGTCGGACGCCAAGATGTTCGAGATCGGCAACGAGCTCGGCGTCAGCCTCTTCGCTCCTGGGCAGTTCGTCGACGTCGTCGGCACCACCAAGGGCCGCGGCTTCACGGGCGTCATCAAGCGCCACAACTTCCATCGCCCGAAGTCCTCGCACGGTACGCACGAGGTGTTCCGCCACGGCGGCTCGCTCGGCACCAACACCACGCCCGGCCGCGTCTGGAAGGGCAAGAAGATGGCGGGTCACTACGGCAATGAGCGGGTGACGATCCAGAACCTACTCATCGCCGGCGTCGATGCCGACAACCAGTACCTGCTCATCAAGGGCAGCGTGCCTGGCCCCAACGGACGGCTGGTCTTCATTCAGCGCGCCCGCAAGCTCAACCCCTAAAGGGTCGCGCGCAGGGGGCTGGCGCGGCTTTCAGGGAGCTGGCGATGCGCGTCACGTTTCCAGCGGCGCTCGACGCCATCGCCGCCGATCTGCCGGACTGCCCAACGCGGCGGTGGCGTGGCGCCATGCAACGCCAGGTCGCGGCCATGGGCAGCGACGCGCCGGCGTGGCCGATGCGCGTGGCAGAGCTGGCCCTCTGCCGCGCCGTTGCCGGCCGCATCGCTGGCGACGAGGACGACTTGCGTGCGCCGTGGTCGGCGTTCCCGGTGTTCGCCTGGCAGACGCCGACCGGCGTTGAGCTCGGGTTCTCGACGCTTTCGCCGATGGTGCGGCGGCACCTGGCCACAGGCGACGATCCGGGGGCGTTGGCCACCGGCGCGGACGGCTGGCGCACCGAGCTGTCGGTGTTGCGCAGCCAGGGCGGGCTGGCGCGTCTGAAGCTACGGGATCAGCTGACCGTGGGCTGGACCGAGTTCACTGCGTTGCGCGAGGCCCTGCTGGACCTGCTGGCCGATCGCCGGACACCGCTGCTGGCGCGGCTCGCCGCCATCGCCAGCGTGCACGCCAACACGCTGTCCAACCGCGCTTTGCCCGATCTCGCCGCCGGTGGCGGGCTCGAGCCGCTCCATACGCGGAACTATCTGGCGTTTCGAGCCTTTCTGGAGTCGCGCTGCGCCGCTGCCGACGCAGAGGCGTTGGGCGAGGTTCTCCGGCAGCTCGAGCCGCTCTGCGCCGGCGACGCTGGCCTCGGTGCTGCCGATGCGGCGCAGGTGTGCGAGGCGTTGCTCGGCGATTGGCGCGCCGATCTCGGGAGCTACGTCGCGGCCGTCGAGCGCGAGCTGGCCCCGGCCATCGAGTCGGTCTACGGCCTGTGGCTGTTCGGAACGCCCTTGCAGCGCGACGTCTCGTTGCTGCGCGGTTGGGCGGAGCTCGGCGAGAAGTTGGCGTTCGGTCTGCGCTTTGCTGCAGCCATCGGCGCCGCGCAGGGCGCACCGCTCGACGCTTTGCAGATGACGACGGCGCTGGCGCTCGGCGAAGCCGCGGTGGCCACGCTGGAGCCTCGGCTGCCGCTTTTGCAGCTGCCGACCGGGGCGCACGAGCGCGCGCCGCGCATGGTCGATCTCGACATGACCCTCGCCAGCATCGCCTGAGGCGGGGCGCTGACGGGCCAACCGGAGCCACGCGTGCCAACGGTGCTGCTGACGCGATCGGGCCCCGACAACGCGGCGAGCGCGGCCCGCATCCGTTCCGCCATCGCCGCCGGTCGGCTGCCGCGCGGTACGGCGATCTGCTCCCTGTCCACCAGCCGCGTGCTGCCCGGACCCACCGCCACAGGGGACGGCGAACCGCCCGACGCGGCGGCACTTGCAGCCGAGGTCGATGAGCGCATTCGCGGCGTGGCGGCGCTCGCCCTGACCAGTCGACACGGCGCCCAGGCGGCGCTGACGCTGCTCGGAGCCGCGCGACTGCGTGCCTTCCGCGCGGCCGGTGGCGTGCTCGGTTGCGTCGGCCCGGCCACGGCCCGGATCCTCCTCCGCGCCGGAATCGAGGTCGACCTCATCGCGTCACCTGCGACAGCCGCGGGGCTCGGCGCCGGCCTCGTCGCCCGGCTGCCGCGAGGCGCCACCGTCGCGCACCTCTGCGGCGATCGCGCCCGGCCCGAGTTGGGGGCGGCCGTGCACCAGGCGGGCATGGCCTACGCGGCGCTGCCGGTGTACCGCAACGCCGCATCGGCAGCGCCACGCGCGGATGTCGCCTCGCGGGCGCTGCGCGCCGACCTGGTGCTCGTTTTTGCGCCCTCGGCGGCCGAACGCCTCTACAGCCTCCTGCCCGCGCTGCGCCAGCGTCCCGCCCTGGCGATTGGACCGACCACCGCCGCGGCCCTGCGGACGAGCCATGGCGTGGCGCCCATCGCTGTGGCAGAAAGCGGCGCGGACTGGGTGCCTGCGCTCGCTGCCGCGCTCGCCGTCCTGGCCGCTCACACGCGGCGCCATCCCTCTGCAGAGGAGCCCCGATGAATGCCACCGCCGCTTCTGTCCCCGCCCGCGACCACAGCCTGTCGGAGGCGTGGTTCGAGCGCGCTTGCAACGTCATTCCTGGCGGCGTCCACAGCCCGGTGCGCGCCTTCAAGTCTGTCGGCGGCAAGCCGATCTACTTCGCCAGCGCCGAGGGCGCCCGCCTGCGCGATGTCGATGGCCACAGCTACCTCGATTTTCAGATGTCGTGGGGGCCGCTGATCCTTGGCCACGCCGACCCGGACGTCGTCGCGGCGGTGCAGGCGGTCGCTCCACTGGGCCTCTCCTACGGCGCAACCCATCGCACGGAGGTCGAGCTGGCGGAGCGCATCGTGTCGGCGTTCCCCGGCGCGGAGATGTGCCGATTCGTCAGCTCGGGCACCGAGGCGGTGATGACGGCGCTGCGGCTGGCCCGCGGCGCCACGCGGCGGTCCATCGTCGTCAAGTTCAGCGGCGGCTACCACGGCCACATCGACTCGCTGCTCGTCCGCGCCGGGTCGGGTCTCATCACCGGCGCTGAGGCCGGCAGTGAGCCGACCTCCGCCGGCATTCCGCGCGACGTTGCCGCGACCACGCTCGTCGCTCGCCTCGGGGATCTCGAAGGCGTCGCCGCGCTTTTCCGCCGCCACGGTGCCGAGATCGCCGCTGTCATCCTCGAGCCGATGCCCGCCAACAACGGCCTCTTGCTGCAGACGCCGGCCTTTTTGCGCGGCTTGCGCGAGCTGTGCACCGCCCACGGCTCCCTGCTCATCTTCGACGAGGTCATCTCGGGGTTCCGCCTGCAGTTCGGGGGCTACGGCGAGATGGTTGGGGTGCGCCCGGACCTGACGACCCTCGGCAAGATCATCGGCGGCGGCCTGCCCGTCGGCGCCGTGGTCGGAAGCCGCGCGTTGCTCGAGCTGCTGGCGCCGGTCGGACCGGTCTACCAGGCGGGAACGCTCTCGGGCAACCCAGTGTCGATGGCGGCGGGCCTGGCGACGCTGCGCAAACTCGAGAACCCGGCCGTGTACGCCAAGCTCGAGGCCCTTGGCGCCAGCCTCGCTGGCGCGCTGCAGGCAGAGGGCAAAGGCCAGATGCAGGTCGTGCGCGTCGGCTCGATCGTCTGGCCATGGCTCGACGCCGCGGCGCCGCCTTGCGATGCCGAGTCGATTCCGAGCGGCGCAGAGGATGGCCACGTCCGCCGCTTCAACGCCATGCACCGGCCGCTGCTCGACGCCGGCTTCTACCTGCCGCCCTCCGCCTACGAGGTGCTCTTCTTGTCCGCCGCCCACGAAGAGGCGGACGTCAGCGCGCTCGCCCAGGCCATGCGCGGGCTGCTGACCTAAGCGATGGGCAGCGGGCGTGCGGCGGCTCTCGGGGCCACGTTCTCGGCGCGAGGCAGCCGCGCCCGTGCGCTCGGCCGCGGCCTCTTTGCCGCTGCGGTGCTCTTGCTCATCGCGCTCGGCGTCTGGTGGATGGTGCTGCTCGATCGGTCACTGCAGCGCGAGCATCAGCTCTTGCGCCAGAGCCTCGCCGACGCCGCGGCCGTCCACGCCGCCCACATCGCGCTGTCGGGGGTGCGGCCGGCGCTCGGGGCTTTCGAGGCCGATGGGCGCTTTCTGTTCAAGCGCGGTGCGCCCTCTGGCCTTGAGCTCGGCGCGCGCGTCGATGGCGAGTTCGCGCTGGTGGCAGGCCCCACGGCGCTCGCCCGCCTTCGCGACCATTACGACCGCAAACGCGTGATGCTCATCGGCGAGGGCGTGCTGCTTTGCACGTTGCTACTCGTCGTCGTGGCCATGCTGTACCAGCTTTTTCGCGCCGAGCGGCGCTTTCATGACGAGATCGAAGGATTTCTCTCGCGCGTCACCCACGACATGAAGACGCCGCTTGCCGGCATCAAGGCGGTCCTGCAGACCATCGAGGCAGGCCGCATGCCCTCAGATCGATTGCAGGAGCTCGCCGGTCGCGCCCTGCGCGAGGTCGACCGCGAAGAGGCGATGATCCAGAACCTGCTGCTGGCGCAGCGGCTGAGGATCGGCGCCCGGTTGGCCCGCGAGGCGGTCGATCTCTCCGCGCTGGTGGCGGCGGCTCTGACGCAGCGGCAAGAGCTTCCGGGCCCGCCCACCTGGCGCTTGGAGCGCGACGAGGCCGTGTCCACGTGGATCGTGCAAGGCGACGCCACTGCGCTGCACTCGATCCTCGACAACCTGCTCGACAACGCCGCCAAGTATGGCGCCAAGGCGGTCGTCGTGCGGCTCTATGCCGCGCCGGCCAGGGGTGGCAAGGCCGGACAGGGCGTGGCCATCGAGGTCGAAGACGACGGCATCGGCTTCGAACCGCGCCGCGCCGCTCGCCTCTTCGAGCCCTTTGCCCGCGAGGCTGACGGGCTCGGCCGCAAGGGCACGGGACTCGGCCTCTGGATTGCCCGCGGGCTGGCTGAGGCGATGGGTGGAACGGTCGAGGCTCACAGCGAGGGGCCGGGCCGCGGTGCGCGTTTCTCGCTTCGCCTCTAATGCCGAGGGGCCGCCGCCGTCACTGCGACCGCTGAGGCTGGCGCACTGACCTCCACAGCCGAGCCGACTGCCCTCATCCCAGCCGCCGATCCGCCTTGTCTTCTGCCGCGTTTCAAAGTGGCTATGGCTCGCCCGCGCTGGACGACGCGCTGCCGCCGGCGTAGGCTTGTGCCGTCGTCACCGGTCGAATTTCGCGACCGCATTCCCGACCCAGGAGGCCCCGTGTCCACGATGGCCCTCGCGCAGCGTCTGCGCTGCTCCGTGGCTTCGCAGCGCACCTCTTTGTTGCTGCTGGCGCTCACCCTCTCTTGCTCAGAGACGCCGACAGAAGGCGAAGGCGCCAGCGCTGCTGGCGGCGGCGTCGGCGGAGGTGGCGGGCTCTGCGCGACGGCGTTTTGCCTCGAGGACGACATCCGCGCCCAGCTCCAGCCGGCGTCATTGGCGTTTCCCGACCTGGAGCCGGGCGAGAATCTGGTGCAGGAGGTCAAGGTCCGCCACATCGGCGCCCGTGGCGTGCTGACCATCAGCAAGGCGAGCTTCCTCCAAGATGGCCAAGAGTTCGGTCTCATCGCTTTTACGACGATGACCCTGCAACCGGGCGGCGAAGCCGCGCTGCAGGTGCGCTACGCCCCCACCAAGACGGGCAAGAAGGTCGCACAGTTGCTGCTGACGACCAACGCGACGCTGGAGGCGATGCGGACCATCGTTCTGCCGCTGAGCGTCCATCCCGGCGTCGGCGCGCTCAAGGCGCTGCCGGATCCGGTCGACTTCGGCGGCGTAGCGGTCGGCGCGACGGCCGACGGCTCCGCGACGCTCGCCAACCACGGCGCCAAGCCGGTGGTGCTCGAGAGCCTGGCCATCGAGGGCCCGGCAGGTCACCCCTTCGCAGTGTTGGAGCCCCCGACGCTGCCGATGAACCTGGCGGCCAATGGCACGCTCGCGGTCAAGCTGCGCTGTGCGCCCCTGCAAGAGGGCAGCGCGGAGGCGACGCTGCGGGTCGGCTACGACGGCGACAAGGTGGCAACGACGACGCTGCTGGCTGAGACGCCGGGGCCGAAGATCCTGGTCACGCCGCCTGCGCTCTCCTTCGGCAGCCTGTCCAAGGGCGACACGGCGACGCAGCAGGTGACGATCACGTCCAACGGTGCCAGCAAGCTCGACGTCGCGTCGATCACGCTGTCGCCCCTCTCCAAGGTCAAGTCCGTCAAGGTCAGCGATCCCGGGCCCTTCTCGCTGCTACCGGGCGAGAGCCGGACCCTCGACGTGACGCTCACGCTCGACGTGGAGCTCGGCAGCGCCAGCGGCATCGTCGCCAGCCTCATCGTCAAGAGCAACGCGAGCCCGGCCGAGATCTCGGTCCCGCTCTCGCTCACCGGCAAGCCCTGTGTCCGCAGCGAGTCGAAGGCGTCGGTGCAGGCGACGGCCATCGGCGGCCAGGTCGACGTGCTGGTCGCCATCGACACCTCGGGCTCGATGAAGGAGGAGGCGAAGGCGGTCCAAGCCAACCTCAACAACTTCGCGAAGATCATCGCCGCCAAGGCCATCGACGCCCACGTCGTCTTGCTCGCCGACGGCTTTGGGCTCTGCGTGCCGCCCCCGCTCGGCGGCCCCAGCTGCGCCGACAGCAGCCAGTTTCGGCACATCAAGGTCAAGGTGGACTCGACCGACGCCCTCGAGCGCATCATCTCGAGCTATCCGTTGTATAAGGATTTTCTTCGCGTCGGCGCAGCGAGGCACCTCGTCGTGGTCAGCGATGACAAGAGCGACAAGGACGGCAAGTGGTTCGAAGGCAAGCTGGCCGGGCTAACCGATCCCGGCTTTCCGGACGGCTTTGTGCTGCATGGCGTGGTGTCCTGGTCGGATGAGCTGCCCTTCTTGCCGTGCCTCGGTGGCGCCGGCTGGGGCGGCGTCTACATGGATCTCGCCAAGAAGACCGGTGGCGAGCTGGCGAAGATCTGCACGCCAGACTGGACCCAGGTCTTCACCGCCATCGGCGCCAACGTCATCAAGACGGTCAAGGTGCAGTGCATCTACCCGCTGCCGCTGGGCTCTGATGGCGCGCCGGTGCCGCTCGGTGAGCTGACGCTGTCGTGGAGCGAGGGCAGCGGCACAGCGAAAGATATTCCGCAGGTCAACTCCGCCGCGGCGTGCCCGAAAGACAGCGTCGGTTGGCACGCCGACAACGCCGCAGCGCCCAAAGCGGCGGTGCTCTGCCCAGCGACCTGCGACGCCCTCGGCGGCAAGACGCTGCACTTCCACTTCGGTTGTCCTTAGGCGGGTGAACTCAAACCGCACGCTGCTGCGGCCGCCGCGCCTGGGCAGACCGTGGCTTACGTCCTCGCTCCCTCGGTCGCCGCGCTGCAAGTGCGGCTCGGTCGATCGCTCCGGGCGCGCTCACGGCTTGTCTCAGCCGCGTCACCCTCGCGACGAGCGCATTTTGATTCCACTCTCTTTGAGCCTGAATTCAAACCGCACGCTGCTGCGGCCGCCGCGCCTATGCAGACAGTGGCTTGCGTCCTCGCTCCCTCGGTCGCTTCAGCGAAAGTGCGGCTAGGTCGGTCGCTCCGGGCGCGCTCACGGTCTGTCTCGGCCGCGTCACCCTCGCGACGCGTGCATCTTGGCTACGCCCTCTTCGGCGCTAGCGAGCCCATGGCCAGGCGGACGAGGCTCGGCGACGCCGAGGGCGGGCCCCTTGCACGCGATGGGGCGATCGCGTACCCAGCCGGCCATGGCGCGCATCCTCCTCTGCGAAGACGACGACTTGATCGGCACCATGGTGGCGCTGATGCTGCAGGGCGAGGGCCATGAGGTCGCCCGCTTTCCGAGCGCCGAAGCGGCCTTGGCTGCAGTGCGTGCGGGCCTCTCGCCCGAGCTCTACGTCCTCGATGTCAACCTGCCTGGCCGCGATGGCGTGTCCCTAGCCGCGGATCTCCGCGCCCGCGGCGAGGCCGCTCCGGTGCTGATGTTGACGGCCCTGGCCGACACCGCCGCCAAGGTGCGCTCGCTCGACGCCGGCGCAGACGACCATCTCGGCAAGCCCTTTGACATGCCCGAGCTGTTGGCGCGCGTCCGCGCCCTGCTGCGTCGCGCCGAGCGCGGCGCCAAGGAACTCCGATGACGCCGATCGCCGAGGCGCCGCTGGCGCTCAGCTACGACGACGTGCTGCTCCAGCCCAACTACTCCGAGGTCGTGCCGCGCGACGTGCGGCTGCGGACGCGCCTGGCCGATGGCCTTGAGTTGGCGATCCCGCTCCTGTCGGCGGCGATGGACAGCGTCAGCGAGGCGCCGCTGGCGATCGCGCTGGCCCGGCTGGGCGGCCTCGCCGTGCTGCACAAGAACCTGACCGTAGCGGCCCAAGCCGACGAGGTCGCCGCGGTCAAGGCCGCGAGCGTCGCGGAGACCAGCGGCGATCTCGGCGCCGCTGCGGCGCGCTTTTCGACCATCGACGCCGCTGGCCGACTGCGCTGCGCCGCCGCCATCGGCCCGGGTCCAGACGGTGATGAGCGGGCGGCGGCACTGGTCGCCGCCGGTGTCGACCTGCTGGTCGTGGACACCGCGCACGGCCACAGCCGCAACGTCATCGAGGCGATTCAGCGGCTGCGGGCGCGCTACCCGCACCTGGCGATCTGCGGCGGCAACGTCGCGACCGCCGAGGCGACCGCCGCGCTCTTCGAGGCCGGCGCCGACATCGTCAAGGTCGGCATCGGCCCCGGCAGCATCTGCACCACCCGCATCGTCGCCGGCGTCGGCGTGCCGCAGTTCAGCGCTGTCATGGCCTGTGCCGAGGTGGCGCGCGGCGCCGGGCGCGGACTCATCGCCGACGGCGGCATCAAGCACTCGGGCGACATCGTCAAGGCGCTGGCCGCTGGCGCCTATGCCGTGATGATCGGCTCGCTGCTCGCCGGCACCGACGAGGCCCCCGGCGAATTCGTGCTCGAGGGCGGTGTTCGCACCAAGGCCTACCGCGGCATGGGCTCGCTCGGCGCGATGCAGCAGGGCAGCAAGGATCGCTATTTCCAAGAGCAGACCGCCGACGCTGCCAAGCTCGTGCCGGAGGGCGTCGAGGCGCGGGTGCCGTCGCGTGGACCGCTCGCTGCCGTGGTGCACCAGCTGATGGGCGGCCTGCGCGCCGGCATGGGCTACTGCGGCGCGGCCGACCTGCCCGCCCTGCACGAGCGCGCGAGGTTTGTCCGCATCACCGCCGCCGGCTTGCGCGAGAGCCATGTCCATGGCGTGCACTCGAGCCGGCCCGCCCCCAACTACGCGGGCTAGCCGCGCAGGCGCCGCGCGCCACGGCTTGGCCACAGTGGTCCGAGTCGAGCCCGTCGCGACGTCAGACCCCCTCTCCCCTTTGCGCGGCGCACCGGCGCCTCCGCCCTGGACCTCGCCATGCAAAGCCCGACCCGCGATCGCATCCTGGTCCTCGACTTCGGCTCGCAGACGACGATGCTGATCGCCCGCCGCATCCGTGAAGCGCGCGTCTACTGCGAGATCTGGCCCTGCACGCGCTCGGCGGCGGACATCGCGGCCTTCGCCCCCGCCGGCATCGTGCTCTCGGGCGGTCCTTGCTCGGTCTATGAGCCCGATGCGCCCCAGCTTCCGGCCGGCTTGCTCGCGCTCGGCGTGCCGATCCTCGGCATCTGCTACGGCCTGCAGGCGCTGACCTACGCCCTCGGTGGGCGGGTCGAGCCCGGCAGCACCCGCGAGTTCGGCCGCGCCGAGATC
This sequence comes from Myxococcales bacterium, assembly GCA_947491025.1. Lineage (GTDB taxonomy): Bacteria > Myxococcota_A > UBA9042 > UBA9042 > UBA9042 > SXNM01. The sequence goes on from CANLIC010000036.1 coordinate 29,409, forward strand.
GCGCTCACCCCCGGCGCGTCGCCCTTTGGCAGCTTCGGCGAGAGCGGCCGTGAGACCGTGTGGATGAGCCACGGCGACCACGTCGCGGCGCCGGCGCCCGGCTTTGAGGTCGTGGCGCGCTCGGCCGACGGGATGATCGCGGCGCTGGCCGACGACAAGAACAAGCGCTACGGCGTGCAGTTCCACCCCGAGGTCGTCCACACGCCGCGCGGCGAGGCCCTCATCCGCGCCTTTGTCCGCGAGCGCTGCGGCTGCGCCGGCGACTGGACCATGGCGTCGTTCGTCGACAGCGCGGTGGCGGCCATTCGGGCCCAGGTCGGCGACGAGCGCGTGCTGTGTGGGCTCTCGGGCGGCGTCGACTCCAGCGTCGCGGCGGCGCTGATCCACCGCGCCATCGGCGACCGGTTGCAGTGCGTCTTCGTCGACAACGGCCTGCTGCGCGCCGGCGAGGCCGAGGAAGTGGTGCGCATCTTCGGCGAGGGCATGGGCCTGCCGCTGCACGTCGTCGACGCGGGCGAGCGCTTTCTGTCCGCCCTCGACGGCGTGAGCGACCCGGAGCGGAAGCGCAAGATCATCGGCGAGCGCTTCATCCGTGAATTCGAGGACGCAGCCCTCGCGCTCGGACGGCGCCACGCCTTTCTGGCGCAGGGTACGCTCTACCCCGACGTCATCGAGTCGGTCTCGTTTCGCGGCCCCTCCGCGACCATCAAGAGCCACCACAACGTCGGCGGCCTGCCTGAGCGCATGAACATGGCGCTCTGTGAGCCGCTGCGCGAGCTGTTCAAGGACGAGGTGCGGGTCCTCGGCGAGGAGCTGGGGCTGCCTGCGAACCTGGTGTGGCGACAGCCCTTTCCTGGTCCCGGCCTCGCCGTGCGCGTCGCGGGGGCGATCAGTCGCGAAGGGGTGGCGCTGGTCCGCGCCGCCGACGCCGTGGTGCGCCAGGAGCTGGAGGCGACAGACCTCGCGCGCGGGCTCTGGCAGTACTTCGCGGTGCTCTTGCCGGTGCGATCGGTCGGCGTCATGGGCGACTCACGGACCTACGAGCAGACGATCGCGGTGCGCGCCGTCCACTCGCAGGATGGCATGACCGCCGACGTCGCCGATCTGCCGGCGGCGTTGCTTGGGCGCATCGCGACGCGGATCATCAATGAAGTTCGGGGTATCAATCGCGTAGTGTATGACGTGACCAGCAAGCCGCCTGGCACCATTGAGTGGGAGTAAGGGGCGCTGGGCAGTGTCGCGAAGCGGCCGAACGCAACATTGAGCCGCATTTCATGGCTACGTAAGGGTCGACCCAGGTTCGCCAACTCGCGGACTTGCGGCCTACTCGGCGCCTGGCAGCTTTGAAGACTTGGCACGAAGGTTGGGACGCCGGCTCCTCTCGTCGGCTCCCGTCCGCGTGGTGGCTTCGTGACGGCATCATCCCACCTTGTGTGCCGCGTGACGGCGCTTCGACTGGGGGTTGGCTTCACTGCATCCCAGCCGCCAACTCATCATACGACGCGGTTGACGTACGATGAACTTGTCGTACGATGCAATGAGCGTCTGTTGTCGGGCGCGGTAGGAGTTGTCCATGGCGACCCAGCTTGGTGCGCAAAGCGTCTTTGGGCGTGACAAGCTTATTCGGCGGATGTGGAAGCACCTTGAGCGGGGCTCGCTGCGATTCACCGCGGAGCGCAGGATCGGCAAGACGACGGTGATGAAGAAGATGGCCGCCGAGCCTCCTGACGGGTTCGAGGTCGTCTTCCTCGACGTGGAAGGCGTCGACCGCCCATCCGCTTCATCGAGCACCTGCTCGATCGGGTGAAGCCCCTACTGAGCCGTTCCGTCCAAGCACTCGCCACTTTCCAATCGCTCCTCGGAACGCTCAAGGGTCTGGAGGTCGCAGGCATGATCAAGCTCCCGGATTCCGGGGCACTTGGCTGGGAAACGATGCTCGAGAAGGCGTTGGATGGCATCTGCACGGGAAATTCGACGCTGCGGCTCGTGTTGATGTTCGACGAGCTGCCCTACATGTTGCAGAAGTTCACGGTCAACGCGTCAGGCACCCTGCACGTCCAGACGACCGCGCTCACGATCCTCGACATCCTACGGGCCAAGCGGATGCAACACGCCAACCTGCGCATGGTATTCGCGGGCAGCATGGGACTGCACCACGTCTTGCGTGACGTGCGCGGGTCCAGCATCGCCGCGGAGCCTTTCAACGACATGCCGTCCCAGCCGATCGGGCCGCTCGACCGCCCTGACGCGGTGGCCTTCGCCACGCATGTCCTGAGGATCGAGGCGGTGAGTGTCGCGGACGCTGACGCTGAAGACTTGGCAATGGCCATCGCGGACTTGACGGGCTCCGTGCCCTTCTACATCGAGCGCGTCGTCTCGCGGCTTGCCGAACTGGACCACAGGGTCACGTCGACTGACGCCGAGCAAGTGGTCAGGCGCCAGCTTGGCGATGACGCCGACCCCTGGGAGATGGAGCACTTCCGCTCCCGTCTTGGTGTCTACTATCCTGGAACGACTGAGGATGCGAACGGGGACGCAGTGGGGAACGCGAAGATCGCCGCGGCAGTCCTAGACGACTTGGCGCTCGCGTCGGAGCCGAGATCGATCGAAGAGGTCTGGTCGGCGGTCAAGGCCGTCGCCGCACTGCACGATCGCGCCAAGATCGTTCAGTTGCTCAGCTCCCTCACGCAGGACCACTACCTCGAGTGCGATGACTCAAAACGCTACACCTTCCGGTTCCCGCTCGTGCGGCGTTGGTGGGTGCTGGCGCAGGGGCTGCAGAGCTGATGCGCAGAGTTACCTCAGCCTACACACCCAGCAACTCGGATCCTGCGCTGTTGATGCGTATCTTCGTTGAGCGCCATCGACTGCTCGAGAAGCTCGTGGAGCGGTTCGCTCGCAGCATGACGACTGGCGACCTGCATCACGTCCTGGTCGTCGGGCCGCGCGGGAGCGGCAAGACGCACTTGGTGACCTTGATCGAGCACCAACTCCGCGGGCGCGCCGCGCCGGGCGAGCTGATGCGCATTGCCTGGCTGGGCGAGGACGAGACCGTCTCCGGCCTCGTCGACCTCGCGTTCGCAGTCGCCAGCGCGCTGGCTAGGGCGTATCCAGATGAGTTTCCTGCGGACTTTCGTGACCCTGTCCGCGGGATGGCCTCGAATGCAGCCGCCGAGTCGGTGCTGTTGTCGCTTCTCAAGCGCCTCGGGCACCGCAAGTTACTCGTGATCATGGAGAATATGGATCGCGCTTTCGACGGCCTCGGTGACCTGGGGCAGAAGAAGCTGCGTGCGTTCCTGCAGGAGCATGGCCAGGTGGCGATTCTGGCGACTGCGCAACAGCTCTTTGAGGGCGTTTCAAGTCGCGACGAGGCGTTCTTCGGCTTCTTCGACGTTCAGCATCTGCGGCCGCTGTCGGTCGATGGGGCGCGCGACCTCATCCGGCGGATCAGCGTGGAGCAAGACAGGGCAACGCTCGCTGCTTTCCTCGATACGTCGGAGGGCCGGTACCGCGTTCGGGCCCTTCATCACCTCGCTGGGGGGAATCACCGGCTGTACGTGATGCTCTCGGAGTTCTTGACCAAGGAAGCGCTGGACGACCTGGTGGAAGCGTTTGAGCGACTGGCTGAGGACCTGACGCCTTACTTCCAGGAGCGGATCCGATCGCTGCCGCCGCAGCAGGCGCGGATCGTCGAGTGCCTGTGCGGCGCAACAGGGGCGATGACGGTCAAAGAGATCGCGGAGGAGACCTTCATTGAGGAGCGGACTTGCTCCAAGCAGCTCGGGAACTTGAAGCAGAGGGGCTTCGTTCGCGCCCAGAAGCGCGGCAAGGAGTCCTTCTACGAAGTGACGGAACCGCTCTTGCGCTTGTGCCTGGAGGTGAAGAACCAGCGCGGCAGGCCTTTGAGGCTGGTGGCGCAGTTCTTGAGGGCTTGGTTTCGGGATGAGGCGTTGCGTGAGCAGGGCCAGGGCCGGTTTGGAGCGAGGTATGAGGAGTATCGCCAGAGCGCTCTTGGCCTGCCGGAAGACTTCAGCGGAGTTGTGGCGGCGCAGCTTGTTGACGAGATCGCAGCTCTCACACTCGCGGGAGCCTTCCAGGAGGCCCGCGCTTGCCTCGATGAACTGTATCTGGTCGACCCGGTCATCGCTTGCCTGCTCCGCGGAGAAGTTGCCTCGCAGACCCGGGAATACGACGAATTGATCGATTCGATGTCAGAGCTGATGCAGAAATCGGAGACGCTGCCGCACTTGCGTCCGTGGCTGCGTCCGTGGCTGCTGGCTCTCTGGGGAGAGGCATACGGCAACAAGGGCGACTTCGAGAAAGCGCTCGCCGACCTGACGGCGCTGCTCGACCTGACAAGTGCGCCGGCAGAATTGCGGGCAGATGCGCTATACCTCCGCGGCACGACGAATGGTCGACTGGGGGAGACCCAAGCTGCGGTCTCGGACTACACGGCCTTGCTACTGACGCAAGAAGTGCCGGCCACTCTGCGGGCAAAGTGTCTCGTGATTCGCGGCGCGATTTTTGGTCAACGCGGCGAGATTGACAAGGAAATGGCCGACTACGGCGCGGTGATTGAGCTGCTGGACGCTCCTGCGACTGCGCGAGCCATGGCGCTGGAGCGCCGCGGCGAAGCGTACCGTCGGCGGGGCGAGTTCGAGCGAGCCCTGGCAGACTACACGGCGGTGGCAGAGATGTCGGAGGCGAAGGCAGTTCAGCGAGCGAGTGCCTTGAGCCTACGCGCCATTACCTATGTGCAGATAGGCGCCCTCGATCGCGCCCTGGCCGACTTCAATGCGGTCATTGCGGTGCCAGAGCTGCCTGTAGGCCAACGGGCAGCGGTTAGAGTTTTGATGGGCGCTACCTACTGGCACGCCGAACGATACCTGGAGTCCGAAGAGCAGTTCCGTGCGGCGACTGCCATGGTCGGCGTAGAGACCGACCGCAGGACACTTGCCCTTTTTGCTTTGCCGGAACCGATGGTGATGACCTCGAGCCGGGCAGCCGTCATCGAGGCGCTACGGACGGCATTCAGGGAAGGCGATCGGGGCGCCCCCGATTTTGGCGGGACGCCGCACGACCTGTTGTCAATGGTCCTGCGCCGAGGCCACCTCGAATGGGGACCCTACGCAGCTGATCTCGTGCCCCTGTACGCTGAACACGACGCGGCCGCACTCCTGGGCCAGGGACTGATCCGTACCATCAGAATCCTCGACGCAGGTTCATACTCGGAAGCGCACCTGGCCCTGTGGAATTCGGCCTGGCAACAGGCAGGCGCCCAGCACGAAGCGCTGGCGCTGCTGCTGCTCGGCCTAGCCGCCGCCGTCGAGGCCATCAACACCAAGAGCGACCGCCCGTTACTGCGATTGCCGATGGAGCTCCGCACCTTGATCCGGCCGCTGCTCCCGGTCTCGTTGGGGCCGATCGCCGATGAGCCGTGAGGCAGGGCGCAGGACCATTGCTTCGAATTCGACCCCAGCAAGCGCACAAGTGCTGATCTACATTCCCTAAATTGGGCGAGAACCGAAGGCACATTCAAGGCCCAGCACGGCACCGTGCTACGCGCGGCTGACCGCCGAGACGGTGCACAGGCAGGCTTGGCTGGCGCTGCGGCGCGGCAGCGGACACCCTCGAACGCGGTCCTCGGCTGGCGACGACCCGCAGCCACGCCAACCCCTGGAGCACGCATGCGTACGATTCGACTTAAAGGGTTCTGTTGGCTGGCCACATCGGTCTTCGCGCTCGGCTGCAGCACGACGGTTGAGCCTTCGCCGCAGGGCGCGGCCGACAGCGTCCAGGATGCGGCGGGGACTGCCGACAGTGGCGCGAAGCCCCTTGACGACAGCATCGAAGACCTGGGCTTTGCGGCCGACGGCGCTGCAGACGCCAACGTTTCCAGCGACATCGCTACCGATATCGCCGCCGACAGCGGCAGCGCCGATGGCAGCCCCGCGGGCGACACAAGCGCCGACGCCGGCGCAACGGCCAAGCCGCCGACGGTGCGCGCCAGCACCGCGTACGAGGTCATCACCAAGACCGACATCGTCTACGGCAAGGCGGTGGTCGACGCCAAGTGGGGCGCGGCTCCCGGCAAGGAGATCGAGCTCATGCTCGACAGCTTCGCGCCGAAGGACCCCCCGGGGCCGATGCCGGCCATCGTGTTCATCCACGGCGGCGGGTTTACCGGCGGCTCGCGCAAGGACGCCAACATGGTGAGTCAGGCCAAGTACCTCGCGGCGCGCGGCTGGTACGCGGTCTCGATCACCTACCGACTGGCTGCGACGCAGGGCCCGATCCCGCAGAAGTGGGCGAGCGCGGCCAAGGTCTCGCCAGGCCCCAACCAGGTCAGCGCCATGTACCTCGCCGGCCGGGACGCGAAAGCCGCAGTCCGCTGGCTGCACCACAACGCCCAGACCCTCGGCGTCGACTCAAACCACATCGCCATCGGCGGCGGCTCCGCTGGCGCCTACACCGCGATTGGCGTCGGCTTGTCGCAGCCGGCCGACTTCCGCGATGAGCTGACCTTGGAGCAGGACCCGACGCTGGCGAGCACACATCTCGGCGCCGCCTCCGGTGTGCGCGCCGTCATCGACTACTGGGGCGGCGGCGCGCTCATCGAGGTCCTGTACCTGCTCAAGGGCACCCTCGACTTTGACGCGACTGATCCGCCGATCGCCATCATCCACGGCACCAAGGACGAAACCGTCAGCTTCGACGAGGCCAAGAAGCTCAAGCAACGCTACGACGAGTCGGGCGTGCCCAACATCTACCACCCGCTGGTCGGCGCCGGCCACAGCGCTTGGTCGGCGAAGATCGACGGCAAGAGCCTCGTCGAGACCGCCTACGACTTCCTGGTCAAGCAGCAGGGTCTCGTCGTTCAGCCGTGATCGCCGTCTGGGCACGCTCCCGGAAGCCGCCGCTGGCGCTGCAGCGCTCGTTGATGTCGTCGAACAGGATGTCGGCGAAGCACAATTCCTCGCGTAGGGCCAAGACAACGTCCCAGGGATGAGGGCGGACCCTTGTCCGGGCCATCGCACTCCCGTCCGCCAGCTGCGCCGTTGCGGAGAGGGCGCGGCGCGCGTGCGCCTCTTCCAGACGCCTCGGGCGCGGCGCCGCCGGCGGTGAGCGGCCGCCGGGCTTTCGTTGACGCTTGGGCGGAGGCACTGGCACGCTCGCAGCCGCCTCGTGGTGGGGCGCGAGTCGTCATCGAGTGCGGGACTCAACTTCCTACCCGCACGCAATGCGAGGCAGCCACTGATGAACAATTCCAAGAAGATGGCACTGATCGCTTCCGTCTGCAGCGTCGCGATGGCTGCCTGCGGCACGGACGCCGAGACGAGCACCGCGACCGACAGCGCCGCTGGGAAGTCGGACACCACTGCGGGCGACGCCGCGGTCCAAGACGCCGCAGCCGGCAACGGCCTGCCGGCACCCTACAACGTCATCTACAACGTCGAGTCGGCGGTCATCGAGGGCGACCAGGTCGTCGTGCGCACCAAGGACCTGCCGGACCACAAGTCGCCGTTCTACGGCAAGACCCATGCCTTATACGAAGCCTACAACGGCACCAACCCCAACTTCAGCACGGCCATCCAGCTGCCCAACGGCACCTCGGACCCCATCCTCGCCGCGCAGAACGTGACGTTCCGCTTCCCCAAGAACCCCAAAGAAGCGACGACCAAGACCGCCACCAGCCTCGGGCCGATCGGCATGGCGATCAACGGCATCATCTTGTTCAACCAGTACAACGGCGCGAAGGCCCTGCTGGACTCGTTGGAGATCAACAACCTGGACCAATACAACGGCCACCCGACACCCAGCCCCAGCCTGCAGTACCACTACCACACCGAGCCGCTCTACCTGACCAAGACCAAGGGCGAGGGGGCGCTAATCGGCTTCTTGCTCGATGGCTTTCCGCTCTACGGCCCGGTGGAGGGCGGCAAGCGTCTCAAGTCCGCGGATCTCGACAAGTACCATGGCCATACCGGCGTGACCGCCGAGTACCCGGGCGGGACCTACCACTACCACGTCACAGACGACGCCCCCTGGATCAACGGGGACGGCTTCTTCGGCACCCCTGGCACCGTGACGAAGTGAATGCGCCGCAGTTTCATGGCCGTTGACGCCGTCTCGCTCGGCGCCAGGTGGGTCTGCGCCTTGCTGCTCGCGCTGCTCCCGACCTCAGCGCCCTCGCTTCCAGTCCTGCCCGACGTGGTCGTCGAAGAGGCGGACCCGGAGCTCCACCGCGTGGGCGCGCTGCTGATGTGGCGGGGTGAGCCGTTCTCGGGCGTCGTTCAGCGCGTCGAAGCGCAGCGGGTTCTGGCGCGCACGGGCTACTGGATGGGCGCACGCGAAGGGACGGCCACCGAATGGCACGCCAACGGGGTCATGGCGGCGCAGCGCTGGTATCGCGACGATCGACGCGAGGGCGTGCATCGCGGCTGGTGGCCCAATGGCAAGCTCCAGTTCGAGCGACGCTACGCCAGAGATCTCTTTGAGGGGCCGCAGCGCGCCTGGTACCCGGATGGCGCCCTCTTTGAGTCGCGGGACTACCGCGCAGGGCACGAAGAAGGGCGGCAATCCCAATGGTCGAACGATGGCCGGTTGGTCGCAAACTACGTTTTTCGCGACGGACGGCGGTTTGGCATCGTCGGCAGGTTCGACTGCGTCACGGTGGACGGCCATGCGAGATAGGTCGGCCTGCAACCGCATCACGTATGTCCTCGGACCCACTTTGGTTCACGCCGGGAGCGCTGTCCTCGGTCTGCTCCTGTGCCTCGCCGTCAGCGCCATCGCCGGGTGTGGCCGTTCCTCCGCCGCCGCCACCGGCCTGCCGTACTACAACAGCGCCGACTTCACGGCGGTCTGGCCCGACTCCGCTGAGGCGGTGGCCAACGCGCACCGGATCGCCGCCTTCGCGCTGAACGATCAGCGCGGCAACATCGTGACCGAGCAGACGCTCCGCGGCCGCGTCACCTTGGCCAACTTTTTCTTTACGACCTGCCAAGGCGTCTGCCCGAAGATGGCGGAGAACTACCGGCGTGTGCAGGCGCACTTTCGCGACGACGCGCGCATGTTGCTGGTGTCGCACAGCGTCACCCCTGAGGACGATACGCCGGAGTCCATGGCGGCCTATGCCCTGGCGAATCAGGTCTCGCCTGAGCGGTGGCTCTTGCTCACCGGCGACAAGGCCACCATCTACAAGCTGGCTCGGCGATCGTATTTCGCTGAGAAGTCGCTCGGAAAGACCAAAGGTGACGACGAGTTCCTGCACACCGAGAACATGCTCTTGGTCGATCAGCAGGGGCACTTGCGCGGGGTCTACAACGCGACCTTGGCGCTCGAGGCCGACCGCGCGATCGCTGACGCGGAGCTGCTCATGCAGGAGCCCAAGCCTGCGCTTTAGTGCGGTCGAGCCCTCATTTCCGCCCCTGTCTGCGCCGCATCCACCTGCGCGTTCATGTGCTTCCCAACATCAGGCTCGGCGCTGCGCCGGCCTTCCCATCCAGCCTCCGCAGACGCAGTTTCGCAGCAGCGCTACCAGGCCAACCTCGGCCGACGCAAGCCGAAGCAGGTTGGGAGCCCCACGACGAGCGCCCTGGTTCGGCGTGCCCGCACGAGCGCTTCACGTCTGAGTACGGGAACATCCGCCCTGTTGGCAACGACTGCGCAGCGCCAGCGGGACGCGGCTGTACTGGTCGCCGCCGCCACGCCAACCTATGCTCGACCGCAGAGCCCGCCCGCCGGCCACGCCAGCGGCCGATAGGCGAGGGACGCCAAGATGCACGAGCGCGACCTGCTGCCCATCTTGCTGTTGACGCTGGCGGTGGCGCCGCTGCTGGCGCGGGCCGTGGGTTGGCTCATCGCCGCGCATCTACGCGCTGAGCCCGGCAAGGCGCGGCGCTGGATGCCGACCTTGCCCGAGCTCCCGGTCGAGGACGGCACCCCGGCCGCTCGCTTCGACGCCGCGGTCCGGCGTGCCGAGCGCCGCGCATTGCCCTTGCTGGCCGCTCGGGCGGTCGGTGGTCAGGTGCGCGCGATCGATGCCGACGCGCTGGCGGCGGAGCTGACCGTCCCGGTGCCGGTGGCGACGGCGCTCTTGGACGATTGGCGGCATCGGCTGCCTTCGCGGCTGCGCGTGACCCGAGGCGGCCGCCTGCTGCACGACTTTCCGGCTCGGGCGCTGGCGGGCGCTGTGCGCAGCGGCTGGCACGCGCTGCCGCAGCGGATGGCGCTGATGGCGGCGGCCGTCCTCGCCAACCTCGGCGCCTTGTGGTGGGTCGTCGTCGGCGTCGCCGTCGGCGTCGCGTCGCTCGGCGCTGTCCTCGCGGCCTGGGACGCGGGCGAGGAGGCGATGGTCGTGGCCGCGCTCGGCGGTGTGCTGGCGGTCGGCCTGGTCTTCGGCATCAGCCAGCTCGGCGCCTGGCTGGTGAGGCTTGCGACGTGGCGCAGCGCACCGCCGATGGCGGCGCCGCAGGAGCGGCTGAAGCGCCGCAAGCGCGGGGCGGCGCAGGCCGAGGCGGCACCGATCAAGCCCAGCAAGAGCACCTGGTTCGATGGCGCCGACCTCAGCGGGCTCGGCGACATCAGCGGCGAAGGCTGTCTCTTCGTCATCGGCGCTGCCGCCGTTGCGTTCCTGTTGACGGCGGTGCTCGGCGGTCTGGCTGTCGTCGGCATCTGGGTCCGCGGGCTCTGGCAAGCTGCAGGCCAACTGGGCGAGCCGATTCGCGATCTCGGGCCCGCGACCTGGCTGCGGCAAGCACAGCCGACGCCTGTGTGGGAGCAGTGGGTGCCGACCAACGACCTCGCCATTCGCCTCGTGCGCGCGCTCGGGCGGTTGCTGCAGCTGCGGCCTTCGGACGAGCAGCTGGCGGGGCGCATTCTCGGTCGGGCGAAGGCTCAAGGCGGTCGCGTCTCGGCGTTGGAGATCGCGCTCGACAACGCGCTCGACCTCAACGAGGCGATGTCGGTCGCGACGAGGCTGGTCGCCCGGCTCGGCGGCGACATCGAGGTCAGCGAGGCCGGCGACCTCGACTTCATCATCGCCGCCGACGCCCTGCGCGGCGCAGACGCGATGCCAGACACCGCGGCGCTCGAGTACCTGAGCTATGGCGGGGACGGGGGCAGCGACGATTCACCGCTGCGCCTGCCCGTCAACGTGCCGGGCCTGACGCAGCACCACGTCCTCGGCGCGACCCGGCTGGCCGGCGGCCCGCTGGCGACGGTGGCGGTGATGGCCGTGTTCATCGTCGGCGAGCACGGCGACCTGCCGATCCGCGGCCTGGACCTGAGCTTGGGCGCCCTCTTCTGCGTGCTCGCCCCAGGGACCTTGATGCTCGCCGCCGCGACGCGCCAGGCCGTGGCGGAGTCGGCCGCGCAGGGCCTGTTGCGCGACGTGCGGCGCATCACCGTCTGGCGCGCCGTGAGCGCGATGCGGCGCAGCGCGCCGAAGCTGGTGCCGAGCGCCGTCGCTGCCGAGCTCTGGGCGACCATCCGCCGCACCGGCATGCCCTGGTCCGCAGGAGACATCGAGCGCGAGGTCGAGGCGACGCTGGCGGACCTTGGGCTGGAGCCCGGCGATGCCGACGGCAGGGGCGAGATCTCCTGGTCGTTGCGGCCGTTGCGTGAGCGGGCGGAGAGCGTCGAGGCGCTGCGGGCGCAGGCGTCGTCGACGGCGCAGGGCGCGGATGCGGATGAGGTCGTCTTTGATAGTGGGGCGCTTGAGCCTTGAGCGGTGGTTGACACCAAGGGCTTGGTACGTGCCCTAGTGCTCCAACAAGCAAATTTCGATCGATTCGATAGCGCTTCCACCCGGCTACTCCAACCTGGGTAGCAACTCTGGAGCGACCAGCACTCGGATGCTTCTGCTGACCCGCGGCGTGCGCTCGATGAGCCCCGCGGCGTCGAGCGCGACGACC